>JAYVQY010000108.1:0-21967 GCA_043776715.1 Cyclobacteriaceae bacterium | reverse complement strand
CAGGTCGGCAATTTTTTGTTGCGTAAGCCAGATAGTTTCATTCTGCAAATAGATTTCCACCTTCACCTTGCCGTTTGGCGTTGTGTAAAGCAGCACCTTGTTGAAACCTTCTTTTGGTGCATTTGATTTTTTTGACATCAATTAATTTGGTTAAGAGAATGTAATATCTCCCTGTTGAAATCAACGATGAGACAACTCACGACCATTTTCCCGATGTCAGGAAAATGGTATATCATGTTCACATTTTCATTCAAATGGTTAAAATACGCAAATTTTACTTCGATTTGTCGGTTTTCTCTGGTGCGGTGGGGATTTGGCTCTTGCCATAGCTTTGGTATCTCGGTGGGTTTGTTCGGCTATGGCATGTGCTCCCGATAGTAATCGGGACGCGGAGCAATTCGGTTGAATCTTTTTATAAAAGTGAAGAGTCGCCTGTTGTCTTAGCCCTGTTACTTGTTGGCAACCGAGTTGTAATGTTTGTATTTCAGTCAATCGTTTCCTTAGTCGCGTACTTGTCCGCGTTGACCCTATGGCTGGCAACGTTTGTATATCGACCACTTTATGGACGATATGTCCTATTCATTTTTTGGGCCCTCGAATAATTTCACACCAGAATCGGCCCACAGCGTATCAGTTTGGGCGGAAGCAATGTTGTTTCCTTCCGGGACTACGAAAAACAAGTTGCGGATTTACTGTCTCACAAGCCTATGACCGTAGATGAACTTGAAAGCATGGTGGGCCCCCGCGATCGGCATCTTTTTATTGAAGTGATTAGAGAGATGGTGGATCGGGGGGCGATCAGGTATGATGAGTATTGGGTGCTGAGGAAAAGTAAGTGATAAGAAAGTCAGAATGTCCAATGACGAGTATTCCAGAAAATCAAGATCAAGTCCACAAGATTCGGGTCAATGGATGTTTCGCCTTCACAATGCGCTTTTGTTGGCAGTCGTTACTTCTTCCTCAGAGCATCGGGGTTACCAATTAATTTGCTCACTGCTTCCCAATCTTTCCTTTCGTCTTCAATTATCAAATCGTTGTTCGCCAGATATCTGAGCTTTCGATTGAATGAATTGTAAAAACCTTCCTTGGCCCTATTAAACTCTATGTCGGTAAACTCTACCCGAAAGTCAGTGAACAAGATCGTGAACCCAGTATTTGAATCGAAGTTTACCGCGATGATGATTTCTTCGTTGAGAATCAGCGGGGCATCGTTCGTTGGTTCAATGACGTTTGTTTTTATATCAAATTCATAAGCCTTTAATTGCTCCCGGTGAATTGTCTTCTTAGTTATTTTTCCACTTTGCAAGTTTCTTGTGTGGACAATTGAACTTTCTAGCTGACCGATATCCTCTTGAGTAATGGGCTTAACAGTCAAAAGTCTTTTTTTCTGTTTATTCACTATTCGTCCTGAAAATCTTTTATCAAATGTATCAGGATCGTAATAGCCTATCTTGTATGAGGTATTATTTGCCTTAATTCTGGCCAACGGTCTGAAAATCTCATTCACATCTTCCTCGGTGTAATTTTTTCTGATTACATCGATATCTTCGTCTGACAATGGGTTGGAGAAAATTTCGTTGTGAAATTTGGTAACAACATTTGCCTTTAGCTCCAGCAACTCCTTCTTCTCGCCTTCGTGAGCAAGAAAATCATTCGCAATTGAGAACTTAAAACTTCCATATGCTGAACTTGTCACCAGAGGATTCACCAGCTTTTCCAATTCTTTGATAAATGACTCTTCCATTTCACCTTCAAGCTCTAAAACCTTCTTGAATTTTGTCAACGCAAATGCCTTTAATGATTTAAGATAGCCATCGGTAAAATCCTTAATCATTTCAAGGCTTACAGATTTACCATGAATTGGCAATGATGGCTCAAGAATGTAATGGACACTTCGTTGTCGAAGAAGATTTAAATAGTTGTATTCTCCACTTGCCGCCTCTGGCGACATATTGTCGAGAGAGACTGCAAGTTCAAGCGCGTTGTTTAACTGCCCTTTGATAAGTTTGTCATTTGTATTTATTAGTCCAAAAAAGATGAATCGTTTAGCGTCCTCTATCAGACCTGCTTTAAGATTTAGAAAAGCCGCGCTCCTGATAATAACACTTCTTGTTGGTTCTAGATCAGGCTTATCGAAATAGAATTGAGCTACTTCACTTTCGAATTTTGCTACTTGTCTGTAAAAATCAAAAGCAGCACTGAAATTTCCTTCATTCATGGCTTGTTTGCCTTTGAAAGAGAAATCCATAGCCTGCTGATGTATTACTTTCGGCTTCATCTGTGAATCTCCTTAACCGTTTTAGGTTCACTAAATAGAGTAACGATAACGGATGATTTGTCTTGCTTGCCGCCTTCGTCAATTTGCTTGTGCTTGTCTTTAATTCTGCCTTTCAATGTGTTGGGTTTGGACTCCTTTAATATTCCGGAAATTTCAACATAATGATAGTTGTCCAGAAAGTTTAAATCATCATCGTTTGGTTCTTCCTTCGTAAACCAATAATCCACCCCGGTTCCAATTTCGCTCTGCCCTGCGTGGCCGTACCCACAAATAACTGACATAATAAACATCGCTAATGCTTCTCCTCCATGGAAGGCCATATAAACTTCTTCTTTCATAGCGGCCCTAGAAAAGGTTGACTCCCATCTCAAGTCGATTTGTCCTGAATTTCCGTCCACGTGAAATTGCAAGATGGCGTTTGAGGGTGAGTGAAACATTTCCAATGCCACAGCTGCCCATTGATTGTTAACTGTAATCTGTGCTGCAGTGGGGCCCTTTAGTACCTGTAAGGTCTCATCTAAATGGTGACTATTCATTCTCCTCAGAAATTGATTATTGGTTCGGAATCAGAACCCTAAAATACAGTTTTTGATATCATTTTGGCATTTCCGGCGGTTGGAATTGGCTCTTTTTGCAAGCTTGGATTTGAGCACGTGCACGTGCGGCTTGCAAAATGTGCCAATGAGCAGGGTCAATTGGAGCAGAACTACTTTTCTAAATGCGAAGGTCGGCTCTTTTACGTTCATTGTCAAACATTGCAGATTTTTATAGAGTCCAAGTTGTCCTGAGGGCGTTTACTTGCTCGAGCCGAAATATTTAAAAAAACTAATCTACAAATTTACCCAACTCCCCGCTATTGAATATGCACTTTGCTTTGCCCTGTGTCGCGCGTGGGAACTCTTAACCAGACGGATGCCAGTGCTTTGGATGTCTTGGCATGTGCAGCACGGGCATTCGTGTGGTGTTCGAAGGTTTATTATTTGTTAAAATAACTCCGTCAACTGCGAATCAATTCCTCAAATTTATTTCCATGACACCTGAAGCAAATCCCATTTTGAACATGATCAAATTCTGGAAACCAGCCAGTGCCATTGCATCGTTTACACGGAGTGAGTTCAACTTCCTCCAACCTCTGGTTGACCAGTTTGTAAACAGGAACCTTGTTTTTGGTATGGAAATTCCAGTGACACCAGTTGCAAAGCGTAGTAAGTGCATCGTCATTATATTCCCAGGGTAGCCTTCCGAGAACATAGAATTTGTGATGAACGTGCAGGTAGTAAGGTTTTTCAGAATACTCTAACAATGGCGATTTACTTTCTATAAGAATTCCTTCATTGTTCTCGTACAAAGGATACTGGTCAGTCACCCAAACAAAATTGGTTTTGCCTGTTTCAGGATCAATTTCTGTATGATCTCGGACTGTCTCGTACTTGCCGCAAGTTGTACAAATAGATTTGTCTCTTAAAACAATCCTATCCCTTCTCTCAATCCAATCAGCAGTGCTGAGTAATTCAGAGTAGGGTATCTCCTCACTAGAGTTATACCTATTCCGTAGTTCATAATTGTGAAGTCGCACCATTGATTTCGTGCATTAGTCGTCCTTTTTATATTTACTTTGAATATTTTCTATGTAGTATTGCTTTTGTTCGATTGAGTGCATTTCGTCCATGACTAACTTTATCAATTCTTTCAAATCGTTAATATCAAAATTGTCATGATACCTTAAATAATGAGTCATGTCGTTGCCCAGCCAAGTCGCTCTTTGAAGAAGTCCTTTCAGATCTTTCTCCTGGTCGGAAACAAAATTATCACTTATTACTTTTGCTAGAAGTTGATCCTCTATTTTTCCTTTTAATTCCCCATTTCTTTTTATCAAATAGTCCTTAACTAAATACTCCAAAGATTTCCGATATCCCATGCCGGCAATTTCGTCTAGGCCAGAATGTTCTGCCTGAAGTGCTTGTAAGTAAGTCTTGATAAATCGTGATTCAAGTTTTGTTATGGTTTCAGGCCAGTAAGGTCCTTTGGGTGTCCCGTCCAAAAAACCCCTAAACGTGCTGCGTCCCTGTCCGTCCAAGTTGTTAACAGATACAAATATTCTCTTGCAGTCCCTCCAAGTACATTGCCATACAGAATAGCTTATTTTTGTCGTTCCGAGTCCCTTAGAACTTCGTTGAAATAAGAAATTCGGTTCGTTACCATTGTGGCAATGGGGACAAATCCCAGGATCTTCAATGTCGTACTGATAGTTCTCAAAAACGAAAGTCATAGTCTTGATAATTATTTATATATCAACATTCGAATAGCATCGCCTTGCTGCTAACTATATCTTCCGATTATAAACAATCTTGTCCTGTTTTCCGTCACCAAGAAGTCTTGTGAACTGATTACCTAACCATTAACTTGTACTCAATTATACAGATTATGACGAATGAGAGCAAAATTCTGGAACTCCTTGCTGAGTACCTTCGAAAGACTGACCGGCTCATTGAAAAAATGGACAAATTTGAAGTCATGTTTGAAAAACAGTCCCAAAGGCTGGATGTGTCATATCAGGTCTTGATTTCGCATTCAGAAAAAATTGAGTCCCTTCAGCAAGAATCAAAGGATATTCGCCTTGTCACCATGGACCTTCAGCGCCAGACGTTGGACCTTCAACATCAGACGAAGGAACTTCAAAACCAAACGAAGGAAATTCAAATACAGGTCGGGCAGGAATCACAAAAAAGTAGTGCCCGCAGCGATGCCCTTGTAAGGGAACTTATAGGCCTTTCTAAAAAAGTAAAAACTTTAGAACGCAAACGCTAGCCTGGTGGATCGGGGGACGATCCGGTATGATGAGTATTGGGTGTTGAGGAGGGTTTGAGTTTCCCCGCCCTCAATAGAATTGACAAAACTCCGGCGCAGAACTCTAATAATCTACTTTGATCAAGCCAACGGCCAAGAGCCAATACCTAACACCCTTTAATGCGCTCCCTTCAAATATGCCCAGCCTTCTTCCTGCTTGGTCACAATCTCAACCATCGCCGAAGGAACGACCACAGCCTCCGACAACAAATCTTCTTTCTTGATGTTGCGGCGCTTCATGGTGTTGTTGCAGGCAGCGAAGATTATGCCCTTCGAACTCAGATCCGTCACGGTCTTCGACACCTTTGATTTTGAGTTCAGAAGTATATCCAACCCTGAGCTGTGACAAACGACTTCAATCTGTGCATTTGGCCAGATGTTGCGGATGTTTCCCACCTGCCCGACAATGGAAGCCTGCTCCGTAGAGTCACCAACGGTAAATTGCATTACTATCTTGTGAACTTTGGTGTCCAGCACCGTGCTGCTTTGCGCACTTAGTTGTGAAATGAAACAGATTGATAAAAAGAGTGTGAACAGATATTTCATGGTTATTAAGTTTACAGATTTATTGAAGTTTCAAATAGTAGTTACTGTGTCGCAGCAGCCGTGTTACTTTGCCAGATTTATCTTTCTCAAAGATAACTTCTTCGCCGAGTGTTTCGTCATCGCGCACTCGACGGAAAGTGTCGCCTTCAACCCGCTTAAGATAGGTGATACCTTCGGTTGGCCGTTCATTCGGCAACCCGATCCACGCAAGCTTACCCTGCCAGGGGAACACATAGGTCTCAGAACCAAATGGCTGCCCGTTGTAGCGGCCGGCGTAACTCTCCAGTGAGAGGCTGTCGGTCTTGCTTACCTTCTCTTTTGTTTTGGCTTTCAACAGAATGTTTCTGATTCCTGTCGCATATTTCTCAGGACTAGCACCGGCATTGATCAAAACGACAATGGCAAGTTTCTCCTGCGGGTCAATCATTAGTGTGGTACGATAACCGGGGCAAGAGCCTCCATGTCCGCAGGTTGTTTTACCATCCTGTTGAGAAATGCTGAACCCAAGTCCCCAATGAGTTTTCCAGTCGGGATCAACCCAGTGCACGCGTTGCATCTCTTTTAATGTCGAGGCCTTAAGAATTTCCTTTCCACCGTTCTTCTGCAGCCGGAATTGCCACGAGGCAAAGTGAGCAAGGTCTTCCACATTCGATGAGTATCCAGCGGCAGCCGCAATGCCACGGGCATCGAACAAAGGTATTACGTCGCGTGTTCCATCCCGCTTCATCGCTCCGTAGCCTGTCGCAAACTTCCCACCCCATTGGTCGGCGGGTAGGTAAGGATGGGTACTCGAAAGTCTTAACGGTTTCAAAATATTTTCTTCGACATAGACATCGTAAGGCTTGCCGGATACTTTGGCTACGATCTCTCCCAGAATGGTCATCCCGAGATTGCTATATTGAAAATAGGTTGCCGCCGGATAGAGTGTTTGTTGCTTACCCAACTTATCAACGACCTGGGGTTGGGTTGGAAATGGATAATCGGGGCCTGTCCAATATGGATAATCAGATTCCCGGGGCAGCCCGGAAGAGTGGGTGAGGAGCGAGCGTACTGTGATAGGACCACTGCCGGGAAACTGTTGCCTGATGTTAAAGTCAGGCAGCAGCATGGAGACACTGTCATCCAATCTCAATTTGCCCGCATCATATAGTTGCATGATGGCGATGGACGTGAAGAGCTTTGAAATCGAACAAATACTATAAATCGTGTTGGGTTCGCAAGGCACGTTCTTCTTCAGGTCAGCCAGTCCATACGCTTTGCTCCAGATCAGTTGTTGATCTCTGACGATGCCCACCGAAATGCCCGGAAGGTGATCGTATTCACGCTGGGCTTCGAGCCAGATGTCGGCGAAGTGAATGGCTTGTGATAGGTCTCCGGGTATGGACTGCTGCCCGTTTGTTACAATTGACAACAGCCCTAAGATGAAACATAAAACGATTTTTTTCATATTGATAATAATCTATAAGAAGTAAAGTTGTGTCGTTAAGCGTCTCCTCCTTGCGCTGCAATGAACCTCATGGGTGTCACCCTTCCGCTCCGCTCAGGGTGACTTGCAATGGTCGTCTCCTATGTAGGAAGTCAGGCTGAGTGGAGTCGAAGCCAAACCTGGTTATAGAAAGCATAGCGAAGGTGGTTAAGCTATATCTCAATTTACATTTTATTTTTTCGCAGCCGCAATAATCTCTTCAAATGGTCCATACTTGTGCTGCTCTTCACTAAAATTATCTGCATAAGGACCAAACGGATGATCCACAGGCTTCAGTGCGATCTTTGGCCAGTCCTGTATAAATCTTTTCTGTGGCCGTGGCAAGCTCAGCACATAAGCGGCAACATCCCAGGCCTCTTCAACAGTAAGGATTGGGTTTTCGAAGGTTGCTCCATTCGGCATATTGGCACGGATGTATCTTGCGAAATTAGAGATGCGGTAAAGTCCGGCCCCGGTATTAAAACTATTTTCTCCCCAGAGAGGAGGGTAGATGTAACGACTGTTGGCCGTGAGTCGCTGACCTTCACCTGAGAAGCCGTGACAGATCTGGCATTTCTGTAAGTAAATCAGTTTGCCTTTGATGGGATTGGCAGCCCGTGCCAGCCACGCAACTTCGACCAAGCCAGCACCTTGAACTTTTTCTCCTTTTCGAGTATCCTTTCCGAGCCATTTTATATAAGCAACCATGGCGAGCATTTCTTTAGATAAGGAGTCAAGTGAATTGCCGTTAAGGCTTCGTACCAGGCAATCATTCACTCTTTTCTCTATGCTTTCGAGGCCACCTGATCGCGCACGAAACTTGGGATAGGTCGATGCCACTGCACCATAGTTGTTGCCAAACGGTTTGGTGCCAGCTTCCAGATGACAATTCTGGCAATTCATACCATTGCTGATATTCATTACTGTTCCCTGAGGCCCGAGATAGTAAGAAGTGCGGGCGATCAGATCTCGTCCATAGCGGATGATATTGCCTTCTTTATTTTTGGGGATCGTCGCAGTGTCGGGTGCTATCCACAGATGAGGCTTCTTATTCTCAGTCGATGCAATCTGTTGCTCCTGAAAAATGGAAGGATTGACGAAAAGTAAAATTGTGGTGAATGCCAGTAACAGCACCAGGCAGAAAACCAGTGCGAGCGCGTGGGACAATCTGACGATGTCGTTCATTGCAATTGGTATCTAGTTGCTGGTATCTGGTGTTTGGGACCCGCAACCAGATACCAGCCACCAGAAACCAGACACCCCTAGTCAAGCGCCTTTACCCCTGGCAACACTTTACCTTCGAAATACTCCAGCAAAGCTCCGCCTCCGGTGGAGACATAACTTACTTTTTCGCTGAATCCAAATTGAGCTACTGCTGCTGCCGAATCACCACCACCAATCAGGGAGAAGGCGCCCTTATCGGTAGCCCGCACTACAGCTTCCGCAACCGACTTTGTTCCAGATTCAAATTTTTTCATCTCAAACACACCCATTGGGCCATTCCAGAGTATCGTCTTTGAACCTTCAATGACTTTAGCAAAAACCTCTCGTGCTTGTGGCCCAATGTCGAGTCCCATCCATCCATCAGGTATGGAAGTGTTGTTCGTGATTTGAGTATTGGCAGCAGCATCAAATTTATTAGCTGACACGGAGTCAATGGGCAAATGAAGTTCTACACCTTTCGCTTTTGCCTTTTGAATAAGTTCTTTCGCCAGGGCAAGCTTATCTTCTTCCACCAGTGACTTGCCAATATTTCCTCCCAGCGCTTTGAAGAAGGTATACGACATCCCGCCACCGATGATAAGATGGTCGACTTTGTCTAAGAGTTTTTCAATGAGTAGAATCTTGTCGGAGATCTTCGCGCCACCCATAATTGCAGTGAACGGCTTCGAGGCTTGCTCCATCACTTTTTTAGCATTGTCCAGCTCTGCCGCCATCACCAGTCCTGCACATTTTTCTTTGAAGAATTGGGCTACAATTGTGGTGGAAGCATGGGCACGGTGTGCAGTACCAAATGCATCGTTCACGTAAATGTCACCCAGTTTCGAAAGTTTTTCCGCGAAGGCGACATCACCCTTTTCTTCTTCTTTATAAAATCGCAAATTTTCGATCAGCAGAATTTCGCCAGGCTTCAGTTGGGCCGCTTTTGTTTTAGCTTCTTCGCCAATACAGTCATTCGCAAACTGTACCTTGGTACCCGAGAGTTTTTCAACGGCGGTGATCGTATGCTTGAGGGAATATTTTTCTTCAGGTCCTTCTTTAGGACGTCCCAGGTGCGACATCAAGATGCAACTTCCTCCAGTTTTTAGGATCCTGGCGATTGTTGGGATGGTGGCACGGATCCGATTATCATCCGTTACCTTGAAGCTTTTGTCCAGTGGGACATTGAAATCTACCCGAATGAGCGCACGCTTGCCGGTAAAGTTGAGGTCGTTGATTGTTTTCATTTATGCTCTGTTTGTTAATTCGTTTTTAATTTTAATCTCCAAATGAAATTCCTAATCCTTTGGCCGCATTCACGATCTGGGAATTCTTTTTCACAAGGCTAGGTTCTTTCGTGGCTTCTTTCAGCGTCACAGATGTAATCCTGTTGTTCTGGTAGGAAACCATACGGCCGTATTTTTTGTCCAGGACCATTTCAAAAGCGTGGACCCCGAACATTAATGCCAAGATACGATCAAACGCGATAGGGCTTCCGCCACGTTGTACATGGCCCAAGATGGTCTCGCGGATTTCTGCCTCGCAACCTGCTTCTTTCAATTGCTTCGAAAGTTGGTATGCCACACCCCCCAGCCTGACATGTTCAGAACCTCTTTCACCAGCCGAATGGGTAATGGTGCCGTCTTTTGGTTTTGCTCCTTCTGAAATTACTATGTTGACAAACCCCCGGCCTCCCTTGTACCGAAGATTGATTCGCTTTACTATTTTATTGATATCGTACGGGATTTCAGGAATCAAACAGACTTCTGCGCCACCAGCAATGGCAGTATGTAATGCAATCCAACCGGCGTCGCGGCCCATCACTTCCATAATCATTACCCGGTGATGACTTTCAGCCGTGGTCACGAGTTTATCAAAGCTGTCAGTCGCTATTTGTACTGCTGTCTGAAAACCAAAAGTAAGATCCGTGGCGGAGAGGTCATTATCAATGGTCTTAGGAACGCCGATGATGTTCAAGCCGTTCTTCTGCAACGCATCTGAAATACGTTGTGATCCATCCCCGCCAATGTTAATGACAGCCTCAAATCCCAGCGCTTTTATTTTTTTTACGAGTTCTGCCGACCGATCTGTAAACTTGAAGGTCCCATCGGGCTGTTTTATTGGAAACTTAATAGGGTTTCCCTTATTCGTGGTTTTCAGGATGGTGCCTCCCCGCACATGTATGCCGGCTGTCAGCGCTCGTGTTAGCTTCACAATTTCAGTAGGTTCGTTCAAGACGCCATTGAAACCTTCGATGCTTCCATAAACTTCCCAGTCTTCTTCCTGGCGTACACGCTTACAAATACCGCGGATCACTGCATTAAGTCCAGGGCAATCGCCACCGCCTGTGAGTACCAAAATCTTATGTTTTTTTTTCATAACTATTTATTTCCAATTCGCCGGATCAAGTCGCCATGCATTAAGGTGAAGCAACTGTTCCTCGTTAATGAATTTCTTTTTTAGAGACTCAGTTAGTAAATGGCTGAAGTCACTTAGACAAACGAGATCAACATTTTCCTTTTCAAAATTCTTTTCAGCCGTTTCAAATCCATAAGTGAAGATAGCCACCATTCCAGATACCAGCACCCCTGCTTCGCGAAGGGCAGTAGCAGCTTTTAAGGAGCTTCCACCAGTAGAGATCAAATCTTCCACCAGCACAGCGGACTGACCTTTTTCAATTTTACCTTCGATCAGGTTTTCCATGCCATGGTCTTTGGGTTTCGGGCGCACGTAGATAAATGGTAATTCCAATTCCTCAGCCACCAAGGCGCCCTGAGGCACGCCTGCGGTAGCAACTCCTGCGATTACGTCAACGTTTTTGAAACTTTCCCGAATGGATTGTGCCAGACACCGCTTGATGTAGGTGCGTACTTCAGGGTAAGAAAGGCTCAGTCTGTTATCGCAGTAGATAGGAGACTTCCACCCGCTGCTCCAAGTGAACGGCTTTTGATGGTTTAACTTGATAGCCCCAATTTCCATCAGTTTGGAGGCGACGGGCCCTGCAGTTGCCTCAATGATCTTAATACCCATAGAAACGGCAATTTATGAGAAAGTGTCCTACCGCAAACATTAAAAAGACTGAAAATCGGGTTGCCCGTTTCAAAAATATTCGTGTTTTTGCAGGGCAAAGTAAAATGGATTTATTCGTAAACGACATACCCATCCGCATCGGGCAGCCGGGCAGCCAACCGGAGGAGGGTAGTTTCAATTTTGAAATCAATGCACTAAAGGAACCCATTACGAAGGCCAAACTGATTAATCACGTTTGGATCAAGGAGGCTTCCGTTCAGCATTTAGATACCGTTCTGGATTTGGTGAATTCAAAAGTGCCTACAAACCTACTTTCGTTGGACATCACCATCGATGATTATGAATCAGTTAAAACATTCTTAAAAAGTAAATTCAAAATTGTAAAGGCAGCAGGAGGCCTCGTGAAGAAAAAAGACCGGTTCCTGATGATTTACAGAATGAAAAAATGGGACTTACCGAAAGGGAAAAAGGAGTCAGGGGAAGGCTACAAGCAGAATGCTGAGCGTGAAGTCAATGAAGAATGCAACATAGATGTAAGCATGGGCAAAAAGATTTGTACCACCTGGCATACATATACCATGAACCGAAATAGCATGCTTAAGAAAACCCGATGGTATGCAATGGATTTGGTAGATGACTCAAGAAGTCGGCCGAGCCTGGACGAAGATATAGAAGAACTTCGTTGGATGACACAGAAGGAAGTTTATCACGCCCTGGAGAATTCATATAATTCCATCCGGTTTGTTTTTGAAGAATACTACAAAATGTCAGAGAAAGCCCGTTCCAGCCATTAAAGCTTATACGGCAGCATCGGGGATACATCTCCTCCATAGCGGTGCACTTCACGAATGATAGAAGAATTGATCGCTGCAAACTGAGGTGAGGTAATCAAAAAGACAGATTCAAGGTCACTGTTTAGTGATCGATTTACCTGTGCGATGCTGTTTTCATACTCAAAATCGGTTGTATTGCGGAGACCTCTTAGTAAGTAATTGGCTCCACGCTTTCTGGCAAGTTCAGCAGTCAGTTCGGAATAGGTGATCACACTGATCTGTTGATGGCTGGAAAACGTTTCGCGAATTTTTTCGATCATGATCTCGATCTTGAAATAACGTTTGTCCTTCTGGCTGTTGTAACCAATGGCGATGATGATCTGGTCAAACAGCGCTAACCCCCGCAGCACGATATCTTCGTGCCCTTTCGTGAATGGATCAAAAGATCCTGGGAACAAGGCAATTCGATTCATCAGTGCAACAATGATAGAGAATACAAATCAAAAAAGTGGTGATCCTGCATTTCATCAAACAGATAGCCAAACTTGAGATGTGTAGGTCGTGCGCCAAACGATACATTCCTTACGAATTTGATGAATTCCTGATAGTGTGGTGAGTTATTTCCAATATAACCCCACAATACAACCCTGCTGGTTGTCTGGTCCATGCCCATGGCTTTCATTACCAGCATGATGTATTTGATGTAATCAGCGAATTGTTTAATGATAAACTGGTTGTAATAAAAAAGCTTCCCAGCTTTCACAAAAAGAATGTGGAGTTTAAAACGGTCGACGTATACAAATAGCGGTTGTTCCTCTGAATTTTCAGCAGAAGTCAGCACACCCTCTATCAGGGAAGCCGATTGGTGGAAGATGCTGACGGATGTGTTTGCATAAACTCTTTTGAGCCATGCCATCATATCATTTTGCACTGCAAAGATGGTGACTGAATCCGTCTTGGTATTTCGACAAGTTTGGACCGACTCCTTTCCACTGTCAATGATTGCATTAAAAGCCAAATACTCTTTCGCTGCAGATTCAACAAAAAGCGATGTGGGTACTTGGATGAATTTGTTATTCTTAATAGAGACTTTTACCTCTTTCCAAAAACCGGCAAGGAGATATTCATGTGAGTCGAAGAGTTCTTGAAGAGCCTCTTGTAAGTCTTCCTGCGAGCCAACTTCATTGAATACATAATCCTCAAAAAAAATCAGGCGGTCATCATCGCCATCGATGACTGCCACCTGAAAATCTTTTGCCCCGATTTGGGTCAATAATATATAGTGTTGAAGTCTTTCTACATCAAACTTCTCGTCCTTGATCTTTTTGACCAGCCTATGATGCGTTGCAACAGACGACAATGTATTTTTTATTCCCAATTTCCAGCGGTAGACACATCAAAGCGGGATCCGAACCTCAAAGGCTTGCGGGCTTTTTGCTCATTACTCTCCCTGCGGGCTGGATTAATTGGTTTTGGGTCCTTCACCTCAATCACATCCACCATCAGTCCGTTGCGATCTATCTTTTTTACGAAGATTTCAAAGTTGAGACCTGGAGCTCCGGGCACCTCACCGAGTTTAGTAAGGTCTGTTTTCTTATTGAAAACATAATCGGAATACGTAATGAGGGTTGTGCCTTTTGTGATGGCCTGACCATCCTTTATATCCGCAAGCACTTGGATAATCCCTTTTTCCTGGAAGGGTGGTTCGTTTTCGCGCTCACCAACCTTTATCGTATAAGCTTTCTGACTTTTGATGACCTCATCTCCGACTTTAACCTTGTAGCCCAAAAATACTCCGTTATCAGTAGCACTCATTGAATAATTCTTTTTGAAAATCCTTTCCATGGCTGAGTCAAACCCCAATGTATCCACGTGGATGACTACTTCTTCACCTCCATAAGCTTTTTGCTTGATTTCCTCTCTCCTCTGGATGATGGGCACCTTCCCGTTTTCAATAAAACTCACCAGGGTATCCCAACTGGCTGTGTATCTATCATTTTGCTCCTGAAATACTGCTTCTGCCTCCCGGATAAGTTTTAGCCTTTCTATAATTGCGGCTTCTGTTGATTCTATGATCTCCCGGTCATCAATAACTTTCTGAATCCCGTTATAGAGGTAATAACCAAGGAAAAGGCTTATACTTAATAAAACAACCGTAAGGATTTTCATCAGGTTCATTGTGGTTCTGGTTTAGCTTGCAATTATAAGTTCGTTTTTTGAGATTTTAAGCTGAATTTTAAGTTTTTTGAATCTAGAAGGTATTTTCAATCTTAAATTTTCAAATATCCCTTCAACTCACGGATATTTTCCGCGGTTTTGGCAAATTTGAACAGCCCATGCTTATGCCTTTCCGGGATCGCTTTGATCTCAATTTCAGACATATATTTCAATTCCTTAATAATTTGTTCCTTTTCACCCATTTCCGGGTCAGTGCCAATCCTAAGTCCTCCTTCGGTTACCGATACATCAAAGAAAAGCTCGATGGCATGGAGGGGTGGTAGAATAAATTCATAAGCAAAGCGAAATTGACCGACCTGGATGACAAGCCCTGTCTCCTCTTTAAACTCCCTCATCAAGTTTGTCTCGGCAGAGTGACCGAACTCAAGACCGCCCCCTGGAGGGGCCCAAAAGTCATGAGGATATAATCCTCGATGATTTATCAGAAGGAGGTTATTTCCCTGCCAACACAGCCCACTTACCCGGGTTCTTACCCGGTGACCATAAATTTTTTGAACCGTTTTGTCCATCAATTAGTGAGTGCCCTATTATAGCACTGAATGCTTAAATTTGTAAAAAATCACGGACTATGAAGAAGTTATTTTTTGTTCTCCTGGCAATGGTTGCGTCTGTTGGCTCAAACGCACAAAACAACGGTCCAATCATTAGCTGGGAAAAATCGACCTATGACTTTGGTGATCTGGTTCAGGGCGATAAGGTTGAGCATATATTTAAGTTCAAAAATACAGGCAAGGAGGCTTTGCTTATCACCAATGTTCAAGTGACCTGTGGCTGCACCACCCCAAAGGGTTGGGCTCGTGATCCAATCGCCCCAGGCCAATCGGGAGAGATTGCAGTTGCCTTTAATAGCCTTGGAAAATATGGAAAGCAAAATAAAGTGGTGACAATTATTTCAAATGCTGTGAATCCCGAAGGAGGACAAATATCATTCGTTGCCAATGTTCTCGAGAAAAAGGAGCCGTAGCTGTTGCCTGGAATTTAGTACTTTCTAATAAGCGAAATGGCGCGTATCTAACAAATAAGTTGTCAATTGACAACTTATGTTCTTGATTTTAGAAATACCCAACCGCTCCAGAGCCATCCCACCATCAGGAACATACCACCGATTGGAGTAACTGCTCCCCACATGGTTTGATTGGTCAAAGCCAGTGTATACAAACTTCCGCTGAAAATGACGATCCCTATTATAAACAATAATGCAGCGGTTCTCAGTTTTGGAAATTTTTCGATGAGGATTCCAACCGCGAGCAAGGCCAAGGTGTGATAAAACTGATAGTGTACCGCCAGTTCATAAGTTTCGGACCTTCCAGTGGCAGTCAGAATTGCTTTTAAAGCATGTGCGCCGAACGCACCGAGGCAAACGGAGAGCAGACCCGATATTGATGCAGCAATCAACGTATTTCTTTGATTCATTCTGTTTTATAACTTCTGTCTCCAAATATCGCAGTTCCGATCCTCACCAGGGTACTGCCTTCTTCCAGCGCAATCTTATAATCTGCGCTCATTCCTATCGAAAGTTCCTTCATTCGAATATTAGCATGCAATGGGCCTTTTTTTATTTCATCAAATTCTTTTTTCAGACCCCGAAATTCCCTTCGTATTTGATCCTGATCATTTATAAATGTGGCAATGCCCATGAGCCCCTCAATCATCACAAATTTTAATAAAGCTGTTTCAGGGGATTGGATCAGCCGATGGAGCTCTGCGAGATCTAATCCAAACTTTGTCTCTTCATCTGCGATGCATACCTGCAGCAGGCAAGGAATGATCCTGTTGATCTTTTGGCCTTGCTTATTGATTTCCTCCAGGAGCTTCCAACTGTCTACTGAATGGATTAATGAAACAATGGGGGCAATGTATTTCACCTTATTGCGTTGGAGATTTCCAATGAGGTGCCACTCTATTTCTGAAGAGAACTGTGGCTGTTTTTCAATGAGTTCCTGAACCTTATTCTCGCCAAAAATGGATTGTCCGGCGGCAGCAGCTTCCCTAATTTTTTCGACAGGATGGGTTTTGCTTACGGCTATTAATCTGGCATTAAATGGCTTAACCTCTGCCTGGAATTTCGCTATGTTATCTTTGATTCCCATTCTATCTTTAACCTTTTACTCTTAAGGCTTACAAAAATATGGCTATCCTGGGTACGTTGCTTAAAAGAGGAATAAAACTTCGCGAAAATCTCGAGCACGAGCAGGAGTATTCTTCACCTTTTGAATTGCAGAAAAATGAGTTGAAAGAGCTTCTCATTACTGCCCGCAATACGGAATTTGGCAAGCATTACAGCTTTCAGGAGATCCTAAGAAACTTTCGAAGAGGACCAAAAGGATTCTACAAGCAATATCAAAAGATACCCCTCCACGACTACACTAAGTTGTACAGGAACTGGTGGCATTTGGCGCAGAAGGGCGCAAAAAATATTTGCTGGCCTGGTCGTGTCAAATATTTTGCCTTGAGTTCAGGCACGTCGGATGCCGCATCCAAATATATCCCAGTGACTAAAGAAATGACTAAGGCGATCCAAAGGACAAGCATCCGCCAGATTTTATCCTTATCTAAATACGATTTGCCGTCTAATTTTTTTGAAGCTGGCATATTAATGATCGGTGGCAGTACCCACCTCAATAAAAAAGGAAACTATTTTGAAGGAGACCTCAGTGGCATTCAGGCCGCGCGCTTGCCATTTTGGTTCCAACATTTTTATAAGCCTGGAAAAAAAATAGCGAAGACCCGCAAGTGGGACTCCAAGCTTGAAGAGATCACAAAAAAGGCAAAAGATTGGGACATAGGCATCATTGTAGGTGTTCCTGCATGGATTCAGATTTTGCTGGAGAAGATCATCGCTTTTTATAAAGTGAAAAACATTCACGAAATATGGCCCAACCTGAGGGTATACGTTCACGGCGGTGTTTCGCTAGATCCCTATAGGAAAGGTTTTGAAAAACTTCTGGGTAGGCCGATCAATTACATTGAGACTTATCTGGCTTCTGAAGGATTTGTCGCCTATCAGAATGAGCCCAAGCATCGTTCGATGAAGTTGGTTCTGGATAATGGTATTTTTTACGAGTTCGTCCCTTTCAATGATGAAAACTTTGAACCCGGTGGAGACCTAAGGCCTGAAGCAAAAACTTTGCTGATCGACGAAGTTGAAGAAGGAAAAGAATATGCATTGCTATTGTCCACTTGTGCCGGTGCATGGCGCTATTTGATAGGAGATATAATAAAATTCACTTCCCTGGAGGAATGTGAGATTATCATCACCGGCCGCACCAAGCATTTCCTCAGTCTTTGTGGAGAGCATCTTTCTGTCGACAACATGAACAAGGCCATTGAGTTGGTGTCGAATGAATTAAACATTGACATAAAGGAATTTACTGTGTCAGGCATTCCACATGGTTCACTTTTTGCCCATCATTGGTTTGTTGGCACGGATAGCACGGTCGACAAAAAACTTCTCAAGGAGAGACTGGATCATTTTCTGAAATCACTCAACGACGATTATGCCGTGGAGCGCAGTGCCGGCCTTAAGGAAGTATATGTTGATGTCGTTCCTGTTAGAACGTTCTATGCATGGATGGAATCCAAAGGAAAGGTAGGAGGGCAGAATAAATTTCCTCGTGTGCTCAAAAGCGTCCAGTTGGAAGATTGGCAATCCTTCCTCGCCCGGTGATTGAGATCATCATAAACGGGTTGCAGTTGGGTATTGTCCTTGCCTTTTTGGTGGGACCAGTGTTCTTCACCATTATTCAAACGAGCATTGAGCAGGGCTTTGGTAAGGGGGTCATGGTGGCACTTGGGGTTTCTTTAAGTGACACCATGTATGTGGTCATCTGCTACTTTGGATTTTCCAAAATAATGGCCAACGCCAATTTTCAGGAATATATGGCTTATGTTGGGGGGACTCTCTTAATCGGCTTTGGATTGTATCACTTCTTGGTAAAAAGCCGTGCAAGGCATGTGAATCATCTAACACCAATTATGGAGAAAAGACTCTACCGCTATGTCATCAAAGGATTTTTGATTAATGGCATGACGCCCATGGTATTGTTCTTTTGGATCAGCACAGTAAGCATTGCGACGATAAATTTTGGATATTCGGAGGCGGGACAATTTGCCTTGTTTTTTGCATCAGTGCTAGGAATCGTGTTAGCCACCGACATTCTAAAAGCTTACCTCGCAGATAAACTTAGACTGCTAATGACACCCAGGGCATCCAAAATAATTAACATCGTAATGGGGGTTGTCCTGATTTTCTTTGGCGTGAGACTCATACTCCTGGCAAAGACGATCACGTTCATTTAATCTTGTAGCACGTTGCTCACGAATGTTGACTTCAGCAACAACCAAAGCAAGAGAAGCACAATTGCCCAGCGCAAATAGATAAAGTAGAAATCCGTTGTGTCTTTGAAGCGGGTTTCTTTGATTTCTGCTTTTTCATATTGGTCTATCTTCTTGAACACCTGTTGAAGCGCTTGGTTGTCCGTGACCCGAAAGAATTCTCCTGTCCCGATTTCGGCAATCTTTCTCATGGTCGATTCGTCAACTGTATTTTCAACCATGTTAGGCCTTCCGAAGAAATCTTTTCCGAAGGGAACCATTCCCTCCTTACCAACCACAATCGTATAGATTTTGATATTATATGCGGCCGCCAGTTCTGCAGAAGTGATCGGGTCGATGTTACCTGCTGTGTTATCTCCATCGCTTAGTAAAATGCAAACTTTTGACTTCGAATTAGACTCCCTCATCCGGTTCGTAACGACGGCCATCGCACTTCCGATGGCCGTTCCGCGAGTCTCGATCATATCGAAATTTAATTCGTTCAAATAAGAATATAGAAGCGCGTAATCCGTGGTCAGCGGTGTAAGTGAGAATGCGTCACCGGAAAAGACCACAATACCGATCCGATCTTGTAGCCGTCCCTTTATAAAATCGCGGGCTACATTCTTGGCAGCGTCCAGGCGATTGGGGGTAAAATCCTCAATCTGCATGGACTGTGAGATATCAATCGCCAACATAATGTCTATGCCTTCGGTCCATTGTTCTACTTTCTCATTTGTCTTTTGAGGTCTTGCGAGCGCAATCAACATCAATGCTACGATCAATCCCAATAGAAGTTCCGGTATCAGCCTAAGCAATGTAAGGGGCGTACTTTTCAAATCACTTTTTGTAAAAGCCACGGGTAGTTTTTGATTGAAGAAGTATCGCCAGAGCCATCGTGCAATGAGCAGCAATGGAACCAGCGCTATACCAAACAGAAAGAGATGGTTCGTCCAGGTAAAGGATTGAAGTGTAGAGGGTGACAACCAATCCAATGACCAATAATTAAGATTATCCATTCTTTACCTCCTCCTCCTTTTTTTGAAACTGCTGCTGCGAATACGTCTGGAGAAACCTGAAAGGTTCTACCGTCGAAGAAATCCCCCCATAAATACCGCGGTCGATGGATCGCAGTGCGCCATCCAGGTTTCGATCGCTTGCCATTTTGACAATCTCACGGGACGTAAATGTTGTGTAGGGATACTTTTCCAACCCTTCCATATAAAGCTTCCATACCAGGAGTGCTTCTTCTGCCGTGCGGGTGGAAGATGATGGCGATAATCGGTCCAGCGCCCGGTTGAATCGTTCTATAAATTCCTGATAATCTTTCTTAAGTCTGCGGAGCGCAAAATATTTTCGAATTCGTTTTCCGAATATGAACCAAGCCGCCACACCGATTATGACCAGCGCTCCTCCGGCCAAAGCATATGCGGGATAATTGAAGATCCATTGGACGTTCTGGTAGGCGGTGTTGGTTTTGAGGGGTAGTTTTTCTACTGAAATAGAATCGGGAACAGCTGCCACACGGTAGCTAAGAAAGATACTGTCTGGTTTTGTGTAAACGGAAACACAATCTTTTTCTTGCAATAGAAATACGGGCAGTCCCAATCGTTGAATGCTGTCGATTTCAAATGTCGAAAGTAGATAGACCACGCTGTCATAGCTGGTCTCACCAATTGTTTTTGTGGCAAAAAATTTCTTTCTACTAAATTCAAAGGGTTTAAAAGAAAATGTCGAATCAGGAAACAAGACTTGCTCCATCCTCGGATATCGGGCCGTGAGGGAGTAAGGAATAACTTCCCCGATGCTAATGCTGTCAACTTGGAAATACCCGTTGATATGAATTCCCTCCTGGGCCATCGAAGCATGCGCCACCAATATCAAAAGACCAGTCCACCGAATCATCGCCTTCATCCTGATCATTGCCTTACGAAGTCTTTAATGATTTGTTTCTCACCTTGAACAACCGCAGGAGTTTTGGCACATAATCTTCATCTGTCGTGATGCTGATGTAGTTGACTTGGTGCTTGCGACTGAATTGCATAAGTTCCTCCCGGCGACTGTTATAGGTGTTGGTCATCCGCTCTCTAAAATCTCCGAACGATGTGTTGATCCACAATGTCTTCTTAGATTCTTTATCCAGCACCGGGATAATCCCCAGTTTAGGTAGGCTGGTTTCACGTTTGTCTGTAACCTGGATGATCACCAGGTCATGTTTTCGCGCCAAAGATTGAAGATTGTGAAAGTAGCCGTCATCAATGAAGTCAGAGATCATGATGATGACACTTTTTTTCTTAATCGAATTGAGCGCAAAAGAAATCGCTTTGGCCAGATTTGTCTTTGTGGAACGGGGTTTAAGATTTTGCAAGTGTGATACAATTTCATAGGCTTGTGAGATGCCTTTTTTTGGTTTGACGAACTTCTCCCGTTCATCTGAAAAGCATATCATGCCCACCTGGCTTGACTCTTTGGCCCCCGAGAGCGCCAGCACCCCACATATTTCCATTGAAATATCAAACTTTGTTTTGCCAGGGGTTCCGATGCTTTGAGAAGCACTTACGTCCAAAATAAAAAAAATGGTTTGCTCTTTTTCTTCCTTAAAGGTTTTGACAAACGTACCATGGCCTTTGGCAGAGACATGCCAGTCGATCGCTCGAATGTCGTCTCCATACTGGTACGGTCGCACATCGTCAAACTCAAGTCCAGATCCTTTGAAGATGGAGTGGAAGTCACCTTGCATCTGGCTATTGATAGCCTTGCGTATCTGGATTTCGTATTTACGTAGCTTTTTCAGAAGGTCTTTCACTTCGGCATCATTTTAGTGGCGCAAAAATATGAGTAATTTGCGCGCGCCAAAAGAAAGATTGTATGAGATTAGCAAGTGGGGTTTTGTTTCTGCTTTTGTGCTTCATATCGTGTGAAAAGAGGGAAAAACAACCGCAAGGTATTCTTTCCAAAGCTCAAATGGTAGATTGGATGATTGATATCTATTTGGTGGAGGCTCGCATACAGGTGCTGCCCATCATGCGTGACTCAGCGTATAAAATCTTTCTACCTTATCAGGACTCCCTGATGCGGAAAAAGGGGTTACAGGATTCTGTCTTGAGGAAGTCATATCAATACTATCTGGAGCATCCGGTTGAGTTTGAAGCTTTATATGATACCGTCATCGACTCCCTTAGTCTTCGGGAGCAACGCTTGATTCCAAGCCTCACGCCCAAACCTTAGCAAGATGATTTACCCTGAAGATTTTGAAACCAGACTGGGTTTTGATCA
>JAYVQY010000107.1:0-5821 GCA_043776715.1 Cyclobacteriaceae bacterium | reverse complement strand
CTCGACTTCCACATGAGAGTTAATCCTTTTGAGAGTCTTCCATCTTTTGTACAGCATCTTCACTCCTACAACTGAATGAAGTTCAAGACACACACGTTTGAGTTTATGCAGTGCGGGGAATAGGAGGGCTTAAAAATGTAGCGCAGCGAAATGTCAAGCCCGACCTGCTCCGAACTGTCCCACGTTACTGAACGAAATTAAGAAATTACTTTTAATGGCCACACTGAACCCCCGCATTGCATAAACTTTTTGTTACCGCCTGTGCCCCTTCCCCCGTGTCGGTTGCAACAAGACTGTCAATGTTACTCGTTTTTTTCTTTCGTTTTTATATTTTGTTCTCAGTCCGTGCAAGCGCGTGGCGGCAACTGTGGGAACTTTGTCGGCTTACTCCAATTTCTACTGCTCTATTAATTTACACAAGTTTAGCAGCACTCTTGCCATAGCTTTGGTTTGAGTGTCGGATGTGTGGCTTTGGCATGTGTGCTGCGGCTGGGTTACACTATTTCGCCTTTACCGTAATACTTGTCCTGTTCTTTAGTTCGTCATTTGCCTTTAAGATTAATTGGTCGCCTTCCTGCAAGTCTCCAAATATCTCAACCTTGTCACTCATGCTAATGCCGTTTCGAACGTCAATCCACTCTGTCTTGCCGTCAAGAACTCGTATCACAAAACTTTTTTCCAAATTAGTCACTACGGCCGAATAGGGAACTACGAATGACGGTTCGCTACGTTGGAGATTGAAACTTGCGTTTCCATACATGCCAGATTTCAATTCCTGTTTTGCGTTCACTACCTCAAACTCCCAAAGTTCAGTTCGTGTTTTTGCATCAATCTGGTTTGACTTGCGAGCCAGTGTCGCTGAATACATTTTAGACGGCTGGGCATCTACGGTAAAGTTGATGGAACTGGATTCAGGAATAGCTGATGTATAGATTTCCGGAATAGCAACACGGACTCTTAGTTTGTTCAGACTTTCCAACACCAATAACGGGGTTGATCCCTTACCCACTAATGTCCCGGCATCAACATTGCGCAGCGTTATCACTCCGTCAAAAGCCGCACGAATAACGAGATAGTTTTTTAGTTGTGCATAAGCGTTGTCACCAGACTTTGCAGCTTCGTAGTTCGCACTGTCCGTTAGCATTTGATTTTTCGAGCGTTCCATTTCACTGTCGGACACAGCACCTTTTTCTTTTGCAGCGCTTACAGTTCTTTTGTGTAGATCACGACTCGTGTGATATTTTGACTGAGCGGCTTGTAGATCAGCAGATGACTTTGAGTAATTGGCCGTTACTTCAGGAGCATCAAGAATTAAAAGCACATCATTCTTTTTCACACGGTCGCCAATATCAACCTTCAATTCACGTATATACCCATCTACTTTAGCATATACCTCCGCACGCTCCCACGGATGAAGTTCGGCTGGAAGAGAAAGTGTCTTCGTTACGGGCTCTTTCTTCAACACAAAAACCTGAACTGAATCAACGGAGGTGGTCGTTGGTGACTGACTTTTTTTATCTGCACATCCTGCCAAAGCAACGATGACAAAAAGTATAACTAATCTATTCATATATATAGTGTAATTCATGATGGTTGGTAATAGCGACTTTCTTTATCGTCTGGATCAAGCGATGAACTGGTATGAACTTCACTTCCCTGAATACGGTGATAGATCAATGGAAGTAATAACAAAGTACTGATCAATGAGAAAAGCAGCCCACCGATTACGGCAATAGCCAAAGGAGCAACCTGATCACCACCTTCACCCAATCCTAATGACATCGGGATCATGCCGGCAATCATGGCAAGGCTAGTCATGAGTATGGGTCGAAGACGGTTGAATGCTCCATCACGATAGGCTTTGAGATTTCCTTCCTTACGAAACTGTTCTGCATTGGTGATAAACAAAATTCCATTGGCAATGGCAACACCTACGGCCATGATCATTCCCATGTACGATTGAATGTTCAACGTTTTTCCGGTGATGAGCAGGAAGAATAGTGACCCGGCAACAACTGCTGGAACAATTGACAATGTAACAAGCGATAGCCTGAACGATTGAAAATTAACAGCGAGCAACAGAAAAATTACCACGATAGCAATGAGTAGTCCGGATTGCAACGAAGACATGGTGTCACTCAAAAGTTCAGCCTGACCCTTTACCAATACTTTTACGCCTTTCGGTAATTCTCCAAGCGTTGCAATCTCTTTATGTACTTCCTTCAGGGTCGCACCTAAATCCTTTTTATAAATATTACCAGTAATCGTGATGAATCGTTGCTGATTGAGTCGATCATATTCTCCCGGAGTAAAACGTTTACTCCATCGTGCAACATCTCTTAAATAAATTTGTGGATCGTTGGAAACAGGGATTAGTTCAATGTCATCGGTCGAATTCATTTGGTATTGCGGATACTCAACCTGTACCTGATATGCTGTACCCGTACCTTTGTCAAGCCAGTAGTTTGGCTGCGTAAAGCGACTGGAAGAAGTTGCGGCTACGGTTGATTTACTGATTTCATCAACCGTTAATCCTAATTGCCCGGCCTTGACCCGGTCAATATCAATTTTGATGCTTGGATAATCCAGCGGAGTTGCAATCTGCACATCGCGCAAATAAGAAATACGTTGAAGTTTCTTCTCCAACTTCTCCGCAAGCACACGTGTTTGCGCAAGGTTTCTTCCGGTGATGGCGATCTCTACCGGATTGGTTGATCCCAGATTAATCACCTGCTCTACAATGTCACCTGGTTCGAATGAGATTTTAAGCGAAGGAAGATTCTTGTCAATGGCTGCGCGAAGTCGTTCTTTAAAATCTTCAATATCCATCGTGCTGCTCTTGGTGAGATTAATTCTTACTACGGCTTCATGTGGTCCGCTTGTCCAGAGGTGTACAAGGTTCACCGGATAGCTTGAAGGCTGCGTACCCACAAATGCTGACGTGATCTCCACTTTGTTTCCTGTGATACTATCAGCAAGTGCAAGAACTCTTTGGGTGACTTCTTCAGTGCGTTCAACTCTTGTCCCCACGGGAAGTCTTAATCTTACTACGGCTTGTCCTGCATCAACCTTAGGAAATATCTCCGTACCTATGAATAGAACCAGTACTATTAACAAACCAGTTGTGATTAAACCGTAGAGACTAATAGTAAGGGTAGATCGTGATGAGAATTTATCCAGTCGCGAAAGATAATTCATTCTGAAGTTTTCAAATCTTCCCGATGGATGCTCACTGACTTTGTCTTTCAGTATCCAGTTGGCCATAACCGGAACAAAGGTGTTCGAAAGAAAGAACGAAGCAATCATGGCAAAACCAACCGACAATGACAATGGAAGGAACATACCTCGCGGAACGCCTGTCATGAAGAGTGCTGGAACGAATACGGCAAGAATACACAACAAAATTAAAAGCTTCGGCCAGACGATTTCTTTGCACGCATCAAGGATAGCTCTTGCCTTTGGCTTGCCTAATTCCTGATGCCTATGAATGTTTTCAATCGTTACGGTTCCTTCATCTACCAGAATACCCACGGCTAATGCAAGTCCACCGAGTGTCATGATATTGATGGTTTGTCCAGCAAGGAAAAGTAATGTTGCTCCCGTAAGTAATGCCAATGGAATTGTGAGTACCACAATCAAGGCACTTCTTCGGTCACCCAAAAACAGAAGTACCATTAGCCCGGTGAGGATGGCACCAAGACCACCTTCAAATACCAAACTCGTGAGTGAGTTAATTACGTAACCTGATTGATCAAACTCATAAGTAACAACTATATCTTCCGGTATGGCCGCTTGCATTTCAGGCAAAGCTGCTTTCACACGTTTTACTACATCCCAGGTGGAGGCAGTCGACCGTTTTGTTACGGGGATATATACTGAGCGCTTTCCATTAACAAGCGCATAACTTGTTGTTACATCTGAACCCAATTGAACGTTTGCAATGTCGCGAACGTAGACCGCAGGGCCAGTACCTAACGTGATGGGTACATTTTCTAACTCCTTTATGTTTTCAACAATGGTGTTTTGTGGCGTAAGTACAGTTTCATCCCCTATGCGAACATTCCCTGCAGGTGAGATTGTGTTAGCTTTAGCGATGGCTTGCACTACTTCATCGGGAGAGAGTTTATAGTTTTTGATTTTGTCCGGATCAACTTTGATGATGACAGTCTTCTGATTTCCTCCGAAAGGTGGCGGAGCGGATACACCGGGCAGCGTTGCAAACATGGGGCGTACTCTGAACAGCGCAAGGTCAGAGATTTCTGAGAGTGACCTTGTTTCAGAAGTAAAGACCAACTGACCTACAGGAACACTTCCGGCATCAAAACGAGTGATAAACGGAGGCACGGTTCCCGGAGGCATGAAGGCACGCGAGCGATTAACATAACCAACAATCTCCGCCATCGCCTGACTCATGTCCGTGTCCTCCTGAAACTGAACTTTGATGAGCGTAGCGCCTTGGATGGATTTAGATTCGACAAACTTCACACCGGTTACATACAAGAAATGGTATTCATAGTAGGATGTAACAAGCCCTTCCATTTGCTCTGGTGAAAGTCCACCGTAAGGTTGAGCCACATAAATGGTAGGCAGACCTAGCGTTGGAAAAATATCAATCTTCATATTCCGTATTGCCATTACAGAAAAGAACATAATCGCCAGTACTGCTACGAGTACCGTGATGGGTTTGCGTAATGCGCCAAGCAACAGGTTCATATACTTAGTTAAGCTGGTTAAGAAAAATATTTATATCACCCTGCACAGCTGCTTTGTAGAGCAATGCTTTCCACGCATCGAGGTATGCTTTCTTTAGATCATCTTCCGATTTGATCAGCGTATACTGTGCCTGTATCAAATCAGCATAATTCACCAATCCTGAATTGTAACGGCTCAATAACGTTCTATAGGAAAAGGCTGACGACTCATAAAACGATGGACTCTCCTGTGCAATCTTAAGCGCATTGGAAAACGTTATATCTGCAACCTGATTTTGCTTTTCAAGCTGGAGCTTAACAAGATTGAGTTTCTCCTCATCTGATTTGATGAGTGATTCCTGGGCATTCACCTGATGACGAACATTGGCGAATCGAAGTAGCGGAACACTGAGCACAAGTCCGGCTCCATAATTATAACGACTGAATGAAAGACCTTCTTCAGCATTTACCTGACCATCGTAGCGAATTCCTGAACCACGGGCATATGCTGTTCCCCAAAACGACAGCTTGGGATACAATGAGGTTTGTAAATATTTCTTGTCGTATTGATTAATCATTATGCGACTTGTGGAAAGTCGAATGAAGGGATGATTTGTCGAGGCAGTATCTGCGGAGATAACCGGTAGTGATTTAAAGAAACTACTATCGATACGATAGATGGCTTCATTGCCACCCAGCATTTCTGATAACAAAGACCGTTGAGTTTCCCGGAGCCGTTCATAATTGAGCAGTTCAATTTTTGCTCTTGATAGTTCTGCTTTGAATAATGCAGAGTCGGTTCCTGGCCTTAAGCCACTCCGCGTTAATGCTTTTACGATTCGTACATTATCTTCTGCGCGTTCCAGATTCTTAGCATACACTTTGATTAATTCATGTGTCATCACCACATCGAGATAAGTATTGGCCGTTTTGATTTGATGTTGAAAGATTTCCTGATCCTGGTCGGCTTGTTGGTAATCCTGGTAAGCCTTTGCTGAACTAACTTTTGCTCTCCGTTGACCAAATGTGAACGGTTCCCAATTCAACACCAAGCCTCCGGCACTACCGAAAACTGCATCGTATGTATTACTTGTTGAGGGTGGTCCGCTAATGGGAACAAATCCCTGACC
>JAYVQY010000106.1:0-22459 GCA_043776715.1 Cyclobacteriaceae bacterium | reverse complement strand
ACAAAACGAAAATCTGTAGTACACAAACTAACACCAGAAAAAACAGAACCTATTAGAACACAGCTACTTCTGACCGGATAGCTGCAAAGTGGGTTAAGTTTTTTCATGTGAATTTTTATTCAAGCTAAAATGTAGTCTAAAAAAGTTAATTTTCTCTTAAGCATTATTTCAAAAATATAGCGCCCCTTCAGGGCTAACCAGGTCGCATCATGAATCTTCAAGATAGGGCTACACCCTATCTTGATTCTATGGCACCCCTTCGGGGCTAATAATAATCAGATCAAAATCCAGTCCCAAATGGGCCCGCTACGGTAATGAAGTACATAAAATAATCCTAGCCAAAGTTCAAGCCCTGAAAGGGCGTGCTAATCTTAAAGAAGGGTGAAGCCCTTCGCATCTAAGGTAAGCCACAAGTCCAAGCCCTGAAGGGGCGTGCTCTATCTTAAAGAAGGGTGAAGCCCTTCGTGTCTAAGGTAAGCCACAAGTCCGAGCCCTGAAGGGGCGTGCTATATCTTAACGAAGGGTGAAGCCCTTCGTGTCTAGGCTAAATCACAAGTCCAAGCCCTGAAGGGGCGTGCTATATCTTAACGAAGGGTGAAGCCCTTCGTGTCTAAGGTAAGCCACAACTCCGAGCCCTGAAGGGGCGTGCTATATCTTAACGAACGATGTCGTTCGTGTCTAAGATAAATCACAAGCCAAAGCCTTGAACGGGAGACGATTCTCAAGAGCTGGAAACGCTGCCACCACCTGACCCCACCACCCATATAATCCACCCTTGCCAAATTTTAATAAAATCCTAGTTTTACAAATCTTAAACCCTCCCAATGTCTATTAATCGAAGAGATTTTATCCGGGCATCTGCCCTCACCGCAGGTGGTGCCACCATAATTTCAGGTATTTCAGGCTGTGCTCAGCCCGCGGATACGGCGATGAAGTCACCCATGGATGACCTGAAGTCAATGATGGAGGGCGTTGTACCCATTTCTCTGGAAGAGCGCAAAGTAAGGATTGAAAAGGCGCAGCGCCTGATGTCAGAAAACAAAATCGACGCGATCTTTCTGGACGGAGGCACGAGCATGGACTATTTTACAGGCATCCGCTGGGGTACTAGTGAACGTATGATGGCAGCGATCATTCCCGCCAAGGGTGAAGTGAAGTATGTAAGTCCAGGATTTGAAGAAGCCCGGGTAAGGGAGCTCATGACGTTAGGATCAGATGTGCGAGTCTGGCAAGAACATGAAAGTCCTTATAAAGTTGTAGCACAAATTTTTGCCGACTACGGAATCCGAGCCGGTAAAGTGGGAATGGAGGAACGTGTTCGTTTCTTCCTGTTTGACGGAATTAGAAAAGAAGCGAACAAATTGGATTATGTAAGTGCGGATCCGGTCACAGTTGCCTGTCGCATGTTTAAAAGCAATGCTGAATTGGCCCTAATGCAGCGTGCGAATGATATCACTATAGCGGCTTACAAATTTGCTATCTCCATGCTCAAAGAAGGTATGAGCCAGGGAGAGTTTTCTGCAATTACCTCAGACGCGCATTCAAAACTCGGTGCCCGTGGTGGGGCATTTGCTTCATTCGGAAAACCATCTGCTTTCCCCCACGGCAGCATCGAACCTCAGAAATTAAAGAGTGGTGACATCGTATTGATGGATGGTGGTTGCAGTGTCCATGGCTATGCATCCGACATAAGTCGCACGATCGTTTTTGGCGAGCCCTCCAAAAGACAAAGAGAAATATGGAATTTGGAAAAGCAATCACAAGCAGCAGGGTTTGCCGCAGCCAAACTTGGTGATCCTTGCGAAAATGTTGACATCGCAGCACGCAAAGTGATCACCGATGCTGGCTTCGGACCAGGTTATAAAGTTCCTGGACTTCCACACCGGACGGGACATGGAATCGGGATGGACGGTCATGAATGGGGCAACATGGTTTTGGGCAACAAGCAACCCCTGCAACCGGGCATGTGCTTCAGCATCGAGCCCACCATCTCTATCTATGGAGAGTTTGGAATTCGTCTTGAAGACTGTGCTTACATGACTGAGCAGGGAGTAAAGTGGTTTACACAGCCGAGTCCTTCGATTGAGCAGCCGTTTGCTTAGACGATCTAGAATTTACGATGTACGGTTTAAGGATTTACGAAGGACGATTAGCGCTGCTACGACGAAAATCGTCAATCCAAAATCGTCAATCGTAAATTAAATAATCGGGATTTAAGATTTAAAAATTAACAGTTCACCTTATGAGAAAGTCTATCATCATCACCTTGTTGTCTATCGTCCTTGCAGTGCAGCTCAGCGCGCAGAAAGTTCGCAAGCTCGCCGGGGATTCCACCGTCACCACCAGCTGGGAGGTGACCGTAAAAGGGAAGCGTTTTCCCTACAATGCAACCACGGGTACACAACCAGTCTGGGATGAAGATGGAAAAGCGATTGCCGCATTGGAGTACACGTATTACGAGAGAACAGACATCACCAACAAGTCCACGCGCCCGCTGATTATTTCTTTCAATGGCGGCCCCGGCTCTGCTTCGGTGTGGATGCACATAGCTTATACAGGACCACGTATACTTGAAATTGACGCCGAAGGTTATCCTGTCCAGCCATACGGCATCAAAGAAAATCCTTACTCAGTACTCGATGTGGCGGACATCGTCTTCGTGAATCCTGTCAACACTGGTTATTCAAGAATTTTGATTAAGGACACTCCCAAGGAGAAATTCTTTGGCGTCAACGCCGACATCAAGTACTTAGCCGAGTGGCTCAATAATTTTGTTACACGAAAAAGCCGTTGGACTTCCCCAAAGTATATCATCGGGGAAAGTTATGGCACCACCCGTGTCTCCGGACTTGCGCTGGAACTGCAAAATGTCCATTGGATGTATTTGAATGGCGTAATCCTTGTCTCACCGACAGATCTCGGTATTGAAAGAGGCGGCCCAGTAGATGCTGCATTAACATTGCCTTACTATGCCGCGACTGCCTGGTATCACAAAGTACTTTCAGCAGACTTGCTACAGAAAGACCTCACAGATATGCTACCCGAAGTGGAAGAGTTTACAATCAATGAATTGATTCCATCCCTTACGCGCGGAGGTTTTCTAAGCGAACAAAAGAGAAAGGAGCTCGCTTCAAAAATATCCCGCTACTCAGGGTTGTCAGAAAAAGTAATTCTACAATATAACCTCAATGTACCCACGCAATTTTTCTGGAAAGATCTCTTGCGTGAGAAAGGTGGATTCACGGTAGGACGTCTTGATTCACGCTATAAGGGCATCGACAAAACCGAAGCTGGCGTCGCTCCTGACTTTAATTCCGAACTTACTTCATGGCTTCATTCATTCACGCCTGCCATCAACTATTACCTGAGGGACGTGTTGAAATATAAGACCGATATTAAGTACAACATGTTCGGTCAGGTAAATCCCTGGAACCGAGAAGGAGACAAAACAGGAGAAAACCTTCGCCTTGCGATGGCAGAGAACCCATATATGAATCTGATGATCCAGTCTGGCTACTACGATGGTGCGTGTGATTACTTCAATGCGAAGTACACGATGTGGCAAATCGATCCGAGCGGCAAAATGAAAGATCGCATGAGCTTCAAGGGTTATCGCAGCGGACACATGATGTATCTGAGGGCGGAGGATTTGATTACCGCCAACGAGGACATCCGGGAGTTTATTTTGAAATCGACTCCAAAGAAGGGGCAGCCTGCGAAGTATTGACTGGATGAATAATAGGCAGTAGGCAATCAACAATAGGCAATGTTTTGCCTACTGCATTTGCCTATTGCCTACTATTTTAGACACGATCAAAATGAAATCAAATAGCAAACTTCCCCCTCAGTTCGGCTCGCTTCTCGACAGCCTCAGGATTACCCTTCGACACACTGCTCAGAAATTTGATGGTGATTTTATCCTCGGCAAACTGGCAGATTATATTATCACTATGGGCCGTCGCCGTGTAACAGAAGGTCATCGTCAATGTATTCGGATCACTCCAGGTAGCACTCGCGCAGATCGGAGTACTCACCTCCGGACGTCCAACCATTGGAAACAGCAACTGTGTCTTTGAATTCTTCTCTTCCATCCACTTTCCCATGCTGCAGTTTACAAGGTGCTCGCCCTTTTCATCCGAAAGTGAAAATAGACAAGTGTCTCCGACGAACATGAATTTCACTGCCTTGGCTTTGAACTCATTTTCCTCAAGGATAAAATTCTTTGCGCTAATCCTGGTTGCCGTTGGAGCGCTCTTGCTGATCGCCGGGGCATTGATGGCCAATTTTTTCAGTCGCTGCTTCAGTTTCGTGTTTGCGGGACTTTCGATTGCCAAAGTGGACTGATCCTTAAAAGCTGGCAACAGGTCAGACCAAACGAGTCCAATAGAAGCCTGAAGATTAAAACTTTCTCCTGTGATCACTACCACTGCTTCCTGGTCGGGCATCACAATGCAGAACTGGCCAAAGGCTCCATCGCCACGAAAAGCACGGTGCGTGCACTTCCAGAATTGATATCCATAACCTTGTGCCCAGTCATCCGTTTCTTTTGGACCCTTGCGTCCTGCACCGTTGTCGATGTGGGAAGCGGTAGCATCAGCAACCCAGGTTTCTGGAAGCAGTAGTGCATTGTCCCAGCTTCCGTTTTGAAGGTAGAGCTGTCCGAATTTAGCGATGTCTTCTGTCGTTACCCGAAGACCATAGCCTCCGGTGTTAATTCCCTCCGGACTCATCTCCCAATCATAGTCTTCAATTCCGAGCCGATCGAACAGACGTGGCTTGAGATACTCAACAAGCGTTTTTCCTGTCTTCTTCTGAACGATTGCCGACAGCATGTATGTTGCGCCGGTATTGTAAATGAAGTGAGTTCCCGGTGTATGCTCAACAGGCAACGACAGAAAAGTCTTGACCCAATCATTGTTTCCGGGAGTTCTCAGTGACGGCATAGAATCTTTAGCATGTCCCGTCGACATGGTGAGTAAACTCTGAACGGTCATGGCCGCGAGGTTGGGGCTTATCTTGGCTGGAATTTCATTAGGGAAAAATGAAACAACCGGCGTATCCAACTTAAAGTGCCCTTCAGAAATAGCAAGCGCTACTGCCGTTGATGTAAAGCTCTTACTTAAAGAATACAGAGTGTGTTTTAATGCCGGAGCATACGGTGCCCACCAACCCTCAGCTACCACAAAGCCACGCCGTAGCACCATGATGCTGTGAAACTCAATCTTGCTTTTCTCTACAGCATCCAGAAAACTCAGGATACCGGATGAACTTAAGCCCTGATCTTCCGGCGTGCTCCTCGGCAAAGTAAATTTTGCATGAGGTGCAGCATACACTGTCTGAGCTTGTGATGTAAGGAAGCCAGCGCCGATGGTGGCGAGTCCGATTTGCTTTAGAAAAAATCTTCTGCTGGTGCTCATAGGAAGTTGGATTTGATTTTCAACAAATGCAAGAATGAATCTATAGAAAAATTGTTAACCTATTTCAAAGTTGATGCTCGCGATCCTGTCTCAGGTACCGTGAACTTCGTAATCAATGATGAAAAATTAAAGTCGATGATTCATAATAGATAATTTTTTGAAAAGCTTGGATGGTCATTGCTTTAAAGTGCACCAGAAGATCGCGGTATTTTTGATGAGACATCAAAAAACCGCGAAGACCCGCAAGATTTATAACCATTCACCTCTCAAGAGATGACAACACCTTCTCCACAAACTCCGCAATCGCACCATTCTCAATCCAGCGTGTCACCACCACCAAATCATTTTCAAAATCAACGTAGACCATATTGGTTCCGTTGCCAACATGATAGAATGCACTGGCTGGGGCTGCCGGGATCAACTTCTTGTCCGTGTTCAAAAACCAATTCATGAACCCATAAGTTGGTTGTGCCGGTGTAGGCGTCAGGGCCATTTTCACCCAAGCATCCGAGATCAATTGTTTGTCTTTCCACTTACCTCGCTGTAAGGTCAGATAACCAAACCGTGCCATATCTCTCGCATTGATGAACATGCCACCACCCCAATGTCCTCCTCCACTCACAGACTGAATGATTTGGCCGTCGAGCACCACAAATGAATTCTCATAGCCATACCACCTCCAGGTATTTGAAGCGCCAATGGGATCCATGATGCTCTCTTTCAATACTTGCGGCAGAGGCTTCCTCCAAACTGAAAGTCCGGCAAGAGCCAGGGCATTGACACGCACATCGTTGTATTCGTAGACCGCGCCCGGGTCACTTCGTGGCCTTGTTTGCCATTCTTCAGGCTTAGGACTGGGACGGTCCGCCCATTCCGGCTTGCCCCAAAGAGTGCCTTCCCAATCACTGACCTGCCGAAGAAGATGGTCCCATGTGATCTTGCGGTTGTGCTTCGTATCAAATGGCGTAAGTAGTTCTGAGTGACCAAGTTGATCAGCCTTATTTGTGGTTAAAATTGAGGAGAAAGGCAGGATTGGTGGAACATATTTCCACACGGTGTCGTGAACACTTTTGATCATCCCTTTATCAACGGCAAGGCCAATAACCGTTGACAGAAAGCTCTTGGTGACGCTGTGGGTCATGTCGACACGAAACGGGTCTCCCCACTCGGTGATGATATAACCATGGCGGAGCACGACACCCGAAACATCGCCCCGCTCTTTGAAGGGCCCGATTCCATTGCCAAAAGGCTCCTTGCCAAAACTTTGATAGTGGGACTGCTCCATGTCCCGTGGATTTTTGGATTCTTGGCTGATGGAAAATAAAATTGCCTCCTGTAGCCTCTGTGAATTCATCCCCACTTCAGCAGGAGATTTCTTTTTCCACTCTACATCCGTGCCCGGAAAATAGACCTCACCAACGGGTGGTTTGGATTTGGGCTTCTGAGCAACCACCAAGCTGCTAACCAATAATAATGCAGTAAGTATCAGCTTCATTATTTTGAATCAATTACAAGCCATTAACCTTTGCAGCACTGAGCGGATTTGCGTGAAAAAATACAATGAGTCAGCTTTGCAATGAATCATTTCACCAATTTACCCTCCTTAACCCACACGTCCTTCCCCACCGCAACAGTTGCATCTACAAAGAGATTGATGCGAACGAAATCACCGTCCACTACACCACCCAATTCATCATTATTCCCAAACGAAATCCTGACAATGCCGGCACCGTATCCATAATGAAGTATGCGCTGATTATCATCCGTGACCGCCATCATTGGGTTAAATCCAACTCCCAATTCGCGAAATAGATAACTTTCCTTCCCGGCGTCCAACTTGGTCTTAATAAACTCCAATCCTTCCTTCGCTTTGATGTCAATGATCTTTCCTTTTTTGAATGTAACCACCAATCCTTCTACTCTTTGATCACCCCACATTGTATTTGGAAATGCGATTGTTCCTTCAACAGTCTCCTCCAAGGGAGCTACTCGAACTGCACCGGCTGGTAGTTCAACTTCTCTGTCCACAAGATTGCGCCCCATGGCAGCACGAGCCTTTGATATATCGCCATCTTGTTTGGTCACTGGCCTGTCCCCGATGCTAAAGGTGAGTTTACTTTCGAGCGTAGTAATCGTCACGATATTTTTGCGCATGGCATTCTCAAATTCAGCTTGAATCTTCGCCAAACTTTGGTAGTCTGTCTCCAGTATCACCTTCTGATAAATTTTTCCAATTGCATCATCAACCGGAATCGGAACTCCTCCTAAAGTATTGGCACCCGCCCAATGAAAGTGCACAGCCCTTCCTTTGCCTTTCTTCATGACATCTTGCCACGCAGCATAGGGAGCAAGCACCGGTGTAGGACCTGGTAACATGATTCCAAGATCCAATGCCAACGAATCAAACAGTTGAGTGAGCTCTTCTTTTGTTTTCCCATTCACTGACTTCACAAAATCATTGTTCCAGGCTGCCGGCCACGCCGCGGTATCCACGTTGATCGTTCCTAAATAAACACCGCCTGCCTTGGAAATTTGATCACCCAAAAAGACGATCAGGGAGTCAAACTCACTTGGTTGACCCACCATAAATACCTTTTCGCCTGGCTGAAGATTGACTCTCTCCATGATCTTGGCAGCCATGGCTTTCAAATCAAGAGACGAGGATTTGAGTGCAACCGCCGGCGGTGAAGCTTTTTTCTCACAAGCAGTCATAACAAGAATGGAAAATAGAATGATCAGAAGGGAACTTGATTTCATTGTGACTTGATTTTTTTGTTGTTCGAAGGTACAATCATTCCTAAAATATCTATAGTTAATCTAAGGGCTTCTGGATATTTTTAGACTTATCAACTTAGACTTTATGAGAGGCTATTCCATAGGAATAATCATCCTTCTGACGCTGGTTGTTCACTTTGCCGAGGCTCAGGTGGACCCATCCCTATTCAACTCCATGAAGTGGCGGATGATTGGTCCGCATCGGGGTGGGCGAACGGTCGGCGCCGTTGGTGTCCCTCAGCAGCCAAACGTGTTCTACATAGGTGTCAACAATGGAGGTGTCTGGAAAACTACTGACTACGGTAGAACATGGATTCCCATTTTTGATGATCAGGCTACTGGCTCGGTTGGCGATGTAGTCGTGGCCCAATCGAATCCGAATGTCCTGTACGTCGCCAGCGGAGAAGGCATTCAGCGACCAGATCTTTCCATTGGCGATGGCATCTATAAATCTTCTGATGGTGGAAAAACATGGAAGAACACAGGCATTCATGATGGTCAGCAAATTGGCGGCCTTGCCATCGATCCTCAAAATGAAAATCGAGTCTTTGCCGCGGTCCTCGGACATCCTTATGGTCCAAACACGGAGCGCGGGGTTTTCAGAACGCTTGATGGAGGAAAAAGTTGGGAACGGATCTTTTATGTGGATGAAAATACGGGTGCTGCGCAAATTGTGCTCGATCCAAAAAATTCAAATACCATTTACGTCGACTTATGGGCGGCTCGTCAGGGCCCCTGGGAGAATGGTGCCTGGCAAGGTCCGGGCAGCGGACTGTACAAATCTACTGATGGAGGAACTACCTGGAAGAAACTAACCAAAGGGCTTCCCACTTCTGAGCAAGGTCTTGGCCGCATAGGATTCTGCATTGCCCCGAGCGACCCAAATCGACTATACGCAACGGTTGATTCACCTCAACTAGGTGGAATATACCGCAGCGATGATGCAGGGGAATCATGGTATCGCACCACCAGCGATGAAAGAATCTGGAGCCGTGGCAGCGACTTCGCAGAAGTGAAAGTACATCCGAAGAATCCCGATGTGGTCTTCAGTGCAAATGTGGTGACGTGGAAGTCAACGGATGGAGGAAAAAACTGGACGGGGATTCGCGGTGCACCAGGTGGTGACGACTATCATCGCATCTGGATCAATCCAATTAACCCAGGCATCATGATCATTGCCGCCGATCAGGGCGCAATTATCACTGTAAATGATGGAGTGACCTGGAGTTCGTGGTATAATCAACCGACGGCACAATTCTATCATGTAAGCACCGACAATTCTTTTCCATACAATGTGCTTGGAGGCCAACAGGAAAGTGGCTCCGTGGGAGTATCCAGTCGTGGCAACGATGGTCAAATTACTTTTAGGGAATGGCATCCTGTCGGTGTAGAAGAATATGGGTATGTCGCGGCTGACCCCCTTGATCCAAACATTATTTATGGTGGCAAAATCACGCGCTTTGACAAGCGCACAGGGCAGGTTCAAAACATTTCGCCCGAGGCCGTCCGAAGTGGAAAGTATCGGTTTATAAGAACTGCTCCTGTTCTCTTCTCGCCCATCGATCCAAAAACACTTTACTTTTCAGGAAATGTTATTTTCAAAACACAGAATGGAGGAAACTCCTGGGAAGTGATCAGCCCAGATCTTACGCGAGATGCGTGGGATATACCTGCCAATGTGGGCGTCTATAAATCACCAGAGATGAAAACGATGGCGAGGCGCGGCGTTGTTTATGCGATTGCACCATCATACAAGGACATTAACACTTTATGGGCTGGCACAGATGATGGTTTGATCCAAGTGACCAATGATGGTGGAAAGAACTGGAGAAATGTAACTCCGCCAGCGATCACATCCTGGAGCAAAGTCTCCGTAATGGACGCCAGTCACTTTGATGCGAACACTGCTTATGCCGCCGTGAACAGCATCCGCCTTGATGACCAGCGTCCGCACATCTTCAGAACGCGTGATGGCGGGAAGACATGGGTTGAAATTGTGAAGGGTCTTCCCAATTCGCCCATCAACGCAGTGAAAGAAGATCCACAGCGTCAGGGACTCTTGTTTGCCGGATCGGAACAAGCTGTTTTTGTTTCCTTCGATGATGGGGATAACTGGCAGTCCCTTCGGCTCAACATGCCAGCCACGTCTATCCGCGATCTCGTTATCAAAGATGATGATTTAGTGATCGGCACTCATGGTCGCTCATTTTGGATTTTGGATGACATGACTCCACTTCGGCAAGTCACTGCAACCAATTTTTCGGCGAATATCATTTTATACAAGCCTCAAGTCTCTTACCGTGTGCGCTGGAGCATGTACACCGACACGCCACTGCCACCCGAAGAACCTGCCGGACAAAATCCTCCTGACGGAACTATTATTAATTATTTTCTAAAGGAAAAGGCTAAAACGGTGACGCTGGAGATTCTCGATGAAAGCCAGAAGGTAATTCGAAAGTTTACAAGCGAAGACAAACTCTATGCAATCCCTGCGGATGTAAACATTCCTTTGTACTGGATTCGACCGCAGGAAATTCTTTCAGGAACTTCGGGCTCTCATCGATTTATGTGGGATCAACACTATGCCCCATTGGAAGTGCCTGCAGCGTATCCCATTTCAGCAACTTATGGTCAGACCGCTCCCGAGTTTACTTCACCATGGGCCATGCCGGGAAATTATACCGTGAAATTAACCGTTGATGGAAACAGCTCCTCTCAGCCATTGAAAATTGTGATGGACCCAAGAGTCCAAGCCTCAACTGCGGACTTAACAACACAACATGATCTTTCAGTAATCTGCTACCAAAATCGCAAACAGGTTCTTGAAGCGTTAAAGGAATTGGATCGTTTTCGCGAACAGATCAAATTAACGCTTCCAAAAGCAAAGGTAAATGTGGCCACGCAACTGGGCGCAACAGATCAAGCACTTGCCAACATGCAAAGTAGTCCGCGAAGATTTGTGCCTCCAAACTTAGGAAGGCTGAATGATCTCTTTGGATCATTGCATAATATTTTTCAAGAGACGGAGATGCCTCCCACGGAGCAAGCAAGATCTGGTGTAAAGGAGGCTCAGCTTCAATTTGATAAAGTCATATCAGAATGGAAGAATTGGAAAGAGAAAGACCTGTTGAATTTGAACAAGCAGCTTAAGAAGGCAGGACTGAAGGAACTAAAATAGAATGCAATTATGGATTTCAACCTTGAAAATAAAGTCGCTCTGATCACGGGCGCAAGCAAAGGAATCGGCGAAGCCATTGCCATGGTGTATGCTTCCCATGGGGCGAAGGTGGTGATCAACTCCCGCAAGCAGGAAGAACTTGATAAGGTTGCGGAGAAAATAAAATCTGCCGGAGGAGATTGTTTAGTGGTGGCCGGGAATACAAGCGAGGCATCTTCTTTAAAAATCCTGGTTGATAAAACCATAGAAAAATACGGTGGCATTGATATCGTTGTTAACAATGCCGCCTCCAATCCTGCTTTCGGTCCGGTGGTGCAAACGGAAGAGTGGGCATACGACAAAATAATGAACGTAAATGTGAAGGCTCCATTCGAACTTTCTAAGCTTGCTTATCCTCATATGAAGCTGCGTGGCGGCGGTTCGGTAATCAACGTTAGCTCGATTGCCGGCGATACACCCGATCCAGGGCTAGGCATCTATTCCGTATCAAAAGCTGCCTTGAACATGCTCACAAAAGTAATGGCCAAGGAATGGGGCCCTGATAACATCCGTGTTAATTCGATATGTCCCGGCTTGATCAAAACAAAATTTTCACAAGCCCTGTGGCAGGATGAAAATACGCTCAAGCGGTTCATGAAGATGGTGCCAATGGGCCGCATGGGCACCGTAGACGAAATTGCAGCATTGGCTTTGTTCCTCGCCTCTGATGCTTCGGGTTACTGTACCGGCACGCTATTCTTTGCCGATGGAGGGACGACGATTTGAATATCTTTCGTACTCTATCACGATTTGAAATTAAATTTTTCCATCGTATGAATATCCGTAAGTAGGCAATAGGCAATCAGCAGTAGGCAAGGTGTCTACTTCATTTGCGTGTTGCCTACTCTCATGATTACAAGTCAATTAACAAACATTGCACCCTTATGGAAAAAATATTCGCAACCGATCGCTTAAAGGATCTCCTTCCGAAAGTAAAAGCCTTTGTTCAAGAGGAACTCCTTCCGATAGAAGCGGGACATCATTCACGGAGCGCAGCTGAAACCTATGCGCTGCTTGATGCCAAGCGCGAGAAAGTAAGAGCGGCAGGGCTTTGGGGACTTCATCTGCCAAAAAATGAAGGAGGCTGGGGCCTTTCGCTTTGCGAGTTTGCCCAAATCAGCGAAGCAATGGCGCTCACTCCTTTTTATGGCCAGTATGCATTCAATTGCCAGGCCCCTGACATCGGCAATATGGAACTGCTGAGCAAGTTTGGCTCGCCCATGCACAAGGAAAAATTTCTTCATCCGCTCATGGAAGGAAAAATCAGGAGTTGCTTTGCCATGACAGAACCTGAATTTGCCGGCTCTAATCCTACCAGGCTGGCGACAGAGGCCGTGAGGAAAGGAGACCATTACCTCATTAACGGACACAAGTGGTTTGCCTCTAGTGCTGAAGGGGCCTCTTTTGCGATCGCTATGGTCGTCACGAATCCAAATGCACCCAAACATCAACGTGCCAGCATGATCATCGTGCCTACCGCTACTCCTGGTTTTCATCACATCCGGAATATCCCGGTGTTTGGCGAAGCAGGTGGTGGATGGGCAAGTCATGCAGAAATAAGATTTAAGGACTGTGAGGTTCCGGTTGCCAACCTGATTGATGTAGAAGGTTCGGGTTTCAAACTCGCTCAGGAGCGACTCGGGCCTGGCAGGGTTCATCATTGCATGCGATGGATCGGCATTGCGGAGAAAGCTTTTGCGCTCATGTGTCAGCGTGCCGCAACCAGAGAAATAGAAGAAGGGATGATGCTGGGTGAGAAGCAATTCATCCAGGGGTTTATTGCCGAAAGTCGTGTAGAGATCGACTCAGCGCGGCTCCTGGTGTTGAGAACGGCTGCGAACATTGATTCTGATGGCATATCTGCGGCACGTCACCAAATCTCCGGTATCAAATTCGCCACTGCCAACATGGTGCTAAATGTGCTGGATCGTGCGATCCAGGTCCATGGTGCTTTGGGGTTGTCGGATGGAACCATGCTGGCAACCATGTATCAGCATGAACGTGGCGCACGCATCTGGGATGGCGCTGATGAGGTTCACAAACAAAGCCTTGCGATCAGCATCCTGAAAGAATACGGCCTCGATATCAAAAAGAAAAGGAAACCAGCATGATCGCTACTGATCAACCCGCTTCCGTACGGGCTGGAGAAGAAATTGATCTGCAAAAGTTGAATGAGTATCTGCTGAAAAATTCTTCGCTCATAGGTCCGGTTAAAGAACAGAAACAATTTCCGGGAGGTTATTCCAATCTAACCTATTTGCTTCGTTCAGAGCGTAACGAGTACATATTAAGAAAGCCTCCGTTTGGCGCAGCCATAAAGTCTGCACACGACATGAGCAGGGAGTTTAGAGTTCTTTCGCTTTTGCATGTTCACTATTCAAAAATTCCTAAGCCGATCCTACTCTGTGAGGATGCGGAAATAATCGGAGCACCCTTTTATATCATGGAAAGAATTGTTGGTGTAATCCTAAGACCCTCGGCCATCAAGGACATCCGAATCCCGCCAGCCGAAATGAGAAGGATTTCAGAATCGGTGGTGGATAATCTTGTCGTCCTTCATTCATTGAATATCCAAAAAACCGGGCTCATTGAACTAGGCAAGCCTGATGGTTATGTAAAGCGCCAGGTAGAAGGGTGGACGAAAAGATACGCTTCAGCACAGACAGACGAGATTGAAGGCATGAACGATCTGAGTCTATGGCTCACTCAACATCAGCCAGGAGAAGTCACGCCTACACTGCTTCACAATGACTACAAATATGACAACGTGGTACTCAAAGAGAATAACTTAACTGAGATCGTCGGCGTATTGGATTGGGAGATGTCGACGGTAGGAGATCCCGGCATGGACCTCGGAGCCTCCCTTGCTTATTGGGCTGAAGGAGCAGATGCAGACCTGGCCAAAGTATTCAACGTCTCCTGGCTAACAGGAAATCTCACGAGAAAAGAAGTGCTGGAAAGGTATTCAGAGAAAAGTGGAAGGGTGATCCATAACCCGGTATTTTATTATGTCTTTGGGTTATTCAAAAACGCAGTAATTGCCCAACAGATCTATGCTCGCTGGAAACAGGGTCATTCTAAAGATCCACGCTTCGGGCAACTAATTCATGTGATTCATTACACGGCTATGCGAGGAGCAATCGCAGTTGAAAAGGATTCACTCTAATTGAATTCAAATTGATCCATGAATTCTGCAAGTGGACTAAAGTCCATTTCGGTGTTGCGTTGTTAACCCCAGACTTAAGTCTGGGGTTAAATGGTTATGAACTGTAATGCCCGGGCTTTAGCCCAACATCGCAGATGGCTCTGATATGAAATCCATCTCTGAAAATATTTTTTCTTTCTTATATTGTCAATCTTCGATAAGAAATGAAATATACCCTCACACAACAGCATCCTAAAAAACGGGCTTTCATCACCGGCGCTGCCTCCGGCCTTGGAAAAGCATTGGCAATTGAATTGGCACAAGATAAATGGACATTGGGCATTGCCGACATCAACAAAGAAACCTTGGCCCTCGCCGCGAAAGAATTTGAGAACCTGGGTGCAAAGACATTCTCGTTTCATCTTGATGTTTCCGATCGTCTGCAGTATCAACAAGTCGCGGTGGATTTTTTGGCGAAAGCCGGTGGCATTGATTTGCTTTTCAACAATGCTGGTGTTGGAGATGGTGGCTTGTTTGAAGAGTACTCCCTGGATAACTATGAATGGATGACGCGCATCAATCAATTTAGTGTAGTGTACGGCTGCTATTTCTTTATTCCAACTTTTAAGAAGCAGAAATCAGGACACATCCTAAACACTGCCAGCCTCGCCGCAGTGAGCTGTGCCCCTACCATGGGCGCTTACAACATGACGAAAGCAGCCGTTGTCGCGATAAGCGAAACATTGTTTGGAGAACTGATTGACTTCAACGTAAAGGTTTCGTGCATTCAGCCTGCTTATTTCAAGACCAACATTGCTCAAAGCGGCAGAGGAAGCGAGCTCGTTAAGAAAACAAGTCAATTCTTCATTGATCACTCCCGCCTGGAAGCGAAGGAAGTGGCAATAGAAATTCTGCAGCGAGCTGGGAAAGGTGAGCTTTATATTATCCTGCCCGAACCGGCACGGAAACAGTGGAGGCTAAAAAGGCTGGCACCGACCTGGTTTAGAAAATATGTTAAAGAGAAATTCATAGCGGCAGCACGTAAGGCTCGTTAACATGCTCCTCATCCCAGACGATCGCGGCGTTTTCAGCATCACCATCCCAGTAGTAGCATCAGATATTGACGAGCAAAATCATGTGAATAACATCGTCTACCTACGTTGGGTGCAGGAAGTTGCTTATGCCCATTGGAACACCCTTGGATCAGAAGAATTGAAAGCGAAATACAAATGGGTCGTCCTCCGACATGAGATTGACTACCACGCTCCCGCTTTGCCAGGCGATGTCATTATTGCCAGCACTTGGATTGATGTTCCTGAAGGCCCAAGACAAAAGCGCTACGTTTCGATCTGTCGAAAAAGTGATGAAAAGATCCTTACGTCCGCCTGCACTTCATGGTGCCTGCTGGATGCTGTCACTGGGCGGCCAAAACGAGTGCCCCTCGAGATTACTTCTGTTTTTGGACTAAAAAACTGAACTGAATCCCTCGTGGATCATTTTCCGGTACCTCTTTGAATCCATCAAGTAAAAGCATAAAAAGCATTGCCCTAGTTGGAAAGACAGGAAAGCAACGATAGCAAAAAGTATAAGCATGGCTACTGATCGTTTAAATTCGAAAGCTAAACTACTATTAATATTGTTTATATCCTAATGATCAGCATGTTATAATCCTGTATTTAAAGTAAATTTTTGATAATGAATATAGTACAAGAGGTTCTTCGGGATCACTCCAAAGCCATGTGCGACCGTGTGGTTGGCTATGTTGGGGAAAATCCAAATCGCTTTGGCGAAATCGTAAGCGCTTTCCTCAATGGTCCTTACCGGGTGACCCAGCGGATTTCCTGGCCGCTAAGTTGCTGCGTTGAACATCACCCTGAGCTGGTTAAACCTTGCTAAGAAGAATCATCCGAAATCTAAAGCACCCCGGGCTTCATAATGACGTGAAGAGAAATGCAATCAGGCTGCTTCAGTTTATCGAAATACCCAAATCATTGCACGGGGAAGTGGTTGAGATTTGCTTCCAATGTCTATCGAATGGCAATGAATCTGTAGCCGTCAACGTGGCAAAGACTATCTTGAAATATTAAGCATCTCACTCGACCCAAAGAATTATCTTCGCCCCTTCTAATGGAAAGCCTATCACAGGAAGTTGTTTGTAAGAGTTGTGGAAACCAATTTTCCGGCTTCTATTGTAACAACTGTGGTGAAAAAGTGATCATTCCTGCGGACAGGTCCTTTCGAAAATTCCTGAACAGCATTTTGCTCGCAGTGACCTTTGCGGACAGCAGGTTTGTGAAAACCTTTTGGCTTATTGTCAGCAAGCCAGGCTTCCTATCGCGCGAATTTTCGGACGGTCGAACAGTAAAATACCTAAAGCCTCTCTCCATATTTTTCCTGTTAAACCTTATCTACTTTCTTGTTCCTGTGATCCAACTGTTTAATGCGTCTCTGAGGACCCAGGTAAATTCGTTTCAGGGAAGGCTTGCCATTCAGGCGGTGGCAAATAAGATGACTAAACTGGGGATTCAGGATGTCAACTCATTTTCCATACTCTACGACCAAAAGACTGCAGGTTTTGCCAAGATGCTGGTGATTGTATTTGTTGTGCTCACCTCACTTCCACTGAACCTGATACATCCTTCTCGTCGCCGGTACTTCACTGACCATGTTGGACTTTCTGTTGAACTTGTCTGCTTCAATTTGCTCATCAATGCTTTGCTCCTCACCCTGCTCGTGAACGTATTCAAACTCGGAACATACCTTGATGAATTTGTACTGACCAGTATTTTTACGGTCACCAATCTCTACTTTCTGATTCGTTCGGCACAAATCTTCTACCATGAAAAGGGTTTCAAACTCATCTTCAAGTCTTTGTTGATGATTGTTGTACTCAAGGTAGCCCTTGAAGGCTATCGCACCATTCTATTTTATGTCACCATTTGGTCGATGTGAGTGCTATCTGACATTCAACAGATGATCGATTAATTCATCCACCTGACCATGATCATCCTGAGATGCAAGGCGTTTGTAGATGATCAATGATTGCACCGCTTCTTCAATCTCTTTATTCATGGCCTGGGTGAGGCCAAGGTTGAAATAGCTGTTTGGGAAATCGGGCTCAATGTTGATCGACATCTGATAATGTACTTTCGCCAGTGGCATATTGCCAATCTCTGCATACAGGTTGGCGAGGTTGTAATGCGACTCAAAGTGACGGGGGTCTTCTTTCAAGCTTAAGGTAAAGCAATCGATGGCCTTACTGTAGTGCTTCAGATTTGATTCGATGATCCCCAGGTTGCAAAACGCATCCTGAACACTGTCATATTCTGCAATGGCTTTCAGGTACAAGTCTTTGGCACGTTCGTCCCCATGCTCATCCAGCATGAGCGCCTCTTCAAACGTACTCAACTGGTTCATCTTGACGACTTTCCCGCCCGCAAAAAGATTTAGCTGCCCAGGCTTTTCAGGCGATTCAGGCCGCCTCTTTCGCACGGGTCTGAACCCGAACTTCTCCGGTGGTTGGATCGGAAACTTTACCACTTTTGCCATCATCGCAAAGATACCTCATCCTCAATCTTTCTCCTAAAAGGTCTTGAAAATTCAGCACTGTTTACGGCCCGGTTTGATCAGCCAGTCTTCCTCTTTAATGCCTTCGTCTCTTTCTGCGATTTCTTCTTCGTGCTGACCTTATCGCCCTTCGCTTTCTCCATCGGCTTCTTGGCCTTTTCGATGCTAGCCTTCAAAGCAGTCATGATGTCGACCACGGGGGTCTCCTCTTCAGCGATGGTGATGATCTCTTTGCCTTCGATTTTGGCCTGAATCATACCTCGAAGGGCATCCTGATAATTGTCCTTCATTTCAATGTCAACAAATTGCCTGGACATTGAGTCTACCAGCATCTTAGCCATTTTGATCTGCTCCTTATCAACTTTCACATCTTCAAGAAGTTGAGGCACTTCTGTGATACTTTTAACTTCATTCGGATAACGGAGCTTATAGAGTAAAATTCCATTCTTTTCTGGCGTCAGCAACACAACGGTTTCCCGGTCGCGCAGCACCACACGACCCACTCCCACCTTTCCGCTCTCTTGCAATGTCTTGCACAGCAATGAATAGGTCTTGGCTGCGATTTCTCCATCCGGCCCGATGTAATAAGGTGCATCAAATAAGGTTGGATGGACTTCTTCAGTTTTCACAAACCCTTCGATGTCAATCACACGGGTGCTCTTAAGTCTGACCTTTGAAAAGTCATCATCATCGATGATCACAAACTGCCCAGGCTCATACTGATAACCCTTTACAATATCCTCTGTGCGCAGGGTCTTCCCCGTCACCTTGTCCTTCTTCTCATAGCTTACCTGATTGTGGCCTTCCTTCGAAAGTAGGTTAAAGCTGATCGTTTGACCAGAGTCAATAGCATTATAAACCCTTATGGGAATCGTGACCAATGAAAAACGGATGTGTCCTTTCCAGATAGCTCTCATGGTGAAATTGAGTTAGATTAAAAAATAGAACTATGGCACTAAAGTATTGATAATGAACTATTTTTCAAAATTGAATTCCCATCAGTTTTGCAACGCGGGTCACTTACCGGATGCCTTCGCGGCCCGTCTCGGGTGCCGCAAAACGAACTGCTAGCCTTGGATCAGACCACATTCCGTTTGAAGATCGCGGTATTTTTGCTGTGACATCAAAAAACCGCGACATGTCCGGAGAGCTAAGTCACCCTTCACAAAAGTAGATAAGAGATAATACTAAAGGCACTCATTCAACATCCCGAACGCATCTGAACCCCACCGTTGCATTCCGCTCAAATCCCTGTGAGACCCTCAAAAGATACTGCCTGTAATGCAATTCCCTCGGCCCACCCTGAACGTACCACCAGCTTGACGATGGCTTGAAATAACTTCCACCTTTCATCATGATGTAGCGATAGCTTCCACTTTCATAAACATCATTGGTCAGCTGCCATACACATCCCACCAAGTCTTGCAACCCAAAAAGGTTGGCACCTTTTCCGTATTTCCCAACGGGGTACAGCTTACCGTCTCCAAGATTGCAATTCCTGGGGTCAATCCCGTCGATTGAGGTAACGGTTAATGTCTCTGTCACAAACTGCTCTTTTCTCTTTACGGGCTTCTTCTGTTCCCATGGCCATTCATTCAGTTTATTTGTTTGTGAAGCATACTGCCACTCGATCTCAGTAGGAAGTCGTTTACCAGCCCACCTGGCATAGGCCTGCGCATCTTCATATGAAACATACACCACCGGATACTGCTCCTCCCCTTTCTTAATCGCTTTGCGCTTCCAATGTTTTAAAAAATTGGTTCTATCTGTTGGAACGTAATGTGTTGCTTCTAGAAATTCTTTAAAATTAAAATTAGTGACGGGAAAGCGGTCCATATAAAAAGCGGGAACATCAAATATCTTCCCCTCATTTTGTTCCGGGTATGAAATAAAAGCATCTCCGTGGGTTGTCTTAAGTAAAAATTTACCAGTCGGCACAAGTACCATCCCTTTCGGCAACACTGGTGAAGATGAATCTTTCTTTGAACTTGAAATCAATCGCGCCGTGCCAGGTTTCACATATATAATTGACTCATCCAATAGATCATCTTTTTCAAATGACTGGATGACGAGCTTTCCTTCAAATCGCCCAAATCTTTCCTGAATGTCCAACACATGGTCGCCTGCAGGAAGGTCAATTGATTTTTTATCATACCCAGGATCCCCTGCCCAAATTTTTATCGCCGTACCTTTTGGTGAAGAAATGGATAACTGATTTCCATTAAGAATGCATTTGAGAATTATAGGTAAAGCAGCGAGGCAGGTAACTTGTCCCTCATTATTAGACCCCAGAAAAGACTGGTTGAACGCATCCAAGCTACTATGAACATAGTTCTTGCCATTGGATTGACTCACGATAACATCCTCATGATGCCACAGATCAACCCAATGGTATCCATTCATAGGGTCAATTTCGAAAAGCCGACTTTTGAATCCCTCTGGTTTCAAACTAAAAACTGTGTAAAGAACTTTGTTGGCAGAAGGCCATTGGTTCACCCAAATGCTGTCGTGGGTGACAGCAATCAATGGCGTGCATTCCTTCGTAATAAAGTTCCCGCTATTCTCCCGAAGAATCCTGGTAGTCTTCCCTAAGAATTTGTATTGCTCCTCTTCCCATTCCGGATGTCCTGGAGCAAACTGATTGATCTCTGTTCCATAACCATTGAAAAAAGCCACGGCATACTCCCGCAGGATCGGCTCCTTATAAACTTCGGCAACACGAAAAATAGCTAAGTCTGGACGGATTAATTTATTCAAATTAAGAATGGGAGGATAGTATAGCGCATTGTGAACTCTGCCTGCCACAATACCCTGCATGTCCTTAGGCACCGCCATTCCTTCGCTGTACATGATCACCCCGGGCCTTACTTTGTCTACTGCTTGTTGGAGCTCGCTTGAAGATTCGCCTCTTGTATCGAGCACTACACCGTCCGCAGATGTCTCGCGAACTAAATCGGCAAGCCCCTGCAGATGCCCTTCACTCCGGGTGCTTTCATCCCAGGGATTATAGGCGATAAAGAATTTTGTATGGTGGGAGCGCAGCGAGTCGGCCAGGGCCCGAAGGGTTTTCAACCCACCCGGGAGATCTCTGTACATATCAAACTGATTGCGTTGGTCCAAGCCGAGGGAAGGCCAGGTAGGCCAAAGGCAAATCACATCATCGCCACCATAGAGTCGTTTCCCTCGCTGTAGAAATTTTGTCCAGTTAAAGGTACCCGTGGATATATCAAAATAATCTTTGTCCCATGCCATCATCAGGTGCATTACGTAAGCATGGCGGATCCATCTCAGATCGTCTCGTTGATAGAGTGATTCATCAAACGAGATGATGTCGTAAAGTTTTTTTTCCTGAAAACATTTACGGAGCCCTGCTTGCCAGGTGCCATTATAATCGTCCAAATAAAGAGAGTAAGATATTGAACCCAGCGGCGCAAGGACTGACTCAAAACGCTTTTTAGTCACATTGTTTTCTTGTTTCGAATCACGACGGGTAAGTCCAAAAATTCCGGTGCTATCCTCCAAGGTGAAGCTGCAATAACCAAGCTCCCAGGCATTGTCTGGAACAATTACATTCAAGGGAGTGCGGCCTGGAAGAAACAAATGGGTTCGCGAAAGGCGGTGGCTTCCCTTCCCGGTAATACATACATCGCTTTCGGTTGGCGCAAACGGAATGACGTTTTGTAATCGCAGGGTATCCTTTGATATGTTTTGAAATACGATGGTTAAGAAGTTTTTCGAATCACTCTGTGGTTCGATCGTAATTTTTAATCGTGAAGGCTGCGTCGAATTAAATGTTTCCCCATCAACCTGATAAGAAACCACTGGCCGCGAGATTTGGTAAGACTTTGTTGGATACTGCAGCCTGATGACCCTACCCTCCTCAACAACCAATCGGGGCGATTGCGCAATGGCAAACACGGAAACTATATTAGTCAAAAATGCGAATATCACTTTGGAATGCATAATTAAAGATGATTGCCTCATCGCGACACTATAAATATTCAATCCCTTCTTGATTATTTAGCCAGTCATTTTGTTACTCCGAAAGAGTCAAACGTTTATAGAGTTTTGTATAAAATAAATTTATTACCCCGGTGGGGTCAAACATCACTGTTGCACATTGGATCAGGCCCGGATGATAGAACATGGTAAGGAAGGATTAATAGGGCATGAAGCTTTAATGCTTTTCAATCCCATTACTAAACAAAAAAATCATCAAGTAAAAATAAAGCATTTACTTTGGGTGTACGACACTTTTGCCTCTTGGGCTAAAGCCCTTTTTCGAAAGCTACCCAATAACCCCGTGCTTAAGCACGGGGTTATTTCAGCTACAAGCCT
>JAYVQY010000105.1:0-5940 GCA_043776715.1 Cyclobacteriaceae bacterium | reverse complement strand
TAAAATCATCATGAAAACAGGATTTTCTATTTTTAGAGTATTCTCCATATTGTCGCATGGGTTTCAAATACGCCGTTCATAGTGGTCGGATAGATTTTTGGTTATCTTCGCGAATAGATCTATGAGAACTAGTGTTAAACCAGAAAAATCTTTCGACGCTGTGAAATATATGCGACAGGTGAGGGACAAGGTTTCCAGGGAAATCGCCGATTTGACCACTGATCAGAGATTAGAATATTTCAAGAAGAAGTCCGGGGAGTTCCGCAAAAGACTGGCCGGCATTAAGAAGTGATTTTGCAGATATGAACGCTGAGCAGATCAGAGAATACCCCAAGTCAAAGCCGTCGCGTCCTCAAAAGTAATTTCCGGCAAGCTTATTTAACCAATCTATCGCCCGCTTTGGTCGACATCGTCCGTCGAAGCCTCGGTGCAGGCAAATCAGAAAATGTCCGAATGCTGGCGGACATTTTGCAATGTCGACCGAATCGAAGGGCGATCAGCTTCTGTGGATTTTTAGGCTTTGTAGTGGTACCGTATTGCAAAGTCCGACCCAACGACCCGGTAAGCATTAAAAGTTCAGAATCTCTCTGAGCTAAACAAAGGGCAAATAGGCCTATACCCTCTTTTCGGGCTCCCCCTACCTTTCTCCGGCTCATTTTCGTATATATTCGGCTCATTACGTATCACAATCCTGGAGTGACTACGTGTAATATTCGTATATTTACGGATCAATACGTATCATTCATGAATGGAATTATCCATACCGTCCGACTTTTACCCGATTGGAAGCTTATAAATGAGATAAGCCAGATTGATAAATTTGGCGGCTCCTGGATTGCAATTGAGAAAAGAGAGGGTCAGAGTCTCAGGCAACTCAAATCGATAGCCACAGTAAGAAGCGTGGGTGCATCAACGCGCATTGAAGGTTCAAAAATGACTGATGATGAGGTGGAGACTCTAATCAAGAACTTGGAAGTATCTAAGTTGGAGGAACGGGATGCGCAAGAAGTAGCAGGTTACTACGAAACGCTGGATATCATATCGGATTCGTTCAGAGATATTGATATAAACGAAAACAATTTGAAAATGCTTCATAGCATACTGATGAAGCATAGTGAAAAAGATGCATGGCATAGGGGCAATTATAAGCAGCACAGCAATGTGGTAGAAGCTACCAATACCGACGGATCAAAGTATGTGGTTTTTAGAACGACCGATCCAGGCTTTGCAACCGAAGATGCCATGCGGCAATTGGTGCAATGGTACAATTCAGATACCACCACACATCCTATCGTCCGCATAGCGATTTTTGCCTATGATTTTCTGAGCATCCACCCTTTTCAGGATGGCAATGGGCGATTGAGTCGATTGCTGGCAACCTTGTTATTGCTGCGCCAAAGTTATTCATGGATACAATACGTGAGTTTTGAGCATGAAATTGAAAACAGGAAGGCAGAATATTATGAAGTACTTATGCACTGTCAAAAGCAACGACCCGGGGAGGATGTTTATCCTTGGGCAACATTCTTTTTGAACTGCCTTTACAACATTCAAAGCCAGTTGATGGATAAACTGCAAACCAAAAACAGCCTATCAAAAATATCACCCAGGGAGAAGAAAATTTATTCATTCATAGAAAGCCACCCAGGCTGCCAATCGGGTGAGGTGTCAGAAAAATTAAGCATACCATTGCCAACTGTAAAACGAATTCTCATGGAAATGTTAAATAGAAAACTTATCACTAAGCATGGTATCGGGAAGGGAACCAACTACACGGCAGAAAATACGCATTCGGTTAAAAATGACCTTATGTTTAGCTTGAAGGATGGAGAGAGGAAAAAAAAATTTTTACTGATGAATTCAACTTCATTTATTGAAATAAAGAAATTAATTCTCACACCCCTTTTCGACTGGAATATACCCGACGACTGGGGACAAAAATTGATCCGTCAAAATCTGACTTTTAAAGTGACATGTGAAAACAATATTGGCGGTAAGGTTGAAATCCCTTTTGGCCCAATTTCGGCCATGATAAGTCTCTACCATTTCAAGCCTGTTCTTACAATGGGCAACCCAATCAATATCTCTGGGGAGAGTATTTGGAAAAGGACTTTGAAGAGCAACGAATATCCGATAAAAGTAGCGATTGAGATACACAGCGGCACCGAGCATTTTGATTTTGATGTGATTTTTATATACGATGAGGCAGCGTAAAAATTAGTTTGGTTGGTGCTAGACGTGCTGGCCGATTTGCAATGTCAACCGAATCGACGCACGATCTGCTTCGCTGGATTTGTAGTTTCATAGAGGTCCCTGATCAAACATTTTAACCTCGCTGGAAGAAACTAAAAGAAAGAGTTACTTAATAGAGGGAAATATGAAGGCATTTGAAAGAGGCTCTGGGCTAGATGCCGCTCGAAGGAATTTATTGAAACATTTATAATAAATTTGTGGTCATGAAGCTTCGCGCAACATCACTGTTAATCACACTGCTTGCCACCGCTGGCATAACGTATGCGCAAGATAATGTTGAAGAACTTCTGCTCAAGGCGCAGGCATTTCGACAGGAAAAACAACTCGATTCAGCCATGTATCTTCTGAAGCGGGGGGCGCAACTTGATCCATCGGACACACGATTCTATTTCAGGCTTGGAGTCATTTATTTCGAATTGAAGGAGCGTGATTCTGCAATGCTCTATTTCAGAAAGGATTTCACCCGATCTCCAGGCAGCGTCGGGTCCTTGTACAACTATGGCATTTTGAAATACCAGGTGGGCCAGACCGACTCAGCTATTTACTATTACAAGTGGGCAGTTGCAATCAACCCCACTTTCAAGGGAGCTTATCAAAATATCGCTGCCTGCAAATCGGATATCGGTCAAAAGGACTCCGCGCTATTTTATTTTCATAAGGCACTCGAATATTTTCCAGATGATGCCACCATCTACGCTAACATCGGAATTATCAAAGACCTTCAAGGTAAACGGAGAGAAGGGCTGCAATACCACCGCAAGGCATTGAAGATCAATCCAACGTATTCGTTTCCATATGCCAATATCGGCGGTACGATGTTTACCCTCGGCAATTACGACTCTGCAGAGTATTACTGCCGCCATGCCCTGATGTTGAACCCTAACCAGATCGGCGCATACAATGTGGTGGGCCTAATTAAAAAGGATAAGAAGGAATTTGACTCAGCCTTGTTTTATTTCAGGAAGACAATTAAAATGAATCCCCGGTATCCGCCGGCATATAGTAATATAGGCGGCACGAAGCTGGACATGGATCAGCTGGATTCGGCCATTTACTGGCATCACAAGTACATTGACGTAACTGGTAACGAGGCCTCGGGAATGAATTACCTGGGATTCGATTACATTAAACTGAAAGACTACGCTCGCGCCAAAGAATGTTTCGATACCCAATACCGCATCGACCCCGGTAATCAAAACAATTCATGGGAAGCGAGTATGGCCAGCTGGTTCGGAGCACAGGGCATGACCTCGAAGGCGATCGGTATGATCCGGCAAGCATGCAAGAGCGGATATACCGATTTTGATAATCTCGAAAGGCCTTCATACCTCAGTGATGTGCGGAAAACCAGTAAATACAAAAAGCTGAAGAGAAGGCACGGCGTTCGCCCTTAAATCGGACAGCCATCAGAGAGAAGCTCAACCAAAATCTTGAATTTCTTAAAATCGTCGAGAAAAAGGTTCGATAAATGGCTGCTCGGGTCTACGAGACAGGATTGCATTTTTTTTTGCAATCCTTTTTTTCGTGCGTCAGGCATGTTTACTGGCTATAGGGTGTAAGTCCCGAATGAGCGTTGAAGTGCGTATCATTAGCTGAGAGCAAGGGTGTCGTGGGCGACTGCGAATCTGAAGGAAGCTTAAGGCAAAATCTCGAGCCTACGAACAGAAACTGCATACGAGGCATACTTTACCTGGGCGATGTTGCCAAAGAAACAAAAGCCCCACACTTTACGGAAGGTAATAATGTAGATGCAGAGGCTACATGAGAGGAAAGCAAGATAAACTTACCCTGAGAGCTCTTGTACTTACGCGTTATTTACAAGAAGTCAGCAGAGGTCATAGTAAGCTGGGATACGAGCCGTAAGCGCTACGGAGGCCTCACGAACAGACGAAGGACTGAATGTTAGGATTGGGAGAGAACATTAAAGAACTTATCAAAGCGAAAAAGAAAAGAGAGCCGAAACACGTTAGAGAACTGCTTACATGATGATAAGCCGGAAGCTGAAAGTAAAATGTAAGAGGAGCTTAGCAGCGATAAGAAGAAGAGATGGACAACCCCCAAAACGCAATGAAACGTGTTTAACATTATTCTAACAAACCGCCGTATACCAGACCGGTACGTACGGTGGTGTGAGAGGACGGGTAGGGAAATAAATCCCTACCTTCCTACTCGATTGTTGTTGTCCGCGTACATAGTGGTCGCTTATCCCCGTTTGTCTTAACGTATTTAGTTGAAGAACTTATCAGGGGGGAACGCTGGCCTACATTTGCAATGTCGACCCAATCGAAGGATGATCTACTTCGGAGTCTGGATTTGTAAGCCCCTGATCTAAATCGAAACTAATGTCACTTCGAATGAAATCATCATGAAAACAGGATTTTCTATTCCTTGCGTATTCCCCATATTGTCGCATGGGCTTCAGATGCACCATCGGTAGCCGGCGGGCATCCCGTTACGCCGGATATACTTGGTATGAATAATTGATCAGGTGGTAAGACAGGCCAGTGTTAGGAAGTGACTTATTTCAGGAACAGCAAGCGTTCATAGAGATGCCGGATTACAAATCGGGCCTAGCGAAGTCTTGGTTGTTCGGATTCCTCTTGCCCTGTGAACAAAAGTAAATAAATATATGCCTTTGCTTGCTTTTAAAAGTAAACCTTTATTTACCTTTGGGCGTTCAATCACAAACCCTAAATGCTTTTTATGAAAAAATTTATCAATTATTTTAATGTTCAGGCAACAGTTTTATGGCGAAATGCGGCGAAATTCTACGTTTATTGAAGCGTAACGGATAGTTCGTAGAGAGACAGGGGAAAGGATCTCATGTCATTTTAAAACATCCAACAATCAAGAACTCGATTTCCTTTCCGAATCATGGATCAGCGGAAATGGCGTCAGGAACCCTAGGACAAATTCTAAAAATAGCTGGCTTAAAATGATCCACACTACATAAGGCAACGGGTGAGCATAGTTGCCTTGAAAAATAAAGTACCCGAGCGAAGCAATTAGGCAAGGCAGAAGGGTAAGAAAAATGAAAAAGATAATTGTTAAGGTAGAGAAAACCACTACAGGATTCTCTGCTTATGCAGAAAAGTATCCAGCATTTACAACTGGGCGGAATTCTGCTGAATTAATTGGTAATATGGTTGATTCGATCAACACATATTTTGAAGCGGAGAATGTCAAAAGAAAGATCACACCTCGTGACCTTTCTTTTGAAGTTCAAATATCAAGTGTCTTCGAGGTATTTCCGATCAATGTCAAAGCCCTGTCTAAAAGGATAGGAATGAATTACTCCCTATTGTCACAGTATGCGAATGGCAAAAAATCACCCTCGCAAAAACAAACTGAAAAAATAGTAACGGGTATTCATGAGATTGGACGAGAGTTGACTGAAATTAATTTGGTTTGAGACTTAGTTGAGATCAACTATTCAATTTTAACTCGGAGATGCTGTTCTGTTCCCCCGTTACTCCGAATATAATTGGTTGAATACTCGATCAGATGGGAACCGTGGTCGCCATTTGCAATGTCCACCGAATCGAAGAACGATCTACTTCAGAGTCTGGATTTGTAATCCCGCGACCTAAGTCGAAACTAATGTGGCTTCGAAATAAAATCATCATGAAAACAGGATTTTCTATTTTTAGAGTATTCTCCATATTGTCGCATGGGTTTCAAATACGC
>JAYVQY010000104.1:0-5954 GCA_043776715.1 Cyclobacteriaceae bacterium | reverse complement strand
CAATTCGACAAAAACAGTGGACAAAAATTTCAATCAAGGTAAATACCCCCGAATTTCTCAGAATGCTTTTTTAAATTAGTAGTATTTAGAGGTTCCCTTAAGTCTGGGGTTATTAGATACTGAGACTCTATATAGGCTTTCGCCCAAACAACAATCTACAGAAATTTCAATATCTCTTCTACTTTAGTTTCACCGTCAAATTTTTTCACCAGCCTCTTTTCATTGGAGTAAATAAAGAATGATGGTGTACTCATGGGGCCAAAGATGCGCATCACATCCTGAACGTCAGCTTGGGTAAAAATTACGTTTTCATATCCGGTAAGGTGGTAGGTTTCAGCAAACAGCTGAATATCCGCCGGCAATCCAGGGGCAATAAAGTACAGGTTGTATTTCTTAAACGCAGCTATTTTACTTTGAATATCCTGGGCCTCTCGCTGGCAATGGTCGCAATCAGGGCTAAAAAACACCAAAATAGTATTGCCCGGAAGCGAGCTGGCCATCACCTTGTCTCCTTTCAACGTGGTCAACATCAACTGGGGTAACTCTGTCGCACCAGCGTCGTTGTTGCTTTCTTTTTTTTGGGGTTGTGAACAAGCTGAGATTAAAAAGGCAGCTAATAAAATGAAGGTATTCTTCATTGATTTTTACATAAATTTTTTAAGCATCCAATACGCGACTCCAAACACCATCGACAGTGAGCCATATACTTTAACAACCTTAATACGGTTCTGCACATCTTCCCACCATAACATAGCCCATGGTTTGATCAACCCGATGATCAAAAATAGTACGGACGTTATGGTAAGAAATAATACGAGGGTTTTCACGTGAACCATAGTGTAAAGTTAGGGAAGATAATGATGATTTAATGGACGTGTTTTCCCTGCAGCGCTTCTGCTAATGGAGCGATTTCCGAAGAGACATTTGGAGCAAGGGGGCAGTTGGGGTACTTTTGCAGCCTTCTTTCGATGGTTTGAGGGCGGTTGATTTTCTTACTCTTTACAAATCGGATAGCCTGGTGCAAAACCTGGTTGAGGGGATTCGTGCGTCTGCAACAAAAACAATTCGACTCAAGGGACTTACCGGTAGTCTGGATGCCGTAATCCTTGCGGCCGTTTACAAAAGTGTTAGGTCTAGCCACCTTGTGGTCCTTCAGGATAAAGAAGAGGCGGCCTATTTTTCCAATGATATTCAAAATCTGCTGGGTGAGAAAGAAGTATTTCTTTTCCCCATGTCTTATAAGCGGCCTTATGAATATGACGAGACGGAAAATGCCAACGTGTTGATGCGTGCCGAAGCGCTGAGTCACCTCAGCGCTCATCCAGGGTCGCAGATCATCATTACCTACCCGGAAGCGCTCTCAGAAAAAGTAATTACCAAAAAGTCGCTCGCCAACAATACGTTTGTGGTGCAGAGAAAAGAAAAACTCGACCGTGAATTCCTCGAGGAATTTCTTCACTCCTATGACTTTGAAAAAACCGACTTTGTTTATGAGGCTGGGCAGTTTGCTGTCCGTGGTGGAATCATCGATGTGTTTTCTTTTGCCCATGAACTCCCCTACCGGATCGAATTATTTGGCGAGGAGGTAGACAGCATCCGCAGCTTTGATCCAGGCTCCCAACTTTCAGTCGAGTCACTCGATAAAGTGAGCTTGATGCCCAACGTGCAAACAAGGCTGGTGAAAGAAGATCGTCAATCTCTTCTCGAATTCATGACGTCATCCACCCGGCTTTGGATAAAGGATGTACAACTTACGACGGATATACTGGACAAGTGTTTCCAGAAGGTAACCCAAAGTTTTGACCGGATCGTACGCGAAAGTGGCAGTGCTCACCTGGCATTGGAACCTCAGCATCTCTTTGAGTCTTCGTCTTCACTTTTAAAACAACTATCTTCCTTTTCCATTATCGAGTTCGGCAATCGATTTCACTTTACGGCAGCACAAGCATTTGAATTTCGTTCTTCCACCCAGCCTTCGTTCAACAAGAATTTTGAACTGCTCGCGAAGAATCTGCTTGAACAGCAACTACAGGGGTATTCAAATTTTATTGCAGCAGAACAATCGAGACAGCTTGAACGTCTGCAGGGAATTTTTGAAGAAATACAGCCAGAGTTAAAATTTCAATCACTGGAGCTTCCTCTCAGGCAAGGGTTTGTAGATCATTCTCTGAAAATAGTATGCTACACCGATCATCAGGTCTTTGAGCGCTATCATCGTTTTCGTGCGAAAGAAAAATTTAGCAAATCCAAGGCCCTTACATTCCGCGATTTGCAAAGTCTTCAACCCGGAGACTTCGTCACGCATATAGACTACGGTATCTGCAAATTTGCCGGACTCGAAAAAAAGGAAGTAAACGGAAAAGAACAGGAGGCCGTAAGGCTTGTATTTCGTGACAACGACATGCTGTATGCGAGCATTCATTCGCTGCATAAGATTTCCAAATATTCAGGAAAAGAGGCGACACCTCCCGTCATCAGTAAACTGGGATCGGATGAATGGGAAAACAAGAAATCCAAAGTAAGAAATAAGGTCAGGGACATCGCTCGAGAACTTATTGAACTCTATGCCAAGCGTAAAAAAGCGCCTGGATTTGCTTTCTCACCAGATGGTTTCCTACAGGCAGAGCTTGAGTCTTCTTTTATGTATGAGGATACTCCCGACCAGGCAAGCGCGTCGGAAGATGTAAAGAAAGATATGGAAAGCCCTCACCCAATGGACCGCCTCGTATGCGGCGATGTTGGATTCGGGAAAACGGAAGTAGCAATCAGGGCGGCCTTCAAGGCAACTGCTGATGGCAAGCAGGTGGCCATCCTTGTGCCTACCACGATTCTTGCCATGCAGCATTATCGCACATTTTCTGAACGGTTGTCGAGTTTCCCTATAAAGGTTGAATATGTGTCCCGCTTCAAGTCGGAGAAACAAATCAAGAACATCCTTCACGAAGCAAAAGAAGGAACCGTAAACATATTGATTGGCACGCACCGCATCGTGAGTAAAGATGTTGAGTTCAGGAATCTCGGCCTTCTTGTGATTGATGAGGAGCAGAAATTCGGGGTGAAAACAAAAGACCGGTTAAAGGAGTTGAGAATCAATATTGATGTTCTGACACTTACTGCCACTCCGATTCCCCGTACGCTTCACTTTTCTTTGATGGGTGCACGCGACCTTAGCATCATTGCCACCGCTCCTCCCAATCGTCAGCCGGTGACAACAGAACTTCATGCGTTCAATGAAGAAATTATTCGTGACGCGGTAAGCCATGAAATCCGCCGGGGTGGGCAAGTTTTTTTTGTTCACAACCGCGTCAGCGATATCGAGAGTGTAGCCAACGTTATTTATAAACTTGTCCCTGACGCTCGGATTGGTATTGCACATGGTCAGATGGAGGGCGATAAATTGGAAAAGGTAATGCTCCGGTTTATCGAAGGTGAGTATGACGTGTTGGTGTCTACCAACATTATTGAGTCTGGTCTGGATATACCCAATGCAAATACCATCATCATCAACCAGGCGCACATGTTCGGCCTGAGCGATCTTCACCAGATGCGGGGTCGGGTAGGCCGATCTAACAAGAAAGCTTTTTGCTATTTGCTCACCCCTCCTGTGTCTGTGCTTACGTCTGATTCACGAAAGCGCCTGGCCGCATTGGAAGAATTCTCCGAGCTTGGAGACGGTTTCAAGGTGGCCATGCGTGACCTCGACATTCGTGGAGCTGGCAACCTGTTGGGCGCTGAGCAAAGCGGATTCATCAATGACCTTGGCTTTGATACCTACCATAAAATATTAGACGATGCCATTCAGGAGTTAAAAGAAAATGAATTCAAGGATTTGTTTGCAGAAGAACTTTCTGAAAAAGCAAAGCTCATCGTTCCTGATTGCATCATTGAAACCGACCTTGAAATACTAATACCAGAATATTATGTGACCAGTGTACGTGAACGACTGCAGCTTTACTCCACCCTCGACAGCCTTAAGGATGAAACAAGCCTGCTTCAATTTGAGCGTTCGTTGAAAGACCGCTTTGGTGAGGTGCCCCCATCGGTTGTTCAGTTGATTGATACCGTGCGGCTCCGATGGGCGGGTGAGCATCTGGGTTTTGAAAAGATAAGTCTGAAGACCAACCGCTTTCGCGGAACATTTGTGTCCAACAACGATGCCTATTTTAAGTCTGATATTTTTGGAGGCATACTTTCTTTTGTACAATCTCATTCCAAGCAATGTCGGTTGAAAGATCAGACTGGAAAGCCAAGCCTGCTGATTGAAAATATCAATTCCGTAGAGGGTGCATTAAAGATCCTGGGCCCATTGATGGACTCACGCAAGACAGGGGAAATGATCTCAAAATCTGTAGCTTCATAGTAATTACCGGCCACGATCACAATACTTATATTATAATGGCCGTTAAGGGAAAGCGTTATGAAAGGAGCACTCTGTAAATCCCCCTTACATTAAGGATTTACCAAAAAATCGCTACCCTTTGGAAAACACAGAATTATCTCGTTATATTAGCGGTTGCTTTAAGTCTATAAAATGTATAAAATGAAGCAATTAAAAGGTGTCTTTGTAGTAGTTGGCGGCTCGGTCATAATTACAGCATGTTCTCTCCTTCCTGGGGGTAACAAGAACGCGAAGCCTACGGCCATTAATCCCGGGCAATTAAGTACTGCCACAAATCTTCAATACAATGATGAAGAGTCTGGAGGCTTCAAAGTAACAGACTTTGAGGGACAGCCAGATGCTCCAAATACTGTATTTATTGAGGGCGGCCGTGCCATCATGGGTTCCTTTGAAGAGGACGTGATGTCTTATCGGGATAACATAGAGCGCACTGTATCGGTGGCGTCTTTTTACATGGACGAAACTGAAATCGCCAACCTTCATTGGCTGGAATACATGCATTATTTAGCCAAAGATTCTTCCCAGGAAGTATATCAGGCGTCATTGCCAGATACATCTGTTTGGGTAGGAAAATTAGCGTTCAATGATCCCTATGTAGATCATTATTTGCGTTATCCTGGGTTCCGCTATTTTCCAGTAGTCGGAGTGAATTGGGTTCAGGCCAGCAACTATGCTAAATGGCGCACTTCTGCGGTAAATCAACAGTTATTGAAGGCTTCGGGTCAGGATCTCCCTGAAGTTCCAGCTGGAGGAAGAATACCTCTTGAGTCTGGCATCGTAATTCCCGCATACCGTCTCCCAACTGAGGCTGAGTGGGAATATGCTGCACAGGCCCTCATTGGTACTCAGTGGTTGGAAGAAATGCAAACGCACCAACGCATTTATCCTTGGGATGGACATGCCCTTCGTAATCCTTATGGCAAGCAGATGGGTTTCTTCCTTGCAAATTTTAAGCGAGGCCGTGGTGACTATGCGGGTATCGCGGGTCGCCTGAATGATGGAGCACTGATCACATCTTATATCTATGAATTCCCGCCTAACGATTATGGGCTTTATAACATGGCGGGAAATGTGAGCGAATGGGTTATGGATGTTTACCGCCCACTCTCTTTTCAGGACTTTGATGACCTCAACCCGATTCGCAGAGATGGATTTTTGGATGACGTAAGTAAGTATAACAGCGATTATGAAAAGAATCCTCAGGGGTTCACTTCTTTGATTACCAACAAAGCTCGGGTTTACAAAGGTGGATCCTGGAAAGATGTAGGATACTGGATGTCTCCAGGTACGCGTAGATACCTCGATCAGGATTCGGCAACAGCCACAATTGGCTTCCGTTGTGCCATGATCCGGGCGGGTTCTAATTACTAAACTTCTGCTTTAGGTTCTAACTAAGAGAAAAGATATTTAAAAGCCCTTCAGCAAGCTGAAGGGCTTTTTCTCGAGTTTGGCCCTTTGCAAATTAGTTTAAAAAAAAGCCGATATAACTTTCAGATATCGGCTTTTTTTATGATTTTTATATCTAGTGATTTGACTAGAAATAAAAATATGGGCT
>JAYVQY010000103.1:0-6017 GCA_043776715.1 Cyclobacteriaceae bacterium | reverse complement strand
CATTTTTTCTAATGATAATCAAAGCGTGGCCACAGCCTGTTCTATTTCTGAACGGCTAGCGAGTTTTTCTTTTGGATTAATGATTGAATGAGCGCTCTATCGGGCGGACCTCTCCTGTCGAAACAAAGTATGGTGACCATTGTTTGTTGTTTGCACACCGGGCAGCAGTCGGGATTGTAGTCGAGGTCATTGCTGATCTGTTTCCAGTCTTTCTTTTCTGCTTTTTGGTAAATACTGTTAATGACAGAAAAGAAACCATTCAATACCAGCAAAGCGCCACGTATGAGCACCGTGTTTCCGCAAGCAGTCATTACCGACAAATTCATTTTTTTATCTGGTACCCCTGGCTTTGACCTACTTTCCGGACAAGTCGTTAGCGACAAGTTTGAAGACCAGGCCAGACAATGTTTTCAAAATATTAAAATCATTTTAGAAGAAGCAGGTAGCGACCTGAGCAAAGTCGTAAAGACGACAATATTCATGGTAGCGGGTAATGATTTTGCTACTTTAAATAAAGTCTATAGCGATTTCTTTGGTGAAAATTCTCCAGCACGCAGTACTCCTCAGGTCATGCCATTTCCGGCTGGCATTTTAATTTCGGTCGAATGTATCTCGATTCGTTAAAGGCAAATTAGCCATAAGGACCCTCCTATAAAATCAACAACTAAAGATGATAGAAACAGAACGACTGATTTTAAAGCCATTAACATACGACCAGCTCGTAAAATATGTGAAGGCCGACAATTCTTTGGAAAATGAACTAAATCTAAATGAGACATCGCGAACAATTTCGCCTGAACTTAAAGAAGCTTTTGAACAAACAATTTTACCGAACGTGGCCGATACGAGCAAGGACTATTTATACTCAACCCTTTGGACGGCAATTGCAAAAGATTCAAACAAAATGGTTGGCGACATTTGTATCCTAGGAGAACCTAATTCAGATGGAGAAATTGAAATTGGTTATGGAACATATGACGAATTTCAGAAAAGGGGGTTTATGACAGAAGCAGTTGGAGGAATGATAATTTGGGCAAAAACTCAACCTAAAATACTTTCAATAATTGCTTCTACTGAAAAACAAAATATTGGTTCGTTTAGAATCTTATTGAAAAATAGCTTTATTAAAATTGGAGAAACAGAAACAATATTCAATTGGAAGCTAAAAATAAAGTAGTTGGCAACGATATCAGATAGGAAAAGCAACGAACTGCTGGCAAAATGGTAATGCAATTGTAGGGTGGAACCAATGACAATTAAAAATAAAATTTGAAGTGAATTTCAGTCTTGGTTGTTGGGTTTTTCAAAATTTGAAGGAGAATGGCGAACAACTGAAATTGAAAAGAATAGAATATTGGTAGAATACACATACACTTTGCATTCGGACGTTGCTTTGTTATACCCTACAAATTGGCTATTCGCAAAGACATTTTGAAAAATATACATGAGGCTAAGACACTTCTTGGCTTATGCGGTATGAATAGTACCCCTTGGTCTGGACAGATCAAGTAAATTTGGTAGCTTACCGACTTACCTGTTAGATCATTAACAAAATGCGGAAATTAATTTTCTTAGGCCTGTTTTTTTGCTCGGCATCCCTTCTTGCCCAACCGGCCAATGACAATCAGGGAAGTGCAACAGATGTTACAGCCTTAATCAATGGTTGCTCAGCGAATGCGCTCTACACCACGATTGCAGCCACCGCTGATCAGGCAGCAGGACCCTGTGCTGCTAATGGACCTAACTACAATGTTTGGTTCAAATTTACTGCCACCGCTACAACATTCATCAACGTACAAATGAAGACAGGAGGGGCCCTGGGAACCCTTCAATACGGATGGGCTACCTTGTGGACGGCTGGACTTGCACAATTGACTTGCACACCTTACAACTCACAGCAGTACGGCACCATGGAATTCAGTTATCTGGGACTCACACCAGGAAACGTATACTATATTTCTGTTGACAATTACGTAGGCGCTGGCTACCGCGGGACCTTCTCACTATGTTTGAACGATCCAGTTGATCACGACTTCAAGGCAGGAGCGACTGATGTTACCCCCCTGATCAATGGCTGCTCCGCCAATGCGCTCTACAATACTATTGGCGCCTCCGCAGACCAGGCCGCAGGTACTTGTGCGCCCAATGGACCAAGTTATAACCGCTGGTTCAAATTCACCGCCACGGCCTCTACCTTCATTAATGTGCAAATGAAGTCTGGTGGAGCCTTGGGAACCCTTCAATATGGTTGGGTTACACTGTGGACTTTGGCGGGAGCTCAACTGTCATGTTCGCCCTACAACTCCCAGCAGTATGGTACGATGGAAACGAATTTTCTGGGACTCACACCTGGAACGGTCTACTACATATCAGTAGATAATTATGTTGGCGTAGGTTACCGCGGTACTTTTTCATTGTGTCTGAGTGATGTGGTCGATTATGATTATAAGGTGGGAGCCACCGATGTTACCCCACTCATCAATGGCTGTTCGGCGAATGCGCTCTACAATACTATTGGAGCCTCTGCAGACCAGGCCGCAGGTACTTGTGCCCCCAATGGACCAAGTTATAATCGTTGGTTCAAATTCACCGCCACGGCCTCTACATACATTAATGTGCAAATGAAGAATGGAGGAGCCCTGGGCACCCTTCAGTATGGCTGGGTTACTCTGTGGACAGGCGCCGGAGTACAATTGGCGTGTTCCCCCTACAACTCAGTGCAGTATGGCACGATGGAAACGAATTTTCTGGGACTCACACCTGGAACGGTCTATTATATATCAGTAGACAATTATGTTGGAGTAGGCTACCGCGGCACTTTTTCGTTGTGTCTGAGTGACGTAGTCAATTATGATTACAAGGTGGGAGCAACCGATGTTACCCCACTCATCAATGGCTGTTCGGCGAATGCGCTCTACAATACTATTGGAGCCTCCGCAGACCAGGCCGCAGGTACTTGTGCCCCCAATGGACCAAATTATAACCGCTGGTTCAAATTTACTGCCACGGCCTCAACCTTCATCAATGTTCAACTAAAGAATGGAGGAGCCTTGGGCACCCTTCAATATGGCTGGGTTACCCTGTGGACAGGCGCCGGAGTGCAATTGGCGTGTTCCCCCTACAACTCAGTGCAGTATGGAACAATGGAATTCAGCTACTTCGGATTAACTGCAGGAACAACGTACTATATCTCGGTGGATAATTATGTGGGCGTAGGCTACCGCGGTACTTTTTCATTATGCCTCGCAGACGTACCGGATTATGATTACTATCAAGGTGCAACCACATTGTCGAACTTGAATAATTGGTGCTCAGCCAATGCTGCATACACCACAGTAGGGGCAAGTGCCGATAAAAACAAGGGAAGCTGCTGGAACAATGGTCCGAATTATAACCGATGGTTCAAATTTGTTGCTGTTACAGCGAATGCCACCATCCAGGTAGTAACTGGCGGAGCCAATGGAACTATGCAATATGGATACCTTGCTTTGTGGCAAAGTAATGGAACAACGGAAATTGCTTGTGTACAATACAGCACCCAGTACGGCACCATATCCGTGAGTTCGGCTGCCTTGGTAGTGGGAAATACCTACTACATTTCAGTAGACAACTTTGTGGGGATAGGTTACACCGGAACTTTTAAACTTTGCATTAACAATATTGGAACCACCTACTACTCCAGGGCCAGCGCGGCGTGGAATGTGGCTACCACCTGGTCAACGGTTGGCTTTGGTGGAGTCGCCGCCGGTTCTTTCCCCGGGGCAGGAGATGTTGCCTTGATTCAGGGCTATAATGTGACAGTTACTGCCAATCAGCAGGTGGCTGAAATAGACCTTACGGTGGCAACCAATAACACCTCTCTGACCATTGACAACTCCACGCTGACAGTAAACGGACTGGTTTCATTGACAAACAGTGGAAATAATTTTACAGGCGCTATCACTGTCCAAAACAATGGCTCGACTTCTATCAATAATAACCTGATTCTTACCCGGTCGGGAGGGAATCAACCATTTGGCGTAACGGTAAATACAGGGTGCGGCCTATCGATCAATACTGATATGAATTGGAGCAGCACTGCCGGTACTGTCAACAATAGCCTGCTTACCGTGAATGGATCAGGTACTGTCACGGTAGCAAGGGACGTGAACTTGACATCGACCGGTGGACCCTTGATGAAGCTGCAATTCAATAGCACTTCACTGTTTACGGTGGTCAGGGACATTACTTATTCTGCTTCGGCCGCGGCACAAGAGGCTATTGAGCTGAATAATACTGCCAAGCTATTATTGAAAAGGAACATTATTAGGGGAGGCACCCCGTTCGGATCCTTGACTTGCAATAACGCTTCCATTGTTGAGTTTGGTGCTGTCACCTTTCCTCAAACCGTGGCAGGTGATGCCGGATCAGGCGGAGATGCCATCAGTTACATGAATGTCATTTTCAATAACACCAGCCCCTTCTCACCCCAGATTACCCTGGGTGGTTCGACCACTGTGAACTCTAACTTGACCATGACTGCTGGATTGGTGCTCACTACGTCAACGAATATATTGAACTTAAAAAATGCTACAACCACAAGCATTGGCACCACAACCTGTTATGTGGATGGCCCTATGACATATGAGGTTGCGACCAGCACCGCCAATACCGTTAGAAATTTGCCGATCGGCAAGAGTGGAAGTTACCGGCCAGCCATTCTCACGGTGACGCATTCGGATGCCACTTCTGTTATTTATACAGCAGAACATTTCAGTTCTTCTGCTGCAGCCCTTGGATACACATTGCCGGTGACCGTAGACAGGGTGTCAGGCGTACGGTATTGGAGAATAAGCCGTCCTGGTGTGGCCAACTTTACCACTGGCACGGTGACCTTGTATTATGGCATCGGCACATCGGATGGGGTTACCAACTTTGGGCAACTGACCGTGGTAAAGAACGTGGGTGCAGGAACCACGTGGTTTGATATTGGCGGAACCGCCACGGCCAATGGATCGGGAAGTATTACTTCCGGTGCATTTAATACGTTTAGCGATTTCACCTTGGGAGATTTGAATGGCGGAGGCAATCCATTGCCAATCCAATTGGTGAGCTTCGGTGCCAAGCCCATGGGAGAATTAATTCAAATCAATTGGGTGACCGCTTCTGAATTGAACAACGACTTTTTTACGGTACAGCGCTCCACTTCGGGGCTTGAGTTTTCTGATGTGGCCACCCTGAAAGGAGCTGGTACCAAACCTTCAAGATCTGAGTATGAGATGATCGATGCACATCCCTTGCGAGGTCATTCGTATTATCGCCTAAAGCAAACCGACTTCAATGGCCACTCTTCCTTCTCAAAGGTAATCTCGGTTGATGCCAACCCTTTGACGAGTGCTGAAATAATTGCCTTTCCGAATCCTGCGAACGGATATGACTTCACACTGCGCTTTCGAGGGTTTGAGAGTGATGAGGAGTTGAGAGTTGCGATTGTAGATACATTCGGAAAACAACATTGGTCATCCATTCAAAAAACTGACGATAGAGGAGAAACTCTCCTGGCGGTGAAATCCACTCAGCCATTGGCCGGCGGGATTTATATTGTACTCGTAAACTCGAGGAAAGGCATGATTCATACCAAGGTCGTGGTGCGATGAAGTCCGGCATACGGCTAGAATTTTTTCCCGAAAGACTCGGATTGTCAAGGGCAGGGTAAGCGTCCGATGAAGTACGGGTATTAAATATCGGAAAAATTAATTATTCAGGAGTTGGCCGCCGACCAGTTGTTGGGGAGAAGTTGTTCCAATTTATTGACGGGATGAGAAGGGATACGAGTGAGAATATCTTTTAGCCATTCAAAGGGATTGACATCGTTGATTTTACAAGTACCCAGGAAGGAATAGAGCATGGCTGCTCTGCGCGCTCCATGATGAGAGCCGGCAAACAAATAATTCTTTCTTCCGATGGCCACTGGCCGGATAGCGTTCTCAACTAAGTTATTATCGATCTGTAGTCTTGCATCGGTGGTATAGACGCAA
>JAYVQY010000102.1:0-61136 GCA_043776715.1 Cyclobacteriaceae bacterium | reverse complement strand
CACAACTTTAATCCAGAGCCGTAGGCTCGTTTGTATATTTTAAGGATGGACTTCAGTCCATCCGATAAAACGCAAACTCAAAAGAGAGCCGTAGGCTCGGGACATCTTATGCTTAGCTCCAGAATCATCAACTCGTTTTCAATTATCCTTTACCTAAACCTGAATAATCCCATCCCGCATCTCCAATTTCCGATCCGCCATGTTGGCAAATTCCTGGTTGTGCGTGACGATGATAAATGTTTGGTCCATTTTTTCACGCAGCTTGAAAAATAGCTGGTGAAGTTCCTGAGCATTTTTTGAATCAAGATTGCCACTAGGCTCGTCTGCCAATATCAAATCCGGTGAATTGATCAACGCCCTGGCGACGGCAGCGCGCTGTTGCTCTCCTCCCGACATCTCAGAGGGATTGTGGTGAAGGCGGTCTTGCAAACCCAATTCCTGTAAGAGCTTTTCGGCATTTGCTTTCACCTCTCCTTCGTTTCTGCCTGATAACAATCCGGGAATCATCACATTTTCAAGGGCGGAAAATTCTGGTAGCAGATTATGAAACTGAAAGACAAACCCAATATGCCGGTTCCTGAATGAAGCCAATTGCTTTGTGTTTTGAGAATATACATCCTGTCCTCTGACGGAGATTTTCCCCTTATCCGGACTATCGAGGGTGCCCAGCATGTGCAAAAGCGTGCTCTTGCCAGCGCCGGAGGCCCCAACAATTGCCACCACCTCCCCCTTTTTTACGGACAGGTCCACTCCTTTCAGGACTTTTAGCGATCCATATGACTTTTCAATACCAGTGGCTTCGAGCATAAAATGGGTTCTTGAAATAAAGGTTTAAAAAAAGTAGCTTGCTTGCAAAACAATGTTCTATGAATATCCACGAATATCAGGCTAAAGACATTCTAAAGAAATATGGGGTAGCAGTACAAGGCGGCATTGTGGCCGACACTCCTGACCGGGCTGTTGCCGCAGCCAAAGAATTACAATCAGAAACAGGTACCAAATGGTTTGTTGTTAAAGCTCAGATTCATGCCGGTGGCCGTGGTAAAGGTACCGTTAAAGAGACGGGTTCCAAAGGTGTGGTGCTGGCAAAAAGCATTGATGAAGTTTTCGAAAAGTCAAAGGCGATTTTGGGTGGCACGCTGGTCACTCACCAGACCGGACCCACCGGGAAAATAGTAAACAAAGTGCTCATCGCGCAGGATGTGTATTATCCAGGTGAATCGGAGACTAAAGAATATTACATGAGCATTCTGCTTGACCGCGCCACCGGTAGGCCGGTGATCATGGCCTCTACTGAAGGAGGAATGAACATCGAAGATGTAGCAGCATCCACACCGGAAAAAATTATTAAAGAATGGGTAGACCCGAGCATTGGTCTTCAGCCATTTCAAGCGAGGAAAGTGGCCTTTGCGCTGGGGCTTGAAGGGAATGCATTCAAAGAGATGATCAAGTTTGTGAATTCTCTGTACAACGCTTATATAAGCACCGATGCCTCCATGTTTGAAATCAACCCTGTCCTAAAAACGTCTGACAACAAGATCCTCGCCGTGGATGGGAAGGTGAATCTTGACGACAATGCCCTCTATCGTCATAAGGACCTCGCTGAACTTCGGGATGTGTCAGAGGAAGATCCCCTCGAGGTGGAAGCCGGGAAATCGGGCCTTAATTATGTAAAACTCGATGGCAACGTGGGTTGCATGGTCAATGGGGCTGGCCTGGCGATGGCAACCATGGACATCATCAAATTATCGGGCGGTGATCCGGCCAACTTCCTCGACGTGGGTGGTGGCGCCAATGCAGAAACTGTGGAAGCCGGCTTTAGAATCATCCTCAAAGACCCTAATGTGAAGGCTATATTAATAAACATATTCGGTGGGATCGTTCGATGCGACCGGGTTGCCAGCGGCGTTGTAGAGGCATATAAGAAAGTGGGGAACATCCCTGTGCCCATCATTGTGCGGCTACAGGGCACCAATGCGGAAGAGGGCGCCAAAATCATACAACAGTCTGGTTTAAAAGTCTTTTCCGCTATTTTGTTGAAAGACGCGGCTCAGAAAATCAAAGAAGTTTTAGCGTGACAAGTGGTTTCCTTGTTGCCGTAATTTTCATAAATTGCTGCGAATGAAGGCTTATTTCATGAAAAGGTGTGTGTTTGTGGGCTTGCTAGCCTTACTATTGTCGGCCGATTTTGCCTCCGCGCAAAGCTTTTTTGCCATGCGGAGAAACCGATCCCTTCTGTTCGTAGGGGGTACTGGTACATCAACCTATTTTGGGGAGCTGTCAAATGATGGAGATTACCTTCAGGCCAAGCTGAACCTCAATGTAGGGTTACAGTACTACTTTACAAACAGGATTGGTGTACGGGCTGATATTACCTGGTTTCAGTTAACAGGGTCGGATGCCAAGGCTGATTCAGAAGGTAGAAGGGTTAGAAACCTATCCTTTAGTTCAAACAATTACGAAATAAGCGGCGTTGGTATGGTGAGTTTATACCCGCAAGGGAGGAGCTTTTACCAAAGACCTGCTTTCAATCTGTACGGTTTTATAGGCGTTGGCCTTTGCTATTTCAATCCAACTGCTGACTACAAGGGGAAAACGTATGCTCTGGCGCCTCTGCAAACTGAGCTTGTTAGCTACAGTCGGGTAACTCCTGTGATCCCAATGGGATTGGGCGTACGGTTCAAGATGGGCCCTTTCGTAAATCTTTCCTTTGAGGGTGGGTTTAGACAGACATTTACGGATTATCTGGATGATGTGAGTACGGTTCATTATGATGCCTCAAAGTTCACCAACCCAATTGCTGCGGCGCTCTCAGACCGTGGAGTTGAGCTGACTCCTCCATATGGACCTTCAACAGAAGGATCCATTAGAGGAAATCCAAAGACCAATGATTCTTATATGTTATTTAACGCCAAGATTGAATATTATCTCCCCACCAATTTTCTGGAAAAAGACAGAAGTGCGAAGAAGTTTAAGAACAAACGCAAGGCCTTTTATCGGTACAACAAGCGGGGTGGGTTGAAGTAAGAAAATCTCGCTTTCAATGGCGGATAGCAAATAAGAAGTTTACTTTGGGCAATAGAAACTTATTCGAGGAGAGGCTTATCTCAATGAAGAAAGCACAAGGGATAATAAGAAAGTCTTGCTAGTTGAAATCTGAAACTCGCTTAAGATCAAGGACTTCGTATCTCGAGTAATTACTTTTGTATTCCGGGACCAGTTCTTTCATCAAAGCTACCATCTTGAGTTCATTACGATCATTAACCAGATCGCTGAATAGCTCTATAAACTTGTTAAAATCCTCATAAGAATATTCCTGCACTTTTGCGATGAGAATCTTTTCATGGTGAGTAGGTAAAGTGTTCTCCTGGTTTGATAAAAGCTCTTCAAATAATTTTTCTCCTTCGCGTAAACCTGTGAAATGAATCTCAATATCACGATCAGGCTCAAGCCCTGACAACCATATCATTTTCTTTGCCAGGTCGAGAATCTTCATTGATTTCCCCATGTCAAAAATAAAAATCTCCCCACCTCTCCCAATCGTTCCTGCTTCTAATACAAGTTGGCAAGCTTCAGCAATGGTCATAAAATACCTGGTAATTTCGGGATGCGTCACAGTGATTGGTCCGCCGTATTCAATCTGTTTTTTAAACAGAGGGATCACCGATCCATTTGACCCAAGAACATTCCCAAAGCGTGTGGTCACGAAAATGGTCCTGGAAGTCGTCTCCCTGGAGTGTAAGTAGTTGTTAAAGGATTGCACATATATTTCCGCAATGCGCTTCGAGCAGCCCATAACATTCGTAGGGTTAACCGCCTTGTCAGTTGAAATCATGACAAACTTCTTGACATTATTTTCAACTGAAATGTCCGCCAGAATCTTGGTTCCCAGAATATTGCACATGATCGCTTCGGAGGGGTTACTTTCCATCATGGGAACGTGCTTGTAGGCAGCGGCATGATATACCAACTCGGGTTTTTGATCTTTAAAGATTGCCCCGATCCGGTCTTTGTTGGTAATATCCGCAACAAAAGTAATCACCTTTACCTTTGTGTTGATTGTTATCAATTCCCTCTCAAGTTCGTAGAGACCGGATTCTGCCTGATCAATGGCAATAATGCACTCCGGATGATACTGAATCACTTGTTTCACCAGTTCTTTTCCAATTGATCCGGCTGCTCCGGTAATGCAAATCCTCTTACCTTTCAAATCCCGCTCAACATTCTCAATATTGAGTCGAATGGATTCCCTCCCAAGCAAGTCCTCAATATTAATCTCCTTTATCTGATTGAAGCTTAGTTCACCTTTTGCCCACTTATCAATGGGTGGAATTAACCTCACACGCACCCGGTGCTCAATGCAGCTATCCACAAGCTCATTCCTCCTCTCCATGGTAATATTTTTGGCTGCAATCACCAGTTCATCAAAAGCTCCTTCCGTTAACAGATAGTGCAAGTCGACCTTTTTTGCACTGTAGATTCTCACTCCATCCAATATCTTCCCAATTTTATCCGGGTCATCTTCCAGAAAACCCATGATTCTCATACGCAAGGATGAGTCAATCACATGACGTGTGATAATCCCGGTCTGACCTGCCCCAAAAATCAGAACACGGCTACGCTTTAGTAAATGGTCTTTATAAAAAGAAAAAAAGTATTTGACCAGTAGGCGATAGTTAAATAAAAAAAGAAACGATGACAGTAAACTTATGAGGATTACAGAGTAGGGTACAATGTTATTTAACTGATTGTACGCAACGAAAACATTGACGGCAATGACCAACACAAGGTTGAGCACCACCATAAAAAAAATACGAACTCCATCCTGAAGCCCCGTGTATCGTATGATACCCCTATAGCTTCCCGTGATCAGAATGCTTACAAAGCCGCAAAGTGTATAGATCAAGACTCCCTCTTGAAAATGGTATCTCAAAAGGTCTTCCCATGAAAAGTTAAATCGAAGCAAATACCCAAGAAAGGCCGAGAATGAAATAAAAAAAAGGTCGATGAAGATAATCACCCACCTTGGCAGAATCCTAAGATTACGAACAAGCTTAATCCACCATTTCACTGTTTATTCTTTTCTGGATTTAACCTGGGCGATTAATCTTTTAAGCCCTAAAATCAAACCTCCACCAACCAGGAATTCGATTCCTGTTATTGGCACATCAGGATCGCCTCCAGGATCGCCAGGCTGGCAAATTCCAAACAACGGAAGCAAAATAAACAGCAGAATCAGAAAGGGTGTAATCAATTTCATCGCTTCTTAATGACTCTGGTTTTATAAATTTTGTCTCCATCTTGTACAATCAGAATATAGATGCCATCCGCTTGGTCTTGCATGTCGAATGATCCTTTCTTAATATCTGTTCCTTCCAATGGCTGATTGAACAAATTAGTACCCAACACTGTCAATAGTTTAGCATTCACCTCATTAGAAGATTTAACGGCAATAGACAAAAGGCTACTTGTAGGATTTGGATAAACAGTCATGTGCGACGGCAAAGACTCTTCAAGCCCCGTAATTGTGGCAGGGGTCTCTTTTTGCTTAACCTCAGTTACCTTAAAGGTGCGCTCTGCAGAGGTACTACATTCTCCCGAGGTACTGATCTTAAGTTTATAGACGCCTGTCTTCTCAGGTTTCAAAGTCTTACCGGTGGCGCCTTCAATCAGTTTGTCTTCAAAATACCATTGGTTTCCGGTATCATAATTTGAGGAAAGGGTAACGCTATCAACAAGGGTTATCAATGCATTATCATAGTTTATGATCTCCGCCAATACTTCCTTCCGTTCACCCTCACAACCCAATGAATTCATCGTCGAAACATAATAAGTCTTTGTCTTATTCAAAACTGGGGTGATGAACTTTTCCGATGTCTGTCCTTCAATAGGTTCAAGACTATCTTTCGAGCCATACCACCGATAGCTGCCATTTGCCGGCGCCCCAGCAGCAATTAAAGTTACAGCTCCCGCATTGCAATTTTTGCTGTTCGTTACTGACGAAATCACGGGAAGCGAAACATTATTCACCAATATGTTTTGTGAAATACTTAGCGTGTTGCACGTTAGTGAAGATGCCTTCACCTCAATGGTACTAATTCCAGCTTTAATAGTTTTCGATAGCGCAAATTGAATATCATTCCCAGTACCGATCATCGGATCTTGAATTTGCTTACCCTCCTGAAATAAAGAATAGGATGTTCCCAACTTACTACCCGTGATGGTCAGCTTGCCTTCCTGGCCTGAACAGAAATCTTTGGATATCGCATTAATGGAAGTAGGAAGGTCACTTTCCACATTGAATTGGATCGTAAATCTACCATCACCAAAAGTGCCAGGGATGCTGGTGTCCACTGTAAAACTATACGATGGTGTACTCTTCAAATCCACCGATGCATTGGTGTAAGCATCCTTCAATAAGAGTGTTACTGTGGGGGGGAAAGATTCAAGCTGGGTGAAATTTAATGAATAGCTACCGGAGGTGGCATTACTCACATCCATTTTCACCGCGGTCCCGCAGGACAGTTGCTGCAAAGAGTTGATGACATACTTTGCATTGTCAGATCCGAAAGATGAAAAGCTAAACATGGGGCTACTTGTGGACGTCGGATTGGCCAGTTTGATAGCATCCCATTGGGAGTCAAAACCATTCGTTGACTCATTGGTGAATCTAATTACTGCTTCGTCAGATTTGATGCCCTGGCGCATGGCGATGCGAATAAGCTTTTGCTCTGTCGCTTCTCTAAAGAAGGTAGTCTGCTGGGATGCAACCTTTACAGCCTCCGTTGCCTGCAGCACCGGACTTACCGCATTGGCCTTCACAAAAAATCCCTGACCTGTTGCGATATATCTTGAGCCCCCATTTGCTCCGATTGTGCCGATATACGTTGCATAGACGGGACTAATTTGTCCATTGTCACGCATGTAGAGGGCAAGGTTAATATTTGTTTTGGTCCAGCTGACAGCATCCCAGTCAATGGTTGCAGGGTAAGGATTACCAACGAGATTCCATCCATCGTTTGCAGCCGTACCAGAGCTGGTGAAACTAACAGGAAGGGAAACGCTTCCTGAATTAATTGGACCTCTGAGCTCCCACCTGCCATTTCCAGCAGTGGATACTGGCGCCACATTTCCCCTTTCGTATATTGAATAGCCCAGGCCCAAAACAAATGTTTCAGTATTCGTAGCTGCAGGGAAGTTGATATATCCAGTATTCAAGTCACCAGTAATGACTGTTTCATCATAAGAGAACATGGATTGACTTGTAGCGCATCCACTGCAACTGCTGGCTCCAGTAAACGTGCCGGTAACAGGAATAAATGATTGAATTTGAGAGACTGCCGCGCCAGAAACAGGCGAAGAAATATACCGGTAAATCCTGGTACTATTTCCTCCCTCAATCGCCATGAAGCGCTGCACCGTTACACTTCCCGACACGGAAGTGCCTACAGGTAATGTGGCAATCCCAGCATCAACTGTTGGACTGTCTCCTGTGGATATTAGTTTGAAGATGGATGTATTGCCGCTACCGTCAGCATCAAATACAGTATTGGTTCCAGAAAGCGTCAAGACGCCTCTGAGGTTTTGATTGCTTTGCACCTGAACAGCAGGAGTATTGATATTGTTTGATACCGTGATATTATTAAAATCCGTTAGGGAAACACCCGAAATAGATTGCGTGGAACTACCATTGAAGACCACCGTGCCTGTACCACGATTAAATGTTCCATTGTTGGTGAAATTGCCACCAACGCCAATTGTGGCCGGCCCATTAAGCGTTCCGCTTATAACAATATTCGCAAAGTTTGTGGAAGAAGAGCCTGCGATGCTAGTTGTACCATTAAAAACAGTAGTTCCACCATTTGCCGTGAAGGTGCCATTGTTCGTCCACGTGCCTGCAACATTTAATGTTCCAGAAGATGCGGCAAGGGTGCTGCTTATTAATATGTCGTTAAATGAACATGCATTGGAGCCAGAGATCGTTGTGTTGCCTCCAAATGTTACAGTGCCTGCATTTGCTGTAAGTATACCATTATTCAACAAGTTGCCATTGACATTGAAACTCGTGGAAGGTGTCAATGTTCCTGTGTTAGTTACAGTCACCGCGCCAAAGGTTGGTGTAGTCGCACCGCTCAATGCCGTTGTTCCGGAGAAGGTGATGGCGCTCGCTGTTAGTACGGAAGTTGAATTGCTAACAAAATTTCCTTTCAGATCGACCGCATTTGCGTTTGTGTCGAATGTTCCGGCAGTCAACGTCAGCGTGCCGGTGAGTGCTGTAGTCCCCAGTAGAGTTTTTGTATTCGTGCCCGAGATTGTCACATTGTTAAATGTCTGACCACCAGGAGTAATGGACTGAGCGTTTCCGCTGAATTGAAGTGTTCCTCCATTGGCAGTAAATGTACCGCTGCTTTGTAGCCAGTTACCGGAGACATCCATCGATCCCGCAGGAGCGGTCAACCCTCCGGACACAGGGGAAATCGTAACATTATTAAAACTCGCCGCACCCGTGCCGGAAATTGTTGTTGTACCGTTAAATGTGACGGTTCCTGTTTGACGGGTAAAGATCCCATTATTTATCCAGTTCCCTGCGATGCTGATCGCATAAGCTGAAGCACCCACGTCAAAGGTTACACCGCTGTTGATCGTTAGAGCACCGCTAATTGTAATGGTATTGGTTAATGTTTTCGTACCGCTACCCGCCAGTGTTAAATTGAAGAATGCTTGGCCACTTGCATTGATATTTTGGGCGATCCCGTTAAAAGTCACAGTCCCACCTCCGGCAGTAAAAGTGCCGCTGTTAGCCCAAGAACCTGCTACGTTGATGGACTGATTGGCCCCCACATTCAGCGTTGAACCCACTGCGATCGTCAATGTTCCATTGGCTGTCAATGTTCCTAACAAAGTTTTCGTACCTGTACCTGCGAAAACCACATCATTGAATGCCTGTGCATTGGGATTCAGATTCTGGCTTGCGCCATTAAATGTTACAGAACCGGTGTTGGCAGTAAAGACGCCGCTGTTGCTCCATGTTCCTGAGACATTAATGTTGGCGTTGGGGGCGCTCAGCGTTGCTCCTGAGTTGATCGTGATATTTCCGAATTGAGTACCGGCAACTGATGTACCTGTCAAGGCGGTGGTTCCGGCCCTTGAAAATGTTACGGTGTTTGCAGTATTAATTATGAACGTTCCTCCATTAACAAGGAAATTTGCTCCTGCCATTGTCACATTAAACGTACTCGCGTCAAGTGTTCCACTGTTTATATTCACATCTCCATTGATAGTAATTGACTTATCTAACGTTACGTTTCCGGCGCTGGTCAGATTGTTTAGAGCTGTCGTACTTGAAGGCAACTCTAAACTTGTCGTAAGGTTTCCAATGTATGTTACATTGTAGCTGCCGGTTGTACCGGGGGCATTGGTTGCTACGGAACTGCCAGAACTTCTGCTGAAAGTGGAGCCAGTAACCATCGTCAGGCCAGACGAGTGGGTCAATGTTCCCGAATTCAGACTGAGCGTTCCATTCACTCTGGCTGCACTGGCCCAGGTATAGGCTCCTCCGCTTGTCCGTCCGAAAGTCACATTATTAAAATTCATTATTCCACAGCTAGTACAAAACGGTAGAGCAGAAAGTGCACCGGTACCACCGATAACAAGATTGGTGGCTGTGTTGGTACTGCTTAATGCACCCGAACCCGCTTGTGTGATATCTCCATTTACAGTCAGTGTCAAGCCATTGAATTGCAAATTTCCTGAGCTGGCAAAAGCAAGAGTTCCTGAAAGCGTCAGCGCTGAAGCGAGCGTGATATCGGCGGCTCTGTTTATAGTAAAGTTATTGAGGTTTTGTGCTCCGCCGGCAAAACTAAGACTGCCTGTTACAGTTCCTGAACCAGAGAATGTAAGATTGGAAGTTGCATTGCCGCTTATTAATCCGGCTGTAGCGATGAAATTACTTTTGATGTCCAATGTGTTGGAGGTGCCAATACTCAATGATCCACTGGTCAATGTTAGGTTACCCACAACACTGGTGCTGCCTATAACGTTGTTAGTTACAACCCCATTACTTGTATTAGCAATTTCAAGGTTGACGGCAACCCCAAAAAGAGCACCGGTTGAACCCCATTCATTTCCCAAATTTTGCCCTGAACCGTTATAAACAATGTTGCCACCAGCGGTGTATGTACGTGTTCCGGTTACTTTCACATTTCCGAGAGCTGTTCCAGCGATATTTAGTCCATCTACAGATCCTACCCCCATTGTTCCTCCAGCCTGAAGGGTAAAAGAACCTGATCCTGTCATTGCGGAAGTCCCAAAGTTAAGGGTCCTGCCGTTTGCAATTACGAAATTAACAGCGTTTGAGATCGTCCCTGAATTTGTAAAAGTTGTTATAGAAGATCCATCGAAAATAATATTGGATGCACCCAAACCAAAGTTGCTAATTATTGCTCCAGAGGACAGTGTCAGATTACCCTTCGGATATAGAGTACCTATACCAGTTGAGTTTTTCAAGTCTAACTCGGAACCAGCTCCTGTCACTGTGGTGTTTCCATTGACTGTGAGACCAAATGAACCTCCGCCGTCAGTTAAAATCACATAAGCACCACCAGATACAGTAAAGTCTGAGCCCACAGACAAAGTTGAAGAGGCACTTGATGTCATCACTAAGTACCATGGAAGTGGACCAGTAGAAAGAACTGAAAAGTATCCGGCAATGATTGGCATCGCTCCGTTGAGAAAGATATCATTTCCCTGACTTGGGCAATTCCATTCCACATTTTGCATAGCAACACCGGTTTCAAAAGCAGGTGTTGTTGCAGTCGCTGACGTGTACCCTGTAAACCTTACAATCGAACCGGCGTTGAATGTAATATTTGGAACCGTCCCCCCTGTAGAATAGTTCATTTCATAAGTACCACCAGAATTAATAATAAATTTTGGAAGTGAACCAGCAGGTGTCACTAAGTTTAAAGCGACTGAAGAACCGTCTTTTAATCGAATAGTCCCGCCAGAATTAACATTTATAGAAGGTCGATTGACAGCTAAAAAGTTTATTATTCCGTTAACCTCAAGTGTGCCGTTGATATTCAAAATGGCAGTAGTGCTATTATTCATTGTTAAATTCCCAACTGCAAACGTTCCAGACGGAACGGTTACGGTGGTGTTTAAAGCAATTGTTGCTGCTTGGCCTGCAATGGGGTAATCCGTGCCTGCGACGTTACCTCCATTGCCCCAAGTTGCGCCTACATTCCAGTTTCCATTTACAACAGAAGTGTAAGGGGAACCGATCGCCATAACCCGAGTTGAAAGAAGGCCCAGGCACAATGACAGCAGCAGCAGTTTTCTCATAGCCAACTCAAATTAAAAGATTTCAAAGTTAGTACTTTCGTGGAGATAATGGTGACTCCAATGCCGTAAATGCCCATAATTTAGGAGAAGTAACCGTGATTTGTGGTTTGATTCCAGATGGTGGAAAACTTTGATCTCTACAGAAATTTCCGTGCCAGCCTCAGAGCGCATCGGCCTCACCCCCACCTATGCCAAGGCTTCGGTGGGCAGGCGGCCCCAGCCTCACCCCGGCCCTCTCCGGGGAGAGGGAGTTGTCACTTTCTCGGTGTCCTCAAGGGGATTTGATTCAAAACGCTGGAAACCTCCGACACATAAGCCAAATTACCGGATGGCAGGCAGAGCCCTTGCAGGAATAATTTTTCAGCGTATCCATTGACAAACGCAGGATACTTTTGATAGTAGGGCTGAAGATGCATGGGGTTCCAAAGTCTCCGGCATTCAATACTTTCGAGCTGCATCTTTGTCATTATCTCATTGATTTTCAATGGATTTGAAAGCAATGGCGTGCTTAGCCAGCGGTTTGAGAAATGTCCTGAAGGTTCTTCCAGCCAAGTTATATCATCCCTGGTTCCTAAAATTTCCCGGTACCGATCAAATACCTGTCGCCTTTCGGCAACTCTGGAATCAATCCCCTTTAATTCAAGAAGTCCGGCAGCAGCATTCAGCGGACTAATCCTATAATTAAAGCCAATGTCGGTGTGCTCATAATAGGGCTTGTCTTCCCTGGATTGTGTGGCCCAGAACAACGTTTTTCGATAGATTTCCTCGTTTTCAGTAATCAGCGCCCCGCCTCCATAGGTTGTAACGATCTTGTTATTATTAAAAGAGAAAATTCCTATTTGCCCCAGGGTGCCTGCCAAAGATCCCTTGTAACGAGACCCAACAGCCTCGGCTGCATCTTCTAATATTGGAATTGCATAACTATCGCAAATATTCCTAATCTCCCCCATTTTGGATGGCATCCCATAGTTGTGTACCACAATGACGCATCGCGGTTTCACCTTCTTGCTGACGTGCTCTTTAATAGCAGTGTCCAGCAATTCAGGACTGATGTTCCATGTGGTTGACTCGCTGTCGACTAATATCGGGGTGGCACCGAGGTATAGGATGGGATTGACGGTGGCAACGTAGGTGAATGTCGGGGCAACTACCCTATCGCCTGGTCCGACTCCCAGCGCTTTTAGGCCAAGGTGAATGGCCGCTGTGCCGGAGTTCAGGGCCAGCACATATTTCGCGCCTGTGTATTTTCTCAGAGCTGTCTCGAAGTCTTCCACGATCTTCATGACCGACTGTCCCTCGTATGCCCGAAGTATATCGGCGAGGCCGGTGGCGTTGATGGGTGTGGAGGAGAGAGGGGTTTTGTCCATCTGTAATCAGTGATCGGTTAGGTTTTTTTTGAGAAATAATCCTGGTAGAAAAAACCCATTATCAAAACAATCATAAGTAGGGGGTTTACAATCATTCGGTGCAACTGCGAGAGCAGCGGCGATGAAATCTCTGAGTCACCTTCCAACGAAAGTTTTAACACGAAATACACTGGAAGAAAGAAGAATAACTCCACCAGGAAAACCCAGGCGCTCATCCTTAGATAATTGTATTTATTAAAAATTGCCATGATGAGCAACAGACAGGCGCTGTCGTTCAGAATAAATCGAACTGATTTATTAAAAATGAATCTGACATTCGGAGACGGATCTCCCATTAAAGTGGAGAAATCAAAATTTTGAAAAAAGTAAATGCCGGTCAGTACCACAACTGCAAGACTGGCAGCCAACCAACGGGACCAATTATGCTTTAACAGGCTCACTCTTTTTTGAATTCATCCGCATCCAAAGTAACCAAAGCCCAAAAACGACCAGGTAAAGTACTGCCGTGAAAAAGTACTTATGAAAATAGTAAAAGAATAAGGGTCGGTAAAGGGCCGTCTGGTACAGCAACATAATTCTAAGGAGGTTGACCAGATGGAGCAAAGCACAACCGCCCAGTAAAAATATTAAGAGTTGTCTTGTCTTTCCTCCAAATGCAATTACAAAGGAGACAAATACAATCATAACGTTCAACCCATTGCACCCTTCAAATACCCGCAGCACCGTTCGTTGCTCGCTCCGTAATAAAACAATCGGTTCATGCTCGCTGACGATGGCCTGTACCGGTTCGGAGCAAGCACTCAATAGAAATGCAGATTGTGAAGTAACCCAAATGCTTACCGGATCTGGCTTTGGTTTATTGAACTCAACATAGCCGCCATAGAGTAAGTTGCCTGACATGTATACCCCGGCAAAAAATCCGAGAAATCTCAGTGCAGGTTTGAACTCTCGAAAGGAAGAGGCAAGATCATTTTTCATGAGCCGGTACCCCTACAATTGTTTTCCCTCCTTCAAAATTCCGAGTCACAACTGCTCCAGCTCCTATTTTACAATTATTGCCAATCGTAATATTCTGAAGAATGCGTGCCCCTGTGCCCATGAGGGTACAGCTTCCTATTCTTACATTTCCGGAAATGTTGCATCCTGGCATCACACTGGAAAATTCTCCGATTATGGCATCATGCCCTATGGTAGAAGAAAGATTAACAATTACAAAGTCCTCCAATCTGACTCCTGTTGTGAGAATTACACCGGCTGTTAATATGCATCCTTTCCCAAAAAGGTTGTTATGATCACCTGTTTCACAGGAAGGATGAATCATTGTAGGAAAAAGAATTTGAGTATTCACGATTCTTTTTACAACAGATTTGCGTGTGCCAGGATCTGATATTGCAACTACAATATTTAATGGCTCCTTCACCTCATTTAGATCATGAACTCCACCAAGTGCTGGCCATCGGTCAATAGTAGAACCTTTGGTCATATTATCGTCGTAATACCCAAGCATCTTCCATTCGTTAGATTTCTTGTTAATCTGATTGAGCAGCAATACGGTTTCGCGACCAAATCCTCCCGCTCCATAAATGGCTATGTTTTTCAATTTCCTGTAAATGTTTTTTCTAACAATGAAATATCCTTCTTAAACGAGAAAATAAGGATGACAGTCTTACCCAGGATGAGCAGGTCAAGCCAAAGCGAAACGTGCCTTACATAGTATATGTCCAAAGCCAATTTTTCATTCCATGAAATTCCATGGCGGCCATTCACTTGCGTCCATCCTGTGATGCCGGGAAGGACACTGTGTCGTCGCTGTTGTTCTTCTGAAAACAAAGGAAGATAACTCATCAATAACGGCCGGGGTCCCACGATTGACATCTCTCCCTTCAGTACATTCCAGAGTTGGGGCAATTCATCCAGAGAAGTTCTTCGAAAAAAACTTCCAATCCTTGTAAGCCTCTGACTTTCTGGAAGCAAATGACCATGATCATCCCTTGTTGCACGCATGGTCTTGAACTTAATAACCTTAAACAACTGCCCCCTCTGGCCAGGTCTTTCTTGCAAAAACAAAATACTTCCTCGTTGAAAGATCGCTAGCAAAATAGCCAAGACCAAGAATAACGGAAAGAGCACTATCAATGCCATGAACGCAATTAATCGATCAAAGAATGGCTTTACAAAATAAAGATACACTTAACCTACCAGGTTTTGAGACTTAAAGATTGTTCACCTATCAAGTTGTTTGAATTTCAGAGAATATTTTGACCTTCAAGCTAACGTAGACCGAAACTAATAAGAACAGAATTACCAGGCCTATTATATATTGGGTACTCTGATCAATACCCAGGCAAGCGAAGAGGAGTCCATTGATCAACAATTGCGTGAATGCATAAATACTACTAATTCCCAGATGTGATATTTTATAATGATAGACCAATACCTGGAAAAGGTGAAGGCGGTGAGGTTTGAAAATATTTTCTTTCCGCAACAAACGGTGTACAATCGTCAGTGCAGTGTCAACACCATATAACGCCAGGAACAGTACAAAAATAAAATTCCCGGTTTTGATGGATGCCAGCAGTATTAAATAAATAACAATAAATGCGATCGAGTAACTACCGACATCTCCCGCAAAGCACACGGCCTTTTTGCGGAAATTGAAGAAATTAAAAATAATCAATGACAATACAATGAGCGTTAGAAAATTTTTGTCAATGAAATTGACGTGATACAGATTGATAACGATCAAGGACCCCAAAGCAACCAGGCTATAGGCACCTGTCATTCCATTTACGCCATCCATAAAATTGTAAGCATTGAGCGTACCCACCACAACAACCGAAGTTATCAATACGATCAGAAACCCGAAAGAAAGCCAACCCAATCCCCAAAAAAGTAACCAAAACGCGGCCACCTGAAAAATGAATCGTATGCTGCTCTTCAGGTTGAAGATGTCATCCAACAAACCTACAGCACTCACAAGTGAAAGGCCGATTAAAAACCATATTTCAAGTCTGCCAGAGAATATAAAATAAAGCACAACAACAATATAAAAAATCACTCCACCGCCCCGTATCGTAGGGAGCTCATGGAGTGTTCTATCATTTGGACGGTCTACTATTCCAAATCTCCGCGCCAATGAAAAGTATCCCAACTCAATGAAGACGAGTATTAGAAATGAAAATAGTAAAGTCAGATTACCCACGGAAGGAGTTTAGAGTCACCCTTAGTCCCTCCTCAGTCCTAACTGGAAGTTGGGTTCCGATCACATCAATTACCTTTTTATTGGACACAACAAGGCTCTCCGTCAACTTTTCTAAAGTTTGCTTGTTCAATGGCAAACGAAACAAAGTGCAAAAAAAAGCCACCGAATTTACAACGCCTTGCGGAAAATTCCAGATGAAAATTCTTTTTTTAATAATTCCAGCCATGGTCTTCACCAACTCAACTGTTGACAACGACTCGCTATCGGCAAGATGGTATATGCCCGAAGGGAACGTGTTGTAAATAAATCTTTCAATAATAAAATTGAGATTGCCCACATACAAAAATGACCTTTGATTCTTGAAGGCGCCAAGCGGATAAGGAATTCCAGCCTTTACAAATCCATACAGCAGATTCAAATTTCCTTTGTTTTCGGGCCCAAAAATCATGCTGGGACGAAAAATATAGCAGCGCTTGCCGGCAGGGCAAGGTGTATTTTGAATGAATATTTCCGCCTTACGTTTTGATTTTCCATAATCAGAGACCGGAGTTGGAATTACTTGTTCGGTTGCCGGTATTGAGGTATGATCAACTGCTGCTTTAATGGAGCTAACAAAAATAAAAGAAGAAGCTTTAGAGTGGAGAAACTCATTATAAATACCGACCGTCATAAGGTGATTTATGTCTTCATAATCTTGTGGTGAATACTGGCCGGTGAGATCATGAGCAATTCCCGCAAGGTGAATGACACAATCTACCTTCAACTTATCCAGAACTTCTGCATTGAACTCTTCCACCAGCTCCAGTCTTAGTCCATTAAACTTCCGGGTTGCCAGGGTGACATTGCGACAATGTCCGATTAATCGAATATCCAATTGACTGTTCAGATAACGGACAAGATTGCTTCCGACAAAACCAGTGACACCAGTGATGAAAACTGATTTCATTTTACCAATTCAAAGACTTTCCTAAAATACTTTGAATATATTTTGAAATAATTACTGGAGATTCCGTTTTCGTTGCATGCCCTCAGGATTTCCCTATTAAGGATAATATTACTCATGAGGCTACTTGAACTCACTCCACCTTTCCTCATCACCACCATATTCTCCGGTATGTATGCGTAGCTTACCCGGTGTACATAGAGTAGCCTTATTAGCATTTCGTAATCCGCTGCAATTTTATAATCAGTTTTAAAAAATCCTGCCTTTTCATACCAGGTACGGTTGACAAAAAATGTTGGATGGGCAGGCATAAAACCCCATGCGAATTTCTCCGGCGTCCAGCTCATTGATGAGTATTTTCTTACCGTTCTTTTCAGGTTATGAGGATCAACAAAAGTCAGATCTCCGTAGACAGCATCAACGGACTTCTCCTTCAGCGTTCTGGCTACCGTAGTAATAACTCCCTTATGTGTATAAAAATCATCTGAATTGATGATTCCTATCACATCCCCAGTTGCCGTCTTTATTGCTTTGTTCATCGCATCATAAATACCTCGATCAGGCTCACTGATCCATTTTGTTATTCTATCCTGATAAGATTGAATAATTTGCAGCGTCTCATCAGTTGAATTGCCATCGACGATGATGTACTCAATGTCGGGATAGTCCTGCGACAAGACGGAATTGATGGTATCAGCAATGGTAGAGGCTGAATTGTAAGAAACAGTCAACAGAGAAATTTTCATCTTTCCACCACACAGTTTTCCAGTACCAACATATCCATTTGAGTTCGTAGAAAGCAGTCAAGCGCTTCAGCGGGCGTGTTGACAATTGGTTCGTTTTCGTTAAATGAAGTATTTAACAATATGGGTACTCCTGTTTTCTGCCTGAACCTTTCAATCAGATGGTAATACCGTGGCGAAACGTCCTCGGTTACGGTCTGTAACCGGCCTGTTCCGTCCACATGTGTTACTGCAGGGATTTCGGCTCTTTTTTCCTTCCGGATTAGAAACACTTTTTCCATAAAAGGAACGTCTTCAACTTTTTCAAACCAGGCAGCGGTATGCTCTTTTAAAATGGATGGAGCAAATGGACGGAAGCTCTCTCTTCTTTTTATTTTTGAATTCAACAAATCCTTTGCCTGAATGTTGCGCGGGTCGGCGAGGATTGATCGCGCGCCTAGAGCTCTTGGACCAAATTCCGCCCGACCGTTAAACCATCCGACTACACCGGGTTGAATCAACATATCTGTAATTTTGTCGAAAAGGGCACCATCTTCCATCCTGGCATAAGCGATGCCCCGATCTTTCAACAATAACTCAATTTCATTATTGGTAAATCTGCTTCCCGTATAGGCGTTATAAATTGCCTGTCCACGGGGTTTTTTCAATATATGATTGTAGGCATATAATGCACTACCCATACTGATGCCAGCATCATGTCCAGCAGAAGGAATGTAAAGGTTATCAAAAGCCGTCTTTTCCAAGATTTTTCCGTTGGCGACTGAGTTTTGGGCGACACCTCCGGCAATACAAATATTTTTCAAGCCGGTCCTTTTCTGGAGGTGATTCAGGATATGAAAGACTAGTTCTTCACATACACTTTGTACACTTGCGGCAATATCCTTATGCCTCTGTCCAATTTCTTCATCTGATCGTCTTGCCGGGCCGAAGACTTCAATCATTTTCTCACCGTAGAGTGTTGAAACCACCGGAACGTGCGTCGAATAATCCAATTTGATTTCATTGGCTTTCGAAAAGTATCGCTTGTCCCAGCCAAACAAACCATTTGCCTTGAAATGTAAAATCTTACGAATATCCTCAACATAGCGAGGGGTGCCATAGGGCGCCAGGCCCATCACTTTATACTCGTCGCCATAGTGAGGAAAGCCAAGGTATTGAGTAAACGCAGTATAGAACAAGCCAGCTGACACCGGGAAGTCTACAGAATCCAGTACCTCAATCTGATTTTGCTTTCCTACAGCAATCATGGTCGTTGTAAAATCACCCGATCCGTCGATGGAGAGAATTGCTGATTCTTCAAATGGGCTTGCAAAGAATGCCGATGCGAGATGACTCCGATGATGCTCTACATAAATTAATTTTGAAGCAATGGCTGATTGCGGGAGACGCGTCAATTCCGACAATTCACTTTCCACCGACGCCACCTGCTTCGAGTTACGGATTCTATCCAGCAACAACTGGTTACTCATTGAAAAATTTCTCAATGCAAATGCTATTTTATTCAGAATTTTAGCCCTTGGGTCTCTTCCGATGCTTATTGCGTCTACATTGTTTAGTGTTATCCCGGATTCCTGTAAACAAAATTCAACGGCTAATGAAGGAAAGCCGGCCCAGTGCTTGATCCGTCTAAATCTTTCTTCTTCAGAAGCAGCGATCAATACGCCATCTTTAAAAATAGCAGCAGACGAATCTGCGTGGTAGGCATTGAGACCAAGAACGAACATACTATTACTTCACGTTAAAACTGAAAATAAATAAACTGGCTTATAGGCCTCAAAAAAGTGAACACAAAAATGATGATTACGGTGTATTTAATGCAATTAATTCCGAAATAGAACCAGGGCCAGCGTTGCAATCTTTCTTCCAGATATTGATTGATGTGGTACATACAAATCACTAAAATCAATAACATTGCAGTGATCAGATACGTGTTTTCTCTCATCGTATAATATCCGTATTGCCAGGGATTTACCACTTTTGAAAACATGATAAAAGTGTCGCCAAGGGAGTTGGCCCTGAAAGGAATCCAACTCAACATCGCCAACGCCAGAGTCAATGGCCAAACGATCCAATAGTTTCCAAGAAAGGGGAATTTTTCCCGCAAGGGCAACAGTTTACGCTCTGCGAAAATGAAGGTTGCATGATACAGTCCCCAGACCACAAAAGTCCAGTTAGCACCGTGCCATAGCCCCATGATTGCCCAGGTAAGAAAAAGGGCTTTGTTTTTAGAAGTTCGGGATGTCGATTCAAGCCCCTCACCGATTCCACCCCTGCCAGTAGATTTTTCAACCTTAATTCCTGCGAGGGGCAGGTAGAGATAATCCCGAATCCAGGAGGAAAGAGATATGTGCCACCGTTTCCAGAAATCTTTAAATGATTTGGCGATGTAGGGATATTCAAAATTTTCAGGAACTGTGATGCCCATCATTTTCGCGGCACCCACAGCGATGTGAGAATACGCCGAGAAATCAAAATAGATTTGAAAGCCAAAGAGAAATGCCAATGTCCAGACGTCAATGGCAGAGAGCGTAGCCGGATCTGCTCCAAATCCCTCATCCACCAGCGGACTGATGTTATCTGCCAGCACGACTTTAAGAAACAATCCGTACAATATCCTCTTAAGCCCTTCTGCAAGAAATGTGAGCTGAAACTCCGGTCTGTTCTTCAATTGAACGAGCAGCTCGGAAGCCCTTTGTATCGGGCCCGCCACCAGCTTCGGGAAGAAAGCAACAAACAATGCATAATTGAGAAAACTTTTTTCAGGTTTAATCAAACCCCGGTACACATCAACGGTGTAACTAATAGTTTCAAAAGTGTAGAAACTTATTCCAAACGGGAGGAGTATCTTAAATAAGGGCAAGTTGTAGTCAATGCCAATGACTTGCATCAGGCCGTTCGCATTTTCTGTAAAGAAATACAGGTATTTGAAGTAACACAGAAGTCCAAGGTTGACGAGCAAAGTGATGGAAAGCAGCAGTTGACGCCTTCGTTTGTTTTCTATTGGCGTGTTGCCGATGGCTATGGCTGTGAAATAATCGGTCATCGCAGACACGAACATAACCGAAAGATATTCCCATCTCCAAAATCCATAAAACATGCAGCTTGCCGCCAGCAGCATCCACATTTTGACTTTTCTTGGCAGCGTCCAGTATAACGCAACGATTACGATCAGAAATACGATGAAGGTGACTGAATTGAATGTCATATCAGTTTCCCTGGATTCTCATGAGCGCATTATGAAGAGAGTCGGCCAAAAGGCGGTGACCCTCAAATTGAAAATGCATATAGTCAACCTCTCTTTGGCCTGAAAGATCAGTAGCGTCTTTGTATCCCCAGTATTTTCCCGATACAATGCTTTCATAATTTTTATAATAGACTGAGTCGGGATGCTGCATCGCGATGGACTGAACTGCCTGCTTAAAATCCTCATACTCCTTTTCATCATACGGCAGAGAAACATCCGATCTTATGGGAGGAATGTACAACAAGACCTGCGTCTCGTTTGAGAGCGCAGAGGAAATCAATTTTTCAAGAGCATCCAGATTCAGGTTGTATCTTGCCCGGATCATCTTTCTGACAGTATTTGCTTTGATCCGCAATACTGTATTACGCAGTCGGTAAAGCCAATTGAAAAACTGACCCCGTACATTCTGGCGGTTGTTCCAGGCGAGCGAGAGTGAATCCAGCCTGTTGTTCAAATAGATTTCAGTTCGTTCCTGATAGGTCTCACGCAGTGCTGCCAAATTCGGGTCACCCAGTGTGGTCTGGTTATTGGAATTAGAAGACCAGTAATCGCGAAGTTCCCTATTGATGTTCAAAGATATTTCGGAGGAAGTGTCCTGAAGTTGGAATCTGTTGTCCACGAGATCCGAAAAAAATACATCCCGGATACCGTCTTCCCGCATGTCGTCCATAAACAAAGGCACGATGAGCGTTTTAATTGGCAGTCGATCTTTCCAATATTCGAATGCCAGAAAAAACTCCTGTAACCCGGCATTGGGCAAACTCATGCAAAGCACCTCCTGACTAGCCGACTGCTCCCGACGATAGAGCAATTCAATATAATTTACATCACTTTCACGCTGCTGATTGATGCTATGCGTTTGGGAATTGCCCAGGAAAAAGATCACATTCTTCTCCCCTCTCCTTTTCCATGAGTTTACTAATTCAGTCTTTTCCTCTTCGCTTAGCCTTTGAATGTGAATCAAGTGCTTCTCTTCATCCACTGCCTGGTAACTCGAAGTTTCATCTCCCAAGGCCAGCTTTTCAAAAGCAAAGTCCCCGGCGAAAAATGTACGAATGATGAAATACGCCAGGATAAATCCCATGAGGAGTTCTATCGGCAGCCGATTCGTTGGGTTCGATTCCTCCCGGGGATCAGGCATTGATACGCTTACTCGAAAAGAAATTTATATTCAGACTTATAGTCTCTGGACTCCTGGTAACGGCGTGCATACTGGATGCTCCCCGACTTCAAGGATTGGTAATCACCGGCGGTGAGCAGCCTTACTTTTTCAAGGATCAATTTCATTCCGTCGGGATTAAGAGGATCAATGTAAAAACCTGCTCCTGCTTGGTCAATATCCGCCCAGGGTGTATTCTTTGAAGTAATGACCGGCGTCCCGCAGGACAATGCGTCAAATATGGCATGGCCAAAATTTTCCCCTTGGGTAGGCAAAATAAAAAAATGGAATTGTCCCAGGATGGTGGGCACTTCCCAGGGAGGGACGGGTCCCTTATACTGAATATCACTTTCCTGAGATATCAGTGATTTGCATTTCATCCAATATTCAGAGTCGATTACCGGGCCATAAATTGCGAGGGAGAAAAAGTCTTTTAATGCATTCACAACTTCAATGATCAGATGAAGATTTTTGTTGGGGTTAATCAGAGAAAGGAATACAATCTTTATTTTTTCGTTCTTACCAATCCATGCAACTTCCAATGGCTTAGAGATAGATCTTGGAATATTGGAGGCGACATTTACATTTTGCTGCGAGCCAAAGTGCGTATGGATATCATTGGCTTCCTTTTCGTCCGTGGCATGCCACAACTCCCTCCTACCTAGTATAAGCCTGAGTTTGGCGAGATAAATTCTTTTTACAAAACTATTTCTTTGGAGTCCCCATGCCTGCAGCATTCCCCTGGGAGAAATGATCATTTTTATCCCTAGCAATTTTGATACAATAATGCCGTTGAGTGTTGTATTCAGATTAAACATGCCATTGATCAGAATGACATTGGGTCGGATTGTCCTGATAAGTCTGAAAAGTAAGCTGGTAGTAATAGCAGAAGTGTAATGGATCTGTTCGTTTTGAGGACCAGTAATCCATCGCGAATTTATTATTGGTTCATCCGACTTGCTCCCATCAATGTCGGAATCCTTTGAAATTACATAGAAACTGGCTTCATCTTTGAAATAACCAGCCAGATTGAAGAGGGATTGGACTGGGCCGCCTGCTTTATAGTGCGGCCAATAGAATGGGTAAAGCAAAAGTATTTTTCTCACTGCGGAGCTAAACTCTTTTGCCGGTGGGTTACCCACAGTTGCTTACGTGAGAAGTTTACAAACAAGAATATGAGGAATCCTTTCACCATGCAATTGAACACCATGTAGAAGTCATTATTGGCCCTTACGAAATAACTAAACATAAAGGGAATCCAGATTATGTTCAATGGATCAGTGAGTACAAATCTTTTAATAAAGTAATTCAGAAATAAGGACGCCGAAGCTCCAAAGATAAAAAGCATTATAAAGGATCCTGTTTTTCCGAAATTAATATAAAAGTCACCCAGTACGCCAATAGTCATTGAAGTGCTTTTCCTCAACTTATATCCAGTATACATAAAGAACTTATCCTGAGTGGCAACTAATTTCTTTCCAGAAAAAAGAATTCTCGGCAAGATCGCTCCCACTACATCACCCAACATTTCATTTCCATTCGTGAATGCTTTATGTCCAGGCACCCATTTCATAGCAAGACTCAAATGCCAGCCCTGTGTAAGGCGGCCAACGGTCTTTACGACACCATCTGTTTTCAGGAATGGAGTATTTTTACTCCGGTCAACCTCTTGTTTGGCAATCTCATTGAAAGTCTGAATACCAGACTCTCGCCTATTCTCCCAGGTGGCATCCCGGTAATCATCCTTAACACTTTGAACCATAAACAATACTGGCCCGGCAATAAGGAAAAAAGAAGCCCTGAGCCACACCGAAAATCCAAACTTCAATGATGCAAAAAAGAAAAGAAAGGTTGACCACATAAAAAAATCAATAAATACCCCACCTCGCAATGCGCTATATAATAATTGAATCGCAGTTAAAATTATCAATCCATAATTCAATATACCCTTAGAAAATAGTAAGCATATCGCCCCAATGTACTTCATATATACAGTGAATGATATAATTGAGTCGAGAGCAGGGATTGAAAGGGACAAAATATCAAGACCATAACTAATTCCCAGCAACAGGTACCCGAGATTAGAGGCCTCAACCGGGTCAATCATATCCAACAACTTCCTGATGTCGAAATCTCTGTTAAAAAGAAATACACCCAATAATAAACTTCCTAACGCAGGAATAGCATATGAAAAATATTGTTCTTGCTTGATTGGCATCCATGCTGCCAGCATCGGGAATTGATTATATATTAAATAAGTTGAACCGATGTATTGAAGAAAGTATCCAAATAGAAAGAGATAAAGAATTGGAAAAGTTTTACCCGATTTTAAAATGAGCAAGTAACAGGTTGCCAGGAAAATAATAAGACAGAATAACAACATTTCTTATGTTATTTTACTTTTGAAAATCAGTTTTCGTTGAGTCTTATCTGCCAGATCTCTGTTCATCAAATAACGGTAAATCTCTGCAAACATTTCCGCAACTTTAATCGCCCCAAATCTCTCCTTGTTTATAAAACCATTCGCAATCAAATGTTCCCGGTATGCATCATCTTCTATCACTTTTAGAATGCCGGTACGGATTGAGGACACATCAAAAGGATCAACCAAATGGGCAGCATCGCCTGCTACTTCCGGCATCGATGCTACATTGCTGGTTACCACCACTCTCCCAATTGCATTGGCTTCAATGATCGGCATGCCAAATCCTTCATAAGTGGAAACAAAAGCAATAATGTCGGAATTCCTATATTTTTCTAATATCTCATGAGTAGAAATATTGCAGCTCTTGGTATAAACTGTTGAATTTTCACTCAGCGCCAACCGTATCTCTTCCGTTAATTCACCCACTATTTCCAATCGACAGTCAATTCCCTTTAAGGACTCAATGAGGCGTACAACATTTTTATTTCTTTTTGTCCCAATTTGAAGTATGGTCGGGTGTGTCTTATTGAATGTCTTAGGAGACGGAGTAAATAAGTCAGAGATCGGATCCGGGACAGTAAAAATTCGGTTCGAATCAATCCGAACATAGCGTAATAATTCGCTTTTCGTTGCTTCAGAAACTGTTGTTACTATTGCCGATTTTTTAATGGGAAAAACTATCCAGAACCATTTGAAAATAAATCGTTTGAATGGGTTAGGGCTTTCAACAGCCAGTATATCGTGAATAGTAAGCACTGTTCTTTTTTTAGCGAGAAAAAGTGTAATAAAATGTATATCACCCGTAACATGATTAATCTGCCCTTGAGAACCCGCCGCTTCTAAACAGGCATACAGTCTTTTCCAAAAACCATTACTGTAATACTTCATGACCTTAACCTGGCAGGAAATATCCTGGGGCAGTTCTTTCCGTATTCTATCAAAAACCGTTTCAATACTAAAATTTCCTATACGAGGCTTTCGCTGAAAGTGTACTACCCTCATTTAAATATTATAATCATGAGATGAAGTGGATCGAACAACTAAATCAGTTTTCTTGGTAGCTAAAAGCATACTGGCGCCTTCTCTTAATGGTTTATCAATTTTCTTATTGATTAAGCCTTCATGAAAAACATATAAATTATAGCCATACTCCAGGAGAATTTCCTGCGCTTTCCCGGGCTCCGTGTTCAGGGCAGCCCGCTCCGCCCAGTCAACAAATTCAAATAAAATGTCAGGTGAATCGAGGCGGCATAATGTCTTAGCGCCGCCTTGAAATGCCTGATATTCAAATCCCTCAACGTCTATCTTAATCATTCCTACATCTGGAAAATCAAGCAATAATTTATCCAACGTTATCGTCTCCACGCGGGTACTCTCCAACGTAAATACAGGGGCCATTGATCCCTTCCCAAATTGATCTTTTGGACAATAAAATTGGATAAAAATGCCAAGGGACTCTGCAATGGCTTTGTTAATTAATGCTACTTTGATCGGTGGATTCGCCAGAATATTCTTCTCAAGATATTTGAAAACCCATGGAGAAGCCTCCACGCAGATTACCCTCACATCTTTGCGTTGCTTTGCCACTGGAATTGCTATGGCACCGATATTTGCACCAATGTCAAGGAAACTGCAATTGCTGTTCAATTTTCTACATATAAATTCAATGGTTTCCTCCTCATAAATTCCATTAATTAATAATTCAAATCCTATTGTCTCGATAACATTCGGAACATGAAAAGTTGTTGAATACTTTCCCGGAATCAGGACATCATTCATCCTGGAAAAGGATCCTTTTAGCAATATTCTTGCAATTCTTTGCTTTCCCTTAAACTTAGGCAGGTATCTTAGTAATCTTGCTATCATCCAATAATTCGTCAACTAAATCTTTCAATGCTAGTTCACAAAAATAATCCTCTCGTTTGCAGGTTAATTTGGATCGATCAACTAATTCACGAAAATCGATTTTTGAAATCTCCGCAAAATCGATGGCAATAACCTTTGGGTATGATGTGGTATTCTTATATGGCATGCAACCAGTCATTATTACAGGAAACCAAATATCAAGTCCACATGCCAGATATTCAAATAACTTATTGGGAGCGTTGTGAATATAATTGGGAATTAATCCATTGTATAATATCATCCCAACGTCATAGCTTGCAAACAGATTCGGGAGTAAATCATAATTGACACCATTCTTTAAGGAGATGTATTTACTTAGTTTTGAAAAGAGTGCATAGTCATCAGGAGGATAATAGAATGAGAAAATATCCAGTCTTACTTCTCCTTCTTGAGCAATAACCCAGTCCACAAATTCAGAAATCCTTAAATAATTTGTTTTACAATTTCACTCAATGCTTCCTCGCAATAATATTCCGGTAGATAATATGACAAATCTTTCCGATTAATTAATTTTTCGAGATTCATTTCAGGTGTATTTGTGAAATCAACTGGGACTACTTTTGGAAAAGTTGAATGGGTTTGGTAAGGCATACAACCCAGCATGATCTCAGGAAACCATACGTCCAGACCACATGCCAAATATTCAAATAGCTTATTCGGTGCATTAAAGACATAATTTGGAATATGCCCATTGTAAAGAATTACCCCTACATCATATTGCCTTATAATGGCGGGTAATTCGGAATAGTTTATCTCTTGATGTGTTGTAATAAATTCAGATTTTAAACCGATCAGATATTCAGATGCATCACTTTTGCAATTGTGGCTATAAATATCCCAATGGACCCTGCCATTTTGAGATAATACCCATTCTGCAAATTCCTTCGTGTACATAGTTTGTAAACTCAAGGATCCTACATAAATAAACTTTACTGGAAATTTTTGATCTGATCTACTCCCATTCCTCCAATTGCATGGTGGGTAGTTTGGAAGTACAAATTTATTAGCGACCATCGTCGGTGAAATGTCTGCAACAAACAACTCAAGACGCTCGGCGTTGGTATGCGAAACCCAAAAAGCCTTTGGATAAATCCAATGTTCAAAACGATGAAATGTCCTGACTAACCACATGCCTGTTTCATACTCTCGTGGCGAAGTGTATTCGTGATAGTGAATGTAAATCCCCACTGCCGACCGGAAGAATTTCTTATAACAATAAGCTGGAAATGATGAGATGGTCTCAAAATAAAAGACCTTATCCGGTTTGAATAGAATCAACTGTAAAATTGCAATGATGTAGAAATAGGTATACCAAAACAATCGTTCAACAAAATTCTTCCCATTTGTGTTTTGACCAATTCTATTGATTACAATTCTATCTGAATTGACATCAAAGCAGGATTGGTGAGAATTCCTTGTTGTCAGAACGATCACTCTGCCATCTGTTTTCTTTAATTCCCAAAGCAGATTTTGAACCGGTGGGTAAAGTTCCAGAGGGGAAAAATGGATAATCACAAGTTTACCCAAGCAATAACTTATTCAATTCAACATAGACCTCTGCTGCCCGATGCTTGTAATTATATCCAGATTGTTCAGATCGATCTCTCGCCGATTTCCTAATTTCATTGCTCTTTTCTGTAGATATGGATAACAAAAAAGTAATTTGCTTTACACAGTCATCAATGTCTTTATACAAAAATATCTCCTTTTGATTTTCAAAAAAAAGATGATGCTCCTTTGTATCCGGAGCGAGCATAATACCACCAACTCCAGGCACCTCAAAGGTTCTCATGTTGTGGGAATCTACATTGTGAATCCTCATGACATTCAGTTGAACTCGATACTGTCTCAACACCGACCATAATTTCTCTGCATAAACCGGTGGAAATATTTTAACGTTACCATGATGAACATACCGCTGCCAATCATTCCCATACAGGGCGATTTTTATTCCACGCTCGGCAAGTCCTTTTATAAATTTTACCCGCTCGCTATCCGGATTTCCCAGGAAGCATGCCTCAATTATTTCACTTTGATCCAGAAGAGATTCATACAATTGGTAACTGAGATCATACCCAAATGGTAAGAAGGAAACGCGAACATTGTGATTTTTCTTAATTTGTTCCAACACCTGGAGATTGTAGGTAAAGTGCAAATCGTAAAGGCCAATTGATTCTGAAACATTTGAATTGCCGCTTCCGTTTCCCGAAAATAGAAATGGATTGTCAGGATTATAATTTGCCAGTTTCACCCCCATTTCCCTGGCATACTTTAATGTATCAGGAAATATTTCCATGCCTTTGAACACCCAAATAATATTCGGTCTTATTCGCTCAATCAGGTTCTTCAATTCGCTGTTGATCGAATGATAGATTGGAGATAGGCCCGCCTTAAACAACAGTTTGTGGACTAAACTCATCTTGTAATAGTCGTAAAACAAACGCCGCGATGAAAAGGAGAATACCTCAATCCCCAGTTCGCGCAAATACCTGACATACATGTTTTCAATTGCGTAAACCTCATCGGACCCAATAATCAAGAGCTTCATATTAATAATAAATTTTTAATGAGCATTTAATTCGGGTGCTTTTAACAAAATATTATTAAGTATTAAGACGAAATAAAATAATAAACCGGCCCATAATGAGCGACTACGATAAATCCTTTGCGGATTATCAGGGATTTGAGATCCTCAACTTCATACTGTTTCTGCTTATAAACTGTTTTATGTAATTCAATAAACAAGTATTTACATTTCTTAAAAATTTCACCCTCATTCAGTAGTAACTCAATTTCCGCTCCTTCAATGTCACAAAATAACCCAAATGAACTTACTCCATACGTGTCAACAATATACTCGAGTGTGATGCATTCCACTTTTACATCTTCTTCATTCCAATTTTCATTTTCACTATTGGATAATCTCGATTCCGTCGGGTTTCCGCTTACATTAAAGTTCACAAACTTTTTACCATAATGAACAGCCCGATTCAACAGATCTACCCTAGTATTATGGAGGTTATGGCTCGTTACATTGCTCTTCCATGAATCAGCCAAATTTTTATTTGCCTCAACCGAAATGAGGCGGATATTGGCATTCCTGAATTTTGAAATAATAAACGATGATACAATGCCACTGCTGGCACCAAGCTCAATGACATCAATTTCTCCGTCAAGGTATTTATTGATCAAACGAATTTCAGCACTTTCATAAAATCCCCAGAAAACAGAAGCAACCAATGGCTTATTTATTGAATTGCTTGTTAGGTCAAAAGCAAATGGTATCCAACGGAGGCTGGGGACACGGTCTTTAAATATACCAAGGATAATAAATCCTGTCAAACGATTGCATAAGGCCCTGTACATGCACTTCTTTAAAAGATGAATTATACTCCGAGGCACCGGTCTATTAATTTATTGACTATTCCAAAATGAGCTTCATTTTGGAATTCCACTGCGATACAATGTGATTGCGTGGAAAATTCTTTTCTAAGGTGTTCATCTTCAACCAAACTTTTTAATCTTTCCGCTAACTCAATGATATTTCCAAAATCATAAACAAGTCCATTGATACCAACCTGTACATCATCGTGTGGGCCATAACTACCGCTTCGATCGCTAACAACAACCGGGCAACCCATAAAAATAGCTTCACTAATGGCTATTGAATGCGGTTCCATTGCCGCCGGGTGAACGTATACATCACTTGCTGCATAGAAGGCAGGAAGCGAGGTGGCTTCTACAAATCCCGGAAAGTGAACCTTGCTTCCCTTCAATTGATTTGCCTGAATCGTCAATCTCTCCGACATTTCCCCGGATCCCAGAATAAAGAGTTGCACATAAATCTCAGACCTCTCAAGCAACGCCATGGCTTCAATAATATGGTCCTGATTTTTCCAGGAAACCAGTTTTCCGACAACAATTAAAACAATCTCATCCTGACCAATGTAATACCTGCTCCTGATCTCCGATCTTAAAACGGCACGTGTCTCAAAACTTCGCTGATAATGTTCAATATCTATTGGAAAATGCATCCGCAGCATCTGCTGAAACTTAACCCCATGGATCTGATAATATTTCTCATTTGCATCGCCCACTGTGAGAAAGTAATCTATTTTTGAAAAATAAATTCGTGTCCACAAGAATATAAGAGTACGTATGAAATAGCTTCTTTTGTGCCTGTTTTCACTATCAGAAATATAAGCCAGTTTCACTTTTTGTATAATAGCCCATCGACGGGCTCGTCGCTGTAATTTCTGGAAATAGCCATAGACCATCAGAACATCAGGTTTAAACTTCATTAGTTCAATCTCCAGATCCGTAGCGTCAAGATTAGCTGAAGAGGGAATGGCTATGTCACCATTCAGGAACACGTGATCAAATTTATCAAGGTAAAGGCTGCCCCAGGAAATTTCTTGTTTAAAATTAGGGTCATAATATTTTTTGAGACCCACTGTGGATGCAAAGAAGACTTTAAAATTTATTTTATCATTTTTTGCAAAATTTGCGTACTGCGGACAAAAGTGTTGAATAGGGTGCGAAATAACCAGACCAACCCTAAGTTTCATTTTGATTTATTAAGCTCTTCATTCCGTCCATTTAAGATGGTAAATATTAGTGATTGCATATTCCGGAGATACTGTAGATAAGGGTTAATAAGGGAAATGAATTCAAATATTTTAATCCTGTATCGTCACACACCTTCGCAGCTACAGATTTAATTTTTAAGGTTTTGACGCCTCAACGTAAAGAGATTCCAATGCCCGCCAATCAGTATCAATTAACAAAGTTGATTCTCTACCAGTCCGATAACTTTCTTTCTTAATATTAACAAAACCCGATTCTTCCAATATTTTCTTTACGGTATCAAAATCATAGATGAAAAGATGACCATGATTTCTGAAAATACCATTTATCCTGGCCATAGGAGTAATGTAACCCACTTCATAAGGCATTCTTCGTTCTCCACCAACCTTTCGCTCCTGATATATATCTAAATAAAGTTCCCCGTCAGGCATTATTAAACGAAGATTGCCTTTGCTTTGAAGCATTCTAAAGAACTCATTACAGTTAAATACAAAACTGGCAAAGGGTATATGCTCTAAGCAATGCTCTGTATAAATACCCTCCAAATAATCGTTTGGAATTGGATATGGCTTATTTGAAATATCCCAACAAATATCAATTTGCGGCGTCCAGTGATAATCCAAATTCAAATACTTTTCGTTAGGGTGCGGGCCGCATCCTACATTTAAGAACTTTGACTTCTTTTTTCTAATAAATAGTTCCTTGCCGCGAATTAATAAGCTTATTAGTTTCTGAACTTTCGCATATGTTGTTATTTTCCTCATGGATTTTTATTTAAATATTTCTTCAATACACCTTGATAATTTTCTCAATTGCATCCAACTGCCTTGTATACGAATTGCAATTAGCAAATGCTATCCTAACGGACTGCATTTCCAGACTGTTATAAGTTTCTAAATGATTGACCACTTGCTTAAATAATGACGGTAGTTGCAAGTTATCAGTTCGTTCCTGTACCATTTGAACTAAATCGGGTCGATCTTTGTAGGTACTGACATTATTTGAAATAACGACCTTACCCGTGCTTAGATATTCCATAATCTTATGGTAATTCGTGCCTTTGCTCTGATCCCTTTCAACATCATAACAAATTAGAAAAGCATCGACATTGGTCATTTCCTTACTTAATTCGTGAGGGGAAAGTACACCATGCATAGTTACATTCTTCTTAGCCTTCAATAATTGAATAAATGAAATTGTCAGTTCATCGGATCCCCCGCCAATATTAGACTGATTCATACTGAAGCTTCCCCACAATTCAAATTGAACATCAGGGTTGTCATCAATAATTTTCAAAAGAATTTCCCGATCCAAATCGGCTCGTAAAAAATTTCCCGAAAGGCCAACGTGAATCGCTCCGTTTGTTCGACTTTTAGATTCCACAGAAGAAAAGAAATCTTCAGAAACACCATGGTTAATAAAATGAAGAGGAACCTTAAACTTTCTGTATTTTTCAAGAATTTCCCGTGCAATCGAAAAGATTATGTCAGTCCCCTGGGCAGCCATAATAGCTTGATTGGTTGAGGGAGCGTCTACGGGGTGGAATATTTTGAACTTAACATCGCTAAAAAACCGCAGGGGATATAAGTTTCCCAGGTCGAATGACCAAACAATATCAACAGGTCGGAAAATCTTATTTAATACGCGCTTAATTTGATACCGCATCAGTGCATGAAAAATCATTGGAGAATAAAACTTCAATGCATAGGGAAAAAAAAGGTGGTGAATGACTATAAAAAGATTCGGGTGCTGTCCCATTGCTTCAATCCTGATGGGACATCCGGCTGAGTTGTTCGATAATTCCGGAGGGTTAAGGAAATAGACTGTATTTCCCCGCCTTGCAAGTTCAATCGCATAATGATGCTTCGATAAAAACATTTTTCCCCATCGCTGGGGAGATAAGATTAAAATTGTCTTGCCTCTTAAATCGGGCATCCGGTCTTGTCTATCGATTGTAAAAATTCCTGACACAATCCGCAACATACCTGATCATTTCAGGCGACAATTCAGGATACATGGGCAAGGAAAGAATTTCATGTTGGAGACGGGAAGCTACAGGAAAGTCAAAGGGCTGATGATTCAGATACTGATAGGCCCGGAGATTAGGGAGGGCCGTAGGATAGTGAATTGCAGTCTCAACGCTCTTGGTTCGTAAATAAGAAGCTAATTCATCCCGGCGCTGTGCCCGGATCACATATAAATGGAAGGTGTGCCTGGTTTCTGGCCGCACCATCGGCGTTGCAATCTCCTGAATGTCTTTTAAGTACTCTGTATAAAGGTTAGCATTCTCAATACGCTGTTCCGTCCATCGCAGGATGTGCGGCAGTTTTGCAGAAAGAATAGAGGCCTGCAATCCATCCATGCGGCTGTTGATCCCTTCCATTTCGTGTTGATGTTTGATGAGGGCACCATGTCGGGGATAAATTTTAAATTTATTAGCTAGTACGTCGTCGTTGGTTATGATACAGCCGGCATCTCCATAGGCTCCTAAATTCTTACCGGGATAAAAACTGAATGAAGCAGCAATACCAAAAAGTCCAGCGCGTATGCCATGGTATTCTGAAAAATGTGATTGAGCACAGTCCTCAATCACAAATATGTTGTACTTCCTGCAGATTGAAAGGATTGCATCCATGTTGCAAACCTGTCCTTGCAAGTGAACGGGTATGACAGCCTTTGTCCGGGAAGTAATTTTAGATTCTAAAAGGCGCTCATCGAGACTATAGAATTCGGGGTGTACATCAACGAAGACGGGTTTTGCTCCTGCTTGGGATATGGTTTCAGCACTTGAAATCCAACTGTTGGCTGGCGTAATGACTTCGTCGCCAGGGCCAATGCCCAACATTTTCATTATAATATAGAGAGAATCCGTTCCGTTGGCACATGAAATGACATGCTTGATGCCCAGTAGTTCTGCGAATTGTGTCTCAAATTCTTTGACATATTTCCCACCGATAAATGCAGTATCATTTATTACCGAGGCAATGGCATTATCAATTTCACCCTTAATGCTTTGATACTGTGCATAAAGATCAACTAATGGAACACGCATACTTTTTAAATTGACAATTTACGGATGAGTTTTGCTGGATTACCTGCATAAATCCCCGGGGTTATAATGTCATGAGTAACTACTGCCCCGGCACCAATTACCACCTCATCACAAACTTTAACTGGTAAAATTGTTGCATTAGAACCAATGGAAACATGGTTGCCAATAACCGTCCTTCTCCATTTAGTCTGGTTCCCACCTGCAGGCTTTCCATCTTCGAAGGTATCGTTAATGAACATTACCCCATGACCGATAAAACAATCCGTTCCAATATTAACCAAACTGCAAATAAAGCTGTGGGACTGAATTTTAGTACGAGCGCCAACCACTACATCCTTTTGGATTTCAACAAAGGGTCCGATAAAACAAGAATCCCCAATCGTACAACCGTACAGGTTGACCGGTTCAACTATTTTTATGTTTTCACCAAATCGCACATCTGTAATTTGAACTGATTTAACAGATGGGTTGCTCATAGCCGGGTAGCTGCTTTATAAATTTTTTCAATAATTTCCACCGTCTTCATTCCTTCAAAAGAGTTCGTGGTGATCGTGGCGTTATTCTGTAAAACTTCAATGAGATTTTGATACACTTTATCATGGTTGCTCATGGAGCCAGTGTAATTGCCATAATTGTTAGGCTTGTTCCCCTCCGGAAGATTCTCAATTTTAAAGTCTTTTATGTTTTGATATTCCAGCTCATTCAGGTATTGTCCACCTATTTTAACGGTTCCTTTCTCTCCAAATAAAGTGAGTGAGCCTTCCATGTTACTCTTATAGCTGTTCACAGTATAATTTATTGTCCCAATGGCCCCATTATAAAATTCAAGTATAACCGCTCCAGTGTCTTCAAACTCAATAATTCCCCGGTGATCAAAATTTCCAAGGTAAGCATGGACATTCCGTACATCACCCACTATCCAATATAGCAAGTCTATGAAATGACTGAACTGTGTAAACAAGGTTCCACCATCCAGTTTCATAGTTCCTTTCCAGGAATTGGCATAGTAATCGGGGTTACGATTCCAGAAGCAGCTAAGCTGAATACTATTGATCTTTCCCAACTTCCCCTCATCGATGGCTTTCTTTACTGCCACTACGGGAGGGTTGAACCTGTTTTGTTTGATGGCAAAAAGGCGGCGATTTGCACGTTCAGCAGCCTGAATCATCTGGCCGCAATCATATACCGTTATGGCCATTGGTTTCTCACATAAAACGTGAAATCCCTTATTCAAAGCCTTGATAGCATGCTCTGCATGCAATCCGTTGGGTGAACAGATAGCGACAACATTGATGTCCTTCTCATTCTCCAACAATTCATCCAGGCTTGTGTATGATTTCGCTCCATACCGGCCGGCTAATTTTATGGCCTTGGCAGGAACAATATCACAGACCGCCACAAGAATGCCCAGTGAATTGACATGCTCCGCATGGCGTTCTGCGATTCTGCCACAGCCGATGATTCCGAATTTGATAGTTGATCTCATTGGGTTGTTTTGCCTTTCAATGAATTTCTAAAACGCTGTGTTTTCCTTAAAAAATTCATATAGCGTTCCTTGATTTGTGCGTCTGTCTTAAAATCTTCGTGCCTGGCCGGAGGTGTCTTCATGATGACCTCAAACTCATCATTACTCAAATTGAATTTCTTCAATACATATTCCTTTTCTTCCCGGAGCTGCTTTTCATCATACAGGGGCTTAGCCAATTCATTCAACGCCTGCTCACGGGTCATCTGACCAGAACAAATCAAGGTTGATAAATGGGGCTTCCGCTTGTCAATCTTAAACTTTGCAGGCAGTATATATGCCTGATAGAATTTTGTAAAGACAGATTCATAGTGCTTGCCGCCATAATCCCGCCAATCCAGTTTTTCCTGGATCAGTTTTTTAATGCTCTCCTTGTTATACGGCACGTAGTTAAGAATAGAGATTGGAGTTAATTTTAATAATGCCGAATAGTAAACGTATTTTTTGAAATCAAACGTGGGATATGTTTTTCGACTGAGTTTACCGTAATGGTCATGAATGTCCTTCAGGTTGGCATAATCCATCTTTTTATAAATCCACCGAGGCGGCATGATGTGCTCTGTCACAATGTTGGTGCCGCTGATGATGTAACCGGTTTTTTCCTGTTTTGCCAATTTGTACATGCTGGCAAAAATGGCATGATCAGAGACAACTTCGATGTCAACGACAGAAGCCTTAAGATAAGCAAGTTGAATATCCCTGAATTCCTCCCAGTTGATCACCAGAGTAATTAGATCTATCCCCAGTTTTGTGATAACATTTTCTATATTCTTAACAGCCAGTTCCGAATTCCAGCCGTTATCGAGATGAACGGCAAGCGGTCGAAGTCCCAGGTTTTTGACAAGGTATGCCACATAGGTACTGTCTACTCCGCCGCTTAGTCCGATGAGACAATCGTAGCGGTTCCGGCTTCCACGTCTTTTTATTTCATCTGCCAGCTGATGGAGCTTTCGTTCACCTGATTCACCTGGAAAAACCGATTCAGCTTCAACCTTTTTGTATTCGTGATAGTAATTGCAAACGCCTTCCTTGTCAAACTGGATATCCGGATCAGCAATGTTGTCCATCACCGTTAGTGAGCACTGTTGGTAATCCGAATCATCCTTCGAAAAGACCATTACTCTGATTTAAATATGAAAACAATTTCTCCTTCAATTCCTGTTGATTCGGGTAACTTATAAGTATTGCCTGGTGCGGGCCCTGGAATACAAACATACTACCGGCCGCCACAGCCGACGCACCACTTTCTATAGCCGCTGCAAAATCCGGGATGGAAGAAGCGCCGCCTATCGCGATGACCGGCAAACTGACTGCAGCAGATACATTTCTGATCAGTTCCTTATCAAATCCACCAAACGTCCCATCCTGATCTATGGAATTCAATAAAATTTCTCCAGCTCCCAATTCTTCCGATCGACGAGCAAAAGCTACCGGATCCAGGCCGGTATTTTTCGTACCGTTCCGAATAGCCACATGATACTTTCCAAAAAAAGATTTCTTCACATCTATCGATACCACAATACTCTGGCTCCCCACATACCGGGCACCGGTTGAAATCAACTCGCTTCGCTCTATCGCACTGGTATTCAATACCACCTTCTCAATACCCGATTGAATCAATTCTTTAATTTGATCGAGGGTGGTGATCCCACCGCCATAACCCATGGGCATAAAGGCTTCACTGGCCAGTTCACGAATCTGCTTCATATTGGGTCCCCGCTTCTCACTGGTTGCCGAGATGTCCAACACCACAATCTCGTCTACCCCTTTCTCATTAAATATCCTGATCGCGTTGATCGGATCTCCTACATACCGATGGTCCTTGAATTTGATGGACTTTACCAGGCCTCCTTTCTGGATTAGAAGTGCAGGAATGACACGCACGCGCTTCATTCAATCAATAGTTATTAACAAAGTTTTCCAGCAGTTTCATCCCAAACTTGTGACTCTTTTCCGGATGAAACTGAACCCCGGCAATGTTTCCGCGCTCAACACCGGCCACAAAATCGTAGCCATAGTGTGCATGCAGGATGGCATCTTGCATTTCTTCCGGCTCTGGGTGAAACGAATGCACAAAATAAAAACGGGGCTCCGGATACATCCCATCGAAAAGTCTTGATGTTTTTGCAGGTACAACATCGGTCCAGCCCATGTGTGGAATTTTCAGATCGGATTGCAAGAGTGAGGAATTAAACCTGACTATTTTTCCATTAATCCAAGAGAGACCGGGTAATTTCCCCTCCTCGCTTGACCTGAACATCAATTGCATCCCAACGCAAATACCAAGCACGGGAACCTTCTGTTTCAGAACAAGCTCTTCCAGCACCGAAAGCAATCCAGAGTCCCTCAGTTTGCCTGAACATGTATCAAACGACCCGACACCAGGCAATATTAATTTTGTCGCTTTTTCAATGTCCTGACCCAGAGAAGTAACGGTGCTTTCTGCTCCGATTTTCTTCAGCATATTCTGAATCGATGCCAAGTTGCCTACACCGTAATCCACAATGGTCACCATCCCCTGATCTCCATTTTGAAGATTTTGCAAAATCGATTTAGCGTCATTGCCCGGAAATAGATAGGCTCATATCCAAGACTTCCATTTACAAACCGGTCAAAGCGCACCAACAATTCCTGAGAAAATATTCCCAGGTTATTCACAGCCTCCTCAAGGTCGGCCCGTACTTGCTTGCTATTCGATTTCATCCAGGTGCTATCGGGGGCAACAAATCCCATTTTGTCCTTTCTTTCGCGAATCAAGGTTGGCAATTCCCTTACGGCGTCCCTCAGGATCGCCTTCGCATAGCCATCCCTGATCTTATATTCCGAAGGAAGACCAATGCAATACTCCACCAGCCGGTGGTCCAGAAAAGGCAACCTGGATTCAATGGAGAAAAGCATGGAATTTCTGTCTTCTGAATGAAGCTGGTATGGAATACTGGTATAAACCATCTCCTGGATGCTCAGGTCTCTGATATTGCTTGCCCTAAAATCCTTTGTCAGCGCTTTTGCCTTTTCATTCCAACTGTCAATCAACCACGGAGTAGAACTCCGGCCAGACAAATGCTTTAGCATGAGCAACATACCATTTCCTATTGTATTCCAACCCAGGGCTTTCAACTCAATCCACAAACTGGTTTTTCTGTGGGCTGCACGCATGGTCAGGTGCCTAAATAGGTCTCCCCATTGAAATGATCGGATAAGCTCCATCATCCGCGCCGTAAAAAACTCCGGATATCCACAGAGAAATTCATCCGAACCCTGCCCATCCTGCATGACGATCATTTTCTCTTTTCGTGCCTGTTGGAAGACACTGAACTCTGAATAATGTGATGCCGTGCTAAAGGGCTGATCCTGATGAAATACCATCTTGTCAAGATGCCCATCATTGAGCAGTTGATTGAGGTCAGGATAGATTTTTGAGGTTTTGAATCCGGTTTGCTTGATTACCTCGTCACTGTAAAACTGTTCATCATACTTTTTGTCTTCGTAGCAAGAAGTAATGGCGGCAAAGTCCGGGTTCGCCATTTGCTGGCCATGGATAACGCTTACGATGGAGGAACTGTCGACTCCGCCGGACAAACAACTTCCTACGCGCACATCGGAGCGCATGCGGATACGTACGCTTTCTAGAAAAAGGTCGCGGACCCTGGCAACAGCTGTTTCATAAGAATCTGTTTGAGACTTAATCGCTGGGTTCAGTTCGTACCACTTTTCAATTCTAAAAGTGTGAGTTGTCAGGCTGTAAGTCATGAAATGCCCGGGACGCAGCTCCTTTACTCCTTCGAAGAAAGTCTCCTCAGAATAGTTTAGGAGTCCCTTGGCAAGAAAATTGATAGTTACTTTCTTATTCAGAATTGGTTCGAAAGAATCAAACGAAGTAAATTGTTTGATTTCTGATCCGGCTACAAACCAATCACCTAGGTTGGCATAGTACAACGGCTTAATCCCGAAGTGATCGCGGCAAAGTATCAATTCACCTCTCGATCTATCATAGATCACAAACGCCCACATCCCGTTCAGCTTACTGAATGCCTCAACACCCCAATGCAAATAGGCGTGTAAAATGACTTCAGTATCAGAACCCGATGTGAAGACGTAGCCCAACTCAGTAAGCTCCTTCCGAAGTTCAACATAGTTATATATCTCTCCGTTGAAAGTGATCCAGACATCTCTCCGTCGCATAGGTTGATTGCCTGCAGGACTTAGGTCGATGATAGACAATCTTCTATGGCCGAGCGCAACGCTCCCATCAATTAGATAGCCTTCAGCGTCTGGACCCCGATGCGTGACTTTGTCAGTCATTGATCGAATCAATTTTTCATCCGCCAACTGTCCTTTCACCCCGATCAATAAACTTATGCCACACATCGCAACAATTCAATTGTCCTTAAAAACTCCTTTCATTCTCAATGGATTGGAGGGTGAAAAAAGAGAGAAAACACCTATACTATGGTATTTGGCAAACAAGATTCTCATGAAATGTCGCCCGTTTAATAGAAAAACAAAACTTGCTACAAGCATTCTTAGTTTGACATTTGCGAGATAGGTAATCATGGTCCTTCTAAGTCTACTGAATTCATTGTTAATCGCTTGTTGTCTTTCAGCTTCATCTAGTGGACACTCCTGGCTTGAAAGAATTCGCAGATGAAGTCTAATATTTTGTATACCGGCATCTGGGCTATTGCTCAGTCTCTGAAAAGCCTGACCCGGAGTTTCTCTCCACCATGTCAATTGATCTTGAATAATCAAGGTGCTATATTTTGCAGCAATCACTAACCTAACAAAAGTGTCACCGGCCAAATATTCAGTTGAAATCCCTCCCACCTCATTCAATATAGCAGTATTGAATAGAGTATTAGCGAAGGCAACACTGTTGAAACCCTTGCCAAAGTAATTCGAAATGTAAAAATCTCGCGATGAAATGACTGCCGGCAAAAACATCCAATTCATGAATGGATGCATCAATGCCATACCACATTCTGGAAAACCTTCCAATGCATTCACCATGAACTCCAACCCATGTGAGTAAATCATGTCATCACCATCAATGAAGATGACAAATTTCCCGGTGGCCATGCGCAACGCCTTATTTCGGTTCGGGTATTCGCCCAGGTTGGTCTCATTCCGGTACTTTCTAATACGTGGATCGTGATATTCGTTTATGATATCCCATGTGGAATCACTTGAACAATCATCTCCTATTACAAGCTCCAGGTTGGAATGGCTTGATGCAAGAATGCTTTCAATGGCATCTCTTACAAAGGACGACGAATTGTATGTTACTGTGATCACAGTAACCAGGGGGTCTCCCTGTCTACTTGAAGGTGTAGTCTCCTTCGTAGAACTTTCTGATGTTACTTTTGTACTCGTCAAAATTATAATGTTTTGCACAGGTATCGAATTGGCGCTTCTGTACCGTTGCATATTGAGCCTCTGAGTCCCAGTCTCGAATATCATCCAGCAGCCTGTCGGCCATTGTCTCATAGCTGGAATAGATTCCATTCAAAGCCCTGAAGTCCTCAGTAAAGAAATCCTCATTGAATACCGCAAATCCAATGGCCCCGCTAAATATCGGTTCGACCAAATACCCATCAAGTCCTTCGCCAAAAGTCAGGGTCCATTTTGCTCTCGAAATCGTTTCCTTGAATTGGTCATGTGACATCCCCCTTAACGTTATCACGTTCAAATCTTTCCTCCTTCCCAGAACCTCAAGAATTTTGTCTCTCTCAGGGTTCTCATCTGGTGAAATGACAATAATGTTTTCTTTCTCCGCGTAAGGTCTAAAAATATATTGCTCGGGGCTAACCCATGTTGAAAATTTGTGCAGGGGCACACCGTACAGGTTCCTGAAATAAGGTGTACAATACCTGGAATGGGCAGCAGTCATGGTAATCCTGGCTGGAAGTTTTGCTAACTCTTTGAGCACATTTATGGGCGGCATCAAGAGTATATTCGCGTTTACAATATTTATTTGAATTTTTGGAATTGCCTTCAACCATTTCAATTCAGCTTGAAAGAGTCTTCCCTCAAAAGGTTGAGCCAAATCATCCGGCAGGTGGATCAGGATACTTTTGACTTTCGTAAAGTATCCAACAATCTGCTCAAAGCGATATACGTCAACGCTGTTCTCAAAATTCACATGCTTGAATAGTAGAAAGTCCCTGGGAAAAGTGCACATCAGCGTATCTGAGCCGTGTATATTCTTTAATTTTTCAGTTTCCTCGCAAAGCGAAACAAGGGAAATCACTCCACCAGAAATTGTTTCTTTCCCTGTATAGCGATCTGCTCCAGGAACTATGAATATAATGAGTCGCTCTGAGGAGGGGGAGAAATTATTCCTTATGTTAAAATTCTGAGTACTCCTAACCTTAATTTCACGAACAAGATTATTTCTCTCTTCTGGATACCTGATCAGGCGCAATGCCTTCTTTAGCCAGTAAGGGAGTCTGCTTCTAAGATTGATGCTCATATCCGGAAGGCAAGTGTCTCCATGATGGGATCGGGCTTGAAACTACTTACCCTCAAGCTTTTTCAGTGGGTTGCCCACATAGACTCCTGGTGATGTAATGTGCTTAACCACTACACCACCCATTCCAATTGTAACATGACTGCAAATCGAGATTTTCTCGCGAACAGAAGCGTTTGTCCCGAAGTAAACAAAATCCCCCATGGAGCAATTGCCGCTAACATTTACACCAGGGGTCGTTGTAAAATAATCCCCGATTGAACAGTCATGTCCAATCGTTGTGTGAAGGTTCAGATGTGAATGTTTGCCAATCTTGATGTTACAAGTGAGTATGGTACCAGCGGTGACCACACAACCTTCACCAAACTCAACCCACTTTGACATGACAACTGAAGGGTGAATGATCGTTGCATAGGTTGTTTTTGCAGGCAAACTCTCAATCATCCTCCTCCGAATTACCGGGTCCCCAATTCCGGTAACAACGTCATAAGCGGCTGGATCAAATGCCGATTGTGGTATCACGGGTGCGCCCAACAACTCTTTTCCTTTGAATTGTTCAAAGTGCTCATCGCTCACCATAAAACAGGCAATATCACTTGTCTTTATGCTGGGGTTTCCCAGGCTGTCGATCAAGCAACAGAGTACCTCTCTCCCAAAACCACCTGCGCCAACAATACAAATCTTCTTATTTAACGTTTTCATATGATCCTGGTGTTAAAAACCGTGTTGATAATTGCAGGCCTTACAATCACTACAATATCTTCCCATTGTACGTTAATCCCCTAATACGCTCATCCCATGAAAGAAGAGATTTATACCACTGCAGTGTGTAGCAAGTGGGATCTTCAGAATTTAGTATCCCCTTTTCAAGCGCTTGCTTTATTTCAACTATCCCTTCATGGACCGAAACCCTTGTTTTGAAATCAAAACTCTTCTCAATTTTTTCAAAACTTACATTGTATGTCCGCTTGTCGATGTCATCGGGGATGGTATGAATATTCACGTTAGGAATTATATCAAGGACAAATTGCGCCAGCTGCTTTATCTGAAAGTTGAGCGCGGAATTTCCAACATTAAAAATCTCTCCAAATACCTTTTCTCTGGGCGCTTCAAGCATGAGTACAAATGCTGACACCACATCGTTCACGTGGACAAACGGGCGCCATTGCTCACCACCGCCCATGACATAAATAACCCTTTCTTTCCAGGCCCGGAGCGTCATGATGTTGATGGCAAGGTCAAACCGCATCCTCGGCGCAAGGCCAAAGATGGTTGCATTCCGTAGTATGACGGGGCAAAATTCGGGTGACTTCAACTCATCGAGTAATTTCTCTATTGCAACTTTACTTTTAGCATACGCAGTTTGGGGCGCCAATGAGTCCGTTTCTCTTAACGCATTTTTAGATCCTGCCCCGTACACACTGGCAGAACTTGAGTAAATGTATCGTTTCACTCCAGCCTTTTTAGCTTCCCGCGCAAATCGTTCTGAACCCTTATAGTTGATTGAAATGGTCAGCTGAGGATCAATCTCAGCACTTGCATCATTGCTTAGTCCGGCAAGGTCTATGACTGCATCAACCCCTTTGAACAAATCAGGGCTGCAGTGCCGAATATCGTCTTTCACGATTTGCAGATGGGGATGTTGGCCAAGTTCACCCATTTTCTCTTCGCCAAAAAAATATCTGTCCAATGCCACAACATCATAATTTTTTGACACCAACTGCTGGCAAAGCGGAATGCCTACATATCCCCCTGCTCCTGTAACAAGAATTTTTTTCATCTATTTTGAAAAGTAATTTTCGACGGATGTAAATAAATAATTCAATTCCTCTTCTGCCATTACTGTATGTAAGGGAAGGGAAACGATGTTATCCTTGATTGCATTAGTAAATGAAATGTCCTGGGTCCGGTACCGCCCTTTGTAATACTTGAGGTCGTGGTTGGCGGTATAGTATCTGCGTACAACAATTTCATTATCCTGCATGTAGTTGACGAATGCAGTCGCCTCCTCGTTCAGTAATAGAGGAAAATAGAGGTAGGTACAAACCGTTTCCGGACTCACACGCATGGTCTTCAAATAATTCTTCCTTTCCAGGTTACCAAAGAATGACACATACCGGTCAATGTGAGCGAATCTGCTTTTCAGGATGAAATCTATTTTTTCAAGATTCTTCAATCCAACGAGTGCCGATATTTCCTGCATTTTGGAATTCAGCCCGGGGATATCAATGTTTCCACGCACCTTTTCAAACTGCCCATAGTCACGCAGTCTGATCAGCAAATCCTGTATCTGTTCATCATTGACTATGTTTAGGCCACCCTCCATGGAAGTAAATATTTTCGTTGCATGAAGACTGATCATCTCACTATAGCCATAGGAACAAGGAAACCTACCCCGCAACTTTGAGCCAAACGCCGGCGCATTGTCAAGTACCAACACCATGTTATGTGCATCCGCAAATTTTCCCAGCGTTTCAAGGTCTGGTAAGTTTCCGTAGGCACCCACGCAAACAATCATCCGGATGTCCTTGCTGTCAACCTTGAGTTTTTTCACATCAAGGACGAACCCTTTATCCACATCACAGAAAACAGGCTTTAGGTTGTTCTGTACGATCGCGTTAATCGTTCCGGAAAACGTGAAAGATGGTACAAGCACTTCAAATGTGTCGTGCGGTCCATAACCCAGTTTGTGCTTCCATGCCTGTATTAAATGATACAGACCCATCTCACCGTTACAATAAACGGTTGGCCGAAGTCTTGCACCAAAGTAAGTTTGTAGCTTCTCCTCAAATAACCTGACAAAAGGCGAGCTGTTCGTAACGAGGCCAGATTGGAGAATCTGATCAAAATCAATTGCAATCTCGTTGATGGAAGGAAGAAAAGGTTTTACAATGTTGATCTTCATGAACTCTTACTCTTCCTTAGGATAAACAGGCTCTCATTTCCACCGGGACGTGGGGCGAGAGCAAGTTCAATTTCAAACGCAAATCTCAATTGCCTTTTCATCATGGTAAACATGTCTATCATGGCCTGATGATCCCAGACATGAAAATGAATGGACCATTTTTTCGCTATCAATTGTTCGATTACTTTCTTAATTTCTTCATCAGATTTCCCTAAACCATGATCAGTATATTTTACAAAATCATAGTAATGATCATGTTCGCTCAATCCCGGACCTTGTTCATAATCCCGAACGAGATGATCGGTGGTGGTGACGGCCCTCAGATTGTCAAATGTGCAGGTCTTCTCAGGTATTGCCATAAAAATAATACCGCCTGGTTTTAGAACACGCAACATGTTCTGCACAGTGAGAATCACGTTTTGGCAATGTTCAATGAAATGGTTGGCAATCACAAAGTCCTGAGACTCATCACCCACTTTGCCAAGCAATTCACCATCATCAACAATATCAACTGAGACCAACTTTTGATTTTTCAATTCCTCCAGGATCTCGAATTGATCCTCCGCATTGATTCGGTCCACATATTTTACCTTTACTCCAGCTCTTACAGGTAAAGGATAATTTAACCCGCCAATCTCTATTCCTTCTCCAAAGACATAGTTTGAACTGATCCCCAACCGATCAAGTCTGGAAAACTTTATGGTGAGCTTACTATGCAAAGTAGACTTGATTAATTTAATAAATGATTTCATTTATAGAAGTACTTACAAAGCCGCGATCTCTAAGAAATTCCCGGCAAAAGCCCTTACACTTAATCTATACTTCTGCAAAGCAATCCTTTCCTTTTCTTCCTCTGGGAACACTTTACCCGCTTGTTCCTCATATACAATTCTTAGTTTTTCAGATAAGTCAGATACATCTGTTGTTCTAAAGAAAAATCGATTCCCGGGATACTGTTCCACATGCACCGCGATGTCTGACAGAACGAGCACCTTTCCGAGTGCTTTGGCCTCCTCTACGCAAGTACTCCACCCTTCATGCATTGAAGGCTGAACAAGGGCCATTGCCATGCGATAGAGTGTTATCTGATCTTCCCTTGGAATGAGCCCTAAAATGTGAAGTTGGTCCCTTATTCCAAAAGTCGTGATCATTTGAAGGATGTCATTCGTGAATTCAATCTGTGTGTAGTTAACAAAATTACCTGTGCATACAAGCTTAATTCTTAATCCCTGTTTACGCAATGTGCCAAGCGCTTCAAACAAGGTCTTGTGATTCTTAGTAGCTCCAAACAAATTAGATACCATCATATAGGGTCCTTCAAGACCATACTTGTTTCTTACCGCTTCAAAGTTGTTTTGAATATTATTCTCATTGATATATACTGTAAATGGCATGACATGAGTCTTTCCTCGTGTATTGGGGAACAGCTCCAAACAATCCTTCTCACAAAACCTACTACTCAAAATGACTTTTGGCATGCTTGCAGCTATGAAGCCGATTGTCTTTTCGGCCTCGGACCTTACGACTGTACCATGGCCCTCAGGGAAGTGATGGTACTGAAAATCAGCAATCCAGGATCCAACATTAAGTTTGCCTCCACAACTGGATAGCGTTGCCGGAAACACAAAATCAAATTTTTGTTCAATGAAATAGGTCTCGAACCGAGGTACAATTCTTCCTTGCACTTTCCGCTGAATAAACCACTTCAACCGATTCACCATTGAGTAAGGAGGCAATTCATCTTCGATTGAGTGAATGGTTAATTTTAGATTCTTCACATTGTTCAAACTGAAAAACTGCTGGGTTTCACGCTTGAACAAGTGTACTTCGAGGTCACTTTGACCACTGAATGAATCAAGGGCGTGAATAATATTTGAGATGTACTGAATTCCACCCTGCCACGCTGAATCGCCAACGGCAAAAAGTGCAATTCTCTTAATATTTCCGGCCGCTTGATTCAAGTCTTGACAATCCAATCGGCCAGTTCCTTCATTCCCTCAGAAAAGGATGTCGATGGCTCGAATCCAATTTTCCGAATCTTAGAAATATCTGCATTCCAATTCAATGGGTCCCCAGCCCTGACAACACCATTGAATCTATATCGAAAGTTTGCTCCCAACGAGCTAACAAATAAACTAACAGCATCTTTAATCTTGGTTTCAGCACCAGATGCAAGATTGTAGGATTCGCCATTCATCTTGCCATTTTGCAAGACACAATCCAACCCGGCTATGAGATCACTGATGTAAACATAGTCCCGGCTCTCATTGCCCGTTCCTAAGAGCTCCGCCTCACCATTAACCTGCTTGAACTTCTGATATATATCCCAGAACATTTGTTTCCTGAGGCCTGGGCCATAAACTGAAAATGGGCGAACAATCGCCGTGCTCAACCCAAAAACTGTACTATACTCCATGCAAACATTCTCAGCAATCAATTTGTGCCAACCATATGGCGACAACGGGTGAGCCTTATCCTCTTCCAACACCGGCAATCTTGAGGGGTTTCCATACACGGCAGCGCTGGACAGGTACAGGTACCTACACGATGGCTGGCGCGTTCGGATACAATCGAGAACCCTGATCGTATCAAGGCTGTTTGCTTCAAAATCAAGTATGGGATGTGACATCGAATAGGGCACGTTGCCGCTACCTGCCGCATTTACTACTGCGTCAAAGACATTCCCATCAAACAACTCATCCAACGCTGGTGATAATCGGGATACTTTATAATAACGATATGGCCTTGACGGCTGCTCAAACAAATCAGCGCCAGTTACCGTATGTCCTTTTGAAAGAAAATATTCGATGCAGTGGCTTCCAATAAATCCCTCAGACCCTAAAACAAGAATTTTCACGGTTTGAATATGATACCTTGTCCGGTGGGAATATATAAAATGGTAACACCGCGCTCTTTTGCAAAAACATCAAAAGCGTTTTTCTGTACGATGTGTGACGGAAATCCATAGTCATCCAGGATCATCACGCCACCAGAGACTAATTTGTCCCAAAAGTAATTTGCGGCGGCAATCTCCGGGGCGAGCACATTCATATCAATTGACAGGTAGCAAACCTTTTGAGCATCACACTGTGGTAAAGTGTCGGGAACCGGACCTCTAATGACTTTTACCGGGAATGACTTGAATGTTTCAACCACCTGGTCATATACGTTCTTATAGCTACCAACATAGGTTGATATCCCCGCTTTTAGCTCCTCAGTTGTAATTTGCTCAGGCACCAGGCCCTGAAAAGTATCAAGCAGGAAAAATTTCTTGCCAAGGGACGGAAAGTTGACATAGTCGATGACTGCCCTCGAGTATGCCCCCGTATTGACACCGCACTCTACAAAGTCTCCGTCCAGGCGCTTGACCATGTCCGCCAGCAAGCATACTATATAGACTCGCCATGGCATATTGAAGCCGACCCAGGGATTGGTTGCTTCAGCGGCTTGATAGGCCGACATGAATCTTTTATCGTGAATGAAGTCGCAATTATTGCTCGTAATGATACCATCCGCTTCATAGGTTACTGGCCCTTGAAAGACCGGAGGAATAAATCTGACGTTGGGTTGAATTTTTTTGTAGTTTTTTAGGAACCACGATAGCTTCCAAAATTGATTGCGGACTCGAGTGATTATGTTAGGGCTCATCACAGCGTTTCGACCTTGTTGCTTTCCACATTCATGACTTGCTGTCCCCTCAGGCTTTCCTGAATTTGGGACCATTCCATTGGATTGCCATTGTCAAGGAAATGCAACCGGAACTTGCCCCTGACATACCCCTTCTCTGCTGTCATTGGTGTGAGTCTTCCAATCTTGTCCTTCCTGACAAAGTATGCGTTGTTCCCGTTGCTATTACATCCGACGAAATAATATCCCTTATCCTCTCCCAGCATGCACAACGCCTTCAGCGAAGCGCCCCAATAGTAGGGTCTACTGCCAGAGTCCATTACAAACTTTTCGTCGTAGAGAATTGTGATTGCTTTCTCAAATAAGAAAGCTGAATTATATTCCACAATGACGATGACCGGATTGATGGTAACAATCTCCTTCCAAACCCAATAGTCATTTCCATCAATGTCGATACTTAATAATCCTACCTCCTTATCAAAGCCTCTGGCAAGAAATTCAGATTTGAGCAGTGTATTAATATTTTCCCTGGTGATAAAGGATTGCTTTGCGAACAATTCATGTGTCCACGAAACAGTATCATTCTTAATGTAGCTTATGCCTTCCTCACTTCCGTCCAGTACCAAACCGCTCCAATTGTTATTCAACAATAAAAATCGGGTATTTGACTCCTTGTAGTTTTCGACACCGAACTCTATGAAGGTCTTTCCTTTGGGATCTATTTTGTTCACCAGAAATTGAATAATTCCATCGTCTCCCCATTGAGAAAATATTTGAAACTCAACTTCCGCCAAGTTTTGAATAGTCTCAATTCTATTGTTAGCACTCGCCTGGGCTCTGCCCAACAACATTTTCACATTTTTTTGATCATTGCTTTGAGATAAATGGATTTCATCCAGCTTTTTTATGGCGCCTAGCAGCTGCTTGATTCTATTCATGAATCCCATGTATAAAATTGTTACTTCGTGTATTTGAGAATTTCAGGCGGGGATCCTGCTACCACGGCATATTCCGGAACATCTTTTGTAATCACAGAACCTGCTCCTATGACGGCACCCTTTCCAATTCTTATCCCTTTCAGAATAATAGAATTGAATCCAATCCAAACGTCATCCTCGATAACTATCTCCTTTGCCTTAAGATCAACGTCAGAAAACTTCGCAGTTTTGCGGAAGTCAATAAATGCTTCATACCGGGTTTTGGAATCCAATGGATGTGATATACTGTCATGGATGTTGACATTATGTGCAATCAATACACGGTCGCCAATCTTGACACTCTTGGCAGACCAAATCCTACTATCATCACCAACAAAGCAATCTCTTCCAATAGAAATCTCACCATCAGCATCAAAAAGAAAAAGCTGACCCATTATTCTTGAATTTTCTCCAATCCGAATTTTATCCTTTGGCCTGGACCTGTTTGATATAATAGCCTGGTCGCTGATTAGGGCCGTGGGGTGTATCTCAGCTGTTGCTGCAAGCAGTCTCGATCTCTCTTCATGGTTTCGTCGAATCATTTCATACCTGCCGATGGAATACAGCTGGTAGCAACAATATTTGATGAACTTCTTAATCATTCTTCCATTCAGGATTCAATACAATACTGCCGTAATCCATCCCTTCATAGACCGCGAACTCCGTTCCATTGTCGTAGATCTTTATCGAACAGGTATGCTCTATAAGATCACATATTGCCAGGTCTTTGGCCCAAATAGCAAACACAAAAGAATATGAATTCGGCGCAATCGTAGAAGGTGGTAAAGTCAAACAGCCACTAAAGTGAGAGCCTTCCCGGCTAAAAAATGAAACCGGTTTTAGAAACGTTGTCACTCTATTTTGCAATTTGTCCTGGATTCCAATTCCTATCTGCAAATTTGGAATGGCCTCTTGAATAACAAACTCAAATTTGAGAATGACTTTTTCATCAAATGAGTAATCAGTCACTATGGCTCCGGACTCATTAAGGGTAGCAATCCTTGTGAAATAGTTTTTCTTGGTACCAACTTGACTGACATCAAGATTATAGGAGGTATTTTCTGAGCCCGTATTGCCAATGTACCGGTTGACTACATCATCAACACCCCCAATATGTTCAATCCGGCCTTGATTAATCAAGATTCCAAGATTGCACAACTTCGCAATCACTCCCATGTTATGGCTTACAAAGATTACTGTCCTCCCCTGGTTCTTACTCACATCCTCCATTTTTCCCAGGCACTTTTTTTGAAAAGCTGAGTCCCCCACAGCCAGCACTTCATCCACAATAAGAATGTCAGGCTCTAAATGCGCTGCGACTGCGAATGCAAGCCTTACATACATCCCGCTGCTATATCTCTTGACAGGAGTATCGAGGAACTTTTCCACTTCTGCAAAGGCAACAATCTCATCAAACTTTGCGCGTATTTCTTGCCGGCCCATTCCCAGGATGGCCCCATTGAGGAAAATATTCTCCTTGCCAGTCAGCTCAGGATGAAAGCCGGTACCCACTTCCAGGAGGCTGGCAACCCGACCATTAAGGGTGACCCGTCCTCCGGTTGGATCTGTAATCCGACTGAGGATTTTCAAGAGCGTGGATTTACCTGCTCCGTTGCGGCCGATGATGCCTACCCGGTCTCCCTGCTGAATCTCAAAGTTTACATCGCGGAGGGCCCAGAATTCCTCCTGCGTCGCCGCTTCCTTCACTTTGTCCTTTACAAAAATACCACGCACTTTCTTAGAGACCTCTTCCCGCAAGGACGTATAGCGCTCTTTCACTTCATGAGAAATCATAAAGCTTTTGGAGAGATTCTCGACCTGAATGACGGGGTCAGACATATTAAATATTGTCGGCGAAACTCTTCTCGGTCTTCCGGAAGTACCAGACACCTAAAAACATAAACAAGGCGGTTACTACAACCGACATTATCTGTGATGGCCAGTATAATGGCATCCCTGCGATACACCAGCGAAAACCGTCAATAACGCCTACCATTGGATTAATGGAATACCACAATCTCCACTTCTCCGGAATAAGTTCACTGGAAAAGCCAACTGGCGTTACGTAAAGTCCAATCTGAACGATGAAGGGAATGATGTAGCGAAAGTCCCTGTATTTTACATTCAGCGCGGTAATGTAAAGGCCCACGCCAAAAGCAGCCAGGAAAGATAAGGTGATGTACACCGGCAGCATCAATATTCTGATATCAGGTACAAATCGATAGTATATCATCATGACCACCAGGATGCCAAAAGAAATTGCAAAATCTACAAGGCTGGTGATAATGGAACTGGCCGGAACGATCATCCTGGGAAAATAGACTTTAGATATCAGGTTGGTGTTGCCCACAAGGCTGTTGCTTGCTTCCGCCAGTGCAGAAGCAAAAAACTGCCAGGGCAGCATACCTATAAATACCATAAGGGTATAAGGTATTTGTGAAGGGGCATCAAGTTTTGCCACACGATTGAAAACCACTGTAAAAATAACTGTGGTTAGCAACGGCCTGACAATACTCCAGGAGGCTCCGAGAACAGTCTGGCGGTAACGAACTTTGATATCGCGCCAGGAAAGAATGTAAAACAACTCGCGATAGACCCACAGGTCCCTCCAGTAGTTTTTCTCTGTTTGCCCGGGCTCAATGACAATTTTTAACATGCTGCAGAATACCCGAATTGAGACTTTGCGAGCATAAGGTCTGGGTTAATAATTTTAGTTCTGTCCAGAAACACAGGAGATTGATACGCTATAAAAAATCGGGAATTGAATCAATCAATATTCAATATGGAAATGATACAACGGCCTATGCTTCCGTATAGTAACCGTAGCCATTCTTATTTTTGCCGTAACCGCTACTGTAGTGATAACCGTAACCATAGCCATAACCATAACCATAACCATAGCCATAACCATAGCCAGGACCTGATTTGAAAATATCATTGAATACGATACTTATATTCTTCAGTTTTCCAGTGCTGTAGTAGTCCTGGGCCGTACGAAGGAGCACTTTGGGTGTGTAGTTTTGCCGGATCAGAAAAAGTGTGTGATCAGCATATGCGGAAAGTGCAAATACATCCGTCACAATTGCCATGGGGGGTGTATCAATAATAATATAGTCGTATTTCTCTTTTGCTTTTGCCATAAAGCCATCCATCCGTGGGCTTAGCAGCAGCTCGGCGGGATTAGGTGGCACGGGTCCACCACTGATCAGATCGAGATTCGGGTAACTGGTGGCTTGAATAATTTCCTGAAATTCGGCTGTGCCGGAAAGAAAACTACTTAAGCCGACATCATTTTTCAAACCAAAATCCATATATAATTTTGGTTTGCGCATATCTGCCCCGATGATCAAGGTCTTTTTACCAGATAATGAAAAAACAGAGGCCAGATTAATGGAGGTAAAAGTCTTGCCCTCACCACTTATGGAGCTTGTAATTAAAAATACAGATTTCTCACTTTGAGCTACAAAGTAATTAAGGTTCGATCGGATTGCGCGGAATGATTCAGCGATGGAAGATTTAGGCGATTTCAGCACTTCCAGATTAAGCTCCCCACGCTTGTGACCAATCCCGCCGATGAAAGGGATAGTGGTAACCTTTTCAATGTCTTCCCTCGACTGTACACGGGTATCCAGAATTTCGAGAATAATAAAAATCATCAAGGGTATTCCCAGCCCCGTCAAAACACCAATTAAATAGTTCTGACTTACATTAGGAGAGATGGCCCCACCGGCAAGCTTGGGTGGATTTACTTCAATGATATCCGATGAATTCGACGCCTTGGATATCTCCGCTTCAGACATTTTCTGCATAAGAAATACATAGAGGTTTTCCAATAGGGAGTAGTTTCTCTGGATGGATATTAATTGACGTTCAGCCAATGGCAAATAACCAATTTGTTTCTCAACTGCCGCAATTTGTGTACTCAAAAAATCCAGTTTGATCTTATCAGTCGATCGAAGGCCTTGCATGGATTCAACAACTTCTCGTTTCAACTCATTCAGTCGATTGATTTTGTTGGTCACCATCGGGTTCACTGTCTTTTCACGATCAATAAACAATTTAACTTCCAGCTGAAGATCGATAATTTTTAAAATGAGTGAAGTAAGTATAGGGTCAGTAATTCCCAGAGAGGTTGGCAAAATTACCTGCTCAAGGTTTTTACTTTCAGAAAGATATTTATCGAGATAGTCATAGTAGTTCTTCTTGACTAATACTTCAGTCTTCTGAATTTCCAAAGCCTCAAGTTTGGTAAAGATCCGCTGAGCCTCCAGGCTCATATCCCCAGTCGTCCTGTTTCCCTGTTTGAATTTCTGAAGCTGTCCTTCGAAGAGTCTTAACGAATCTGAAATTTTAAGGAGTTGCCCTTTGATAAAGTCAACTGTCCGAATGGCCGTCAGGTTCTTTTTCTCGAGATCATAAGCCTGATAATTCTTGATAAGGCCAGTTAAAAAATCAATTTCCTTTGCGGGATTAGGGCCGTTAAGTGTTAAATTAATCACACCCGAACCTTCCTCTGCCCAATTGACATTCAATTTACCAACATACTGAGCGGCAACCGAGGCAGGATGGTGAATTCCTAAAATATAAGGTATCCCCTTCAACTCATCAATAGGTTCATAACTAATACGGTCAATCTTAAATCGGTTGCCCTCATAATTTATGGTATCGCCAAAGGTAAATTCTTTCTGAGAAGACGGACCAGCGCCAGGGTTTTCAAGTGTATATGAATTTTGGTCTTTTAATTGAAAAATGTAATCACCTTCAATAAAATTATCCTGACTTTTCAAACTTACCTTCACCGGCAAAGTATTGTATGCCTCAGTAGTAAGAATATAACCTTCACGATAAAAAGTGATATTGAAATTAAGGTCCTGAATAACCCGTTCAATGAGTGGGTATTACTTGATGATATAAGGCTCGTTCAGATAATTCCGGTACTGATCAACCAAAGCATTTTTATAAAGTATCTCTGCGCCTGATGACTCCTCCTTTTCCCTAATAATGATTGACGCTGAGACTGGATAGATGCGTTGTGTATATCGATTGTAATAAAATGCAATAGCGAGCGATACAATCAGAGATATCACCACGATATACCAATATCGCAACGCCCGATAGCCAATTCTTTTGAGGTCAATGAGTCCTGTCGGCTGATCAACATTAATTACCCTCCCCTTACCTTTAATTTCCTTATCCTTTTCCACTTTTTGAATTAGTTTTTGGTGTAGCTCAATACAAGGATGAGTAGTGATACGGACGATAGAATCAAAGCGAGATTTTGTCCAAAATATTTGCGATAAGGGCGCTGTTTCAGGGCTGGTACTACGAGAACATCATTCTGATAAATATAATAGTAGGGAGAGTTGATAAAGTTTTCGTCCTGTACGTTGATATAGGCAACCTCAGTATGGTCGCCTGCCTGCCGAATCAATTTCAGGCTGGTCTTGTCGGCAAGATCGGTCAAACCCCCTGCCAGGCCAATCGCTTCTAGCATTGAGACACGGTTATTATTTATGGGTATTACACCTTCCCTATTAACTTCTCCAAGGAAAGTTGCACGATAATTTAATAACCTCACCCTAACGATGGGCGACTCGAGGTAGCCTTCTGCAAGCTTCTGCAATTTGTCCTGAATTTGAAATACCGTCTCTCCCGCTACTTTTACCTTTCCAACCAATGGAAAAGGAATTTCCCCGTTATCATCAACAATATCTCCAAGCAACAGTGCACCTCCAACAAAAGCATTCGAATTCCCGGCAGAAGACGTTTGGCTTGAAAGAAAATCATATTCCTTTGGGCTCAGACTCTCATAACGAACAGAAAGGATATCGTTGGTTTGAACCTTGTAATCAAACTTTTCTACGTTATAATTGCGCATCACCGAGTCTGCGGTCATATTCTGCTTGTTCACATCATTCTTCTGCATCATCTGATACTTCCGATTGGTAACGCAGGAAGCAGCGGCAAAAGCTATGAAGAGGAAGAAGAGAAGCCTGAATGACATTGATTGGGTGTTAGGCAAAAGGTAAAAATAGAGAAAAATGCTTCTAGTTCCGAGTTTAGAGTTCCGGGTTACGAGTTCATAGTTCCGGGTTCGGAGTTCAGGGTTCAGTTCCGGGTTCAGGGTTCGGAGTTTGTTGTTCAGGGTTCAGGGTTCAGGGTTTGTTGTTCAGGGTTCGTTGTTCAGGGTTCAGGGTTCTGGAGACTCAAACCATGAACCCGAAACTCGGAACCAGAAACCCGGAACCAAGAACTCGGAACAAGAAACCCGGAACTCAGAACTATTTAAATTTTGGTCCCCTAAATCCACTTTTTTTCAAATAAGCAATCAATCCTCCTAATAGTCGAATGATCGCCAGAGTTTCTTTGTACATGCGATCAAAATCTTCCTGTCCAATGTAATGTCGATCCAAGACACGATAAAGTTGAGATTGTGTCTCTGCAGCCGAACCCTTGGCAATTGACAGGAACTGAATAAACTCGCGATTGCCTCCTCTTTCAAAACCCTCCGCAATGTTGTCCATCACTGAACCGATTGCCCGACCGATCTGATCCTTTAATCCAAAATCTTTACTGGCTGGAATGTTTAAGAAAATCTTGAATATCTCATCAGCAAGTACGCGGCCCTTTTTCCAGGCGTCAATTTCTTCAAATGATTTTATTGTTGCCATGGTCTTTTTATGTTTCGGGTTTGTTGTTCAGGGTTTATTGTTCAGGGTTCAGGGTTCGGAGTTCGTTGTTCAGGGTTCGGAGTTCGTTGTTCAGTTCGGAGTTCAGGGTTCAGGGTTCGGAGTTCAGGGTTCGTTGTTCTGGAGACTCAAACCCGAAACCAGGAACCCGAAACCCGAAACCAAGAACTCGAAACCAAGAACTCGGAACCATGAACCCGAAACCAGGAACCCGAAACCAGGAACTCGGAACCAAGAACTCGGAACCCGAAACCCGAAACCCGAAACCCGAAACCCGGAACCAGGAACCAGGAACCAAGAACTCGGAACCCGAAACCAGGAACTCGGAACCCGAAACCCGGAACCCGGAACTCGAAACCCGAAACTCGGAACTATTCGCACTTACAATTATATTGGTAAAAATTTAAGCACTTGCAATTATGCAACTACTGAAAACAGGACTATCTCTTATCGCAACACTGATATTAGTCTACTTTCTTAACCGAGGCTGGAACTTCGGCGCGCCGATCCCTCCCCTCGGGAAATTCCTTGACCCCTTTCATGGCTTTTGGCAGAATGCCGAAACACCCGAACCAGCAGATCTGAAACTTATCATACCAGGACTGACGGAAGAGGTAACAGTAGTTTATGATAGCATCCGGGTGCCACACATTTTTGCAAACAATGATGAAGATCTTTACCTCGCTCAGGGCTATGTCACCGCAGCAGACCGCCTTTGGCAAATGGAAATTCAAACGCACGCGGCGGCAGGACGAGCTTCCGAAATAGTGGGACCCCTTGCCTTGAATAATGACCGGAGACAAAGAAGGCTCGGTATGGTTTTCGGTGCACAAAATTTCTTGCAAAGCTTGGAAAAAGACAGCTTGAGAAGATCAGCATTCGATTCGTATACTGCTGGCGTCAACGCTTACATCAAGTCTCTATCGTACGAAGACTATCCTTTCGAATATAAACTCCTTGATTATGCGCCTGAACCGTGGACGAATCTGAAGAGCGCATTGCACAGTAAGAACATGGCTCAAACACTTAACATGGGCGAGAAAGATTTGGAGATGACAAACGCTCTTAAATTTTTCGGAAAAGAAATTCTTGACATACTCTATCCGGATCAGGAGCCCGTAGGGGACCCTATCATCGACAATCCGGGAAAATGGAATTTCAAACCGATTCAGCTGGACAGTGTGGCCATGGCCCTCCCTTCGGAGTTGACTTCTCAACAACCTCTTGAGCAATCTCCACCCGATGTCGGTAGCAACAACTGGGCGATCAGCGGAACGAAAACAGCAACCGGCTCACCCATCCTCTGCAATGATCCTCACCTGAACCTTGGCCTGCCGTCCATATGGTATATCATTCATTTGAATTCACCTGGTGTGAATACCATGGGTGCTTCTTTGCCGGGATTGCCGGCCGTCATCATCGGGTTCAATGATTCCATTGCATGGGGTATCACCAATGCTCAGCGTGATCTGGTGGACTGGTATAAGATTCAATTCAGGGACAAAACAAAAAAGGAATACCTCAGCGATGGTCAATGGAAAGCATCAAGAGTAGTGGTCGAGACTTTGAAGATAAAAGGCGCCGCAACGTTCTACGATACCGTTTACTATACTCACCACGGTCCGGTGGTATTTGATGAGAGCTTTCATCCCAACAGTGAAGCGGCACACTTCGCCTATCGTTGGGTTTCGCATGATCCGTCCGATGAAATTATGGCATACTATAAGCTCAACAGAGCAAAAAACCACACGGACTATCTTGCAGCGTTGGATCTTTACGGCAGTCCCGCTCAGAATTTTGTGTTCGCATCGGTCGGTGGCGATGTAGCGATGAGAATTCAAGGAAAGTATCCGGTTCGGAGAAAAGAGGAAGGGAAGTTTATTCTGGACGGAACCAAAACTTCCAATGAATGGAAAGCCTTCATTCCCAATGATCAAAATGTAATGTATAAAAATCCTGAACGGGGATTTGTAAGTTCGGCCAACCAATACCCGGTGGATCCATCGTATCCTTACTATGTGGGAGGCAATTCATTTGAAGCGTACCGCAACAGGAGAATTAATCAGGTACTGACGGGCCTGAAAAGTGTCACCATAAAAGACATGATGAATCTCCAAAACGACAACTACAATCTGAAAGCTGCCGAGAGCCTTCCTTTATTCATAAGCCACCTCGATCCGTCAACGTTGAATGAGACGGAGCAAAAGGCACTGGAAGTGTTAAAGTCCTGGGATTTCTATAATAATGTGAATTCTGAGGGAGCCTCCTATTATGAAGCCTGGTGGGATGCGTTGTTTCCTATGATCTGGGATGAAATGGACAGCGCCCATGTTGCGATGAAGAAGCCGACAACTTTTAACACCATCCAACTCATCAGGTTAAATCCAACATTTTCATTTTTCGACCTGGTGGCGACACCGGAGAAAGAGACCGCAGCGGAAGTCTTAAGGAAATCGTTTTCGAAAGGTGTTGTGGACATTGAAATCTGGAAAACCAAAACTGGAAAGGATCCCCAATGGGCAGCTTTTAAAGACAGCTTTATCGGACACTTACTCCGATTGGAACCCTTGAGCAAGCATGTTCTTCATGGCGGCAATCATGACATCGTGAATGCCCATTCGCGCACGCATGGTCCTTCCTGGCGCATGGTTGTCAGTCTCGAGAAAAGCGGAGTCAAAGCGTGGGGCGTTTATCCAGGAGGACAAAGTGGAAATCCTGGCAACCCATTCTATGATAACATGATTGAGCCCTGGACAAAAGCAAAATACTTTACGATGCATTTTGTTTCCAACGCACAGCAGCTTGTCCCCTTTCAATTTTCATCCACCCAACTATCGCCATCAAAATGAGCTTTCTGAAACAAACATTATTTACCATCGCACTTTGCTTCATTCTGCAATATTTTCTTCCATGGTGGACGCTGGTGATTGGAGCATTGGCTGGCGGATATATTTTTGGAAACAAGGGAGGGGTTGCCTTCCTCTCAGGCCTTATCGGTGTCGGTCTATTGTGGTTCGTGACCGCGATGACCATTGATCTTCAAACTCAATCCATTCTTACAGAAAAGGTCGCAAAGATTTTTCCCACTAAAATCCCTGCCCTGCTCTTTTTGGTAACCGCCATTATCGGAGGATTGCCGGCAGCATTTGCTGCGCTGACGGGAGCGCTGCTGAAATCAAATCGGTGAAATTCATACCGTAACCGTATTGGGCTGGAATCGAAATAGAAAACTAGATTAACCCACTTTGCAGCTATCCGGTCAGAAGTAGCTGTGTTCTAATAGGTTCTGTTTTTTCTGGTGTTAGTTTGTGTACTACAGATTTTCGTTTTGTAAAGGGTTGGTGTTTAATTTTCAGGATGTCGTAAATTCTTTTCAGGTTATCGTTGGGCTGCGTACATTTTCTGGTGGTGATGATTTTATCGTACGTGTTTGTACCTGATGTGGTGATAACTTTTTGGGTATTGCCGACCCTGACGATTTCCCTCCAGCAGCTATTTATGCCGTTGTGCTTTAGTTGATACCTTATAGTGTTTACTAACCAGTAAGCCAATATTCCCAAATGTAAATGCGCCATGGTGGCATCATCGTTTTTGTGATAGATCGGCCGCAGGTCTAAATCAGTTTTCAGTGTTCTGAACGCATTTTCTATTTCTCTGATGGTGTTGTAAATATTCCAGACAACAATCTCGTCTTGCACATTCAAATTAGTACGCAGAAAATAAAGGCCGAGGCTTTCATTTTTCTGATCATGTTTAGTATCATCTTTTGTCCAGGTAATTTCTGTTGCCAGATCTCTTTTTGCATCGCTGCTTACGGTAATGATATAATAGGGCTGAACAGATGGATATTTTTCTTTAGCCCTGCCTATTCGCTGATGCACTTTATCTAATTTCTTTACGCCTCCTTTGTTATGCAGGGCCGTGTGTATTTTTTGTAACTCTTCTTCAAATCTTTTTTCGAATTGAAGTTTCATGCCTTCCTCTTTCTTCTGCTTTGAAGGACTTTTAACTTCCAAATAGTAGTCAGTATTTTTTTCGATAGTAACAGACCTTAGCCGGATGGTTTGGTTGGATTTTGTATCCAGCAACGTGGTAAGCCTGTCAGGAACATACTTGTAGTTTTTTACTTTAGCCCGGCATACGCAAAGATATTTGTATCCCTTCGCTTCAATAAGTTTCAGATTTTCTTCTGTGGCAATGCCTGCATCAAGCACCACCACGGCTGGACTATTGCAAGTATGAGATGCCAGTTTTTCTATCATCGCTGAGAGCGTATTGCAGTCGGCAATATTGCCCTCCAATATGGAAGAGTACTTTATAAAGCCTTCTATGTTCACCACAAGGGCGAGCACGACCAGCTTTGCATCACTTCTTTTTTCTTTACTTCTGCCAAATTTTGCTAAGCTGCTATTTCTTTTTTCTCCCTCGAAATAAGTATTGGTCAGGTCGTATAAAATAATTTTATCGGCCAGATCAAAAAGTTCGTTGGTGCGGCTGGACAAATGTTTTTCCAAGGCATCTTTTTTCTTCAATAAATGCAATGCGCTTTCATAGAGCTTGTCTTTGGTTACTTTATTGATGTCGTATCCGGTGAGTTCACATATTGCGGAGTTCTCCTTTATCCATCGGGTGGTTTTTAATTCGGATGCCGGATACACTGCGCGACTTACAACCTGAGTAGCGGCAAGCATGGCTTCGTCCTGCGTGAATCCTTGAGATAATAGCAAGGAAGTAAGCTGTAATTTCTCCCAGGTTTGATACGCTAAATTCTCTGATCCAATTTCCCGGGCATTGCTATGTTGCATGGTATCGATGTTTACCATGCGCGATAATTTTTCTACCGATACAAGATCGATCTTTTTCGATGCGACAATGCGTTGCCAAAGTTCTTCTACATATTTCTTAACCACTGCATCCTGCTCTTGCTCAAAGAGTGTCTGCTTGTGTTCATATCTTTCTGTTAACAGTTTTTGAATT
>JAYVQY010000101.1:0-61321 GCA_043776715.1 Cyclobacteriaceae bacterium | reverse complement strand
GGCGGGTACGGGAGAAAAAATAGAAATATTAGATTTTACCCCAAAAATAATTTGAAATCCTTCATTTTGTTTCAAAAAGCTGCAATGTGGGTTAAGATTGTCAAAGAGTTTGACGCACAACAAAAATGGATTTTCGCAATCTGTCACGGCATCCAGATCCTGAATGCCGCCGGCCTTGTCAAAGGGAAGAAGGTCACTTGCTATGAGCATGTGAGGTTTGAAGTTGAAAGTGTGGGAGGGACCTGGATTGAACAGAATGCAGTGCGTGATGGGAGGTTGGTTTCAGCTCCTACGTGGCAGGCGCATCCGGAGTTTTACAGAGAGGTTTTTAAATGTTTGGGAGAATAAGGTTGATATAATTCTATTCGACTACTCAAGTTTAAACCCCAACTTCTCCAACCCCAGCTTCACTTCCGGACTCGACATAAATAGTTTCCAGATAAACCCAGTCCGGTAATTCTCCATCATCACAATAATAGGACCCTGGTCAATGGCCAGATAGCGTTGAATGTACCAATCGTTCTGCGGGCTGAACGCATCATAGAATCCATAAGGACCAAAAATCTTATCACCGATATCAAAGTAGAAATGCTTCAAGGTCTGCATGGATTCTTTCGGTGTGTAAGGAAAAGAGGAGAGGGCCGCGGTGGGCGAGATCACACCCAGATCTTCGTGGGGTGCATGGCCGGCATACCATTTCATCGAATAACTTGACGTAAGCCCCCAACTGTTGGGTCCGTAATCCTTATACTTCTTGGGATTCTCAACACAGTACTGATAGTCGATAAGCACATGGTTCACGTTGTGTTGCCAGTAGTCGGCGTACTTGTCTTTGAGTCCGTGTGGATCGAGTCCTACAAACGAATAGTGTGACCAGAACAACGGGCCTCCATATTGCATCGCCCCATTGTGTTTTAGATCGAGATGCATTCCATATTGCTGGTGGGTTGAATCATTTCTTATTCCGCCGTTGCGTGCCCATCCCTGATGATAGACTTCCGCTGGTATGCCATGGGTCGGAGAGGCGGCTGCCAGCACGTAAGTAATGAGACATTCGTTGTATCCTTCAATCCCAAAATTCATTTCCCATTGATACTTGGGTGACCAATGCCAATACAATATGTTCTTACCATTGCGATGCCAATCCCATTCCACACTTTTCCAGAGCTGGTCAATTCTTGCGGCAAGCTTTTTCTCTTCCTCGGTCCCATCCTTGAAGTATTGACGTACACAGAGCATACCCTGCATCAGGTAGGAAGTCTCGACAAGGTCGCCTGCATCATCTTTTTCAGTGAATGGTTTGACTTTTCCAGTTTCACCGTTGACCCAGTGAGGCCAGACCCCATGAAACCGATCTGCGCGTTCAAAAAAGCCCACAATTTGTTGTAATCGTTCTAGACCTTGTGCACGCGTGATGAAGTTTCTTTCTATAGCAATGAGGATGGCCATGACCCCAAATCCAGTTCCACCAACCGCGACAATATTCTTGTCGTTGTCGGGGTATTCACCATCCAGATGAAGCCGTTCACGCGCAGCTCCTGATACGGGTTCGGCACCCTCCCAGAAATATTGAAAAGTTTTAAACTCCACCAGATTCATCAATGAATCATCCGTGATGGCCTTGTGAGATTCGGCCTTTTTGTTGTTGCACGAAAATGCCCCGATGAGCATCAGAGAAGCAAAGGTTATTACAAGATATTTTGGTGATCTAGGCATACGTATTTTGAAAATGAAAATATCCAAACGAATTGTTTTTCCTTTCTTGGCGATGAAGCTAGCACAAATTCAATGCTTTTGTGAAAAATGATCAATCAATACCTTGACCTAAAATGAAGAAGCGGAGTCAATTTCACCTTGATTCATATCTATCCTACTGTACTCAGTTTTAATCATACCGCTCTTGTTTGCAGTATTGACCGAGGAAATCACGTATCGATTTGGTAATCCATATTGTTGACAAGTTAAAACTGGTCACCATTACAAGAAATTGAATGGCCGTGAATGAGTTTGTTAGGTATTCTGAATTGGTGCGAAAATCATGATTTTCTTGGATTCCATAGAAGTTTTCCGGTCTAGGGCACAGGCCAGTATTCTCTCCGCAATCGTTAGAAATACCAATTTTAGGGCCTTTTTTCAGCCAACGGTCTGTTCAATGAGAAGAATTATCACTACGTTTGCAAACCTAAATTTCAACCTAAATCTAAAACTATGAACAAAAACCTAAAGGTTTTTCTTCTGCTCGCATTACTGTCGACTGGCAGCGTGTATGCTCAAGAGAGACAAGTAACCGGAAAAGTGACGGCCACGGCGGACAGTTCACCTTTGCCTGGTGTGAACGTCGTCCTTAAGGGGACATCGTCAGGCACCATAACTGATTCAGACGGCTCCTTTCGCATGTCGGTACCAGGTTCTGAATCAGAATTGATCTTTTCTTTTGTGGGATTTGTAACAACGGCTGTTAAAGTGGGGAATGCATCCACCTTGACCGTGTCGCTTTCTGAGGACATCTCCACGCTACAGGAGGTGATCGTTTCAGGTTTGGCTACGACCGTAAAAAGAAGCAATCTGGCCAATGCTGTTGGTACGATCTCGGCGAAGGACTTGGTTGGAACAACCCGGGCTGTGACGTTGGATGCCGCCATGAATGGAAAGATTGTTGGTGCCAACATTTCCGCAAATAGCGGTGCGCCAGGCGGCGGTTTCTCTGTGAGGTTGCGTGGTATTTCGTCCGTGAATCAAAACTCAGAGCCCCTTTATATTGTTGACGGCGTTTATGTCAACAACTCACAGTTTCAAACGGGCGCTGGTACAAACGCCTTCAGCGGAGCAACCGGTCAAACCTTGGGAACCCAGGACCAAGCCACAAACCGCATTGCGGACATCAACCCTGCTGATATTGAAACAATTGAAATTTTGAAAGGCCCCAGCGCCTCTGCTATTTATGGAACGCGCGCCAATGCTGGTGTTATCTTGATCACGACCAAGAAGGGTAAAGCTGGTAAGACCTCCATTGTATTTGGACAAGATGTTGGACAAGCTTCGGCACTCCGCCTGACCGGACTGGGTGCTACCAACTGGGATACCAATAAAATTAATGATGGTATCTTTCTACTTCCGAATTCTGAAATGGCTACGTTGTTTGCAGCCAATGGATCTGGAAGCAAGACCCAGGATTACGAGAAAATTGTATACGGAAATACAGCCATGTTGACTTCTTCGAGGTTGAATATCTCCGGAGGAAATGACAAAGTGAAATTCTACGTAGCTGGATCAACCACGAAAGAAGATGGAATTCAGAAAAGAACAGGGTTTACAAGGAATTCTCTTCGTGTAAATCTTGACTTCAAGGTTAACAAGGATCTTAGCTTCACCGTTAACTCAAATTATTTGAACACAAGCACCTCCCGTAGTTTTAGTGGTAACGACAACAACGGGGTGTCATTGGGTTATAACCTCGCTTACCTCCCCAATTGGCTTGAGCAACGGCCTACCAACGGCGTTTACCCTCAGAATCCTCTTACAGGTCAAAACGTTCTTGAGATTATTGACAAAGGCGTTAACAATGAAAAGACAAACCGATTCATACAGTCTTTTAGCGCCAACTGGTTTCTTATTAATAAATCAGATCACTCATTAAAGGTGAGCGCTCAAGGTGGTGTGGATTTTGTGTTAACAGAATCTGAAGTTTACATGCCTGAAGATGTTCAATACCAGGCGAGAAGAGCCAATCCAGGCGCATCCCGTTACACCAAAAGCCGCAATACCAATACCAATCTCCAGGCTTTCCTGATAGACGAATTGAAGATCAATAAATTCAACTTCACTACTTCATTTGGTGGGGTTAGACTAACTACCGATCAGGACATCAGTTCAATCCAGGGAGAAGGTTTGAAGCCCGGTCAGAGAAATCCTAATACGGGTGCGGTGAGAACTCCCAATCAGTTTTTTGCAACCTGGCAGGATGTTGGAGTGGTGGCACAGGAAGAGATTAACTGGGATGACAAAGTCATAGCAACCGGCGGTGTTCGTTGGGACAAGTCAAGTTTGAACGGGGACTATACCAAGTTCTATCCCTTCGCGAAAGCTTCTGTGGCCGTGAATATTGCAAACTTCGATTTCTGGAAGTTAGAAGCTGTTTCAGCTTTTAAATTGCGTGCTGCCTATGGCCAAACAGGTAATGCTCCTGGCTTTGGTGCAAAGTTTACCGCAATGAATGATGTTTTAATTGGTGGCCAGGCGGGCTTTGTTCCCACAACCACCAATGGTAACCCTGGCATCAAGCCTGAGACTGCCAATGAATTTGAATATGGCGCAGATTTTGGATTTCTGAATGGCAAAATCACTTTGGAAGCAACGCTATATACCAAGAAAGTCACTGACTTTATTGATGCCTATAGCCTTTCACCGGGTACTGGCGTAAATTCAATCTCTGCATTTAACGTGGGTGACCTGGAGAATACAGGTATTGAGTTAGGATTAGGTGCCTCCGTGATTAGCACTCAGAAGTTCACATGGACGACCACCCTTAGCTACTGGCAAAACAGAAGCAAGATCACCCGTTTGATTGTGCCGGAATACCAGGTAGGATCCAGCGGTTTCGGTGACTTCGGAACCAACCGAATCAGGTTGGGTGAGTCTCCAAGTGCTTGGTATGGTTCTCCTCAAACGGGTACCGTCAAGACCCGCTATGAAAACTCTCAGCCAGTCTTTCAAATGTCATGGAGAAACTCCTTTACCTTCCTGAATAATTTTGAGTTCTCTTTCTTACTCCACACATCGCAAGGAAACTACAATGCTTCTCTGAACCAGGAACTTACGGACGAGGGCGGGACTTCTCCGGACTGGAGTAATAAATCAGGTGATGGATCTACACCCGTTGGAGTAGCAAGACAACTTGGTCAGCCAGGGATAACAACAAGACAGTATATTCAAGATGCCAGCTATATCAAGTTAAGAGAAGTGGCTTTGTATTACAATGTACCAATGAGGTCATTGCCCAGCAGCTGGAGCAAGGCGATCGAAGGTATCAGGCTTGGTGTTTCCGGAAATAACCTGGCCCTTTGGACCAATTACTACGGATATGATCCTGAAGCATCTAACTTCGGAAACAGGCCTGTAGGCGGCGGCGTAGACTTATTGTCTTTCCCTTCTGCGAAAAGGATGTTCTTTCATTTAACGGTAACTTTTTAATCATAGAATCCATGAAAAATATTAATAAAAAATCATTGATTTTTCTGATTGGATTGTTTGGCGCGGTGTCTTGCACTGTTGATAATACAGTGGACCCTAACAGAGCATCTTTGGGCTCTGTAACAAATAATCCAACTCTAAATCAAATCAATTACCTGGGGATTGGCGTGCAATCCACCATGCGTGACGGCATCCGTGATTTCTATCTGAACGCCGGAGCTGTTGGTAGGGAGGCTATCTATTCAGCCTCCACAGACAATCGTTATTTCACTGAAATATTGGGAACGACCGCTTCCAATTTTGGTGGGGCGAATGACCCCACTGGTATCTTCAACGGTTACTACTCGCTCTTCTCACAAGGAAGGCATCGCGCAGTAGTCTTTGATCAATCAGCTCAGACGGCCACCGCTTTAAGCGCTGATCAGAAGGAAGGCATCCGAGGTTTTTCAAGAACCGTTCAGGCCTATTTAGCACTCAACCTATTGAATATGCAGTTTGACCAGGGTATCCGCGAGTCATTTACAGACCTCACCTCCAAGGGTGACCAGTTAAAACCGGGGCCCTTTGGTACCTATACCAGTGGCCTGTCGGTAATCAAAGGTTATGTAGATGAAGGATTCGCATCCCTTCAGACTGCTGCTGCTACCAATGATGCTTTTGCCTTTCCTATGACCAGCGGGTGGGCGGGCTATGATAAGCCTTCCACCTTCGCGAAGTTTAACAGAGCTGTTGCTGCACGCATTGCGATGTATCAGAAAGACTGGGCTGGCGTAAATACAGCGCTGGCTGCTTCCTTCTATAGCGCCAGTGGATCTTTGTCTGCAGGACCGGTGTTCACCTATTCGACAACACCTGGTGATGCTACGAATGCGATGTGGCATAAACCGAATGATACCGGTGCACCATACGTAATTTATGATGAATTTGTGACCTCTGCTGAAGCAGGCGATACACGTCTTGCCAAAGTTGGGTTGCGGACAGCCCCACGTCAATCTGGGCAGGCCGTCCTGTCAAAGTATGAAGTCAGAATGTACGCTGGCAATACTTCATCGGTTTCCATTATCAGAAATGAGGAATTGGTTCTCATGAAAGCTGAAGCAGAAATTAATTTGAATAATTTGTCAGCAGGCATAACAGCCCTTGATAAAATTCGGACGGGTAGCGGACTTCCAACCCTGGCGGTGGCGAAGCCTGCAGTAACCACTCAGGCCCAATTGCTGGATGAAATGCTCGTTCAAAGAAAGTATTCATTATTCTGGGAAGGCCATAGATGGTTTGATGCACGGAGGTATAATAAAATTAGCATCCTTCCTTTACAAGGTGCTGTCAGCGGTAATACTTATGTTGTTTTCACGCACATGGTAAGACCTGATTCTGAAGTTCAGTGGGATAAAGCAAATCCTAACTAAGAGCTTTAAATCTCTGATTGATGAAGGCTGTGCTTAACGAAGCACAGCCTTTTTTTATTTGTAACTGGAGTAAAAAAGATATGTAACTCTAGGTTGATTTTTTGATTTGGAATTTTCTCGTGTTGTTGAATGGATTGGTGCTAAACAGAGATTTGCTTCAATTATTTGAATCATCAGTTGGATAGAGAATCGAGCGTTGCATTTTCCGTTTTCCGTTCTAGATTTGCCATTCGAAATTTTAGACTTATTTTTTAAACTTCAATGGAAAAAAACATCACACTCCTTGCCAAAGAGCTAAAACTTGCCACAGTCCAGGTTCAATGTGTAGTTGATTTATTAGCGGAAGGTTCTACCATCCCTTTCATTGCACGATACCGCAAAGAACTGACTGGAAGCCTTGACGAAGTGGTGCTTGCTGCAATCCGCGATCGTCATGAACAATTGGCTGAGCTGGAAAAACGCAAAGCAGCGATCCTTAAATCCATCGGGAAACAAGATAAACTTACATCAGCCCTGATTCAGGCAATTGAAGGAGCGGAGACGCTCGCCGAACTGGAAGACATTTATCTCCCGTACAAACCCAAACGAAAGACCCGTGCCAGTGTAGCAAGGGAAAAAGGGCTTGAACCATTAGCGGCCAGCATTTTTGAACAAGGAAAAATTGACCTGTCAAAACTTGCTGCTTCTTTCATCAGTGCTGAGAAGGGGGTAAGCTCCGTCGACGAAGCCTTGCAGGGAGCAAGAGATATTATTGCAGAATGGGTGAGTGAGAATCAGGAAGCCAGAAGGAATCTCCGGGAGCTTTTCTGGAAGGACGGTGTGATCGAATCGAAAGCGGTGAAGTCAAAAAAAGAAAGTGAGGAGGCTCAGAAGTTCAAAGACTATTTTGAGTGGAAGGAGTCCATCAAGAAAGCGCCATCCCACAGGTTGCTTGCAATGATGCGTGCCGAAAATGAAGGCTTCATTTCATTGGATATTTCACCTGACGAAGGCATAGCCATCCAATCCCTTGAGCGCCAATTCGTAAAATCCGTTAAGCCGGTATCTGAAGAAGTAAGGCTAGCAGTACATGATAGTTATAAACGGTTGCTAAAACCGTCGATGGAAAGTGAAGTGCGAGTGGAAAGCAAACAAAAAGCGGATGCTGAAGCCATTAAAGTCTTTAGCGCCAATCTAAAGGAACTGCTGTTGGCATCCCCGCTGGGACAAAAAAGAGTGCTAGCACTTGATCCTGGCTTTCGGACAGGCACAAAGCTAGTAGTGCTTGGAGAGCAAGGTGAATTGCTTTTCAATACCGTGGTCTATCCAAATGAACCTCAGCGCGAAACAACTAAAGCAGGAACGATCGTGAGGGGCTTGAGTGATAAATTCAAGATTGAGGCAATTGCCATTGGCAATGGTACAGCAAGCCGAGAAACAGAAGCATTTGTCAAGGCACTCGATCTGCCAAAAGGAATTATCGTAGTGATGGTGAACGAAAGCGGGGCATCCGTCTATTCAGCTTCGGATGTGGCGCGTGAAGAGTTTCCTGATCATGATATTACGGTACGCGGTGCCGTCTCGATAGGCCGTCGCCTCACAGATCCGCTTGCTGAGTTGGTGAAAATAGATGCAAAAGCGATCGGGGTGGGGCAATATCAACACGACGTAGATCAGTCAAAGCTCAAGGCTGGCCTGGACGATGTTGTGATGAACTGTGTGAACTCAGTTGGCGTAGAGGTGAATACCGCCAGCAAAGAACTCCTGTCGTACGTTTCAGGACTGGGGCCACAACTTGCAAAGAGTATTGTAGACCATCGAAATCAACACGGAGCTTTTAAGGAGCGAAACTCGCTCCATAAAGTTCCGCGACTGGGAGGCAAAGCGTTTGAGCAATGTGCCGGATTCTTAAGGATACGAGATTCAAAAAATCCACTCGACAGAAGTGCAGTGCACCCCGAGAGCTACTCCATCGTAGAAAAGTTTGCCAAAGACCTGGGTTGTAGTGTCGGTGATCTGATGACAACAGCAGACCTGCGAAAGAAACTAGATTTGAAGAAGTATGTCTCTGATAAAATTGGATTACCCACTTTAACCGACATCCTTTCAGAACTGGAGAAACCTGGCCGGGATCCTCGCAAGCAATTTGAGGTCTTCAGCTTCGAGGAAGGAGTACATGAAATCAAGGATTTGAAAATTGGCATGGTCCTCCCGGGCATCGTTACCAACGTGACCAACTTCGGAGCCTTTGTTGACGTTGGGGTTCATCAGGATGGACTCATTCACATCAGCCACTTGAGCGACAACTTTGTAAAAGATCCCAATCAGGTGATCACGGTGCTACAAAAGGTGAAGGTAACTGTGATGGAGGTAGATATGGCACGCAAAAGAATAGCCCTATCCATGAAGAGCGACCCTTTTGGTGATGGGGGATCGAAACCGAAAGAGATGGACAAATCAAAAGTCCCAAGCAAATCAAAGCAAGGAGTGAAGCCAGCAGTAATTAAGCCAGCGAAGGAAGGCACCCTGGAGGATAAATTAACCTTGTTGAGGGACAAGTTCAAGGGTTAAGAACAAGTTACCCTGATTGGCTTAAAATCGCCAGAGCGCGCAGGCTTTCAAGTCTTCTGAACCGTATTTCAAGATCATGTCTGAGGTTCAACCTTTTTGCACGGTCTTTCTAACTAAGAACAGATTGTCCAGTACCAAATTGGATGACCAAATAAACGAAGCGCTGCTCCAGAATTGCGATGGATATCTGAGTACTAAATTTTTGACGCATATTCCTTGTTCGGTGGATTCGTTTAACGGTGAAGCACTTTGTGCATAGGTAAATTTAATTAAAAGGGTCGGACCATTTTGTATCTGTGAATACTGCGGTACCCGTCAATGTTTTTATAAAGGAGATCAGCGCATCTTTTTCATTTTGTGTCAATTGCAGTTTTTGGGGTTTGCCTGCTGGAGTAAGTTTGGGATCCAGGTTATTGTTTCCGGGGGCTGCAACAATGGTGTTGTAGTGTTCAATAATTGCCTCTAGTGTGTTTCGGCTGCCATCGTGCATGGCGGGGCCGTTCATGACACCGTTCAAGTTCACCAAATTGCGCAGCGATGGTGATCGGGTATTGGTAAGATCCACGGTTGTGGCACCTACTACTCCGATGACTCCATTATTACGTGAGTTCTGGTCAATATCAAATTCAGGAGCGCGGTGGCAGCCTTGACATCCGGCACCACCCGCGATTCTACTTCCATTTTGATCAAATTGAGGAGGAGCAAGAAAGAGTGATTTTCCGATGTTTTCGGCTGTGGAGAAGTTAGGAAAGTTGGCTACATCATTGGGTGCCTGAGCGCGACCTACATCAAATTTTGAATCGAAGGACTGTATGCTTCGGACAAACTGAGCAAGGGCATTTTGAATTCTTGGTTCTGTAATCTTGCTATCTCCATAGACATATTTGAACATCTCCTTATAGTAGTCAAGGGCTTCTAATTTGGTGAGCAAAGCGGAGAGGGTAGGGTCACTGCTGATTCCGCTAAAACCCATCTCTTTATGGTCCTGAATGGGTTTGGAGGTCTGATCTTCCAGGGTAGCTGCACGTTCGTCCCAAAAGAACTTCTTCTCAACAGAAAAGCGACTGTTGATCAGTCTCATCGCATGCCTTCCAGTTACGCCATTGACGCCGTCGCTGACAATTCGGGTATCGCTAAATCCAAATTGTTGTTTGTGACAACTTGAACAAGAGATGGTATTTAGCGTTGATAAACTTTTGTCATAAAATAGCACCCTGCCAAGCGTGGCCCCTGAGTTGGTAATCGGGTTAGTCGAAGTATTGTCCTTGGTGATATAGCCCGGCTTTACCTGGCCCACATAGTCTGCCGGGTTCTTCATGTCAATGGTGCTGCCAAACTTAGCTTTGGTGGCAGCAAACTCATCCGTGACCGTTTCTGACTTGCCGCAGCCCCAAAGGACGAAACATGGGATTATCAGGGCCGATAGTAATTTTCCGAGGTCTTTTGAATTCTGGTTCATATGCAGGTTCTATTATTTGTTTATGTTTAGATGACAAAGTCCTTAAAAAACTGCGCTTATATCCAACTATATTTTTAGGTCTGGCCATTATAATTAATGGCAATCGTGGTTACCTTTTGCAGATGACACCTGCATCACTTGATTGTTCGAAGGGATCAGAGGAGGGAAGCAATCACGCTTTCTCAGCCTTGATAATCGTAATAGGTTAACCTCACTAAGGCCAACGAAGACTTGTTTCTTTCTCAATAAATTCTAAAGCATCGAAGCGTTAAGTATTTATTATCAACTATTTACAACTAAAGACATTGTTTAAGGTATTGAACGTAAATGCATAGAAGTCATACATTTCACTTTCATTTGACTTGTCGAGCAACAATTCACGAGAGACAAGTGACTGGTTATAAATAGTGAATCGCTTTTTTTTATGCATTGATTAAACCATTTTTGATTGTTAATAAATGTTTAATCAAAAAATAACAACATGAATTTTGGTGAATCAAACGAAGTAATCATCATCGACTCTGTGCATACAGAAGTCGCGGACAAGCGGACCGACATTAACAACCATCGGTCTTTATTTTCGAGGAGACACTTTTTGCCCAATGAAGTCATTTCCGAATTCACCTGGGATAAAGTCCATTCAAAGCCAAATTACCTGACGGTTCAGATAAGTGAAAATGAGCACATCATACTGCTGCCGGAATACCTGGACTGTGTGAATCACAGTTGCGAACCCAATTGCTTTTTTGATACCACCCGTCGTCAACTCGTTGCCTTGCGACCCATCGTCGAAGGAGATGAGTTTACCTTCTTTTACCCTTCTGCTGAATGGGATATGGACCAGTCCTTCCAATGCCGATGCGGAGAGGCAACTTGCATTGGCTTGATTAAGGGTGCAAAGTATCTTGATAAAAAAGCACTCAGAAAGTACCGTTTCACGGATTTTATCAAAGAAAAGCTAGCCGGCCACTGAGTCTGCATGTGGTTGGTGTTGTCACAGTGTTGTCACCAATCACTCAACGCAGACCAGACCAACCACTCAGTGCAGCACGGTCATGTCATTGTTTGTAGCGTCTCTGAATTCAGGCAGCAACGGAAATTGCTACTATATCGGCAACCAGGAAGAGGCCATTCTGATTGATGGTGGGATATCTTGTCGGGAGACAGAGCGGCGGATGAAGCGGCTCGAACTCTCCATAAAGAGGGTGAAAGCAATCTTCGTATCTCATGAGCACGCTGATCACATCTATGGAGTCCCCAATCTTTCGAAGAAGCACCAACTTCCCGTTTACATCACAAAGGAAACGTTACAGGGTGGAGGGTTGAAACTCAGCGAGAGCCTTACCATTCCTTTTAGCCCCTATCATCCCATTAAGATCGGGGCCCTGTCGATCACAGCCTTTCCCAAATTTCACGATGCCAATGATCCTCATAGTTTTATCGTGAGCGATCATGAAGTGAATGTGGGTGTTTTTACGGACATCGGCCGGTCTTGCGATCATGTCATCAAGCATTTTTCCCTATGCCATGCTGCTTTTCTTGAATCAAATTATGATGAGGAGATGTTGGAAACAGGGCATTATCCATACGCTCTGAAAAATCGAATACGGGATGGGAGAGGGCATCTGTCCAATACCCAGGCCCTACAGCTATTCATGAATCACCGGCCTGACTTCATGACACACTTGTTCCTATCGCATTTAAGTCAGAACAACAATTCACCTAAAATTGTGCAGAATTTGTTTAGCAGGATTGCCGGCAATACAGAGATCATAGTGGCTCCGAGGGATAATGAAACCCAACTTTATCATATTAGAAACAAGCCAGGCTCCGTTTTCAAACCGATTCAAGTACCTGAGAAGCCAGCGCAAGTTCAGCTCTCATTATTTCAATAGTTTTGAGTAATACCCTATCAGTATCTATATTTCATCTTCTATTGATGATATGAGCATTGAGGAAATGAAGGATCGTTATTTTGTTTGGGTCATAGCTCCGTATATCGTGACGGAGGATCCAAACCTTCAGTATTACTATGATTACACCCAAAGTATTGCGGAATATCAGAAGGTTTTTGCTGACATGGGATGTGAATGGCAATGGTCCAATGTCACCTTACAGACCATCGAGGAGGTAATGAGTAAGATCGTAAATCACTCAGGCTCCAAGACACCGGTGGTTATCAATTTATGCGATGGTGATGAAGCCAATGGCATTCCAGGGGTATCGGTTATTCATGCGCTTGAGCGACACAATCTGATTTATACAGGTTCTGACGAATTCTTCTACGTCATCACTACTTCAAAGATTCCGATGAAGAAGGCCTTTGAGGCTCATCATGTAGCTACTCCTGCCTGGAAAGTCATTGAGCCAAACGAAGGAAACCTTGCATCACTCTTTAAGACGATTGGAGAAGTTCTGATTGTTAAACCTGCCGTTTCCGGTGGAAGCATGGGTCTAACGATCAGGAATGTAGTGAGCAATGAGACTGAGTTTAGAGCTATTCTAAATGAAATGCAGCAGGGGTATCGTGGTTGGAAACTTGACACGGGCGGAATCTTTGTTGAAGAGTTTGTCAATGGAAGGGAGTTTACTACCCTGGTGGTAGGGTCTTCAACCCATCCGGAGTCAATACATGTTTACCCTCCGGTGGAGCGGGTCTTTCATAAATCGTTGCCTGATAAAGAGCAATTCTTATCATTTGATCGCCTCTGGGAGACTTATGATGCAGAGGCACCACTCCCTGATAGAGGTGTATTGTATAATTATTATCAACCTGAATATGAACTAATTAAAGCGCTAGAGCAAATTAGTCTTGAAGCATTCACATCAGTTGGTGGTATGGGATATGGACGACTTGATATCCGGATGGATAAGCTTACAGGTAAGCTTTATGTACTTGAGGTTAATGCTCAATGCGGATTGAGTGAAGATGAAAATTATACATCTATTGGTGCAATATTGAGGTTTGCTGATAAAACTTTTACATCTTTGATCATTGAAATCATAGAAGACGCTATGATGCGATATGGGGCAAAACATAAAGCAAAACAATAGATGAAAATTTGTGTACTTCAACCAGATTATTCAACAACCCAAGTAGATTATAAAAACTACGATCCCGCACGGGATCTGACACCCCTTCTTCCTAAGGGTGACGTTGTTGACCATGTGTTCCTAAACAAATTAACAACCTATCGTCAGTTGAAGGAGCTGGTCAAGCACGACTATGACATCTTCGTCAACCTTTGCGAAGGTTATCTGGAATGGGAGGTCCCTTCCATCGATGTCATCCAGACACTAGACCTGCTCAACCTTCCTTATACTGGACCCAATACTCTCCTATACGACCCTCCAAAACCATTAATGAAGTATGTTGCTTATTGTGCAGGGGTGAAGACTCCTGTTGCAGTGGAGCTTAATTCATTGAATGGAATTGATGAAGTTCTAGAAAAGCTCAGGTTCCCAATGTTTATTAAGCCTGCCAAGGCAGGTGATAGCCTTGGTGTGGATGAGCATTCTTTGGTGAACACAAAAGCTGAATTGAAACTAAAAGTTAAGGACATCCTTAAAGAGTACCAGGAAATCCTGGTGGAAGAATATGTTGAAGGAAGAGAATTTACCGTCTTGGTGGCCGCGAACCAGGATGGAGAATCGTGCACATTGTATAAACCGATCGAGTATATTTTTCCAGAGGGCAGAAAATTCAAAACTTACTCTTTAAAAACTTCGGAGTTACATCCTGAATGCAATGTCCCGGTCAGCGACTTTAAGTTGGAGAAAAAGCTAAAGGTGGCCACGGAGCAAATATTTACCGCTTTTGGGGGCGTTGGGTATGCGAGGTTGGATTTCCGCATGGATCAAAAGGGTGAGATTTACTTTCTGGAGATCAATTTCACTTGTTCGGCTTTTTACGAAGCCACTTACCAGGGATCTGCAGATTATATTCTGAACCAGAATCCTTCTGGAAAGAGTGGATTCCTAAGGCATATCATTGCCGAGGGTATTTACAGGCACAAAGCGAAGCAAAAGAAATACATACTCAAAGGAAGTGCACTCTCAGGCTATGGAATTTTTGCCAACAGAAGGATAAGAAAAAATGAGGTCATATTCGTGGGAGAAGAACTTTCACAAAGAATTGTATCCAAGAGTTTTGTAGATGCGAAATGGAACGAGCGTCAGAAAGAGGATTTTAGACAGTATGCTTATCCTATCAATCAGGAAGTTTACATTCTGTGGGATGAGAATCCGGTCAATTGGGCGCCACAAAACCATAGTTGTAGTCCGAACACCGCTTATGAGGGCCTCAATGTAATGGCCATCAAAGACATTGCGGCAGGCGAAGAACTTACCCTTGACTACGCATTGTTCCTGGATGAAACGATGGAGCCCTTTGCATGTCAATGTGCAAGCCACAACTGCCGGGAGGTGGTGGTTGGAACCAGAAAGCACTCCATGAGCTCAGCGAAAAAGCACTTGAAAGATTCGGTTTATCGCCACCAGGATATTCTTGTTCCAGCCCCTGTGATTGCGAGGTTGGGAAAACGAAATTTGAAAATGAAATAGGATCAGTTCGAAAGAACTTGCGCCGTAATAGTGTTAACAAAGAAGTCATTGGATAAGCAGGAGTTATTGTTGAAGATGATCATAAGTTCCTGGGAGACTCAAAATGCCAGGATGAACAAGCTCCTTGACGTACTTACAGACGACCAGCTACTCTTAGAAACAGCGCCTGGCAGAAACACAGGTATTTATCTCCTTGGGCACCTCACGGCTGTGAGCGATGGGATGAGCACTTTTCTTGGATGGGGAAATCGGCTCTATCCTCAGTTGGATGAAGTATTTATCACAAACCCCGATAAGTCAGGCCTAGCAACGCCTTCACCGGCAACTGTAAGAGATTATTGGCATAGTGTATGCGATAATATAAGCCAACACATCAGTCAGATGCCTCCGGATGAATGGTTCTCTAAACACACCGCTGTATCAGATGAAGACTTTGCCAAGGAGCCTGTCAGAAACAAGCTAAACATCATCATCAACCGGACCAATCACATCAGTTATCATTTTGGACAGCTTGTGTACCTCGTGAAGAAATAACTCTTCTTAGGGCGGGTGTCTTCGTTGGGGTGTCTTCGCGGCCCGGTCTCCGGTGCCGCGATCTTCAAGATCAGCTATGGAACGCAAGCCTGATGGCTCTCATCAAACTGATTGAGAAGGCCCGACCGTAACCAGGCCCAAGGCCTTGTGTAGATCGCGGTATTTTTGCTGAGACATCAAAAAACCGCCAAGACACGCAAAGAGATCATGGCTCTTCTACGTCTCCGAAACGACTCAGATTGGCTGGAGTTAACTAACTTGTTCTACCTTCGGATATTATAGAACAATCATGCCCTCTTATAATTTTCCACCAGGCTATTCCTTTTTCGGTACCTACCGCCGAGGCCTTCAGGTCGTGAGGAACCCAATCGAGACCATGAACGAAAGTGTGGAAAAGTTTGGTGATTCTTACTCCGTGTACAATGGGTTTAAGAATAGGATGATTCTAACTCAGGATCCCGAGTTCATTGACTATGTGTTGAAGAAGAACCACAAGAACTATCACAAATCTGACATGGTGTCCAAAAAACTTGGACGATTTATCGGCAATGGCTTGCTCACCTCTAACGGTGCATATTGGTTAAGGCAAAGGCGGCTGATTCAGCCTGGCTTTCACATCCAAAAAATTCAGGGTTTGTATGAAATCATGCAGAAGACGATAGACGATTTCCTCCTCAAATTCCCGACGGGTGGAAAGGTCGACCTATATCCTTTAATGAATCGATTGGCTTTTGAAATTGTGATCAACACCCTTTTTGATATTGAGGTAGGCCAGGCATCCATCAGTGAGCTTAGTAAGTATATCAGTGAGACACAGGAATTTGTAATACGTGATATCCGCCAGCCCTATAAGAGCTGGTGGCATGCCTTGTCGGGTGAGTTGAATGCAAACTTGAAAAAGGCGCAGAGCACAAGATATATTTTACGTTCGATTATCCATGAACGCAAAGAAAGCGGCCGCAAAATCAATGATCTACTGGACATGTTATTAGAGGCCCGATATGAAGACAACGGTGAGCCTATGAGCGAAGAGCAGCTCCTGGATGAAATATTGATTCTCTTTGTCGCAGGTCATGAAACCACGGCTAATGCACTTACCTGGACACTCTATCTGCTAGCGATCAACCCCGTTGAATTAGCCAAATTAAGGGAGGCAACAGTAGGATTGGACATACAGAAGTGCGTCACCAATGACCGGCTGGTAGCTGTGATCAACGAGAGTATGCGACTGTATCCACCGGCGTGGGTTAGTGACAGAGTTGCTCTCGAAGACGATGCTTTCAAAGACTTCTCATACCCAAAAGATACAATCATCGTCCTTTTTTACTATGGCCTTCACCGGAATGAACGGCATTGGGAAAATGCATCGTCTTTTATACCAGATCGATTTCTTCTGCAGAATTCAGACAAAGAAAAAATGAAGGCCTTCTATCCTTTTGGTGGTGGTCCGAGACTTTGCATTGGAAACAACTTTGCAATGGCAGAGATGGCGCTCTTCTTAAAGGCCTTCATTAACAAGTTCGATATTGTAGCAACCGACAAAATTTCAAAAATGCTTCCGATGGTTACCTTGCGTCCGGAAGGAGTGGTGTTAAGAATAGATAGGAAATGATGATCTGTTTCAAGCGCAACAACAGCGGATACATGAAAAAACTAGTGCCGTTTATTGCACTCATGAGTTTTCTTTATTCATGCAATCACCAAACCAAACCTCCAGACGGTAAATTCGACCAGACCTCAAGTCTAACCGACACCCTCAACATCGATCCGGTAAAAATCCTTCGAGATAAATTACCGAGTATCGTTTACTTCAGGGTCCCCGAGACGGTAGACTCTGAAGGGAAGGAAGCCGCGAAGACATGTCAAGGGCTATGCGATTCGGTCCAGCCATCCGTGTGCCGCTTGCTAAATAATTGTCGGGGCACTGGTCATTAGGGCGTCTTCGCGGCCAGGCCTCCGGTGCCGCGATCTTCAAGCCTAACTATGAAATGCAAGCCTTTATCGGTTGATGACGGTTTGCAGATCGCGGTATTTTTGCTGAGACATCAAAAAACCGCGAAGACATGTCAAGGGTTATGCGACTCGGTCTGCCCGCTCTGAGTCCCCGAGACGGTAGACTCTGAGGGGAAGGTAAGCGGCTACTTACGAGTACCGAACCGAACGGTAACCTTCCAATACATCTCAAGTATACTTAGTCACCACGGTTTACCGCCTCTCATGTCCGGTCACCCTGAAAAATGACCCTTTGGCATGGCCCATGCAACAGGAAGCGCTTCTGACCGTTATAATTATTGTAAAATAGAGTGTGGTTGATTTTCTGAGGCGACTGATAACGAACGGGATTGACAAACAAAGTCGAGAATGAAGATTGGAGCTATTCTCCTGAGCATATTTTTTTCCAGCAGCGCATTACTCGCGCAAAACGATTCCACCAAGTCGAAGGTCGACTCCGCCAAGCTGAGAATTGATCCAACCAAATCTTATACCACCGCTCATCTGCAGGGTGTGCCCCCTGTGATCGACGGACTTATTAATGATGCCGCCTGGGATGGTGTGCCCTGGGGTGGTGGTGACTTCAGACAACTTCAGCCGGACGCCGGAGCCGCGCCCTCCGTGCAGACGAAATTCAAGATCCTCTACGACGCCAAGAATTTATACATCCTCGTCAGGAACCTAGACCCCGATCCCTCGAAGATCGTCAGCCGTATGTCGCGGCGCGATGGGTTTGATGGCGATTGGGTGGAAGTCAATATTGATAGTTATGCTGACAAGCGATCTGCATTTTCATTTACAGCTTCTGTCTCTGGTGTAAAAGGCGATGAGTATGTATCCAACAACGGCGACAACTGGGATACAAGCTGGGACCCGATCTGGTATCTGAAGACAAGCATCGATACAGAAGGCTGGGTTGCTGAGATGCGTATCCCCCTCAGTCAACTGCGGTTTGCCGACAAGCCTGAACATACTTGGGGCATCCAGTTCACACGGCTGTTCTTTCGCAACCAGGAGCGCTCCAACTGGCAGTACATTCCTCCGACCGCCCCGGGCTGGGTGCATTTGTTCGCCAACCTTACGGGGATAAATGGAATACGGCCACAGAAGCAACTTGAAATTCAACCTTATGTCGTTGCAAAGACAGAGACTTTTCAAAAGGAGGAAGGCAATCCTTATGCTACCGGAAAATCCTCGGATGTTGCAGTAGGTCTGGATGCAAAGATTGGCATCACGAGTGATATAACACTGGACCTTACGGTCAATCCTGACTTTGGGCAAGTGGAGGCAGATCCATCCAGGGTGAACCTTACGGCCTTCGAACTTTTCTTCAAGGAGCAAAGACCTTTTTTCATTGAAGGGAACAACACATTGAATTTTCCACTCAATGATTTTGGCAGCAACAATCTTTTTTACTCGCGCCGGATTGGAAGGCCTCCGCAGGGAAGCGCCAACACCGATCCTAACGGAGATGATGGCGTGAATGAATACGTAAAACATAAGACCCGCACGACCATTCTTGGCGCGGCCAAGCTTACCGGCAAAAACAAAAAAGGATTTTCATGGGGGATACTGGAGTCGGTAACCAAACCCGAGAACGCAACGATTGACAGTATTGGCTTCACCCGGACGCAGGCGATCGAGCCGCTGACGAATTACTTCGTGAGCCGCGCACAGCAGGACATCAACAAAGGCAATACCATCATAGGAGGGATGTTCACGGCGGTGAACCGAAAGATCAATGATCCCAGATTGAACTGGCTGCGCAGTGAAGCATACACCGGCGGCCTCGACATGGTGCACAACTGGAAGGAGCGCAAATACTTTGTGAGTGGTAAGGTGTTTATGAGTTATATGAAAGGGAGTGAGGAGGCTATGATTGAAACACAACGTTCGTCTGAAAGATATTTTCAAAGGCCCGATAACAGTCATGCACATGTAGACTCGACCCGCCGGTCGCTCAATGGAACAGGAGGGACCTTCAAGGGCGGTAAACGAAGCGGTCGGTTGACATATGAGCTCGGTGGCAGTTGGCTTTCACCGCAGTTGGAGTTGAACGACGTCGGGTTCCTCCTTCAGACAGACAAGATTAGTCAATGGTCGTGGATGCAGTATCGTGTTCCGGTTCCATCGGGCATATTCCGTTCGCAGGGTTACTGGGCAGGCCAGAACCTTGGATGGGACTTCGATTGGAAATCAACGTCAAAGAGCTACTGGACCGAGCTGAATCTTGAGTTCAAAAACTTCTGGTGGTTTGGTACGGGTGTGCAGTTCAACGACAGGAGCATTTCAAACGCAGACTTACGGGGGGGACCCGCCATGCATTATCCGGGAAATACTTCTTACTGGATGTGGGCGAGTACAGATCGCAGAAAGAAATTTCAGTTGAGTGTTAACCCTCAGTGGCTGTTTGGCAAGGATAACTACCTCCAGACTACCGACATAGACCTTAATCTTACCTACCGGCCCACCAATGCCCTGAACATATCCATTGCGCCGAGCTTCAGCCACAACCTGAACCAGGTGCAGTACGTGACGACGGGCATTGCCTCAGGTCAGGAGCGGTTCATGATGTCAGAGATCGATCAGACCACGGTGAGAGTTTCCCTACGCGTGACCTACATGATCACGCCGAACCTGTCCATTCAATATTGGGGACAACCCTTCGGTACTGCGGGCACCTACACCAATTACAAATACGTGACCAACGCCAGTGCCTCGGAGTACCTTTCAAGGACTACACCCGTTCCCCCGCGTTGGATGACCAACAACGACGGAACAATTTCTGTGGATGAATACAACAAAGGCACTGTTGACTATACATTCTCGAAGCCCGACTTCAACATTGGCCAGTTCCGTTCCAACATGGTGATGCGGTGGGAGTACATCCCCGGCTCCACGTTCTTTCTGGTGTGGACTCAGGAGATGAACGGCAACTTCTACAACAACTCCGGTCCGCTTCCTGAAAAGTATTCCTTCGACTTCAACCAGCAGGCGCACAATATCTTTTTGATGAAGTTTACGAGGAGGTTTGTATTGTAGCGCACCCTTATAATATTCGCACTTTCCGGCGGATGCCATCAGCCAAATATTTTAACAGATGTTTTTGAAAGCGGATACCCCTAAAGGAGTATTTAAACAAGGTTGATATATTTTGAAGATGCGCAATTTGTATATTCGATTGTTGTCCGGCAATTGGCGACGAAGATTTCGATCACATCAAGACCTAAACATTAAGAAAATGAAAACAATGTCTTGTAAACAATTGGGTGGAGCTTGCGAACAAAAATTCACCGCCGGTACTTTTGAAGAAATCGCAGGGATGAGTAAAAATCATGGAAGAGAAATGTTCCAAAAAGGCGACAAAGCGCACCTTGAAGCAATGAACGCGATGCAAAAGGTAATGAAGTCGCCTGATTCAACGAATAAATGGATGGAAAATAAGAGAAAAGAATTCCTGGGCCTTCCTGACGATAAATAGTAATGAAAGGTGACGATCGTATTGACGGAGATTGAGGAGTAAGAGGAATACATTCACCACAGAGAACAAAGAGACCACTGAGAATACACAGAGAATCTTCTCAGTGGCCCTTTGTGCTCTTGGTGCCCTCTGTGGTGAAGTCTGTTGCGCGCGATATTAAAAGTTGATTACAATGAAAAATGAATTAACTGATCAAAATCAAATCTCGCCAAGCCAACGGGTTGTCCAGGTTTGCCTGTTCTTGTTTGCAGCAATAGGAATTTTTGGAGGAACGGTTCAGATGTCCCTTGGAGAGCCCGATACGACACCACGGTTGGACAACATTCACCGGTTCCTGGCGGGTGTCTACCTGGCGTGTGGCATTATTTCGCTTTGGGCTGGCCTGACGATCAGAAAACAGAATACGCTTGTGTTCTTAATCGCATTGGGTGTCCTCCTCGGTGCAACCGGGCGGCTTGTTTCCATGAGCAAGGTTGGTCTCCCAGAACCTGCGGGCCTTTGGTTGGGATATTTAGGCTCTGAGATTGTGGTGCCAGTGGTTATTATTGTGGCGCATGCAATCACAAGACGTAAATCGTAAATCTAAAATCCCCAATCCCAACTTCACAATCCCCTCTATGAAGCTCCTGCGTTCCCTTTTGCCATCCATCCTCTTCTTAACATCCATCACCCTCCACGCTCAGGTTTCAAAGATTGAGAAGAAAGTCGCTGATGCCGTGGACACCCATCACGCTGAAGCGCTCATACTCCTCGAAGAAGTAGTAAATATCAACAGCGGCTCCATGAATTTTGAAGGCGTATTCAAAGTGGGCCAGATTTTCAAAGCGAAGTTTGACGCCCTGGGTTTCCAAACACGCTGGGTAGATGGGAAACCATTTGGTCGGGCAGGTCATCTCATCGCTGAACACAAAGGCAAAGGGAAGACCTTGCTATTGATCGGGCATCTTGATACCGTCTTTGAACTATCGAGCCCCTTCCAGCAATTCAAAATCGTCAACGACTCTACGGTGTCTGGTCCAGGGGTAGGAGATATGAAAGGTGGTGACGTGGTGATTGTGCAGTCGCTTCAGGCATTGAAAGATGCTGACCTCCTTAAAGATATGAGCATCATCGTCGTCATGACCGGCGATGAAGAGCTTAGTGGCAGACCTTTGGCATTGGCACGATACGATTTGATAGAGGCGGCCAAGGCTGCGGACATCGCCATTGGCTTCGAAGATGGAGCGGGTGATCCAAAGACTGCCGTGATCTCCCGCCGTAGCAGTTCAGGGTGGGAATTGAAAGTGACTGGCGTTCCGGCCCATTCTTCACAAATATTCACAGAAACAATTGGGGCAGGCGCCATCTATGAAGCTTCCAGAATCATCAATGACTTTTACGAGACCCTTTCCGGCGAGGAGAACCTCACTTTTAATCCGGGAATGATGTTGGCCGGATCTACAGTAGCCCACGACAAGGATATGGATGGTGGCACCGCCACCGGGAAAGGGAATATCGTTGCTAAAGAAGCCGTCGTGACCGGTGATATTCGAGCGATTTCACCCGAGCAGCTAAGGAGAACTCAGGAAACCATGACCGCAATTGTAGGAAAACATCTTCCAAGGACAGATGCACAAATTGCCTTTGATGATGGTTACCCGCCACTTGCGCCAACAGAAGGTAACTATATGTTAATCAGATGGTTTAGTCAGGTGAGCAAGGACCTTGGATTTGGACCTGTGGTTGCAGTTAATCCTCGCAAAGCAGGTGCGGCCGACATCTCGTTCACTGCTGGGTATGTCGATATGGCGATGGATGGCCTTGGTCTGGGATCGTCGGGCGGGCATACCGTCAACGAGACTGCTGATCCGCGAACCATCTCCATGCAGGCCAAGCGAGCTGCCATTCTTTTTTACAGATTGACCCACGAGAAAGTGACGGCTTCAACAAACAAATGAAACAAGCCTTCCGAGTCCTCTTTGCATCTTTTCAACTCTGCGGTAAATCTATCACCATCGATCCAATTTCACCGCGCTAGATTCGATTCAACATCGTATTTTTAACCAACCAGCTGCTATGATATCACGACTACCACATCTCAAGCCAATCTTCTGTTGTATCCTTGCCTCGATCTTGTATTCAACAACGAGCATCGCCCAGGAGAAGAAGCCCGTATACGTCGCCTTTAATTACATCAAAGCCAAGCCGAGCAAGGGTGGCAAGTATGTCGACCTGATCAAGAACTACAGCACAAAGATCCTCAGTTATGCCGTTGAGGTAGGAGCTTTTTCAGGTTGGTATTTTTATGAGGTTAGGATGCCCACAGGATCTGCTACTGAATATGACTTTGTCGCCGTGAGCGTCGTCAACGACTTTAAGTTTCTTTTTGAAGAACCAGGCACCTACGCCGACATTATGAAGAAAGCCATTCCAGGAATATCCGATGAAACGCTGAAGACCATCGCCGAAGAGTTTGAGAGCAGCAGAATATCCGTAAAGCGCGAAATATTCACACGCACTTCCGATCTCGTGCCAAATGCTTCACCCTCGAAGTATGCACGGGTTGATTTTAACATGTCGGCGGAAGGGAAGGAATCAGACTATATCAAGATGGAGACAGAATTATTGGCCCCCATTCACAAAGAGATCGTTGCCATGGGAGCATATAACGACTGGGAACTCTACAAGAAGATTCTCCCAAAAGACTCTAGATCTGATTTCGATTATGTAGCCGTTGATTTTATGAATGACATCAATACAATCGTGAATCTGAATTACGGTGTGATTGCCAAAAGGGTCATGCCGGACGTTGACCTGAAGAACATGTGGTCTACCGTCGGAGGCACAAGAAAAGTCGTAAGAGGCGAAATTTGGGAATTGGTTGAATATGTCGATTCAAAAAAGAAATTTACGTTCAAATAAATCTACTTAACTCTATCAACTCGAGCTATGAAAAGAAGACACTTTATTCAATCCATGTCCACCACTGCGGCCATGAGTGTTGGTCTACCGTTCGTCACGATGGGCTCAACGCCGATCCTGAGCGATGCTGAAGATGTCAAGAGGAAAATCTTTATCTATGGAGGGGGAGGCTGGAAAAATTTCGCCAAACTTATTATCAGCCTCACCAAAAAGGACAATCCAAAAGTTTGCTTTGTCCCTACGGCCACAGGGGATAGCATCATCAGCATTAGCAGTTGGTACAGCGGGTGTGAAGATGTTCCGTTGAGACCTTTCGTTTTGAAGACGTACGTCAGTTCCTATGATACAAAAAGGAGTTTTGAGGATACGGTAATGGGAATGGATGCCATTCTTGTCGGTGGTGGAAACACGCTGAACATGATGGCAATCTGGAAGGCCCAGGGTATTGACATCGTGCTTAGGAGAGCCTATGATTCCGGCATCCTGATGTCAGGAGGAAGCGCAGGATCGCTTTGCTGGTTTGAAAGCGGCACTACCGATTCAAGACCCATTAAGTTATCGAAAGTTGAATGCCTCGGTTGGTTAAAGGGGTCTCATTGCCCTCATTATGATGCAGAGGCTTTTAGAAGGCCCTTGTATCATGAATTAATCAAGAGTGGAGAATTGCCACCTGGATATGCCTGTGACAACAATGCGGGGATCTATTTTGAAAATGAGAAAGTGGCTAAGGTTGTGTCTGTCTCTGAGAAGAGTAAATCGTATTATGTTGACCTGGTAGCCGGCAAAATAAATGAAAAGGAACTGCCTGCGGAGCTTTTGAATTAAAGTTTGTCAAGTAAACAGGTGGTTAATCCAACGCATTCAGCAGAACCCAATACTTATAACCCACAAGTACCTTGTCCATCTTCGACATCTTGTAAACATTGAGTTTGCTGACACTCGGCAGGAATGTTTTATTGAACTTTAACAGGAGTTTGAAAATTGATTTCTGCATATAAGCGACGATTGATTATTTGTATACGAATATCGGAATAATTTTTGTTTAATGCGGGTCACAAAGTCCAGGAAGAAAACATAAGGACCATACAAAGACCACTACGTGATTTTGTTAGTATTTATCTTTTTGCTCTTTGTGCCCGTAATGACCCCTTCGGAATAAAGATCATTTTTATTTATCAATCTGGAGACTGATCTTTGAAATCTTGAGATACTTTTTCCATATCGGCTACAACGGCGCTAACTACCGTGGTTGGCAGCGACAGCCTAAGGTATTGAACGTTCAGCAGGTAGTGGAGACTGCGATGAGTCAGATACTGAAAATTCCTCTTGCCATTACAGGATGCGGCAGAACGGATTCAAAAGTGAATGCGAGTCAGTTCTTTTTTCATGTTGACATTGAGCAAGCATGGGACTTTGACCTCTTATTCAGAATAAATAAGATCCTACCAAACGACATTGCCGTATTTGAAATCTTCCCAATGGAAGGGTTGCCCCATGCGCGGTTTAACGCAACTTTAAGAACCTATGATTATTTTATTCATACCTATAAAGACCCATTTCTAAACCAGGCAAGTGCCCTTTATCTCGAAAGGAACTTATCATTGCATAAAATGAAAGAGGCGATGGCGTTGCTCCTTAGGTTTAACGATTATGGTGCGCTTTGTAAAACGCCAGCCGACTATCGCACCACGATTTGCAATATCACATCTTCCACTTTATTCACCGACAGCTTAGGAGACAGGCTTCGATTCCAGATTTCTGCCAATCGCTTTTTAGGAAAGATGGTCCGGATCATCGTTGGCAAGCTTTTGGATATTGGTAGGGGTGAGCTAACAGTGCAAGAGTTTGAGCAAATTCTGATCACCAAAGAAACCCCTAAAACAATTGAACCCGCGCATCCGCAAGGGCTTTATCTTTCAAAAGTGACGTACCCGTTTTTGGACGTTCCTGCGAGAACCGATTTCTCGGCCATTGTCCATAGCAAAGCGAGCAGTTGGGCGGCGGTGTAAGAATATTTGTGATGCAATAGTGATCACAATTTTAGTTTATAGCGTTTTTGTTACCCTGAATGAAAACAAGAGTATCCCACTGATGACTTTAAACAACAGCCCTATCGTGAGCCACACAATCTGGAACGGAAGCAAGACCAACCATAACAAAGGAAGAAGGAAAAACATCATCAGCGCGAGCGGCCAGCAAATAACCAAAAGAAGGCACCAAAGGATAAGCGCAATAATTGTTTTCATGGAAACCGCGTTTGGTATTCATTAGCAAAGGGTTGGCCACAGTTGTAACGTGATGAATGTAAGTAACTTACCTGCAATCGAGTCTTTTCTTTTTTTCAAATTTGTACAGTAACTGTACACTGACGTACAGCATTTAATCAAACAGCCAGGCCGAAACTTGTTGAATAAAGTGGCTAATGGAGGTTGGATATACTGCAATACAAAACAATAGACCGAAGAGCGCACCATAAAGGTGGGCGTCGTGGTTGACATTGTCTTTGGATCTTCTTCCCTGGTAATAGGAATACAGAATATACAAGATGCCAAGAATGAAGCCTGGCATGCATAATGCAAAAAATAGACACAGGTACTGTATTGGCTGAAGTATGATAAATGCAAAAACGACCGCTGCAACACCACCGGATGCACCCAACGAATTGTATCCTGGATTATCCTTTTGTTTGAAGTAAGTCGGTAGATCAGATGTTACAATCCCTAATAGATAGAGCACAACGAAATAGACTCCGCCTTTGGTCGGGCCGAAGAGTACAACAAAAACTCTTTCTACCGCTGTGCCCATGAAATAGAATGACAACATGTTCAACAGCAGGTGAGTGTGATGAATATGAATAAACCCGGAGCTCAGAAATCGCTCATATTGCTGTTGTCGTTTGATGAGGTATGGATTCATCATCAAACGATGTTGCAATTCAGTTTTGTTGACCGTATAAAAACTTACTAACACGGTAAGTCCTATGAAAATATTCGTGATCGTCAATGGATTCGTTCGGTATGATGGAAAAAGGTAATCACAATATTAGTTGAATTTAGCGGAGCCTTATGCTAGCTGTGATACTGACCACTTCAACGCGGGATTTAAGCATGATCGGTGTATTACAATGGCGTCAATTCAAGAAGAAGCTCGTTTGTTTCATGGATTTAGGGCCTCCGCTTTTAATTCATCCCAATAATGCATATATTTCTTTACTACCAAACCCTGCCTTATGAACTTTACACCCAATCTCAAAAGCAAAGATCAGCTCAATGCTGAACTCCCCAAATACGAATCGGTTGTGAAATACATGGTTCCGATCAATGGCATGATCACGTTTCGCCCTGATCAGGAAATCAATGAGGTTATTGACATCATTATTGAAAAAAGAATCTCTGGCGCACCGGTATTGGATGAGAATAGGAAGCTCGTTGGAATTATTTCAGAAAAGGACTGCCTCAGAATCATTGTGGACCAGGCGTATCATAATTTGCCGCATATTTCTCCAAAAGTTTCAGATTATATGACCAAAGAGGTTAAGACATTGTCGCCTGAAAGCGATGTTGTAGAGGCAGCTACGGAGTTTCTAAATACAGCCATCCGCAGAATGCCCATCGTTGAAAAAGGAGCGCTCATTGGTCAAATCAGCAGACGGGATGTTCTGCGGGCTGCAAAAAATATTAAGCCGACAAGCTGGTCCTGAAGTATTTGTCACAACGCCTTTCAGCAATTGACGAAAGAGGCAATCGTCTATGCGTCGGCGAATACTAGCCAATCTGCTGGATATAAAATTCCTTGCCATTGAGATCAAAAGAATCTTCGGCCTCCATTCCAATCAGCTTCTGTCCGATAGGGGAAGGTGGGGAAATGGCATAATAGACTTTGTTTTGTATTGTAAATGAGCCTGCGCTGATGGCAACATAGAAATTGCCATGGTTTGTGAGGGCCACGCTTCCCAACTGGATTGTAGGAGTTTTTTGATCGGTCGCAATTCGTTCAAGCGTCTGCATGAGCTTCTTAGCTTCAGCCAGTTGGGCCGTATTCTTCTCAATTTCAAGCTGTGCCATCGCTCGACCGGTTTCATACTTATCACCAGCGCTGCTTTTGGTCTCTTCGTTCGCAGCGTTTTGAGCGCCCAAAATAGCCTCCTGGTAGTCGGACACCCTCTGCTGGACATATGCCAGGCATTGCGAATAGAGTTGTTGTTTTAAAGCCGTCAAGAAGGTGCGAAATGACAGTTATTAGAGATTATTACAAGAATCAACAAAATTCCGTGGTTATTGGTGCTGGGCATCAGATCGGCTCAAGGAAACCCCATCAAGCGAAAGAGTGGAAGCAGATTAGATTTAATTGATCGAAATGTTTACATTTGCCCTTTCTTTAATAAATTTTTAATAAAACAAACAAATGGAAGGTACAGTAAAATTTTTTAATGACGCAAAGGGATTTGGGTTCATTAAGCCATCAGATTCAAGTGAGGATATCTTTGTCCACTCTTCAGGTCTTATCGACAAGATTCAGGAAAACGATAAGGTTAAGTATGAAGTAGAAAGAGGCAAAAAAGGTATGAACGCTGTAAGAGTAGAATTATTGAACTAAAGTTATATAAATACTTTCTTTTAAGAATTTTAATACTCAAAAAGGCCACCAAATCGGTGGCCTTTTTTTTGATTGTAATGGATTGAATAAGTTATGCCTAGTATTCACAAAGTTCCTTGGCTTTAGCCCAGGATTATATTCAGAGACCTAAGTGGACTTTAGTCTCTTTATAAAACCAACACCTGAATTCGGGTCCACTATGGAAATAAAAATCCGTCGCATGTCTTTAAGATAGAATTTAACAACCTGAACATGAATTGCGCTCCTACATCTAAACAATCAATTCTTGCATGGATTGCTATCTCAATTTTATTCGCATCCTGCCAGACCAAAAAAGCTGAGAGCAACGATTCCCAGATTCAGGCTGCTGACACTACCGCTTCGGCTCCCACACCCATATCAGAAACCCTGGTATCTCACATTTATACGGCCGATCCTTCTGCTCATGTTTTTGAAAATAAAATTTACGTCTATCCGTCGCACGACATAGAAGCCAACGTCAAAGAAAATGACATGGGCGATCACTTCGACATGCGGGATTATCACTTGCTCTCCATGGACAGCATCGGAGGAGATGTCAAAGACCTGGGTGTGGCGCTGGACATCAAAGACATCCCCTGGGCAGGTCGCCAGTTGTGGGCGCCGGATGCTGCCTTTCAGAATGGAAGATATTATTTGTACTTCCCAGCCAAAGACAAGGAAGGCGTATTCAGGATAGGCGTTGCTACAAGTGCCTCACCCGGTGGACCGTTCAAAGCGGAAGAAAAACCCATCGCAGGAAGCTTCAGCATTGACCCGGCAGTTTTCAAAGACACCGACGGAATAAGCTACATGTATTTTGGAGGAATATGGGGTGGGCAGCTTCAGCGATGGAGCGGTGGCAAGTATGATAAAGATGGCTCCAAGACTGACTTGCAAAAGGATAATGAACCGGCGTTAAGCTCTAAAGTTGCGAGAATGAGCAAGGACATGCTTCACTTTGATGGCCCGGTGAAAGATGTAGTAATTGTGGACAAAGAAGGCAAACCCCTGCTCGGTGGCGACCACGACAGAAGGTTTTTTGAGGCTTCTTGGATGCACCGCTATCATGACAACTATTACTTTTCATATTCAACTGGCGATACGCATCTTATTGCATACGCCATCGGTGAAAGTCCTTATGGGCCATTTACCTATCAGGGCATTATCCTCAATCCTGTCATCGGGTGGACCAATCACCATTCGATCATTGATTTGAATGGCAGATGGTATCTATTCTATCATGACAGTACTTTATCGGGAGGGAAAACACACCTGAGGAGTATCAAAGTTACTGAACTCAAGTACCTGGAAGATGGTTCGATCGTAACCATTGACCCGTATGTAAAATAGATCAGCCACAAGATTTGTTTTAGGGGCAAATAATTTATTTTCCGCTTCTCTCTATGGCTTCTCAACGCTGTAGATGCTTGTGATCTGGTCTTGCGTCAGCACCGATTTATAAATTCTCACCTCGTCCAGTATACCAATAAAGTAGCCGCCATTATTTACATAGTTGGGACTTGTGGGGTCTGTTGAATAACGACTGGTTGGCAAATCCTGACCCAGCGTCAAGTTGATCGGAATGGTCTGTTTGAGCAGAGTGCCATCGCGTGGTGCATCCTTTACAAGGAAGCCATTAATGTAGATTTTCATATGTCCACCGCCGAAAGTTACCACAAGGTGCCTCCATACTGCCTGGGTCATGACTGAACCGCCATTTTCTATAATATAGTTGCCCGGATTCTCAGCAGTATTCACTGAAAAAATAGCCTTTGGAGCGTCATCAAGAAGCAGCTCATAGCCTCTCTTCCGGTTCAACGATGCCAGGTATTGGTTGTTTACGATTGGTGTGTTGACGTCTGATCTTACCCATAAGGAAATAGAAAGATTGGGAGGGTTGAAGTCTGCGATGTAAGGAATTTCAACATTTGCCCCCTTGTCAAAGTGCAGCGCCCTCGCATCCCTCCCATAACGGTCCGTTCCCAAAGTAGCAACACCACTTCCCCACAATGAATGACCCACGCCCAGGGAGGCCGTTCGCCCATTTCCTGAATAGTCGTGAACAGTTGCCCCAAATGCTGTGGTTCCGATTTGATCAAATGTGTATTGAGCAACAAGGTTTTCGGGGTCGATGTCAGCGATGGCCTTACTTTTGTAGGTCGTGACCGCTGTATTTAGGTCATTCACAGCAGTGGTAACCTCTTCTTGCGTCGCAGAAGCATTCGCATAGACATTTTGGGCGGTTGTGATTGAACGGATCAAAATGGCCTGAGAGCCAAGGGGATAATTGCCTCCTGCGGCACCTTCGGAGGATGTAGTAAGCAATTTTATTGAGGAACTGATGTCTTTCCAAAGCACCGTTTTGTCCACTTTCGGAGGAGGGGTGTAATCCTGACAAGATTCTACTAGGCCAACGCAAAGGAGCAGTACGATATGAAGGAAAAAATTCGCTTTTATAACTTTAAGCATTAATGGAGCGTTTTAATAGAACTTGAATCAACTTTATCATGAAATTAAACGGCAAAAATACTCAACCCTGATGATCTTAGGGAACTAAATTATTTTAAATCATAAAGTGTTCGATGGACCTGTAAGTTCTCGGAAAATTATTGTGGATGAAGCACTGAAACCTCGAAAAATGAATACTTTTATTGATACTCATATGGAGAATTCTGACCTGATTCAATATATACCGATCGTACTCATGTTTCTTGTTGCGGCGGGATTTGTGGGGACCACCATGCTGGCGACACATTTGCTTGGCCCCAAGCGACGAACCGACGTGAAACTGGAGTCATTTGAGTGCGGGATTGAATCCAGGGGGAATGCCCGTGTGCCATTCAACATCAAGTATTTCCTCGTTGCAATTCTCTTCGTTCTTTTTGACGTAGAGGTGATATTCATGTACCCCTGGGCTGTGAACTTCAAGACTTTGGGTATTGCCGGATTTGTGGAGATGATCCTGTTTATTATAGCACTTCTAATTGGATTTTTCTATATCATTAAAAAAGGAGCGCTAAACTGGGAAGAATAGATTCACCACGAATTATGGAGACAGCCAGAAGAGGAATACAAATGTCGGAGCGGCCAGAGGGCCTGGAGGGTCACGGTTTCTTCGCGACTCGTTTGGAGAAGGTGGTGGGCCTGGCGCGAAAGAACTCTATTTGGCCTTTGCCTTTTGCAACCTCTTGTTGTGGAATAGAATTCATGGCTACCATGGGTGCTCACTATGACCTTGCAAGGTTCGGCTCTGAACGATTAAGTTTCTCTCCGCGGCAGGCTGACTTATTGATGGTGATGGGGACCATTGCCAAAAAAATGGGACCCGTATTAAGAAAAGTATACGAACAGATGGCGGAGCCACGCTGGGTATTGTCAGTGGGTGCGTGCGCATCGAGCGGTGGTATTTTTGATACTTACAGCGTGCTCCAGGGCATTGATCGGATCATTCCCGTCGATGTGTACGTTCCTGGATGTCCACCCAGACCGGAACAAATTATTGACGGTGTTATTAAAATCCAGCACCTTGTTGAAACAGAGTCGCTTCGTCGCCGAGACTCTGTTGAATACAAAGCCATGCTCAATACATACGGAATAGAATAAATATGGAAGGCGCCGTACCGGATCAAATCCTTGGTGTATTAAAAGAGAGATATGAAGATGAAGTTCTTCATAGTGATATGCTCTATGATTTTCTTACCATCACTCTTAAGAAAGATAAGATCGTCGAGATTATCAAATACCTGTATGATCATCCATATACGAAATTTCAATTTCTTACCACACTGTGTGGCATCCATCATCCTGAATTGGGCCAGATCGCAGTGATGTATCAACTCCATAATCTTTACAGCAATCAAAAGGTAAGATTGAAAGTCTATTTGCCAGTTGAGAACCCGGTTGTTTCAACGCTGACCACAGTATTTCCCGGTGCAAACTGGATGGAGCGTGAGACCTTTGATTTCTATGGTGTATTATTTGATGGACATCCCAACCTGAAACGGATTCTCAATGTAGATGATATGATCATTTTCCCTTTACGCAAGGAATATCCACTGGAGGACCAGGTGCGTGAAGATAAGAACGACGTTATGTTTGGACGCTAAACAAAATGGACGAAAAACAGGTGGCAACCGATCAATATTATCAGGAAGAAGAGAAACAGTATTCTTATCTGAATCTCGGGCCCACCCATCCTGCAACGCACGGCATCTTTCAGAATGTGTTGAAGATGGATGGTGAAATCATTGTCGATGCAGTGCCGACCATCGGGTATATCCACAGGGCCTTCGAAAAACTTGCCGAGAGAAGACCATTTTATCAAATCACCCCCATCACTGACCGCATGAACTATTGTTCGGCGCCAATCAACAATATTGGTTGGCACATGACTGTAGAGAAATTGCTGGGAATAGAAATTCCAAAGCGGGTACAGTACCTGAGGGTCATCATCATGGAGTTGGCCAGGATTACCGACCACCTTATTTGCAATGCAGTTATCGCTGTAGATACCGGAGCTCTCACGGGGTTTGTCTATATGTTCCAGCAACGGGAGCTTGTGTATGAAATTTATGAGGAAATTTGCGGTGCGCGCCTTACCTCAAATGTCGGCCGGATCGGTGGCTTTGAGCGCGACTTCTCACCGAAAGCATGGGAAAAGATTGACAGATTCCTGAAAGAGTTTCCAGTGGTCTTGAAGGAGTTTGAAGATCTTCTGGTTCGCAACAGGATATTTATGGACCGGGCAATCAATGTAGGGGGGATCACCGCAGAGCGTGCACTGGCTTATAGTTTTACCGGCCCAAATTTAAGAGCTGCCGGTGTCGACTACGATGTGAGGGTGGCAAGTCCCTATTCTTGCTACGAAGATTTTGAATTCATCATCCCTGTTGGAAAAAACGGAGATGTATACGATCGGTTTATGGTGAGACAGGAGGAAATGTGGCAGAGCATGAGCATCATTAAACAGGCGATATCAAAGTTGCCAGATGGACCTTTTCATGCAAACGTACCTGACTTCTATTTGCCACCAAAAGAAGAAGTTTACAACAACATGGAAGCGCTCATCTACCATTTTAAAATTGTGATGGGTGAAACCGATGTGCCAAAAGGAGAGGTGTATCATTGTGTGGAAGGAGGAAATGGAGAGCTTGGATATTATTTGATCAGCGATGGCGGCAGGACTCCATTCCGCCTTCATTTCAGAAGACCTTGTTTTATCTATTACCAGGCTTATACTGAAATGATAAAAGGTTCTATGCTGTCGGATGCGATATTGACTTTGAGCAGTATGAATGTGATCGCGGGTGAGCTTGATTCATGAAAAAAGAAGAGATGCAAGAAGTTAAGTTTTCGACGGAGACGCTTCAGCTGGTGGATAAAATCATCAGTCGGTATCCTTTGGGGAAGCAGAAGTCTGCGTTGCTTCCCGTCTTGCACCTGGCCCAAGCTGAGTTTGATGGTTGGCTTAGCGCTCCTGTTATGGACTACGTAGCTTCACTGCTGCAGATCAAGCCAATTGAAGTTTACGAGGTGGCCTCTTTTTATTCAATGTACAACCTCAAGCCTGTTGGCAAATGTTTGCTGGAGGTTTGTCGCACTGGACCTTGCATGGTGCGTGGATCAGACGACATTGTGGAGTATCTGCAAAAGAAGTTGGGGATTAAAGTAGGGGAGACCACACCCAATGGTATGTTCACTTTGAAGACAGTGGAATGCCTGGGCTCATGCGGAACCGCACCCATGCTGCAATGCGGAGCAGAATACTATGAAGATTTGAATGAAGAAAAAGTAGACGTATTGCTAAAGAAGTTAGAGTCGGCAAACAAACGAACTTCATACATGCGATGAAACATTGATTGTTATGATTTGATCCATCGATCAACCATGAACAACCACCGAACAACGAACTAGAGAATGAGGAAGAAATTTTTATTAGAAAACGTTCATATTCCGCGCATAGAGACAATTGAAGTCTATCGCGAAACAGGCGGCTATGACGCCGTGGAGAAAGCATTGAAGACAATGACACCTGAGGAGATCATTGAGGAGGTGAAGTTTTCTGACTTGCGCGGAAGGGGTGGCGCTGGATTTCCATCTGGGTTGAAGTGGAGTTTTATGGACAAGAAATCCGACAAGCCTCGCTACCTGGTGTGCAATGCCGATGAGAGTGAGCCGGGCACGTTCAAAGATCGCTACCTAATGGAAAAGCTTCCTCACCTTTTGATAGAGGGGATGATCGTGTCAAGTTATACTTTGGGAGTGAAGACCGCGTACATCTATATCCGCGGAGAGTATATGTACATCGTGCGAATTCTGGAGAAAGCGATAGATGAAGCATACAAGGCTGGATTTTTGGGCAACAATATTTTGGGTACCAATTATTCACTTGACTTGTATGTTCACCCCGGGGCAGGTGCCTACATCTGTGGGGAAGAAACGGCGTTGCTTGAATCGCTGGAGGGCAAACGAGGCCTCCCCAGACTCAAGCCTCCATTTCCCGCCATCGCAGGCCTGTATGCTTGCCCTACTGTTGTGAATAACGTGGAGTCGATTGCCTCTGTTCCTACCATCATCAATATCACAGCTGATAAATACAATGATGTCGGAATTGGAAAGAGCGCTGGAACAAAATTGATTTCAGCCAGCGGCCATATCAATAAGCCAGGTGTCTATGAAATTGAACTGGGATTGCCAGTCGAAGAGTTTATTTATTCCGATCATTATTGTGGCGGTATTTGGAAGGGAAGGAAGTTGAAAGCCGTCGTCGCCGGAGGTTCATCGGTCCCCATTCTTCCAGCAGATTTAATTTTGAAAACAGCAAAAGGGGAGCCGAGACTCATGACGTATGAGTCCATGGCCGATGGGGGTTTTGTCAGCGGTACCATGTTAGGGTCAGGGGGGTTTATTGTAATGGATGAAACCACCTGCATCGTACGAAACCTCTGGACCTTTGCGCGATTCTATCATCATGAATCGTGTGGACAATGCAGTCCTTGCCGTGAAGGAACAGGATGGATGGAGAAGGTTCTTCATAGAATCGAACATGGTCATGGACACATGAGCGACATTGACTTATTGGTAAGTGTGGCAAGGAAGATTGAGGGAAATACGATTTGTCCATTGGGAGATGCAGCGGCATGGCCTGTGGCAAGCGCGATACGCCACTTCCGGGAGGAGTTTGAATATCATGTGAAGTACCCTGAGAAAGTAAAAGACCCGAAGCATTTTGAGAAAGAATCATTTGTGTCAGAGAGAACAGCCGTAATGGCTTAATACAAATCACCAATAGCAATCAAGTAGCAACGAATTCGAAGATGGCCACAGTAACAATAGATGGAGTTGAAGTTGAAGTTCCGGATGGAACCACCATTCTGAACGCAGCGCGTAAGATTGGCGGGGCGCTGGTCCCTCCGGCCATGTGCTATTATTCCAGCTTGAAAGATACAGGCGGCAAATGCAGGGTATGCCTCGTGAAAATCACCCAGGGATCAACAAAGGATCCACGACCTCTTCCAAAATTAATGGCCTCCTGCCGGACACCCGTATCAGAAGGTATGGTCGTACAAAGCATTACCTCGCCAGAAGTGCTGGAGGCAAGAAAGGCGGTCGTTGAGTTCTTGCTGATCAATCACCCACTTGATTGCCCCATTTGCGACCAGGCAGGAGAATGTGATCTGCAAGATCTGGCTTATGCCCATGGCGGCTCATCAACACGCTATGAGGAAGAGAGGAGAACATTTGAAAAGATTGACATCGGCGATAAGATCAAACTTCATATGACCCGCTGCATCCTGTGCTATCGTTGCACGTTCGTTGCGGATCAACTTACCGATAACAGGGTGCATGGAATTTTGGGACGGGGAGACACCTCCGAAATCAGCACATACATACAGCAAGCGGTTGACAATGATTTCTCTGGAAATATGATCGATGTGTGCCCTGTCGGAGCTTTGACAGATAAGACGTTCCGATTTAAGAGCCGAGTGTGGTTTACGAATCCATTGGATGCACACCGCGAATGCACAAAATGCGCTGGAAAAGTGGTGCTCTGGATGAAGGGAGATGATGTGCTGAGGGTCTCTGCGCGCAAAGACCAATATGGAGAAGTGAGAGAATATATCTGTAATGAATGTCGCTTTGAGCATAAGAAAATCCAGGACTGGGCAGTCGAGGGACCGAGGCACATTGAGCACAACTCAGTGATTTCCCAAAATCATTACGAACGAACAGACCTTGTTAAATTAAAGCAGGAGATCAGCCGTCAGATAGAATTTGAGAAAGGAAAGCAATTATCAGATCCTAAACCCCTGCTCAACTCATGATTTCATTTCTCATCTATAAAGGGATACTCATTGCGGTGATTTTTGGAATCACATTGTTCATTGCTGCTTATTCGACTTATGCAGAACGAAAAGTGGCGGCGTTCCTTCAGGATCGAATTGGACCTGACCGCGCTGGCCCTTTTGGAATGTTTCAACCACTTGCCGATGGATTGAAATTCATCATGAAGGAAGAAATCATTCCCAATGTCTCCAATAAATTGTTGTTCGTCGCAGGGCCCTGCATTGCAATGCTCACGGCATTAATGGCAGGAGTCATCATACCATGGGGCAACACTTTGGTGATTGATGGTACCGAATATTCTCTCCAGATCGCCGACCTCAATATTGGTATCCTTTATGTCTTTGGTGTGGTATCCATTGGGGTTTACGGGATCATGATCGGAGGCTGGGCCTCGAACAATAAGTTTTCACTGTTGAGCGCCATCCGGGCATCCGCACAAATGATCAGTTACGAAGTCTCGATGGGGCTCGCCATTATCGCATTTGTTATTATGACCGGCACATTAAGCCTTCATGAGATCAGTGTCATGCAGGCAGGAGGAGTAGGGGGTGAGTGGAATTTCTGGAATGTGGTTTACCAACCTGTCGGTTTTATCATTTTCATCATCTGCGCTTTCGCGGAATGTAACCGCACTCCCTTTGACTTACCGGAATGTGAAACGGAATTGGTCGGCGGCTATCATACCGAATACAGCAGCATGAAGCTTGGATTCTATCTTTTTGCAGAATACATCAACATGTTCATATCCTCCGCAGTGATTTCGACTTTGTATTTTGGAGGCTACAATTTCCCATTCATGAATAATTTGGGACTAGATCACAATATGATCACAATTTTAGGTACGGTGGCGCTCTTCCTCAAGATAAGCTTCTTCATCTTCTTCTTCATGTGGATCCGATGGACAGTCCCTCGGTTTCGCTATGATCAATTGATGAATTTGGGATGGAAGGGACTGATCCCTTTATCCATCGTCAACATATTTGTGACGGGCTTGATTATCCTCCTCATGACCATTAATAAGTAACAGACCAACGGCACAATTTTTATGCTCACAAATAGATCCAAGCTGGTAGTAAAGAAGGAGATGAATTTCTGGGAGCGGATCTATCTTCCTGCGATTCTTGGAGGTGTCATCATTACCATCAAACATCTTTTCAGGAGAAGCGCCACCGTCCGGTATCCTGAAACGAAAAGAGAGATCAGTACAATCTGGAGAGGTCAGCACGTATTGAAGCGTGATGAGCATGGCGCTGAGCGTTGTACTGCTTGCGGGCTCTGTGCCGTGGCTTGCCCAGCAGAAGCAATCACCATGGTGGCAGCCGAGCGCAAGACAGGAGAAGAAAAGTTATACCGTGAGGAAAAGTATGCTTCCACCTACGAGATCAACATGCTTCGCTGCATCTTCTGCGGACTGTGCGAAGAAGCGTGTCCTAAAGAAGCCATTTTTCTGACGGAAAGGATTGTTGAAACTAACTATACCAGGGGAACCTTCATCTTCGGCAAAGATAAGTTGGTGGAAGGAGTGGATGAGCGAATTGATGTCACCAAGCGACAAACGCCTGCTGTCCTCGAATTCAAAGAGCATAAGCAATACAATCATAATAAATAGAAAAGTGACCCTCAACCTCTTTTATTTTCTTTCATTCGTCGCAGTGTTCTCTGCCCTTTTGGTAGTGTTTTCAAAGAATCCTGTTTATAGTGTGTTGTATCTGATTATCACATTCTTTGCAATCGCTGGACATTATGTGTTGTTGAATGCTCAGTTTCTTGCTGCCGTCCATGTGATTGTTTATGCGGGAGCGATTATGGTCTTGTTCCTTTATGTGATCATGCTGTTGAATCTCAATGCGGAGGCCGAACCGCATAAAAGCAATGCCTTGAAGTTTGCAGCCACCATTTGTGCGGGACTGCTGATGATTCTACTCATAGGCTCGCTCAAAGGAACTGAACTATTGGCGCAACGAGCTGCAACAGATTATAACGTAGGATTGGTTAAGAATTTGGGAAAAGTACTTTTCACGGATTTCTTGCTTCCGTTCGAAATCGCGTCGATCTTATTGCTCGCAGCCATGGTTGGATCGGTCATGTTGGGTAAATCAGAGAAAAGTTGATATGTACAGAAGCACTGATAATAATATCGAATGATACCAATTGATTACTATCTCTGGCTGAGCGCGGTTTTATTCTCCATTGGTGTACTTGGCGTGCTATACAGAAGGAATGCCATCATCGTTTTTATGTGTATTGAACTTATGCTCAATGCCGTAAACCTATTGATGGTAGCTTTTTCGAATTATCTCAATGATCCAGCTGGTCAGGTGTTTGTTTTTTTTATCATGGCTGTCGCGGCCGCTGAGGTGGCGGTCGGACTGGCCATCCTGATCATGATGTTTCGCAATACCAGGACGACGGATATCAATGTCTTGAATCGATTAAAATGGTAGGGCACGATATGTTGATTACGTTAGTTCCATTGTTGCCCTTGCTGGGTTTCCTGGTGATTGGCTTGAGTGGGAAGAAATTGACAAATGGATTTGCATCAACGTTAGCTTGCGTCACAGTCCTGGGTTCGTTCATCATTTCGATCGTGCTCTTCATCCAATTATTGTCCTCACCAGAAGCGCTCCGTTCTTTTCAGGTGGTGCTTACTCCGTGGATAACTGCCGGTAACTTTTCAGTTAACATCAGTTTTCTGGTGGATCCACTGTCCTCAGTCATGCTGCTGATTATCACTGGCGTTGGGTTTTTGATACATGTTTACTCGATCGGTTACATGCACGACGATGCGGGGTTCAATAGATTCTTCTCTTATCTGAATCTCTTCGTGTTCTTCATGCTCATGCTGGTGTTGGGCTCCAATTACCTGGTGATGTTTGTAGGATGGGAAGGGGTAGGGCTATGTTCGTATTTGCTCATTGGATTTTGGTTTAAGAATCAAAATTATAATGACGCTGCTAACAAGGCATTTATTATGAATAGGATCGGTGACCTGGGATTGTTGGTCGGCATGATATTGATCTTCATTCATTGCGGAAGTCTGAACTATCAAGAGGTATTCGGAAAAGTATCTTCGCTTGATACAGGTACGATCACGCTCATTACCGTACTGCTTTTTGTTGGGGCGATGGGCAAGAGTGCACAGATACCACTTTACACCTGGTTGCCAGATGCGATGGCAGGCCCAACGCCGGTGTCTGCTCTGATCCATGCAGCGACCATGGTGACAGCAGGTGTTTATATGGTAGCCCGCAATAATTTGCTCTATTCTCTTTCTCCCTTTTCTATGAACCTGATGCTGGTGATTGGTCTGGTCACTGCTCTTTTTGCGGCGACCATTGCCTTGACGCAGAATGATATCAAGAAAGTCCTTGCCTATTCCACAGTAAGTCAGTTGGGATTGATGTTTGTAGCGCTTGGCGTTGGCGCCTACTCGAGTGGCATTTTCCACATGGCGACCCATGCATTTTTTAAAGCATTGCTGTTCTTATGCGCTGGCAGCGTGATCCATGCACTGCATGGAGAGCAGGATATCCGAAGGATGGGAGGATTGAAGAAATTTCTACCCACCACATATTTGACATTTATGATTGGTGTTTTGGCGATTTCCGGAATTCCACCCTTTGCCGGGTTCTTCTCTAAGGATGAAATTCTGGCGCAGGCTTTTTCTCAGAATCAACTGGCCTGGAGCGTGGCACTTCTTGCATCTCTTCTTACCGTATTCTATATGTTCAGACTATTGTTTCTAACATTCTTTGGGTCTGCCCGGGCTAGTGAGGAGAAAATGCTGCATTTCCATGAGTCACCAAAAAGTATGGCCATACCACTCATGGCACTTGCTGTACTTTCTCTGATAGGAGGCTTTATGAATGTTCCGGAATCCTTGTTCGGTTCGGCGCATCTTCATGAATTTCTTGCTCCGGTTTTCGCCGCTTCAACAACAATACTTTCAGAACATCCTTTGACGCACTCCACCGAATATATCCTCATGGGGACTGTCATTGGCCTGACGGTGGTGGTGATCGGAATAGCCTACTCGAAGTATGTTAGCAAAAATGAAATACCTGTGGAAGAGGCAGTCAGTACCAATGTGTTGCACAGGGCCTCGTACAACAAGTATTACGTGGATGAAATTTATGATGCCCTGATTGTTAAACCGCTCTATTGGGTGTCTGCTTCCTTCGACAGAGTGATTGAACGACTGGCCATTGATGGACTTGTAAATGCATCGGGAAGTTCCATCGTTGAGTGGAGCAAAGTGTTTCGGTTACTACAAAGTGGAAGCATCGGGTTTTATATTTTTGTGATGGTCATTGGAATCGTATTGATGCTGACATTGTCAATGATAAGCTAATGCACAACGGATAACGACTTATATGTTAATATCATTTCTCATATTCTGGCCCTTGTTCGTTTCGCTACTGCTGCTCTTATTCAAATTTAAGAGCGCTAAAGAGTTGGCGCTGGCTGCCTCCGTATCTGAGTTGGTTGCATGCATGATGGTGGCCTTTCAATTTGATAGAAATTCCGGTGTTCAATTTGTTGTGAACGAACCGTGGATCACTTCAATCGGCATAAATTTCTCTGTGGGCATCGATGGCATTAGTCTTTTGCTCATCCTTCTTACTACGGTACTCGTTCCTTTCATCATCCTTTCCACTTTCAACAGCAACAACGGTAAGCCATCGAATTTTTATGGACTGATCTTGTTGATGCAGATGGCCCTCGTTGGAGTTTTTACGGCACGGGATGGCTTTCTGTTTTATCTTTTCTGGGAGATGGCGCTCATACCCATCTGGTTTATTTGCCTGATTTGGGGCGGAGAGGAGCGGGGTAAAATCACTTTGAAGTTCTTTATTTATACCCTTGCCGGCAGCTTGTTCATGCTGGTCGGACTGGTATATCTTTATTTTCAAACGCAGGGCGCACATTCATTTGATATCATTGCGCTCTATGATGCTGGCCGCTCTTTGCCTGCATCAACACAAGGGATTATGTTCTGGGCTTTGTTCGTGGCCTTCGCCATTAAAATGCCCATTTTCCCTTTTCACACCTGGCAACCTGATACTTATGCTGTAGCCCCCGTGCAGGGGACGATGCTGCTGTCTGGAATCATGTCAAAGATGGGGATTTATGGGTTGATACGTTGGCTTATTCCTGTGGTGCCACTCGGAGTTCAGGAGTGGGGCTTTACCACCATAGTTCTTTCGGTCATTGGAATCATATATGCCTCCTGCATCGCCATCGTGCAAAGTAATTTCAAGAGGCTGATTGCTTATTCTTCCATTGCGCACGTAGGGTTGATTTCAGCCGGCATATTTACACAGAGTAAAATTGGTATGCAGGGAGCCATGATTCAAATGCTAAGTCACGGAATCATTGTCTTTGCCCTTTTCTATATTGTTGAAATAATTTCTGAACGGACGAAGACACATTCTTTAGCCCAGATGGGAGGCATACGGAATGCTGCGCCTGTATTGTCTTCCGTTTTCATCATCGTGATGTTGGGCAGTGTAGCATTGCCGCTGACCAGTGGATTCGTAGGTGAATTTCTTCTTATCAATTCCCTCGTTCAGTATCAGATCATCATCGGTGCAACCGCAGGGGTGACTATCATCTTGGGGGCTGTTTACATGCTTAGAAGCTTTCAACGCAGCATGTCTGGAGAGATGAATGCAGTGACGTCAGGCTTTGTGGATCTTACGACATTGGAAAAGCTCGTGCTCTTTCCGATGGTATTCCTTATCATCGGCATTGGAGTTTATCCAACGCCGCTCCTGGAGATTTCAGCAGCAGCGGTAGATAATATTTTGGTGATATTTTCAGACGTTTCAAAGTAAAATACAATGAATGCACTGTACGTCATTTGTGGATTGGGTTTCATTTCGCTTCTGGCGGAGATCACAAACCTCAAGAAAGGATTGGGGTTGGTTGTCATGCTGGGACTAATCGTGGCGGGTGTGCTTATTGCATTGGATTGGAGCGATGCTCTTCACTACTACAACGATATGGTGGTGTTTGATAATTTTTCCAGAGCTTACACGGCCTTGATCATCATGGTATCAATTGCATGGTTTGGGATGGCAGGCGATTATTTTAGAGGTCAGTCTCATCAAACAGACCGTTCAGCCTTAATTCTTTTCGCCATCGTGGGTGCAGTCATCATGGTATCATTCAATAATATGGCCATGCTTTTTTTGGGAGTTGAAATCTTGTCAATCTCTCTTTATGTATTGGCGGGAAGCAACAAGGAGAGTCTGCTTTCAAATGAAGCTGCCTTCAAATATTTTTTGATGGGCTCATTCGCTACCGGGTTTTTGTTGATGGGAATAGCGCTCGTATATGGAGCAACAGAATCCTTTCACATGACAAGAATTGCAGAACAGGTGTTGTCCAATGCCGAGACCCTTCCTGCATTCTTTTATGCAGGAGTAATACTCATGTTGGTAGGAATGACTTTTAAGATATCTGCAGTGCCATTTCACTTCTGGGCGCCGGACGTATATGAAGGATCACCTGTCACCATTACCGCATTCATGTCCACCGTAGTAAAGATAGCCGCCGTGGCAGCATTCTACAGGGTATTCTCCTTTTGCTTTTCATCCGTAGAGTCTACCTGGATTGTGATCCTTCAAGTGATCACCGTGTTGACGTTGGTGATCCCAAATGTAACCGCGGTTTATCAAACTAACGTGAAGCGAATGTTGGCCTATTCAAGTGTCGGCCATGTGGGCTATATCTTGCTTGCATTCATCGCCAACAGCACAACTGCACCAGAAACTATATTCTATTACCTGACCGCCTATTCAATTGCGTCCATCGCAGCTTTCAGCGTTTTGAATGAGGTAGAAAAAGCCAATGCCAGATTTAACGGACTTTTCAAAAGAAGCCCCTTCCTGACGGTCGTAATGACCATTGCCTTGTTATCGCTGGCAGGCATACCGCCTTTGGCTGGCTTCTTTGGAAAGTATCTTGTCATTGCCCAAGCAATAAGGAACGGATTCCCGGGGATGACCATTATTGCCGTCGTTACTTCACTGATTGGCGTCTATTACTATTTCAGGGTGATCGTTGCCATGTTTCTGAAAGACTCAGAAGGAGGGCGCATGGTAGTCTCCGTTTCTGCTAAGATATTGATGACGTTGCTCGCGGTCCTTACCATTTTACTTGGGTTGTTCCCTGACAAGGTCTTAGGATTAATCACTCAATAAATTCGATTTGATTCATATAGCCGTCTTGTATTTTTTCTTAGAAAAGTTTATCTTCAATCGATTGAAAAACCCGTTTTCATCAGACATTTTCGGAATTGAATAGTAGACTTAATAAACACGATTCATCATGGGAAAAGTAAGAGAAATACTAAAGTCAAAAGGCGGTGCGGTTTTTTCAGTCGAGCCACACATCACGGTCTACCAGGCGATTGAACAAATGTGCGAGCGGAATATTGGCGGTTTACTCATTGTAGAGCATGAGAAATTGGTAGGCATATTCACGGAACGGGATTATGCTCGTAAGCTCATTCTCAAAGGAAAGTCTTCTAAGGAGACTAAAATCAGTGAGTTAATGACAAGCAATCCTATTACGGTAACGCCCCTTAGCACGATTGATGAATGTATGAATATCATGACCGAAAAGCGGATTCGCCATTTGCCAGTCGTGGAGGGTGATAAGCTGGTTGGTGTAATCTCAATAGGAGATGTCGTCAGGCAAATAATCATTGACCAAAAGTCAATTATAGAACACCTCGAAAATTACATCACTCACTAGAGCGACTGTTGACGTCTGTTGTGTGCATGTGACTTATTGACTTATTGATTTTGCTACTGAAAGGCCAGGTTCTTAACGCCAGCAGCCCAGTATAAAAACGCTTTCTGTTTTTGTTGCTCGGCCTTTAACTTCAGTAATTTAGATTGGGATTGAATCAGTTTTTCCTGCTGAATGTTAATTTTAAAAAGATCACTCTCACCATTCTCAAGATTAAAAATTTCAGCCTTTAATAGCATGCTGTAGAGCGCCACGACATCTTCCTGTTGTTTGATAATCACAATGGTGTTCCGCAATTCGTTGAAGGTTATATTAATCTCATTCAATATTTGACGCTCCGATTGACTGCGCTTCAATTTTGTGCCTTCAATTTTCAGTTTTGTTAAGGCAAGTTTTGACCGTTCCTTTCGAAGGAACACGGGGAAAGAAAAATCGACGCCCAATTTGTAATCATTGAATAAGTCAATTTGGTGCACAGCGGTTGGTTGACTAAGGGCAGTGTATTGTAAGTCCAGTTGTGGCTTCATAAACTCCTTTGCAAGCGACTTTTCAACTTCTAGTTGATCAATGCTTAGGTTTAGCCTGACAAGGTCGGGATGATTTTCCCGAGCTCGATTCAACAGATCTTCAAGCAATTCACCCCGGACCCATATCGGATCCTGTTTTACCAGTACTGGTGCCACTGAAGTATTGAATTGTAGTGGCTCGCCTTGTGCATCCCATAGATAGTTAGACATTGAAATAATTGAATTTTGCAGCGCAAGGATAGCTTCCTGGCGATCAACCAGCCTCGACTGAAGTATTATTTTGGCTTGTATGGTATCCAACAATGATGCCTCTCCTTGAACAGCGTTTAGTTTTACCCCCTTGAAAATGCCTTCGGCAAGAGTAACATTTCTATCAAGCAGCATCAATTGATTATAAGCAAAGAACCACTGCCAGTACTCTTTGGCGGCATCAAGAAGTATCTTGTTAATGATTTTTATTTGATCTGCCGTTGTGATGGTGGTGAAGAGTTCAGCTTGCCTCACTGCAGTCCTCCGGACGTCTGTTATCAATCCTCGGCCAATTGGAACCGAAATACCGGCATATAATTGCTTGCCACCCGGGATGGCATCTTCCGCGTTCAACAGCTCACCCGTGTTTTGCTGATACCCTACCTTTGGGTTTACTGGAAACCAGGTTGGGAAACTGAGGTATGCATCCAGCTTGCTGTAGTAGGTTTTATCTTCAAACTCTTTATGATCGATGGATGCAGCCAGTTTAGGGTCAAAGCTTCCTCTCGCCAAACGGATTTCCTGTTGAGCCACGTCCGTCAATAGCCCTGCCTGGCGAACTACAGGATGAAATGTCAAAATGATCTTATAGAACTCGTCAAGATTCATTGTTTGAGTCGTATCAACCATGGTGGGGCTGGTATCGTTCATCGATTGACTTTTTGCCGACATAATCAATAGCACTGCAAAAAGAATGGAAAAGATTCTAATGACGATGCCTGTTTTTGATAGGTTCATATATGGATCAGTTTTCAACTTTTGAAGAGCCTGTCTTATCGCCCTTATCCTTTGTGGATTCTTCCTTCATGATTGAATCCAGATTTTCTTTGTATAGCCTGGGTGGGAATCCGTTGAGTTGACGCCAGATTTCGTACCATATAGGAACGTTATCAAGCATGACCCATCCCTTAATGCCCGAGCCATTTCGAAGTTGAATTGGCCATGCTTCATCTTGTGGGTCAGGAGTCACCAGGATTCTGAACATGCCCGGCTTAGAGTTGACATAGTCAATCACTTTCACAGTACCGCCAAAGGTTCCAACACTCACACTTGGCCACCCTGAAAATTGGAGTGCAGGCCAACCATCAAACTGAATCCTTACCTTCCTTCCTTTGCTGAGCAATGGCACATCCATGGCTCTCACAAACATTTCCAGAGCAATGTCTGAGGTGATTGGCATGACCGTGCATACGGCGTCACCTTCCTTTATGGTCTCACCGATGCCTGCTTTCATGGCTTTTACGAGGATCCCATCCTGAGGCGCGAGGATCTGATATTGATTGGTGCGGATTTGCATATTGGCGTATTCATTTCGGTACTTCGCCAAGTCACCTTGTCCGTCAAAGATCTCGGCCAGGGTGTTGCTCAGGTCTGATTCTGCTTTACTTATCTTGTCCAGATATTCAGCTTGAACCCGGTCCAATTCAATCTGTGCATTGGTATAATCTGCTTGGGCCCCCTGGAATTTATATTCATAATCCTGAAATTTTGTCAAAGGAATATTCCCGGCCTCATAAAGATTTTTATTTCTCTGAAATTGATTTTCTGCATTTTTTAGTCTGACTTTTTCAGCTTCCAATTTGGCCTGGCTTTGATCAATCTTATTCTGCATTCCGGCCTTCAAGGCATTAATTTGTCGCTTTAGTGCTCTTGACTTTTGATCCTTGGATTGCAGGCTGTTTTCCTTTGCCTGGATTTGCTCGAGCATGCGCGATAGCAATTGAGGGTCAAAATACTTTTCCTTCACCTCACTGATGGTAACAATGGTGTCTCCCTTTTTTATGGATTGCCCTTCACTGACATGCCACTTCCTGATCTGCCCTGCTATGATGGCTTCTACTGTTTGGGGCCGGTTCATTGGGCTTAACGCTGTCACCTTTCCGGTGCCACGAATATTCTGCTGCCAGGGAAGAAAGATAAAGACCAGGAAAATAAAGCCCACTACCGTCAACCATTTCGCAAGAATTTTTCCTGCCTGCGGCGTTTTCAATGCCCGGAGTGAATAGAGCTTATCCTGGTGAATGATCTTATCAATATAGTTTGTCGAAAGTTTGAGCATAGAAGATTACTTTAGCACTAATCAATGTATTGGTTAATCAGACCATTTTTTACGAGATCATTAAAGGGACCTTCCAACTCGATCTTGCCACCCTTCATAATGACAACACGATCACAAGATGCCATAACCATTGGGTCGTTGGAAACTGCCAGCAAGGTCCAGGGGTTCTTCCTGTCTGTGACCGTTTGAATCAGAAAGTGTTTTTTGACTTTATTGACGCCTGCGAAGAAATCATTTAGAATGAGGAGTTTCGGTTTTTTTGCGAGGCAGCGTGCCAGTATTAATTTTTGAATGGTGGTCGAGGAAAGGCCCTTGCCGCCACTCAGCAAATGAGTACTCAACCCTTCTGGCATTCTATTGATTTCGTCAGACAGCCCTACTTTTTCTATCGCCTCAATTGCGTCGTCCACGGTTTCCATGGGCTTGCCTACCGTGATGTTTTCAAGAATGGTTCCGTCAAAAATATCCTCAGACGAAATATTCTTGGCGATATTGTCCCTTAGGTGTGACAAGTCGAGATCACGAATCGAATAATTGTTAATTGTGAGGATGCCTTCGAATCCTGATTGCAACCCCGCGACGATGTTCACCAGCGTGGTCCTGCCGGAGTTATCTGATCCGGCGAGGCAGATATGTTCGCCTGACTTAATCTCCAAATTGATATTGGTCAGCGCATCATGATTAGCATTCGGATATCGGTAATTAAGGTTTTTGATCCGAAGGGCATATCCCGCTTGTTGAGTTCTTTTTGGAAAATCAATACCCCCGACTTTTTCGAGCGGTAGGTCTGTAACATGGGCAACTTTGTCAACTGCGGTGAGCAAATCATAAATCACATCCATGTACATGATAATCTTCTCAACGGCATTGAGTATAAGTATGATGACCACTTCAGAGGCCACAAATTGTCCCAGGGTAATTTCCCGATCCACGACGAGGATCGTACCCATGATCAACATGCTTCCAGTAATGGCCGCCTTGAAGAGTATGATATAGCTGTATTGAGTCAGCAGCGTCTGGAAGTGCACTTTTCGATATTTGAGATAATTGTTGACGTTGTAGTCCGTCTTCTGAACAGGCAGGTCAGTCGTGCCGGCAAGTTTGAAAGAGTTAAGGGCCCGCGCGAGTTCTTCCAGCCATTGAGCTACTTTGTATTTGTACTTTGACTCCTGAATAGAAGAGCTTAATCCTTTTGGCCCTGTCAAATAGAATATCAGTGTCAGGATTGAAATCAGCAAAAGACTGAAAAAGATAAAAAACGGATGATAGAGCGAAAGCAACAACAAGCCTACAAGAATTTGTATGACGCCCGAGGTCAAGTCGATAAGAAGCTTGGGCAAGCCTTTTTGAATGGTCAGGATATCAAAAAACCTATTGACTAATTCTGGAGCATAATTATTGAATAATGATTCAACTTTTATTCGTGGGATCCGAAAGGTAAACTCGAGCGCAGCTTTCGTAAATATCCTTTGCTGAAGGTATTCTACAAGACTTATTTGCAGAATCTGAAGACCACCAGCAGCGAGAATGCCTATGATCACGACTGCAATCAAGACATATACAGAGCTAAAGAATACGCCTCCCGAGATCAATTCAACTGTTGATTGAATTCCGATTGGGAGGATGAGCCCGGTAAATCCAATGATGACCGCATAGAACAGGATATAAATGATATCCTTTCGTTCCGTTGATAGTAACCTTATCAATCGTGATACCGGACTTAAGTTCTGACCAACGGATGTACCGTCATAGCCATATTCGCTGACAAGGCTTTGGTAGGCCATGATGACATACAGCGTAACTGAATTTTCTTCGCTGCCGAACCATTGCCAGTTTATTTTATCATCGTAGAACTGCTGAATATTTGAGTCTTCGTTCACAACCGTCAATTGCCATTTCGACTTGACTTTTGCCAGGAGTACAGGATTTAAACCTTTAGAAGTCTTTTGGAACAAAAGAATAGGCCCGTCTTCATTTTCCAGGAAAGTCGGCAGCGTCTTGTCCTCACAGGTATACTCAAGGAACAGTATTCTGATCTTGCTACCCGATTCCAATAAGTCTCGCTTGAACTCCGGAAACTCCGATTCCGTGTAAGTCCGGTTGTTCGCCTCCACAAATCGAAGGCTGGCTGCATCTAAATCATGCCTTAGGTTGAGAGAGACCTCCTGAAGGATGCGTACAATCTGGCTGTTATTCATATTGACTTACCAATGGTTTTGAGTACGAGGCTTTCCAGGAATTCGTATAGTTTCTGATTGCTCTTCTTCCCATCGTTTTTCATGTCGGACAGCGATGGCAAATGTTGGGCATAGTACACTTGATGCGTTACGGCCAGCATGGCCGTGCTGGTCAGCGATAGGGGAAAGGCGTACTGAGGATTTATTTCTGAGATAATGGCCGCCACTTTCTTGCAGAATGCTTTGTATGGAAGAAAGAGGCCTTCTTTATTGTCGCTGTCGACATCTTTGGTGAGGTATGTTTTTTCAAATTCAGTCATTACAATTCTATGAAGTGACTCCATGTCCATAAAGGCGATATTCTGATCGTTTTTGGTTTCCCGGGTCAGCAGCTTTAGGCATTTCCTAAGCCGTTCCTTTGGATCCTCTATGTTGTTCAGTTCAAAATCGAGACGATGATCAAGCCAGGTCCAGTACCAATCGATCAAATAGATAAGCAACCGATGCTTATTTTCAAAATATCGGTAAACAGAGGCCTCCGTAGAGGATATGCCCTCAGCGAGCTTTTTGAAAGTGAAGACCTCAAAACCTAATTCATCAATCATTTTGACACTTTTTGAAACAATATTTTGCCCCAGCGTCGTGTTCTTAGGGTCCCTCAAAAAAAGGTTGTCGTTTAGATGGAAAGACAGTATTGCCATATAACATAATAGTAATACTATTATAAACGATAGAATGAAAAAAAAGTTCTGGAGATTTACAAATATTTTCCGTCGGAGGAGTCCAGCCGGCACCCAGATATCAGAGCAGCTTGCGAGCGCAGTGAATTCCCCATTTCAGTGGTTTCTTCATTTTCGCTGCCGCTGCCGCACACCTATTTCTGTATATTGTGCGAATTTATTTTCACTGACCGAAGGCCTGAGCTCTAACCCCGAAAGATCCCGAAATGGAAGAGAAGATTCTGACAATTGACATAGGCGGTTCCCGCATTAAGGCGACTATCGTGGACAAAGACGGGAAAATGCTTCGGGATTATGTGAGGATAGACACCCCTGTACCAGCCATACCAGATCTTGTTCTCAACGCCATCGTGAAACTCACCAAGGATTTTGAGTCGTTCACAAAAGTCTCCGTAGGATTCCCGGGATATGTGAGAAATGGGGTGGTATTTACGGCACCCAACCTCAGTACACCAGCATGGACGGGTGTGGATCTAAAGAAACGGCTCTCTGAATTATTAAAGCAGCCGGTTCGGGTCATCAATGATGCAGACATGCAGGGCTTGGGCTTCGCGACAGGCAAAGGCCTTGAGATGGTTGTAACTCTTGGTACCGGCTTTGGTACAGCAATCCTTATGAATGGAAATTTACTTCCTCATTTCGAAGTGTCCCATCATCCAGTGTCAAAGGAGCGGGACTATGACGAGTACATTGGTCAAAAGGCTTTTGATGAAGTCGGCATTGACCGATGGAATAAGCGAATGGAAAAAGTGATTGCAATTCTTAAGACTGTATTCAACTACGACCACCTTTTCATCAGTGGCGGCAATTCAAAAAGAATCAACTTCCCGATAGACGATAACATTTCTATTGTATCGAACATCGATGGTATCAAAGGCGGAGCAAGACTTTGGCAAACAGAGAATCATTACAATGTCTAATATTTCTTAAATAAACGTAGGTATGCAAGCGAAGGAACAGAATCTGGCTCAGACCGCCATCAACACCGTAAGGATATTGGCTGCGGATGCCGTACAGAAAGCAAATTCCGGCCATCCCGGTATGCCGATGGGAGCAGCCCCCATGGGCCATGTGTTGTGGTCGGAAGCCATGAATTATAATCCTAAGAATTCAGAATGGGCCAACCGTGATCGATTTATTTTGTCAGCAGGTCATGGATGTATGTTTCTGTACAGCTATCTCTTTCTCACTGGGTATGACATTACCTTGGATGATCTTAAGAACTTCAGACAACTGCACAGTAAAACCGCCGGCCATCCTGAATACGGATTGCTGAAAGGGGTAGAAGTAACCACCGGCCCGCTGGGGCAGGGGTTCGCCAATGGTGTTGGCTTTGCCATCGCTCAAAAGTATCTAGCGGCACGCTATAACAAGCCAGGCTTTGACCTATTCAATTATTCTATCTACGCCATCTGCAGCGATGGTGACTTAAATGAAGGTGTGAGCTCAGAGGCGGCTTCCCTCGCAGGCCATCTTAAACTTGGAAACATTATCTACCTCTATGATGATAATCACATTTCTATCGAAGGCGACACGAAGATTACATTCACCGAAGACGTTGCCAAAAGGTTCGAGGCCTATGGCTGGCATGTGCAGACTGTTGCCGATGTAAATGATGTGAAAGCGCTTTCAGAAGCTGTGAAGAAAGCAAAAGCAGAAACGCAACGGCCTTCCATCATTAAGATCAGAACCCATATCGCCCATGGCAGCCCGAATAAGGTCGACACTGCCGGTGCACATGGGTCGCCGTTGGGCGAACCCGAAGTCAAACTGGTAAAACAGAATTTTGGATTTGATCCCGAGAAATATTTTGTCGTGCCTGATGAAGTGGCTGAATATTATAAGCAGTGCGGTCAGCGTGGAGCGGCAACCGAGAAGTCATGGAATGATTTATATCAGCATTATAAGAAATCCTTTCCCGAGCTCGCGAAGGAGTATGAAACTTTCAGCACGGGTAATCTTCCCGAAGGTTGGAAAGATAAACTCCCAGCCTTTAAAGCAGAGGATGGAAAACTCGCCACACGACAGGCATCAGGAAAAGTATTAAATGCGATCGCGGATTCATTACCCACGATGATCGGAGGGGCTGCTGACCTCGCACCATCTACAGAAACCTGGCTCAAGAAATATGAAGCCTTCACGGCCGAAAACAATGCTGGCCGCAATTTCCACTTTGGAATCCGTGAGCATGGAATGGGTTCGATTATGGTAGGCATGGCCTTGACCAAAGGGATCATTCCTTACGGTGCAACGTTTCTGATATTTTCAGAATATATGCGGCCACCCATTCGCCTGGCAGCCATCATGAAAATCCGACCCATCTTTGTCTATACCCACGACAGCATTGGACTTGGCGAGGATGGCACCACCCACCAGCCGGTTGAACAGTTGATTTCCCTGAGGTCGATCCCAAACATTACCCTCATCCGGCCTGCCGATGCAAATGAAACGGCCCAGGCATGGAGGGTTGCCCTTGAACATAAGGACGGCCCGGTGGTAATTGTTCTCACCCGGCAAGGCCTGCCGGTAATTGATCAGACGAAGTATGGCAATGCATCACAATTGGAGAAGGGTGCTTACATCCTGTCCGATTCTGCAGAAAAACCAAAATTGATTCTCATTGCCACAGGCTCTGAAGTTTCGTTGATCATGGAAGCACAAGCAAAACTCAAAGAACAAGGCATACCATCAAGAGTGGTGAGCATGCCTTCATGGGAGCTGTTCGAAAAACAAGACGCAGCCTATAAAGAGAAGGTTTTGCCAAAGGCCATTCGCAAACGCATTGCAGTGGAGACCGCCTCTATCTTAGGCTGGCACAAGTACGTTACAGATGAAGGTGCTATTATCGGTATGACGACCTATGGAGAATCCGGACCCATTGCAGAACTTATGAAGCACTTCGGTTTTACAGTTGACAATATCGTCGGTAAAGCGAAAGAGTTACTTTCATAACAGATATGAAAATCGGAATGGCAGCCGACCATGGGGGCTTTGTCTTGAAAGAAGAAGTCAAGCAATGGCTTGCGGCTTTGGGCCATGAGATAAAAGACTTTGGTGCCGATAGCTTCAATCCTGCCGACGACTTTCCGGATTTCGTTGTTCCGTTGGCAAGGGCTGTGGGCTCAACGGAAGTTCAGCCGGTATTGCGATATGCGGAAGTGGAGTAGGAGCGTCGATCGCGGCCAACAAGATCGCTGATGTCAGGGCCGCTTTGATTCTGGATGGGTTCTCAGCGCATCAGGGTGTTGAGGATGATGATATGAATTTAATTTGCCTTGGAGGAAGGGTAGTAGGCAATAAACTGGCCCAGGAACTTATCACTTCCTTTTTGAATGCGAAGTTCATTGGAGGCGAGCGCCATCGCAGAAGGTTGGAAAAAGTAAAGGCACTGGAAAAGATTTAATTCAAAATAATGAAAGGCGACGATTTTGTTTTTGGCATGATTGGTCTTGGGACCATGGGCCGCAACCTGTTGCTCAACATGGCAGACCATGGCTTCAAGGTGGCAGGCCACGATAAGGATGAAAAGAAAGTCGAGGCTCTTGGTAAAGAAACAGCCAAGGCAAACGTGAAGGGCTTCACTTCCGTGAAAGAATTCATCGAAAGTTTGAAGAAGCCACGCGCAATCATGATGCTCGTTCCTGCCGGGAAAATAGTCGACACCGTGATTGAGGAATTGACACCACTGCTTGATAGAGGTGATCTTATTATTGATGGAGGAAATTCTCATTTTACCGATACCAACCGCAGGGTAGAAACCTTGAAAGATAAGGGGCTGCATTTTTTTGGCATGGGAATCTCCGGTGGGGAAGAAGGCGCGCGGAAAGGTCCAAGCATGATGCCAGGTGGCGACCCTCAGGCCTATAAAGTGGTCCAGTCAATTTTTGAGGCAGTTGCAGCAAAAGTAAATGGAGAGCCTTGCGTCACCTACATTGGTCCAGGTGCTTCCGGGCACTTTGTAAAAATGGTCCACAATGGAATTGAGTATGGCATCATGCAATTGATTGCAGAGACATACGAAATGATGAAGAAGGGTCTGAAATTATCAGACGAAAAAATACATTCCCATTTCAAAGAATGGAGCAGCGGAAGATTGCAATCCTTTTTGATGGAGATCACTCGTGATATCCTGGGATTCAGGGAGAAAGGTGCTGACCACTTGCTTATTCATGATATAAAAGATGAGGCGAGGTCCAAGGGTACTGGCAAGTGGACATCACAAGTTGCGATGGATTTGCAGACGCCGCTTTCTGTAATCGATGCAGCTGTTTCCATGAGGGATCTATCTAAGTATAAGGCCTTGCGCATACAGGCTGCGGCGATGTATGGCAGCGAAGAAATAAAGCTTCAGGGCTCGGCAGATCAGTTGACTCAATCTTTGGAAGCGGCACTTTACTTCTCAACCATCGTGGCCTATGCACAGGGCATGCACTTGCTTTCACAAGCCTCTAATGAGTATGGCTATGAGCTTAAGATGGACCGGATCGCGCTGATATGGAGAGGTGGTTGCATCATTCGATCGAAGTTTCTTGAAGATATATTTCAAGCATTTAAGAATGATTCGAATCTACAACACTTATTGTTAGACAATGGGATTCAGAAGAAGGTTAGCACCCTGCTCCCCGCCATGCGGTCGATTGTTTCATCGGCTATCAACTCGGGCATTGCGTTACCTGCCTTTACTTCAGCATTGAGTTATTTTGACAGCTTTAAGAGCGAGCGAATGCCTTCAAACATCATCCAGGCGCAGCGTGATTATTTTGGTGCTCATACCTATGAACTGATTGGTAAGGAAGGAGTTTTTCACACCCAATGGTTTGCTAATTGATAATATAAAGATGAACTCACCCAAAAGCCCTGTCCAGACCCAACCCACCATCTTTTTTATTTTTGGTGGAACCGGAGACCTAACTTCCCGGAAGCTGGTACCGGCATTATTCAATCTATTTATCGATGGATGGATGCCTGAAAATTTTGCGATTATTGGAATGGGACGCACGGGGCAGACCGATGATCAGTTTCGTGGTTTGCTTCTGGAGGACATCAATAAGTTTTCAAGAAGTGGAAAAGCCGACGCTGAAAAATGGAAAATATTTTCCGCGCTTGTCTATTTTCAAGTCTCAGAGATTGGGGAAGAAAAAACCTATAAAGACCAGGCAGAACGAATAAAGCAATTGGGCGAAGCGTGGAAAGCCGAGCCTTGTGTAATCTATTACCTCGCTGTGGCACCCCGATTCTTCACAACCATTGCAGAGAACCTGGCAAAGCACAAACTTGCGTCTGATCCTGATAAGACACGCATCGTCATTGAGAAGCCTTTTGGTCGTGACCTTGAATCCAGCAAGGCATTGAACAAACTTTTGAATAGCATTTTCTCCGAAAAACAGATTTATCGAATTGATCACTACCTCGGAAAGGAAACCGTGCAAAACATTCTGGCTTTCCGTTTTGCCAATTCGATCCTTGAACCACTTTGGAACAGAAATCACATCGAGCATGTTCAGATTTCCGTCGCCGAGCAACTGGGGGTAGGAGATCGTGGAGGGTATTATGATGAAGCCGGTGCTCTTCGCGACATGGTTCAGAATCATATTTTGCAGTTGCTTTGTCTCATTGCCATGGAGCCACCGGTCAGCTTTCGCGCCGAAGAGGTGCGAAATCGCAAAGTAGACGTCTTGCTGGCCATGCGTAAGTTTGCTGCCGAGGACTTGCGTAAGAACGCCGTGCGTGGGCAATATCATAAAGGCTGGGTCGAAGGAAAGGAAGTTCCTGGTTATCGCGAGGAACCTGGCGTCAGCCCAGATTCCAATACCGAAACCTTTGCGGCCATCAAGTTCTTTGTTGACAACTGGAGGTGGCATGGGGTGCCGTTCTACCTCCGCACAGGAAAGCGAATGCCTCAGTCCTCATCCATGATCACGATCCAGTTCAAGGATGTTCCTCACATGATATTCCCTACAGAAACCATTGAGGGATGGCAACAGAATCGCCTCATTATCAGTATACAACCTGAGATGAGCATACGGCTTCAAGTGCAGGCAAAGCGTCCTGGTCTTGACATGATCCTCAACCCGGTAGACCTGGTTTTTGATTATAGTGGCACCTACAAGGGAGAAACTCCGGAAGCATATGAAACGCTATTGCTGGACACCATGCTGGGAGATCAAACGCTCTTCATGCGCGGAGACCAGGTGGAGGCCGCGTGGGACCTATTGATGCCGATCCTAAGTTCATGGGCAGGTAAAAAGAGCATTAATTTTCCAAACTATGCTGCTGATTCATGGGGACCGGAGGTCGCCGAGGCACTGATCGCAAAAGATGGTTTTCATTGGTTCACCTTGCCTACGAAGAATAAAAAGTAAAGCGTGATCAAAGTTTTTAAGAACCCGAAATCATTGCTGGCGGCGCTTGCCGATTTTATTGTCGTTCAGGCCCGGCAAGCCATCGACTCTGACGGTAGATTTAACTTCGTATTGTCGGGTGGAAGTTCTCCAAAGAAGCTCTATGAACTGCTCGCGTCGAAAGCGTATCGGGATAAGATTGATTGGCAAAAGGTTTATTTCTTTTTTGGTGATGAGCGATACGTGCCACGTGACCATGCCGACAGTAACTACCGGATGGTAAAGACAGCGTTGTTTGACCCACTCAAAATTGTTGATCACATATTCGCCTATGACACAAAACTCGCGCCGGCGGACTCAGCAGCGTCATACGAAAAGGTGATTCGCGAACATTTCAATGGCCGATGTAGTTTTGATCTGATATTATTAGGCCTCGGCGACAATTCACATACAGCTTCTTTGTTCCCGCATACAAACGTTTTGCATGAGAAGGTAGCGTTTGTGAGAGAGGTGTTTGTAGAAGAAGTGAAGATGCATCGGCTCACCTTCACTGCGCCACTGATCAATAAGGCCCATTCTATTGTCTTCCTTGTATTTGGATCGGGTAAGGCGGAAGCAGTGCATCACATTATCGAAGACCCACTCAACATTGACGAGTATCCGGCGCAGCTCATTCACCCAAAGGAAGGAGACCTCCACTGGTTTCTCGATGAGGCGGCGGCAGGGATGATAAGCAAGAGTTGAGATGCAATAATTTCTCACGCGCATATCTCTGCAAAGAATCTCAGCAGGGTTGCCAGTCCGGTAGAAAAATTGGATATTCAATTTTGAAACAGTCGTCGGGGAGAAATTGAGGAACTTTTTGAAGGCGCGAATAGGGGCCACTTAACCAACGACATAAGAATCTTATCAGCAATACGTATGCCCGAGAAAAATAAAATGAAGTACCTTTACCGAATTGTTACCGTTGCTGGAACTTGTTTATCTTGTTCCTTATACGAGAATTGAAGAAATTATATTCAACACCGAATTTCCTGTTGAAATGGAGGAACATGAAATTATGCAGGAAGGAGTTTTAATAAAAAATGTGTTGGTTGGGCTGGTTGATTAAATTTCATGAGTACAAATGGAAAAGCTATTTCTTCTCGTTTTATTTCTATCTATGTCTACTTCATCCATTGCTTCTCTAAGTAAGGCTGATCATGATGCGATGGTTACGAATCTAAATTTAATTGAAACAGGCTGGGTACAGACTTCAGTTGATAATTGTAATTTACTATTAAACAAGAGCATTTACACTTGGTCTGATTGGAAAGGTTTTTTCTTAGAATACTATTCGAGTCACACCACCACATCAAACTTGTGGGACTATCTGGGATATCCGATGTTTTATTGGTTTGACCAAGAAATGCACTTCAAATTGCAGCAATCACATAAAATCGTTTTCCAGGCCAAGCTAGATAACATATTAAACTCAAGCAATCTAGATAACATCTTATCAACAAATTCAGCACAAAGGGAAGAACTCTTTAGGGTACTCAAAACTCTAAGTGCCATCGTTAATTCACCACAGAGCGTATTGGCTGATAGTTCGAAAAGTTCCGTTCTTCAAAAAATTGAAAGTTGGATCAATAAATATCCAACTTATTACAAAAGAGGTGTATTCGTCAATCCAGCCACGCAGCCGTATCGTGCTCTATTAGGTTTTCAACTTCATGTTAGTTTAATCGAAGCAAAACCCTTAACTACTGACAGGATTATCTATTTAAAGAATACTATTGCCTTAACAGGAAAGCGAGCTGACATATTTGCAAACCACAAATTATACATTGCAGACAATGAGCGAATGACAGATCTGGATTTAGAATATATTAATTCCTTCATGAATCTGATCCCAGAACCTCTAACAAATGTGCGCTCCTTATCCAATATCGACTACTATTATTCGAGTGGACAAACGCGAATACCAGATTCGTATAGCAACATAATGTCAATCAATACTTTTAGTTCCATAGGAGGATTTACAGAAAATGAATTTCCCACCGATGTTAGTCCTTTAATAATTGATGGCTTCTCGATAGTAGTAGCGCATGAAATAACACACACTATAGATGCTAGTTATGTCAGTCCCAATTCTGGGCTGACTCAGAGGAAGGCTCAACTTTTACAACAGGCAGGCAATATCGATCTGCAATATTTACGTAGCACAGTTGGTGGCCCTTTTTTTCAAAATGCACCTCAAGAATTTATAGCTTCAATCTCCAATCAATGGTTCAGTAGCTCAGAGCATACTTTACAATTGGGCATAGTCAGATTTAAGAATGGGTATAAGGAACCTATCAATCAAGTTTTATTTTTTTGTGAAATATTTTCCCTCGGCGCAAACACATCGCTGTTTTACCGCATGGGTATTCAAGGAAATATTACTCAACAAATAATTCCGGTTCAACGGGACTCTTTTGGACATATTAAACGACTGACAGTGAATAATGCCATTTATAACTTTACGCTGGATAATTACGGAAATGTTCTAAGTTTAGTTACCGAGACACTTCCACCCGCGATAACTAATTTCAATCCTACAACTGGGTTGGTTGGAACAATAGTTACACTTTCAGGAAGTAACTTTGACCCACTACTTGCAAATAATACAGTGAAATTCAATGGACTTATTGGAACGGTATCAGCCGCGACGCCAGCAACTCTTACCACTTCAGTTCCCGCTGGAGCAACCACCGGTGCGATCTCAGTCACGGTGGGCAGCCAATCTGCATCAAGCGCGACTAATTTCATTGTTATTACTCCTGTCATTGTTCAAATAGCGAAAGCAGCCATTGACTCAGAGTCACCTTGGCTTAAGAATGCATACCCAAATCCAACCAATGTCGATATAACGATTTCATTTCGTATTCCTGAACCCCTTGACAGGAAGCTTGTGGTTATAAAGATTTACAATAGCCAGGGTATTGAGGTTGGAATGCCGATGAATGAAATTATGGATAAAGGTAACTATGAAATCAAATGGAACCCACAAGGACTTACTGGACTACATATTATCCGAATGAAAATCGGACAGGTGGAGGCCAAAGCAATCAAAGTATTAGTAAAATAATTATCTGTATTCGCCAACTTTGGTTTCAAATACGGCATCAGTCTTGTCATAGGGAAAAGACCGCTGCTACTTCCAATTAGCGTTAAAATTTGAAGCAGATAGTTAGTGTAGGCCGAAAAAGTTTCCACAGTTGCCCCGTGCACGAGTACAGGAAACAAGAACAGGGTGAAGGGCACAGGCGGTAACATATTACATAGCGGCAAAACCAATGACATCCAGACAACGAATCTCATAAAATTGCACCAAAATTATTTAAGACAATTATTACAGTTATGGCAAAGCATTTTATGATCTACTACAAGCAGGGGACAGGGACTTATGTCGTGACGGAGCCGAGACCATGGGCTCGTGAAAACCAGCATCTTTTTCCGGGACGAAATTTTGCAAGCGATCATCCGACAACGGAGGAGATTGAGGACTATCTGACCAATAATCCAATATAGTCCGGATATGTCATCCTCCGCATTAATTTTAATAACATGGGATCGCTGGCCCGGATTTGCAATCCGGGCCACTCCTAAAATGTAAATCCTGTTTTCATAATATTTTATGGCTAAAGGCGCAGTTCTCAGAGGTATAAGAGATTTAGAAGGATTACAAATCCGCCTTCTCTGTAAAACTATCCTTCGAATCGATCGGCATTGCAAATGCCGACCAGCGGGATCCGTTAGAAAAATTGGATATTCAATTTTGAAACAAACGTGAGAGGCGAGATTGCGGAAGTTTTAGAGCAAATGAGACCCACTCCGCCACCCACAAAAGAATCCTACCAGCAATAGGTCTACTCGAGAAAAAAAAACGAATTACATTTACTAAGTTGTTAGCGGCAATTTTCAAAAAAGAGTGGAGTATAATCATACTAATGAATGAAAGTCTACTGTGATAATAAGGTTCTGTGGCGTAAGACAATTCCTAGATTTAAAAAGGGAATGCAATTGCCATGTATTGTACTAGAAAGAGATAATTGGGACGACTATTCATATGGGACAAGTTATGCTGCTGCAATTTACGGGACAAACAGAAATTTAATTTTTAATGGAACCGTTAAAATTCTTCAAGCTAACAATAAGCGGACAACATTACCCGATGAGTTTGAAGTCCTATCAGATGAATATTGTTCTTTGTGGCAGGACGTTAAGAATTATGAGATAATTAACACATTAAATTTTGGACATGATATACTAACCGTACTTAATGACATAACTTTTAATGAAGTAATTCGAGACAAATTCATAAATCATGATGGACTTAGAGATTCTTTAAGAAGATTTAGCGAGGCTGAAAGAGCCTTTCAAGAAGGAGCAAAAATAATT
>JAYVQY010000100.1:0-61453 GCA_043776715.1 Cyclobacteriaceae bacterium | reverse complement strand
TTTTTTGTTTTTCATAGGCTCAACAGCGAAATACTAATTAATTTATCTTTGCCCTCTTCTTTAAATGAATGATATGCTGGTATTAAAATTTGGAGGTACTTCAGTTGGAAAGCCTGAACGTCTTAAGAAAATAGCCGAGCTTGTTATTGGCACACCGGGGAAAAAAATTGTCGTGCTCTCAGCATTGAGCGGCACTACAAATGCTCTTGTCAAAATCGGCGAACTATTAATTGCTGGTGATAAGATTGAAGCCAATGCAGAAATTGAACGCCTTGAAAGCCATTACGAGCAATATGCCGGAGAATTGTTTTCTGCGCCAGAGTACAAAGCCATTGGTCAGGATATTGTAGGTCGCTACTTCAGCTTGATTCGATTGTTGGCTGCCGGAGCATTTGACGATCGGAGCTACCGTGAATTATTGGCTCAAGGAGAATTGGCGTCTACCGAGTTCTTCTATTACCATCTGCGTGAAAGAAAAATCGATTCGCGGTTGTTGCCAGCACTCCACTTCATGTCCATCGACGAAAACCAGGAGCCAGAATTGGACAAAATAAGCGAAAGGCTGAAAGCCCTCCTTCCCTCCATGAGTCAACTTGATATTCTCATAACGCAGGGATACATCTGCCGCAATCATCGCAATGAGATCGACAATCTGAAGCGAGGCGGCAGCGATTACACGGCATCGTTGATTGGCGCTGCCATACAGGCAGAGGAGATCCAAATCTGGACCGATATTGACGGCATGCACAACAATGATCCGCGGGTGGTGAAGAAAACCGTTCCCATTGCTGAACTTACTTTTGATGAAGCCTCTGAACTTGCCTATTTCGGCGCTAAAATTTTACATCCTTCCACAATCGTTCCTGCTCAAAAATTCGGAGTGCCTGTCAGATTAAAAAACACGATGGACGAAAAAGCATTTGGCACACTGATCAGTGACAAAGGCACCAGCGGCCAGTTCAAAGCCATTGCTGCAAAAGATGGTATCATCGCAATCAACATAAAGTCATCACGGATGTTGCTGGCATTCGGCTTTCTTCGCAGGGTGTTTGAAATATTTGAGAAGTATAAAACACCCATTGACATGATTTCTACTTCGGAAGTGGCCGTATCAGTCACCATCGATGACGCAAGCCACCTTACAAAAATCATAGGTGAACTGCAGGCATTTGGCGTCATTGAAGTCGATAAAAACCAAACCATCATCTGTGTGGTTGGCAACAAACTCGCCGATAAGCAAGGCGTGTTAAATGATGTCTTCCGGTCTTTGGCAGAGGTGCGGGTAAGGATGGTTTCTTATGGCGGCAGTCACAATAATATTTCCATTCTCGTCGATACTGCACAAAAAGAAAAATCGCTCCAGCTGTTAAATCAGGGACTTTTTAACCTTGGGGAATAACGACGGCTCTCCCAAATCAACATAGACTTTGCCGAACATAAAATTTCACCCATAATTAAAGGCTTCAGGAATTCCAAAAAGCATTTTTTCGCATATATTTACTTGCGACCTAAACGCTGAATATGGAGGTAATTATTATTCTGGTCTTCGTGGTGGGCTACATGGCCATCGCGTTAGAGCATCCAATCAAAGTCAACAAGACGGCCTCAGCTCTGCTCACTGGCGTTTTGTGCTGGACATTATTTATTATAGGATCTCCATTGGATGGCGTTCTGCAATCAAAAGAATTTAATGGATTCTTAGAATCATTGAAATTGGAATTGAGCATGGAGAGTTTTGCTTCACTTTCTATCGTGGACCAATACCATGAATTTGTGGCGTCCTCACTTGGTCACCATTTATCATCCATTTCATCCATCCTTTTCTTTCTGTTGGGCGCCATGACCATTGTGGAATTAGTTGACGCTTACCAGGGATTTCGGCTTATTACCGATCGCATCCAAACAAGGAATCCTGTCAAATTGCTTTGGCTTGTCTGCTGGGTCACGTTCTTCTTGTCGTCTATCCTTGACAACCTAACCACCGCCATTGTCATGGTGTCATTGATCAGAAAACTCATTCCCGATAAGGAGATGAGGATGTTCTTTGCAGGGATGATCGTGATCGCTGCCAATGCCGGAGGAGCCTGGACACCGATCGGTGATGTCACGACAACGATGCTTTGGATCGGAGGTCAGATTTCAACTGTCAATATTATGGAGGTTCTATTTATTCCCAGTGTGCTTTGCATGCTGGTGCCACTCCTATACCTGACTTTTACATTGAAGGGCACGCTGGGTGAATTCCCCAATCCGTCACACGAAAATGTTGGGTACGGTCATGAGGAAATAAAGGGAAGCTCCATTATGCTCTTTTTAGGTGTTGGCGCACTTGTTTTTGTACCTGTTTTCAAAACCATCACACACTTGCCCCCTTACGTGGGAATGCTCATGGGTCTAGGCGTATTGTGGGTGGTGTCGGAGATGATCAATCCTCACGCCGATGAAGCGCTTCGCAAACCTTATACGGCAGCCGGCGCCCTTCAACGCATTGATACTTCCAGTGTACTTTTCTTCCTGGGTATTTTATTGGCGGTGGCCGCCCTGGAGTCGATGACGACCCTTCACCATTTTGCCACGTGGCTTGACAGTACGGTGGGTAGTCAATCGGTCATCGTAACGCTCATTGGTTTGCTCTCTGCCGTCATTGACAACGTGCCGCTCGTAGCAGCAAGCATGGGAATGTATAGTCTGGATGCTTACCCGACAGACCATTTTATATGGGAATACCTTGCGTATTGTGCAGGAACCGGCGGAAGTATTTTGATAATAGGTTCTGCTGCCGGAGTGGCCGTCATGGGCATGGAGAAAATTGATTTCATCTGGTATATGAAACGCATCAGCCTGATTGCCATGCTGGGTTACTTTGCGGGTTGCGGATCATACCTATTGATCTACCAGTTAATACATTAATGAATCACAGGCCTTAGCTTTGAAAGAAGCCATTTGCTCACCACAACGATCAATAGCTGTCTTTCACGCCAGCCTCTGATTTCATTTTCACAGCCGTTGAGTTTTTGAGCTGGATGGCAATGGCCAGCATGATAAAAAAATCAGTCTCTTTCTTTTGATTATCCCCATAGTCGTAGATGGGGTCCTTCGCTTGCCAATATATACCCCGTAATTCAGCAGCACCTTATTAGGCTTGTCATAGATGGTCACCATGCCAAAGCCGGGATAGTTGTTGTTCTCTTTAATCACCTGCCACTCGTTAGTGATTTGTACCGTGGTTCTCCAGTAACGAGAATATTTATATTTCAGACGAACCCCTGTTTCAAAGTCAGGTGCAAAATCTGTCATGTCGGCACGCGTCGCATGAAAATTATCTTTGTTGATAAATGTCTCCGCTGCGAGGAGAGGTTTCTTTCAACAAAATTTCTTAATCCAAACGATGACAGACCTTGTTTACCAGATTTAATTTCCTTTGAAATATTGCCTGGGCGGCAAGCAAAACTTTCAACACCACATTGTGCCGGTACAAAACAGGTCTTCTCAATCTTCAATTTTCCTCCTTGACTGTTGGAGGAAGCGCAAAGAAGGCCGGTAGATAATACTACAATGATGAGGGCGAGCGGTAGTGCCCTGCCTCTTGCCATTAAATCTAAAGTTGGCGTTTCCCTATTCAAGATAACCAAAGATAAAACTTCTTTTTGAGTTGGATCTTTCTAATCCAAAAGAATTACCATCACGATGGCGCATAATTAAAATTTCATTTTTATTCAATCTGACTTCATTGTTTGATGCCGGCTATCCCATCGTGGATATTTCATAGCTTCACGCTTATGAACATGGTCGTTGATGCGGGCAATACATTCAGCAAAGTGGGTGTCTTCAATAACAACTCCCTGGAAAAGAAAGAAGTTTTCGATTCTCCAGATGCTTTGCGGAATTTTATGCTTCATAAGCCGGCAGATCATCTGATTATAAGTTCAGTCACATTGCCCGTGGAGGAAATTGCCTCGTGGTCGTTGGCAAAAGGGCTCAAACTTGTTCTTGATCATACAACTCCTCTCCCCATCCAAAATCGATACGGCACACCTGCAACCCTTGGCGTTGATCGTCTGGCTGGAGCATGCGGAGCCTGGTTACTTTTTCGAAACAAGAACTGCCTTGTAATTGATATGGGGACCTGTATCAATTATGAGTATATCAATGAAGCAGGGGAATATCTTGGCGGTGCCATATCGCCTGGCATGAAGATGCGCTTTGAGGCCATGCACCATTATACTGCGAGATTGCCACTTGCCTCACCTCTGGACGCCCCCCCACTCATAGGATCATCAACTATTAATGGCCTACAAAGTGGGGTGATGAACGGTGTCCTGGAAGAAATAAAAGGAATGATCTTTCGATACGAGGAAAAGAGCCCCGGTCTTCAGGTGATTTTATGCGGCGGAGATGCTCATTTTTTTGAAAACCATCTTAAACCTACCATCTTTGTGGCCCCAGATTTGGTTTTGATGGGCCTGAATAGCATCCTGTTGCATAATGTCACTGCGTAAAATTCATTTTCCTTTATTGTTTATTTTCTCTTTGGGTAGCTTACTGGCCCTTGGCCAGGCAGCCCGTAGCCCCTTTTCATCATTTGGTATTGGAGAACAGTACGGAACTGCATTAACTCATAGTCAAGGAATGGGAGGGGTAGGAATCAGCAACCCGCAGTATTGGTACCTCAATAATCAAAATCCCGCATTGCTCGTATATAACCGACTGACCACTTTTGAAGCGGGCCTGATTGGCGAGCAACGTAGTCAGTCCTCCTCCACGACATCTGAAGTTAGCGGAAGTGGCAACTTGAATTATGTGGTGTTGGGCATTCCTGTTAAGCCTGGGCGATGGACATCCTCTGTAGCCCTCATGCCCTATACCCGACTTAATTATCAATTGCAGTATACTCAACCTATAGAAGGGAGTACTACCAATACGGTGAGTATTACAGAGAAAGGGTCGGGCGGCATTAATCAGCTTAATTGGTCAAACGGAGTTTCAATCACTAAAAGCATATCGGTCGGGTTGAAGACCACCTATTTGTTTAGCTCAGTGATCAATGAATATTCAAACTTTCTAACCCAATCAAGTCAGCTCCAGCCAATTTCTCCTAAAATCTATGAGCGTACATTTGTTTCTGATTTTCAATTTTCACCGGCGCTATCCATTCACCTTGACTCTCTATTCAAAAAGAATTATCGCCTCAACTTTGGTGCGGTCTATGATTTCGGCACCAATTTAAACAGTAAGTTTTATCAGCGAATCGAACGTTTTAGCCCAACTGCCTTGCTCGATTCAGTTACCACAATACCAAATGCGAAAGGATCCATTACGATTCCTCAAAGTTTGGCAGTAGGAATTTCCTTTGGAAAAAGTTATAAATGGACGGCATCAGTTGATGCAGCCTACACAGATTACTCACAGTACCGCGGTTTGAGTGGAGCGAACCCATACGAAACCAACGGCTGGCGCTTGGCAGCAGGATACGAAATTACCCCTGATCAAGCATCTTTGAGTAGTTATTTGAAACGGGTAACTTACCGAACGGGCGTAAGCTTTGAAAACTACCCCTATTTGGTGAATGGCAACCCTGTTAAGGATTTTGGCATTACTTTTGGGTTCTCTACTCCTGTAGGCCGGGTTTCCAGCCTTGATCTTGCACTGAAAGTCGGGAGAAAAGGAGACAAGACACTAAATCTACTTGAAGAAAATTATATTAAAATTTACTTTGGCATAACTTTTAATGATCAATGGTTTATTAAACGGAGATTTGACTAAGAAAAAGAAATGACTATGAAATCGAAATTTTTGATGGTGATTGTTTTAGCGGGGGCACAGACAGTTGCTTGGGCGCAATGCAAAGAATTCAAATGGCCAGAAGACAAGGCCAAAGCAGACGAATCCGTTGCCATTTATGGAGACGCTATGAAAAGCGGCAACTACCGTGGTGCCACGAAAGACTTTCAGTGGATGCTGACCAACGCTCCCCAGTGGAATACAAAACTCTATATCGATGGTGCTGATATTTATGATAAGCTGGCAGAAAAAGAAACGGACCCCGCCAAGAAGAAAATCCTGGTAGATTCCCTTCTAATGCTTTATGATATGCGCATCAAGAATTGCGGGGATGAAGCAAATGTGATGAATAGGAAAGCATACGCCTCCTACAAGTACAATATTAAAAACAAGGAGAAACTGGCTGATCTATTGACCCTTTATGACAAAGTCTATGAAATAAGCGGGAACAATGTTTCCGATGGAAACCTCATAGCCTATATAACCACTGTGAAAGCCAATCAACTTGCTTACAAGAATCTTGCTGACGACCAGGTCTTTGTTCGTTACGACAAAATCATGTCGGTAATTGATGTCAAGATGAAGGTAGCAATGGGACAGGGAAAAACAGCAGATGTCGACAAACTGAAGGGTTACAAAGATGCCATCGATGGTCTTCTGCTGAGCATGGTGAAAGTGGATTGTGATTTCGTAAGGAAGAACCTTGCACCGAAGTTCAAACTAAATCCAGAAGACCTCGGTCTTGCAAAGAAGATCTTCACCTTTATGCTTCAGGGAAAGTGTACCGACGACCCATTGTGGCTGGAGGCTGGGGAAGCCATTCATAAGCTTAACCCTGAGAAAGATTTTGGCTTGGTTAAGACCCTTGCCACCCGATATATGAGCAGTGGCAACTATGACAGGGCCGAGGTTCTTTTGAAAGAAGCGCTTACGATGGCCACGACACCAAAGGATAAAGCTGAGGCTCAGCTTTATCTTGGCAGTTGCGAATCAAAAAAAGGCAATTACCAGGGTGCGCGAGAATTGTTCCGTCAGTCGGGAACCACTGACCCAGCAAGCAAAGAACCCTGGGAAAAGATTGGGGATCTATATTATAATAGTTTTGACAATTGCGCTAAGAAACAAAACCTTGCAGAAGATCGCCTGGTATATTTAGCCGCTTATGAAATGTATCAGAAAGCAGGAAATGCACAACTGGCCACAAGAGCGAAAGCCCAGTTTCCTTCAAAAGAAGAAATATTCCTACTAAACTGGCAGGTCGGCACAAGCCAGAAGGTTGGTTGCTGGATCGGTGAAACCGTGGTATTGAAGACTCGTGATTAAGGATCGTGATTGGATTGAAAGGCCCCGACGATCGGGGCCTTTTTCATTTTTAAGATAATAGGATGCCTTATCGGATTCTGATAATATTAATTGGGTTATTGGAAATTCAGGGCTGTCGCCAAAAAGAAGCAGTGACAGTTCTGGAATATACCGGACCCTTGCGAGAAGCGGCCGATGTCCAGATGCTCTATTCAGAGAAAGACCGCATCAAAGTAAAGATGCATGCAAAAAAAATATTGGAATTTAAAAACGAAGACAAGGAATTTCCAGATGGACTTTATCTTGAGTTCTTTGATGAATTTGGCGCAATGACTTCAACACTGAAGGCCAACAATGCCTTCTATTTTAAAGAGAAAAATCAGTGGAGAGCTCGGGGCAATGTAGAGGTTATAAATCTGGCGAAGAAACAGCAACTTAATACGGAAGAGCTTTTCTGGAAGCCTGACTCCAAGAAAATCTTCACGGAGAAATTTGTTACCATCAAATTGGAAAATGAAATAATCTATGGCACCGGCCTCGATGCCGTGCAAGATCTTTCAACTTACAGCATCAAAAAGCCTGAAGGCGAGTTTGAAATAAAAGACTGAGGCATCACCCACTACAGTAGACAACCGTCGAAAAATCGTATTTTTGTATTCCCATGAAACTTTTTGATACCCTGTTGCTCTCTTTGGGAGTCGTCTTTATCATTATAGGGACCTATGAAGTAATGGCTGCTGGGCTCAGTCAGGCGTATGGTTCGTTAATGCTCGCCATGCTCACGTTTTTCTGGTTTATGTACCGCAAGAAATCCAAGGCCTGATGGAATCCCTGTATCCCTGGATCATTGCCTCGCTGATCTTCTCCTTTTTCTTCTCAGGAATTGAAATTGCATTTCTTTCTGCCAATCGTCTGCATATTGAATTACAGGGAAAGCAAGGAGTCTGGTCAGGCAGGATCATTGCATTCTTTATGCAAAACCCTTCGCGATTCATCGGCACCACGCTGATCGGAAACACACTTGCCCTTGTGATCTTTGGAAATAATATGGCTCTTTTGTTTGCGCCGATATTGTCCGAAAACTTACCATTTTCGCTCAATAACGAACCCTCTATCCTGTTTATTCAAACCATCCTTTCAACCCTCTTAATCTTATTCACTGCTGAGTTTCTTCCAAAGAGTCTCTTCATGATTAATCCAAACCTGGTACTATCCACGCTGGCCCTGCCGTTTGTCGTGATGTACACGTTGTTGGCACCCATCACTTTTTCGATTGTCATTCTCTCCAAATTTGTCATAACACACATATTGCGTCTTGAGTACTCTGAGGAAACACCTCTTTTCGGGTTAACCGATTTGAATAATTATCTGAGAAACATGCAAAAGGTGCGACATGAGGACGTAGAAATTGATTTGGATAAAAAAATCCTCCACAATGCACTGGAGTTTAAGACGGTAAGGGTAAGAGAGTGTATGGTGCCCCGAACAGAAATAACCGCCATTCCCTTAGAATACGGAATAGAAAAACTTAGAGCAGCGTTCGTAGAAAGCGGCCATTCGAAAATTGTAATATACCGCGACACCATTGATGATGTGATTGGGTATTGCCATTCCGCCGCTTTATTTAAGAACCCCAGCAACATTGAAGAAATTCTGACACCCATCAGCATTGTCACGGAGACCACAATGGCTAATGACATGATGGTTCAGTTGATCAAGGAACGAAGAAGCCTCGCCATCGTCGTGGATGAATTTGGAGGAACTGCCGGCTTGGTGAGCATGGAAGATGTGATTGAGGAAATCTTTGGAGATATTGAAGATGAGCACGACGCAGACACCCTCATTGAACAGAAAATCGATGCCAAAAGTTATCTGTTTAGTGCGCGGTTAGAGGTGGATTACCTAAACGAAAAATATCACTGGAAACTTCCTTTTGGTGATTATGAAACATTGGGTGGCCTTATTCTTTCCTATACAGAAGATTTTCCCCAAAAAGGCGAGACAGTGCAGGTGCCTCCATTTACATTCACAATTCAATCTACTAAGGGTAATCGGATTGACACCGTGAAACTGGAAATTATGGGTAGCGAAGGCGACGAATAGGCCTGATATTCAGGGCATTTAGCAAAATTCGAATACTTTCCCTGAGCCTTTGCCGAATACCTCAAACAGGTTAAATTTGCGGCTCTTTTGCCAATTGGGCGTGGCAAGAGACAACCAATACATCATAAATTATTCAGTCGTATGGCATTAATAAGCACGTTAAGAACTAAAATGACCAAATGGGTCGTAGGCGCAATCGCTCTGTCGATGGGAGCATTCATTGTGGGTAGCGATCTTTTTGGAAGTGGTCCCAGGTCAATTTTCGGTGGCAGTGACCGCGAAGTAGGAGAAATCTCCGGCCATTCTATTTCGTTGGATGAATACAATGCAGTCATTCAGGAACGCGAGAATAATTACATTCTGAACTTTGGCCGCCAGCCTGGAGAGCGTGAGCGCTCAACCTTACAAGGCCAGGCATGGGACTTATTAATTGCCCGAAATGCAATCCAGCCTCAATACGAAAAGGTGGGTGTCAAGGTAAGCACTGATGAAATATGGGACATGGTGCAGGGGAAAAATGTCGACGAGGGTATTAAATCTTCTTTCACAGATTCATCAGGAAGATTTGACCGCAACCGCCTCATTCAATATCTGAAGCAGATTGATGGCATGCCCCCGACATCAGAAGCCCGCATTCGCTGGGACATGTTCAAAAACGACCTTCGCCCTGCTCGTGAACGATTCAAGTATGAAAATTTGATCATAAAAACTGCCTTCGTCACCGAAGCAGAAGCTGAGCAAGAGTATCACAACTCGAATGATGTTGCCGAGGTAAAATACCTATATGTTCCTTTTTACGCCGTTAGCGATTCATTGGTAAAGGCCGGGGACGCAGATTTCAAAGAATATTACGATAAGAATAAAAAGAAATACAAAGTTGAAAACACAAGAAGCATAAGTTATGTGACTTTCCCTGTAAGGGCTTCATCAGCGGATTCTCTGGCCATACGCGAAGAAATGACTAAGATTGCAGTTGATTTCAAAACAGTTAAAGAAGACTCACTCTTCGCCTTCTCAAATTCTGACAGCCAAAGCCCGCTCGATAAATTCTTACTCCCTTTATTACCTTCTGGCTTAAAGAACCAAAACGCAAAGCCCTCAGCAGGGGATGTTATTGGCCCCGTACTGGATGAAGGCAAATACAAAGTCTACAAGATCACAAAGATCAAGGCCGACACTACTTACAATGCAAAAGCAAGTCACATCTTAATCAAATGGGATGACAATACGCCAGAGGCAAAAAAAATCGCCAAGGACAAGGCGCAAAAAATCCTAAACGATATAAAGGGAGGTGCAAATTTTGCCCAAAAGGCCCGTGAATTCGGAACCGATGGAACCGCCACACGCGGGGGTGACCTGGGATACTTCACGTCAGGCCAGATGGTAAAACCGTTCCAGAAGGCTGTATTTGATGCAAAAAAAACCGGCCTTCTCCCAGGTTTAGTTGAAACAGAATTTGGGTATCACATCATTGAGGTGACCGCCGTAAAAGATAACATCTACTATTATGTTGCCACCATTGAGCGAAACATTACACCCAGCGATGAAACATTGAATGAAGCATTGCGCAAAGCGGATTCTTTCGCAACAGACCTATCGGGAGTTGATAACTTTAAAGCAAAAGCGAAAAAGGAAAATTTATCAGTTTTCGAGGCCAATGATTTAGGTACTGCCGAGCGTAGAATCTCTGCACTGGGAGAAGCACGTCAAATTGTAACCTGGATGTTCCGCGATGCCAAAGAGGGCAAAGTATCTGAGGTATTCGACTTAACTGATAATTACATCGTGGCAGTGATGACGGGCGAGACCGAGAAAGGTTATAAGCCTTTTGAGAAAGTGAAAGAAGAAATTTCCCCGCTCGTCCGCAACCTCGCTAAAGGAAAATATATCACGGAGAAGCTTACGGGAAAGACTGAAGCCTTGGATGAACTGGCCAAGCAATTTGGAAAAGATGCCTCAGTAAATTCTTCCAGCGATCTTAGAATGAACAATACACCGCTTCCAGTGGTGGGCTTTGACCCGGTCATCGTCGGCACTATTTTCTCACTCGAAAATGGTAAACGCTCCAAACCCATTACGGGTGAAAATGGAGTGGTGGTTGCGGACTTGCAAAACAAGACCATTGCTCCCGCCATTGGCGACTTTTCAATGTTTAAAAACCAGCTGATCCAGACGCAAAATAGTCGTGGCAGTTACTTTATTTCAGAGGCTCTAAAAGAAGCGGCGAAGGTTGAAGACAAGCGATATAAATTCTTTTAAGAATAAAAGGACAAAGAATTGAAATCATAGTATAGCGGGTTGAGAAGTCTTTATCAGCATGGACCCCGATTGGTTTAATTCCTTCCGCGAAAAATTGGACAAGTTTTACGCATGGCCATCCTTGTATACTTTTAAATTCATCGTTCCAGCAGGCAAAGAGGGGGATCTCAAGAGCCTCTTCCCACTTCATACCACCTCTGTGGTGAAATCTTCCGAAACCGGAAAGTATGTTAGTCTTACGTATCAAATGATGATGCCCTCCAGCGATTCTGTGATCGAAGTGTATCAGAAAGCTTCTGGCATAGAAGGCCTCATTGCGTTGTAAGGTCATTTTAATCCATTCAAATGAGTTGTATTACAGTGTATTAACCATTAACTTTTTCACTGCTAAAACAACTTACTATGTGGAAAGAAGAGAAAAACAAGCTTATAAAGACCTTTCAGTTCAAAGACTTCACAGAAGCATTTGGCTTTATGACAAAGGTGGCCATTGTAGCCGAAAAAATGAACCACCATCCCACCTGGACAAATACTTACAATACGGTGGATTTTGAACTGAGCACCCATGATGCGGGCAATACTGTGACAGCTCTTGACCGGAAACTAGCAGAAGAAATCGACAAGCTGCGGTGACGTGGAAAAAAAGATCGCACTCTCTCTTGTACCCACCCCCATTGGCAATCGAGGTGACATCACTTTGCGGGCCCTGGAGATTCTAAAGAAAGTTGATACCGTCCTCGCAGAAGACACTCGTACCACAGGTCTCCTATTAAAACATTATGAAATCAGTCAGTCTCTTGAGCGGTTTCACATATTCAATGAGCATCAGGTCCTTGCAAAACTGATAACACGAATGAAGGGTGGCAGAACCTTTGCGTTGGTGAGTGATGCCGGAACCCCAGGCATTTCTGATCCTGGATTTCTTCTGGTAAGGGAGTGCCTTAAAGCTGGTCTCTCTGTTGAATGTCTTCCAGGACCCACAGCGCTCATCCCGGCCTTGGTGAATTCGGGGTTCCCTACAGATCGTTTTGTCTTTGAGGGCTTCCTTCCACATAAAAAAGGGAAGCAGACTTTGTTGAAGAAACTTTCGGAAGAGGATCGCACCATTATTGTCTATGAATCTCCCCACCGGCTTATAAAAACGCTTGAGCAGATGAAAGAATTTTTCGGCAGTGAAAGATCCATGTCGGTTTCACGCGAGTTGACAAAGGTGCATGAAGAAACATTTACCGGAACGCTGGAGCAGGTACTTACTCATTTTCAACTGAAAGAAGTGAAGGGCGAAATTGTGATTGTCATTGATGGCAAAAGAGAATAACCATTCACCCATTCTGCTTTTTCTTGCAGCAGGTCTGCTTGCAACCGGAGCCTGGCTCATGGCTTCCTTCCCGATTTTTATCTTCTTTACCCTGGCTCCCTTATTTGCCCTCACCGACCGCGCCGAAAGTACGTCTGTCGTATGGGAAAAAATGGAGTGGGTGTTGCTCGCCTTAACAATTTACTTTCTAGCCGCTCATACATTTGACTTTTCCTTCCTGATTTCAAGCATGGTGTACGCCATTCTCTTCACCCTGCCTTTTATTGGTCACGTTTGGGTGCGGCAAACCCTTGGGAGCCGCGCAGGGAAAATCACAATTGTTATTCTTTGGCTTGCCATTGAATATACTCTCCTGAAAGTAGGGCTTGTCGACAGCATTTTTCTCTCGGATGCTTTGCGCTTGCAACCAACTTGGGTACGTTGGAATATTCACACTGGTTATCTCGGTGCTTCATTATGGATACTGCTAGCGAATTTACTGGTGTACGAAGCCCTCCTCTCCAAAAATCCCGCTCGATGGCTATGGGTTGCTGCTGCAGCGATTCTTCTGACGGGCCCTCTCATTTACTCCTATTTTTTCATTTATTCTTCGCCCATCGCACGCGAGGACATGGTGAATTTATATTCGGAAAAAACGATGATTAAAGATGTTGTGTATCTTGCACGCGGGGAGTTGGTCGTTCGAACAAGCGCGTGGCTCTCAACACTAATTCTTCTCTTTACATTGGTGAAAAGTCAAACAATTAAACGATGATCGATCTCAAATCCATCGAAAGAAATGTAATCAATGTTTGCCTTGAAGTGGGGGACTTTATTCATAAAGAGGGCTCTATGTTCGACAAGGCGCGCATCGAACAAAAAGAGGGATTCAATAATCTGGTCTCTTATGTTGACAAGGAATCTGAAAAAAAACTGGTAACGGCGCTTGCCAGAATCCTTCCGGGATCTGGTTTTATCGGCGAAGAAGGTACCGCCATAGAAAGCAAGAATGGCTATCGATGGATCATTGACCCCCTGGATGGAACCACTAACTTTACCCATAGCCTTCCGTTATTTGCAATCAGCATAGGCCTTTCATACCACGATAAGATGGTGCTGGGGATTATCCATGAAGTCAATCGAAAGGAAATGTTCCATACCGTAGCCGGAAGTCCTGCGTATTGCAACGACAAGGAGATACATGTTTCCCCCATCATGACCTTGCAAGAGAGCTTATTGGCCACAGGTTTTCCATATTATGAATTCGAGAAGATGGGGGCCTACCTTAAAATCATAAGCGGTTTTCTGAAAAATTCTCATGGTGTACGTCGGTTGGGCAGCGCCGCCACCGATTTGGCATATGTTGCCTGTGGGCGGTTTGAAGGATTTTTTGAATACAACCTCCACTCGTGGGATGTGGCTGCGGGAACATTTCTTGTTCAACAGGCTGGCGGAATCGTCACTGACTTTCGAGGAGGAGACAATTTTCTGTTTGGAGGAGAACTAATTGCCGGATGCGCCGTACAACCAGAAATGCTAGAGATTATCAGGCGTGAGTGGGGGTATTAACCAACGTCGCAAATCACTATAATTTTTTGAGGATTGATCCCTTTAACAAAAACCATCCGATTTCAAATTTATGAGATCATTTGAATAAAAGACTGTTTCAATCGTGTAAATAAAAACATACGTTATGCAAAAATTCTTCATCCGTCTGCTCCTCCTGCTGCTGGTCGCTAATTTTTCTTTTGCGCAAAGTAATCTTACTGATAAACTGCCCATATCCCCTGAAATAAAAATGGGAAAACTTTCGAATGGCCTGACTTACTACATCAGAAAAAATGCACGGCCAGAAAATAAAGTGGAGTTGCGGCTGGCACTGAAAGCTGGTTCCATTCTTGAAGACGATGATCAGCAAGGGCTCGCGCATTTTACTGAGCACATGGCCTTTAACGGTTCTGCACATTTCAAGAAGAATGATCTCGTGTCTTTTCTCCAATCGATCGGCGTAAAGTTTGGCGCAGATCTCAATGCCTATACGGGCTTTGACGAGACTGTTTACATTCTTCCCATCCCAGTTGACAAGCCCGAAAACCTCGAGCAGGGATTTCTGGTGTTGGAAGATTGGGCCAGTACAGTTGCCTTTGAATCTGCCGAAATTGAAAAGGAACGTGGCGTCGTATTGGAAGAAGAGCGGTTGGGTAAAGGCGCGCAAGAGCGCATGATGAAAAAGTTACTCCCCCTCATCTTGCAAGGATCAAAGTATGGCGTACGCTTACCCATCGGCAAATCAGAAACCCTGAAAACTTTTAAGCCAGAGACCATCAAGCGATTTTATAAAGACTGGTACCGACCTGACTTGATGTCCGTCATGGTCGTTGGCACCATGGATCCAACGGAAGTTGAAGCTCTTATAAAGAAACATTTTGAAAAATTGAAAGCCCCTGCCAAAGAAAGGCCAAGGGCCTATGCTGAAGTGCCATCACGCCCGGCATCGGAGGGATTTTCCATCACCGACCCTGAAGCTACGAACCATATCATGCAAATATTTTATGCCACCGAGAAGGCCAAAGTTCAAACCACCATCGGTGATTATCGTGCTAATATCGTTAAGAACCTGACCAGCCAGATGCTCGGTCAACGAATGCAGGAGCTAACACAAAAGGCCGAACCTCCCTTCGTCTTTGGCGGAAGTGACAGGGGTGAATTCGTTCACGGTTATGAGTTTTATTTCGCATTCGCATTGGTAGGCAAAGCCGGCGTAACGCCAGCCATCAATGCCCTTGTTCAGGAGAATGAACGAGCAAGAAAATTCGGATTCACCAAAGGTGAACTTGATCGTGCAAAGAAGTCATTGATGCGAAACATGGAACAGGCTTACAATGAACGTGAAAAATCTGAATCATCAGACTATGTGGAGGAGTATGTTAGAAATTTCCTCAATGAAGAACCAATTCCTGGCATAGAGAATGAATACAATTATCATAAACAATTCCTGGATGGCATCACGCTGCAGGAAATCAATGAGTTCACTGCCAAAAACATTCCTTCCTCCAGCGAAAAAAAATTAGTGGCGTTCCAGGGTCCTGAGAAGGCTGATTTTAAAATTCCAACGGACGCAGAATTATTAGCGATCGTGGCGGAAGCAGAGAAATTGCCTGTAACACCCTATGAAGAAAAAGCGGTGGCAGCCAGCCTGATGGACACCGCTCCGGAAGGGGGACGGATTATTTTCGATAAAAAGAATGCTGAACTTGGAACTTCCGAACTGACATTGGGCAACGGAGTAAAGGTGATTGTGAAGCCGACCGACTTTAAGAATGACCAAATCGTTCTTTCAGGTTTTCAATTCGGAGGGCAATCATTATATGATAGTAAGGATCTTCCCAGCACACAATATGCCTCCACGCTGGTTTCCCAAATGGGCGTTGGGAATTTTTCTCCCACCGATTTACGCAAAACCCTTGCGGGCAAAACGGTCAATGCCTCTCCCCGTTTGACAAACCTCACTGAAGGGATCAGCGGTCAGTCGGGTACTGCTGATGTCGAGACGATGCTTCAGCTTATACATCTCTATTTCACCAAACCGCGCAAAGACGAAGAGCTGTTTAAATCATTTGTCACCAAGCAACAAGCGATGGTGCAGAACATGATGAGTGACCCGAGGACAGTTTTTCAGGATTCAGTTCAACGAATGTTGTTTGCTTTTAATCCAAGAGGGCCGCGGTTCCCGAGAGCAAAGGATTTTGAAAAAATAAATGTCGACCGTTCACTTGAGATCTATAAAGAGCGCTTTGGAAATGCCCGCGGCTGGACGTTTTATATCGTCGGGAGTTTTGAAATGGCCAAGTTAAAGCCGTTGATTGCTACTTACCTGGGCACACTGCCATCTGCTTCAACAGCTCCACCATCTTTCCGGGATCTAGGGGTTAGACCTGTGAAGGGCGTCGTGAAAAAGGAAATAAAGAAAGGCAACGAACCTAAGAGCTTTATTTCTATTGCCTTCACGGGCGAGGCTCTATTCTCAGACGGAGAACAACTACGTTTGCAAGCCCTCATCGAATTGATGAATATCAAGCTGATCGAAACCTTGCGTGAAGAACTTAGTGGAATTTATGGTGGCGGCATGAATGGCAGCCTGAGCAAGAATCCATACAACAGCTACACCATCAATGTATCTCTGCCGTGTGGACCGGAGAATGTTGATAAGCTGATCAAAGCTACCTTCGCTGAAATCCAGAAGGTCAAAGATAGCGGTCCAACAGAGGCAGATCTTAACAAAGTAAAAGAAGCATTCTCCAAGCAATACCAGGAAGATTTGAAGGATAACAATTATTGGCTGAGCCGGTTGCAGCGTAGCACGGAACTCGGATCCAGCCCTGCTGATCTCCTAACGGTAGAAACCCGTATGAAGGCCGTGACAGCAAAAGATGTGCAGGAAGCCGCTAAGAAATATTTTAACATGGACAATTACTTCCAGGCAGTGCTAAATCCGGAGAAATAGTAACCACGCTCTACATTCGTGGTCATGTGAATGGATATTTGGGCCGCTGCGGTTAAGCGCTGAGAACTGTCACCATCCTTTCATTGTTCAATAAAAATGTGACGGATTCACTACTTTAAGATTCTATTGCTTAAACTCATGAGATTTTTTCCATTCCTACTGGCAATCATTTTGCTGGCAAGTTGCTCAACCAACAAAGAAAATCTTCCGCCAGCGAGCGGGATGCCGGGAAATATCTTTTTGATTATGGATTCTCTTCAGTGGAGAGGCCCCTTGGGCAGAACGCTGGACTCGCTCTTCAATGCCGATATGCCGGGATTACCTCGTAAAGAAGCAATCTTTAAAATGCGATGGATCAACCCTAAGAAATTCAATTTTGTGTTAAAGCAAAGTCGCAATCTGGTGTTTGTCATGACGTTGGACCAGAATACTTCGGGGTCACAAATCGTTAGAAAACTCTTTACACCGCAGTCGATTGAAAAAATCAAGATCACTCCAAATCAGTTTGTCACCACGGATATGAATGTTTTTGCAAAGGGGCAAGAAGTGATGTATTTGTATGGAAAGAATCAGAGCACATTGATAAAAAATATTAGATCTGGTGGCACACGGCTGGTAGATTTTTTTGATCAGAAAGAACGCTCGCGTACAACGCAGACACTGTTCAAAGCAGGACAAGTGAAAGGCATAAGTGAGGTGCTTAGCAGGGATTATAAATGCGATATTAAAATTCCTTTTGGATTTAGACTCGCTGAGAAAAAACCGGACTTTGTCTGGCTTCGGCAAATTAACTCGAGGGATGACAAAGATATTTTCATTGCTCGAAAGGCATATGCATCTCAGGCTGACTTTAAGAAAGAAAGCCTCATACGCTTCCGGGATGACATCTGTAGAAAATATTTATTTGAAGATCCTGAGCAGCCGGATACCTATCTATTAACCGAAACCAACGTGCCCTTCATTCCAGTTACTGCCGATACATTGAATTTCAATGGACACTTTGCCATCAGATTGCGCGGCATCTGGCGCTCAAATGTCTTTGGAATGGGAGGTCCCTTCCAGGGCTTTGCATTGGTTGACGAGGGCGCCCAGCAATTTTACTATATAGAGGGATTTACCTATAGCCCCGGAAAAGATCAGCGGGAGATCATGCGGGAACTGGAAACAATCCTATACACGTTCAAAACCAGTTCAGAAATACTGAAAAAATAATTCGTTCTGACAACCACCCGGCTTGGCCAATGGTGGTTCATGGATTCCTTCTAAAATTCGTTGAATTTCACCCTGGGAGAAGTATCCTAGTTTAAGCAATGAGTTTGAAATGAATCTATTAACTTAGAAGGCTTATCCCTACCGAAAATGGCCATTAAAATCAGAAAAGAAGACGCGCTCAATTATCACATGATGGGCCAGCCTGGCAAGATTGAGGTCGTGCCAACGAAAGTACTCACCTCACAACTTGATTTGGCATTGGCCTATTCTCCTGGCGTGGCAGAACCTTGCATGGAAATTTTTGCCAACAGAGAGGATGTTTATAAATATACCGCCAAGGGAAGCCTGGTAGCAGTAATCTCAAACGGTACCGCCGTATTAGGTTTAGGCAACATAGGCCCTGAGGCTTCCAAACCTGTCATGGAGGGAAAGGCTGTTCTCTTTAAAAAGTACGCCGGCATCGACAGCTTTGATATAGAAATTGATGAGAATGACCCGGATGAATTCATCAAGATCGTAAAATCCCTTGAGCCCACCTTTGGGGGTGTAAACCTGGAGGATATCAAGGCTCCCGAGTGCTTCAAAATCGAACAAGTGCTGAAGGAAAAAATGAACATCCCCATCATGCATGACGACCAGCATGGTACGGCCATCATCTCCAGTGCGGCATTGATTAACGCCTTGGAGTTGATTGGCAAAAAAATGGAAGACATTGTCATGGTAGTAAATGGTGCAGGCGCCGCAGCGGTTTCCTGTACGAAGCTCTACTTTGCATTGGGTTTGAAAAAAGAAAATTTGATCATGTGCGACAGCAAAGGCGTGATCAGAAAAGACCGCAAAGACCTTGATGATATAAAAGCACCCTTTGCCACCACTCGCAAACTCAACTCGTTACAAGAAGCAATAAAAGGTGCCGATGTTTTTGTGGGGCTTTCCAAAGCAGACGTCGTAACACCTGAAGACATCCTTGGTATGGCCAAAGACCCAATCGTATTTGCTTTGGCCAATCCAAACCCTGAAATCGCTTACGATCTTGCAAAAAAGACAAGACAAGATTTGATCATGGCCACTGGCCGCTCCGATCATCCAAACCAGGTGAATAACGTGCTGGGCTTCCCTTATATTTTCCGCGGAGCCCTGGATGTCCGTGCAACGGAAATCAATGAGGAAATGAAATTAGCAGCGGTGCGCGCTTTATCTGCATTGGCAAAAGAGCCCGTGCCAGACAGCGTCATGCTGGCGTATGGCTCAGAAAAAATTGAGTTCGGAAGAGAATGCCTCATACCCAAGCCCATGGACATTCGTCTCATCACCACCGTAGCGCCGGCAGTAGCCAAAGCTGCGATGGAGTCAGGCATTGCGCTTAAACCAATTACTGACTGGGGTGCCTATCACCAGGCCTTACAAAAGAGAATAGGCATTGATCAGAAGCTCATCAATAATGTAATCGATCGTGCCAAGAAGTCGCCAAAGCGCGTTGTCTTTGCCGAAGCTGACAACCTCAAGATCCTCAAAGCAGCGCAGGTTTTACAAGATGAGAAAATTGCGATCCCCATTCTTCTGGGCAATAAGACAGAGATCGAACGACTGATCCGTGAGAATAAGCTTGAGCTTGATGAATGTACCATCATAGACCCACGCGAAGACAAGGTGCGCGATGAAAAATATACGATGGCCTACTATGAAAAACGAAAACGCAAAGGCTCGACTTACTCTGACGCCCAGCGTGCCCTGCGCGATCGCAATGCCTTTGGTGCAATGATGGTGGACTTTGGTGAGGCGGACGCCTTGATCTCAGGTCTTACCCGTGATTATTCCAAAACCATTCTCCCTTCTCTCCAAATCATTGGCATGCGACCAGGAGTAAAACGCGTAGCTGGCATGTACATCATCCTGAATAAAAAAGGAACCTATTTTTTTGCTGACTGCACAGTCAATGTTGATCCATCCCCCGAGGAACTGGTAGGAATTATTGGACTCACTGCACGCGGAGCAAAATTTTTCGAATCCGTTCCCAGGGTTGCTGTACTTTCCTATTCCAATTTCGGATCCAGTAAAGGTGATATCCCTGATAAGACGAGGGAAGCCGTGCGCCTGGCAAAAGAAAAATACCCCGACTTGATAATAGAAGGTGATATCCAGGCGAATGTGGCGCTGGATGTTGAACTCCAACGCGAGTTGTATCCTTTCAGTGCGTTGGCCAAAGAGGGAGCCAATACTTTGATATTCCCTAATCTATCCTCCGCCAATATTGCTTATAAACTATTGATGGAGATTGGAGGAGCCGAAACAATCGGTCCGGTATTATTGGGAATGAATAAGCCGGTACACATCCTTCAATTGGGTAGTTCCATTCGCGAGATTGTGAATATGGCGGCCATTGCCGTGGTGGACGCTCAAATCAAATGGGAACTTGATCATCCAGCTAAGAAATAAGCTATGATCGCCTATCTCAGAGGCAAGCTGGTTCACAAGGAGCCTACCCGTGTAGTGATTGACGTAGGTGGAATTGGCTACCAGGCTACCATTTCACTAAACACTTTTTCCGATATCAAAGACAAGGAAGAAATTCGCCTCGCTACTTACCTGCATGTTCGGGAAGACGCCCAAATTCTCTTCGCTTTCTCTACAGAGGCTGAAAAATCAATGTTCCTGAACCTCATCTCTGTCAACGGCGTTGGACCAAATACGGCTATGATGGTACTTTCCTCCCTACCTCCTGCTGAGCTTAAGTCAGCCATTCTAAGGGACGATGCGGCAACCCTCCAGGCTGTCAAAGGAATAGGCGGAAAAACAGCCCTGAGGCTCATTCTTGAACTAAAAGATAAACTCCTAAAAAGCACGGGCGACGAAACCTCAACTTTACCCGGAATGGTGAGCAATACCATGCGCCAGGAGGCGTTAACAGCCTTGATGACGCTGGGAATAGCCAGAGCCATTGGGGAGAAAAGCTTAGATTCCGTCCTGAAAAAATCAGGCAATTCCATTAGCTTGGAAGATTTGGTTAAGCAGGCATTGAAAAACACTTAAAGTTACGATTGGACTACCTAATCTGGACAAAACAGTTCGCCATTGGACTGGGCATGATGTTACTATCGTGCCTTGTGCCGTTTTTCGCTGACGCCCAATTTCAAAAGCGCGATACTACCCGAGATTCGATTCAATATCGGCCTTTGTACAGGCCCAGTTTCCGTCCCCTTGACCGGTATGGAGACCCGTTCTCAAACTACGTAACACAGTCACCACTTTTCCTGAAGGACCCCAAGATGATGAAGCTTGAAGTCCTTCCCGATACGGGACGCACGTACTCCATTTATGAGCGCATGGGTACGGTAAATTTCCGGTCTCCATCTTACATGACGTTCGACGAAGCTAACCGCCTACAAAATCAGGTCATCCTAAAAGATTACTGGAAGAGTCGAAGCCGGGCCTTGGATGGTGAAAGCGCAGTGAGCAGTCGCAACCTGTTGCCAAAACTTTATGTAAGCCCAGTCATGGATCGGATTTTTGGAGGAAGTTATGTGGAATTAATACCCAGGGGTTTTGTGACGCTTGATTTCGGTGGGCAGTGGCAGAAAATTCAAAACCCCTCGATCCCCATCCGGCAGCAAAACAATGGAGGCTTTGAGTTTGACCAGCAAATCAATCTTTCCGTGACCGGGAAAGTGGGTGAAAAGTTAAAGATCACCACAAACTTTGATAATAATAATTCCTTCGACTTTCAAAATCAAATGAAGGTTGACTATACTGGTTTCAAAGAAGATATTTTGAAGAAACTTGAAATCGGAAACGTTAGCCTTCCGCTGAATAACAGTTTAATCACAGGCGCGCAAAACCTCTTTGGAGTAAAGGCGCAGATGCAGTTTGGAAAACTTTTTGTCACCGGCATTGCCACCACCCAGCGTGGCAAACAATCTACGATCAATATTGCAGGAAGCACCAACGGCGCAGCCCAAGGACGGCCATTTGAAATCGTTGGCTCCAACTATGATGAGAATCGCCACTTCTTTCTTGGTCAATTCTTTCGTGACAATTTTGAGAATTGGCTAAGTACACTCCCACAGATTACTTCGGGGGTGAACATCACACGGATTGAAGTTTATCTCCTCAACCGGCAGAATGACACACAGACCCTCCGCGATGTCGTGGGACTCATGGATCTCGGTGAATCTGATAAAATATACAGGAAGGGTGACCAGTACTATCCTCCCAAGGTTCCGGATGGATCCCCCACTGCCAACACCAATAATGGTCTGTACGATTTAGTCAGTCAGGGTCCCGCAGGATCGGATGGCATCAACCAGGTACTCGAAGGTCTTTTTGGTACCAGTCCCTACGTGAATGGTACTGATTTTGAAAAAATTACAAGCGCCCGCAAACTCGCCACGACCGAATTCACCTTTCACAAAGAAATGGGCTACATCACGTTGCAGCGGAAACTTCAAAATGATGAGGCAGTGGCGGTGGCATTTGAATACACGTACAATGGAAGGGTTTACAAAGTAGGTGAGCTCACAGAAGAATATTCAAATAAAAGGGAAAAAGATGTAGTCTTTTTGAAATTGCTCCGTCCACGCAAGATTGCCGTGAAGGACAATTTTGGTAAAATTCTTCCCACCTGGAATCTGATGATGAAGAATATCTACAACCTCAGTGTAACACAGCTGCAGCGGGAAGGATTCCAGTTGCGCATGATCTATCGCGATGACCGCACTGGGATTGATAACCCTCAGCTTCAGGACGGTACTTATTCGCGTACCGTGCAGCTTATTCAGGCATTTGGCCTTGATCGGCTCAATCCATACAACGACCCTCAGCCTGACGGAAATTTTGACTATGTGGAAAAGGCAACCATCAGTTCTGAAACAGGATTGATTATTTTTCCCTATCTCGAACCATTTAATAAGGCCCTGCGAAACCTCTTTGCAAAAGAAACCAATCAGGACACAAAAGAGTTTCTCATTCAGAAATATGTGTACGACACCCTCTATCACACTACAAAAGCAGAGGCCGAACTCGTTGCCACGAAAAACAAATTCTATATCGTCGGATCGTTTAAGGCCGGGGCAGGAAAGGATATTATTATTCAAGGATTCAACATTTCGCCAGGATCGGTCAAAGTGTTTGCAGGCGGAACACCTTTAAGGGAAGGTATAGATTATACGGTTGATTATACTTTTGGAAAAGTGTCTATCCTCAATGAAGGCATCTTAAGCTCAGGTAAAAATATCAGCATCACCTATGAGCAGCAAGATCCCTTTGCGTTTCAAACCCGCTCTCTCGTAGGCACTCGCCTTGACTACAAACTAAACGATGACGTGAACATCGGCTCAACCCTGCTCTACTACAATGAGAGACCGCTCATTACCCGAAATCTGATTGGCACTGAGCCGGCACGGAATATCCAATATGGTGTTGATCTGAACTTTAAGAAAAACTCCAGGATACTTACCAAGATGGTAGACGCCCTGCCTTTCCTGCAGACTAAAGAACCATCCTCCATCGCGCTTAATACAGAATTTGCACAACTTCTTCCCGGCACTTCCAACATCGTACAGGGAAATGAAACCTCTTTCATTGACGACTTCGAAAACACTGCGACCCCCTATAGTTTGCTAAACCCCGTTGGATGGAAACTGGCGGTTGTCCCTCAAACAATTGACAATCGGTATGACCTCAGTGGGGGCGCCATCGATAATGTAAAGGCGGGATATAAACGAGCAAAGCTCGCGTGGTACCAAATTGACAATCTATTCTATAGACAGTCCAGCCGTTACAAGCCAACCAATATTACCGACAAGGATTTAGAAAATCATTATGTACGACCCGTCTTGCCTCAGGAAATATTTCCTTACAAGGATCCTTATGTTGGGAATTTTTATGAACAGATTTTCGATCTCGCCTACTATCCTTCAGAGCGAGGTCCCTATAATTTTAATCCTGACTTAAATACCAATGGGACGCTAAAGAATCCAGCCAGCAATTGGGCTGGGATTACCACCTCGATTCGTACAGAAGTCGATTTCGATAAAGCCAATGTTGAATACATCGAGTTTTGGTTGATGGACCCTTTCATAAATAACAGTAATGGAACAATTGATGATGGCACGAATGAGCCCAGGCCCAATACCACTGGAGGAAAGTTAACTTTTCATGTCGGAAGCATTTCAGAAGACCTGATGAAAGATGGCAAACATGCTTTTGAAAATGGCTTGCCCACTGATGGAAATCTGAAAACAGGAAGCGTGACTGAAAATAATTGGGGTTACGTCACTTCGCAACAATATCTGAACGCTGCATTTAACACGGATCCAGCCACACGCGCCAACCAGGATGTAGGCCTTGATGGGGTCAGCAACTCCAATGAGCCTGTAAAATTCAAAGAATTTATTGGTCAGGTTAACCCGACGGCCAAGCCCATTGTACTTAAGGATCCGTCGGCCGATGACTTTAAATATTTTTTGGGCCCTGATCAGGACACGGAGAATGCGAAGATCCTGGAGCGATACAAAAGCATTAACGGCGTTGAAAATAATTCACCCATCATCACGGGTAACGAAGCGTTCGCTCAGTCCGGATCTAATATCCCTGAAAATGAAGACCTTAACCAGGACAATACCTTGAGTGATCTGGAAGAGTATTATGTGTACAATCTAGACCTCAAACCAGGCCAGCTACAGGCTGGCAAAAAATATGTCGTCGACAAAATTACACCGCAAGGAAAAACGGACGTGACCTGGTACCTCATACGCATTCCGATTCGTCAATTTGAGGAAAAAGTGGGCGGCATTAATGGATTTAAATCAATTCGATACATCAGGATGATGTTGACCGAATTTACTCAACCTGTCGTATTGAGATTTGCAAATTTCCGTTCCGTGGGCAATCGGTGGAGGCGCTATACAGCAAACCTCGCCCAATCACAATTAAGCGAACAACTTGAACCTAATCTCGATAATTTTTCAGTCTCTGTCGTTAACGTGGAAGAGAACGGCCAGGGTAATTCAGAAAAACCGTCCTATGTTCCTCCACTTGCCCGCGACCGGGATGTGACGTCCACCATACAGCGAAGACTGAATGAGCAATCTGTTCAAATGTGCGTGACGAGCCTGCCAGATGGCGATGGGCGTTCGATTTATAAAAACGTTGGGTTTGATTTTTTCAATTATGGAAGAATCAAAATGTTTTTATCAGCTCATGGAAATAATCTGAAGGACGACCAGCTGGTCGGATTTATCAGGTTGGGAACTGACTTCGATCAGAATTACTATGAGGTAGAGTTGCCATTAAAGATAACACCCAACGGACAGGACCCTAATTCTTCGATCGTGTGGCCGGAAGAGAACTACATCGACCTTGAACTAAATGAACTTTATGCGTTAAAGGCTGCCCGCGACCGTGAAAGTTTTCCTCTGGGAGAACTTTATCCCAGAGCCGGACCCAGGAAAGTAGGAGATGGTCGACAAGGGATTCGGATTTTTGGACGACCTGATCTCAGCCAGGTAAAGCTCATGATGATTGGCGTTCGAAATCCAAGAAGTGATGATGCCAAGCCCCTGAGCGTTTGTCTTTGGGCCGATGAATTGCGGCTTACAAATTTTGATCGTACCGCAGGCTGGGCGGTCAATGCTGTCTTAAACGCCAAGCTGGCCGACCTTGGCAACGTGACGACCTCCTTTAAGCGCATAGGCTTTGGGTATGGCGGGGTGCAGTCAAAAATCTCTGAACGTGCCCGGGGTGAAACACTCGTCATTGACGTCTCTGCCAACATCAGCGTTGATAAATTATTGCCTCGGAACACCGGTCTAAAGATCCCAATGTTTGTCAGCTATGAGAAAACGACCATCAATCCCAACTTCGATCCTGCCAATCCTGATCTAAGGTTGGAGGCGATGGATAAGTCCTTCGACACGGACGCTGAGCGCGAAGCCTACCGCAAGATCATCCAGGATAATGCTACCCGACGAAGTTTAAATTTCACAAACGTCAGAAAAACAAAAGTCAAGAAAGATGCCCGAACCAATATATATGATATTGAGAATTTCTCATTTACTTATGCCTACAGCGAAGCAACCCGAACGAATTTCAACCTCGTTGAAAACACCCAACGAAATGTGAAGGGTGGGGCAGCATGGCAATTCAACCCGAAATTTAAAGGCTTCGAACCCTTTAAAGATGCGGGAATGAAGTCACCGTGGTTGCAACTTATAAAGGATTTTAACTTCAATCCGGTACCGACATCAACCTCGATCCGATACGAACTCGATCGATCCTATAACAAAATTGTTTATCGCAATTCAGCGAGTGATCAATCAACATCACAACCGAATATTCAAAAGTATTTTCTCTTTAATCGCTTTTACACCGCGCGATGGAGTCTTTCAAAGGCACTCACACTGGATTACAATGCAAAGGTCAATGCCATCGTTGATGAACCGGATGTAGATATTATCGGAGGGTACTCTCCTATTTTAAAACGTTACATATCAGCGCAGGAATACAAAGATTCCGTGATCTACAATCTTAAGCATTTCGGCAGGAAGAAGAATTTTGAACAGACAATTAACGCAAACTACACCGTGCCCTTCGACAAGTTGCCCCTTACCAACTGGCTGAGGACAGAATACCGCTACAGTGTAGGGTACTCCTGGAGGGCAGGCCCTGTGGAACGAATCGACAGCCTGAAGCTCGGGAATATTATCCAGAATACTCAAGATCAGGCATTGAGCGGGGGAATTGATTTGGTGAAACTCTACAACAAAATTGGGTATCTAAAAAATATCAACACACCGCAGCGTACCCCTACTCCGCTGGAGAAGTCAAGAATCAAACCAGACACCGTCAAACAACCACCAAATAATTATGCGATAAAAGGATTCTTACGACTGTTAATGTCAATGAGAAGCATCTCCGCTACCTACAACGTTGCACAAGGGACAATTCTACCCGGGTTTTTACCAAGTCCCGCCCTGGCGGGAATGGACAATACATGGAGTGCTCCTGGATGGGGTTTTGTTCTGGGAAGCCAGGACCCTGAAATCCGAAAAAAAGCGGCTGAGAATAATTGGCTATCGAAATCCGCTAAACTTACCACACCATTTAGTCAGAGCCAGGTTAAAGACCTTGGCATTCGCACCGCTCTGGAGCTATCGCCAGATTTCAAAATTCAATTGGATGTGAAAAAAACCGAAACATCATCCTTTCAAGAAATTTATAGATTTGATCCAAACAATACTTCTTCCTCCCCCGATCCATTCGGCTACACAGAACTGAGCCCAAGTCGAACGGGAAGCTATCGAATCTCAACCATCGCCATCGGTACAAGCTTTATGAATAATACCAGCTTAACATCGGATGTCTTCAAACAATTTGAAAAAAATATTGACGTAGTAAAAAGTCGTTTTGCCACCATCGGCCGGGGTTATGAATCAAAATCACAAGACGTGCTAATCCCCGCATTCCTTGCCGCCTACACTGACAACAGCGCAGACCGGGTTGGACTATCCCCGTTTCCATCAACACCGCTCCCGAACTGGAGGGTGGATTATAACGGTCTCACAAAAATGCAGGCATTCAAGGACCTTTTTCAATCGATCAGTTTAACCCATGCCTACTCTTCCTCCTATTCTGTGGCCAGCTTCACGAATTCTCTCGAATACAGGAATGTAGCAAATAATGTCCCCCTCTCTGATTATAATGATGGACAGTTTGGAACCGTCCTAAACAGCCAGCAAGAGGTGATCCCGGTATATGTGATCAGCCAGGTTCTAATCTCTGAACAGTTTGCTCCCTTGATTGGCATTAGCGTGCGTACAAAAAATAAACTGACAGCAAGGTTTGAGTACAAAACAAAACGCGACCTGTCGCTTAACATTTCAAACGCCCAGGTAACAGAAGTCAATGCAAAAGACTGGTCCTTTGAGATTGGCTATATTAAGAACAATCTAAAACTTCCATTTAAAGAACAAGGAAGAATCATTACATTAAAGAACGATGTCAATTTCAGACTAAACATTAGTGTTACCAACAACCGTACCATTCAGCGGAAGTTGGATGATGTAAGCACCGTCACAAATGGTAATATAAACGTTCAAATCCGGCCTAATGTCAGTTATGCTGTTAACAACAAGTTGAACATTCAACTCTATGTGGACCGGAACGTAAACGATCCACTGGTTACAAACTCTTATCCCAGGACCACCACGCGTGTCGGTACAAAAATCTTATTTAACCTCGCGCAATAACAGGCATTGGACATTTGCCCAATACTGGATACCAATCTCATTTCTCCATTAGATATTTTACCGCTATTTTTGAGGCCATTAATTAAACAGATCAATTATCATGAATATCCCTGAAGGACTCAAGTACACCAAGGACCACGAATGGATCAAGATTGAAGGTAATAAAGCCACCATCGGGATCACAGATTTTGCTCAAGGCGAATTAGGAGACATCGTCTATGTTGATATTTCAACCGTAGGGCAGGAAGTAAACGAACATGATGTGTTTGGCACAGTAGAAGCGGTCAAAACCGTGAGCGATCTATTTATGCCCATCACAGGAAAGGTGCTTGAGGTAAACAAGGCGCTGGATGCAAGTCCTGAAAAAGTAAATGCTGACCCTTTTGGAGAAGGCTGGATGATCAAAATGGAAATTAAGAATTCAGGAGACATTAGTCATTTATTAACGGCAGCCCAATACAGGGAACTTATTGGGAAATAATTGGTTTATCAATCGAACACAGTTTCATGATCGAGCTCCCAGTTATTTCCGCTGAAGAAAACAGAAAACGTAAGCCAAACTGGTTGCGGGTGAAGTTGCCAGTGGGGCCTGAGTACGCTAAAGTCCGTAGACTGGTTGACCATCATAAACTTCACACCATTTGTGAAAGCGGCAATTGCCCAAATATGGGCGAATGCTGGGGGGCGGGGACAGCAACGTTCATGATTTTAGGAAATATTTGTACCAGAAGTTGCACGTTTTGCGCCGTAGCTACCGGTCGGCCGACTGAATATGATGAGGACGAGCCTAAAAGGGTAGCAGAAGCCATTCAGTTAATGGGTGTCAAGCATGCGGTGATTACTTCGGTAAATCGGGATGAGTTAAAGGATCGTGGGGCGGAAATCTGGTACCAGACAGTGGTCCAAACAAAATCCATCAGCCCGGAAACTACAATCGAAACGCTCATCCCCGACACAAAAGGAAATTGGGAAGCCTTGTATAGAATGATTGAAGGCGGTCAGGAAGTTGTGTCTCATAATATAGAGACCGTGGAGCGCATGTATCGCAGAGTAAGGCCGCAAGCCAGGTATGAGAGGAGTTTGGAGCAACTCAAAAGAATTCGCGAAGCGGGCAAGCGTAGCAAGAGCGGCATGATGCTGGGGGTAGGCGAAACAAAAGAGGAAGTATTCAAAGTGATGGATGATTTGGCCGAACGCGGATTACTGATTCTTACGCTTGGGCAATATTTACAACCCACCAAAATGCACCTCGAGGTCGCGGAATTTGTTCACCCCGAAACGTTTGAAATGTACAAAGAAGAAGGTCTGAAGCGTGGATTGAAGTATGTTGAATCCGGGCCACTTGTCCGTTCATCGTATCATGCAGAACGGCATGTGAATGTGCCGCTCGAGTAAGCCTGTATAATTTTTATCCGACCCGAAAGTGGTTTTAGGAAATTCCCTTCAGGAATTCAATATCACCCTGATCTTTAGGACGATTGATACCCTGCTTCTCTTTAAGAAGGTCCTTGGCATGAATGACCTTGAATTGAATATCTCCGAACACCCCATCCAAAGCGCGACTATAGCAAACATCGAAATCCCATTCCCGAAGTATCTTCAAACTCTTTAAGGGCTCTACCTTAAACCCAGGATCGCCTACAAAGAACTCCGTGAACCCTACCGCCCATTCATCAGACCTCATCGATTCGATTCCCTTGACCCCTCCCTCAATTAATGCCTTCTTAAAGTTCTGAATATTCTCAGGAGCGTCCTTAATCCACAAATCAAGATCGTGTGTGGCGCGAATGTACCCATGAAATGCAATGGCAAATCCACCCACCAGTAAATACTTAACCTTATGTTTTTGCAATGCACTGAAAAAATTCAACACATCCTTATCACGAAAATCAATCGGCGTATTTTTTTCCATCCGAGGGTTGGAATTGTGAAATAAACTAGCCGCCCGGTTTACATCTGAAAACCGGAGAATTCTTGTTTCTTGCTCATTGAGTTCTGCTAGCGACACAAGCAAAGATATTCAATTTCCCATCACCCTGCCGGAACCCACTCCTCCAACAAATCCAAAAACCTAAGTTGATTTCCGGCCCTTACCAAATTCTGACCTGCATAATCAGTGTGATAGTAAACGTCTCCATTTAGATAATCCGTGAGAAAACGAAGGGCCATGATGTAGGTCATCATTTTCCCCGCGAAGGGGATTGCAGCTTTCTCCTTGGGCGACATCACACTTTCCATTTGAGACAAGTATCCCTCCAGCAGGGCATCATAAAATTCCTTTCTGAACAGAATTTTTGAAAAATCTTTTTCTTCTTCACTGACTGGACATACATAAGTTCTTACCATGTCGCCCAAATCGTAAATGAAATACCCAGGCATGAGCGTGTCTAAGTCAATCACCGACACGGCTTTTCTGCTCACCGCATCAAAAAGAATATTGTTAATCTTTGTGTCATTGTGAGTAACCCGAAGGCGTAGCGACCCATTGCTGATGAATGAACGATAAGTTTCAGTCAAATGATAAAATCGTTTGCAGGCACTAACCTCCACCATGGCATTTTCAATAAGTTTTAAAGGTGCTTTTGCCAAAGCGGTTTCAAACTGTTGATACCGCAAATTCAAGTCATGGAAATGGGGTATCGTTTCCTTAAAATCAGCAACATCAATCTTATCCAAATAGCGAGTGAGTTTCGCAAATTCACTGGCCGCACTAAAAGCTTCATCAGCGGTTTCAACCTTATCAACGGTGATCGTATTTTCAAGGTAGTGAAACAACCTCCAGGGAAATCCATCCTCGTCATATACCATGTCAGTCTTGTTGATGGAGGGGATACAGCTCAGAAATGAATAGTGTGGAAAATCTTTCTTTAAATAGTCTGATGCAAAACGAAGATTGGAAGCAATGATGCCGGGTTCTTTAAAGACATTTTTATTGACACGCTGAAGAATAAATTTTTTCTCTCCGATGAGCTTATAAGTGTCATGAATATGACCAGTGCCGATTCGTTCAACTTTAAAATCACTCAGGTTGAGCCCAAAGGATTGGAGTATTGACTTCATGCGAGCAATTCTTTGATCTGTACCTCTGTCAGATTGCCCCCACAAATGATCGTAGCTACTTTCTTTCCCTGGAACAGCTTTCTATTTTCAAGGATGGCCGCAATGCCCACTGCAGCCGAGGGCTCAGGAACGAGGCCAGCATGGAGATGAAGCATTTTCATGCCTTGAATAATCGAAGCTTCTTCTACCAACATAACCTCGTCTGCAAGGTGTTTCATGTCACTCAGCGCTTCAGCTATAGGAATCCGTACCGCGATGCCATCGGCGATCGTATTAACATGCTCCTGGATGACGATTGTATTTGACTTCCATGACTCCACCATCGCGGATGCCCCTGCTGCCTGCACGGCCACCATCTTCGTCTCCGGACTCAATTCCTTGAAAACACGAGCGATTCCATTGAACAAGGCCCCATTTCCCAATGGCACCATCAGCACATCCAGCTTCCGCTCACTCAGCAATTCAAGGCCAATCGTTCCTGCGCCTTCTACAGTTTCTATGGCCAGCCCGTCTTCTATCATCAGGATGTTAGACTCCTCCGCTTTTCTCTTTGCTTCCTGTTTGGCTGCATCAAAATCATCTCCAAACAACAACACTTCAGCACCAAGCGCATGCATCCGCTCGATTTTATATGGATTGGCTTTTGTGGAAGCATAGACAATGAGGTTCGTTTTCATCTTCCGACAAGCGTAAGCCATTGCCTGGCCAAAATTTCCGGCGCTGGCACACATGAGGTGTTTCTCATGAGCATGTTGGGATAGAAGATAATCGGCTCCGCGTCCTTTAAAAGAACGGATTGGGTTGAGCGTCTCAATTTTCAGAATCAACTCAACGTCCAGCAGCGAACTCAATGGCTCACAATTGTATTGTGGCGTATTCAGAAAAAAAGGGCTGATGTATTCTCTGGCTTTCCTTATCCTCTCCAGGGAAATCCGATGGCTGTCAAGTTTTGAATTCACAACTTTATTGGTTGGCGATATCACTTGGAGAAAACTGTTTGATCTATCTTACGTTTGCCCACAAGTCTCCCGGATAAACTCCTTGAGCGACCAATTCCTTTATTTTTCTTGAGACCTCTTCTTTGTCCTCTTTGTAAGTAACGCCAAACCAGGTTTTGCCACCTCCAATGATTTCTATTTTCCCTAGGTCTGATTTAATAAGTTCAGAAACCATCAGCGCTATATAAAATTCTGCCGAAGTATTTTTTACATTCTTTTCCACAAATGATCCAAACATCCTTTCCGTAATGTCAAAAATTTCCTGTTGAAATCCCCAACAATTCATTGATACAGGAAGGGCAGGGGATAATATCCGATCGCCTGATTCTTCTTTGGAAATGATCCGCCCATTCTCTTTCACAATTTTTGTAAGCTCATTAAGCTTTAAGAGATAGCCCTTTTCATCCCGTTTCTCAGCGACTCCCCTGGAGACACTTCCATGCTCCGACAAAACGTTCGCCAACGTATAGCCCACCATTGCATGATGGTGTGTCGGAGCTGTCCTAAGAAAATTGGCCAGCGACTCAAATGATTCGCGTCCATAAAAATCATCGGCATTGATCACTGCAAAGGGTCCATGGATCACTTCTTTACCACACAGCATCGCATGAGTTGTACCCCATGGTTTCTTGCGATCAATCTTTCCAAACCTCGTCGGCACAAATCGATCCAGAGACTGCACTTCAAAATGAACTTCGGCCTTACCCTGTAGCTTAGAAAGAAACATCTCTTTGACCGTCTCCTTGATTTCTTCTCGCACTATAAATACAAAATTATCAAACCCCGCCCGGAGCGCGTCGTAAAGTGAGTAATCCATGATGGTCTCTCCTCGTGGGCCAAATCCATCAATTTGTTTGATCCCTCCATATCGGCTGCCGAGACCAGCGGCCATGATCAAAAGTGTAATTCGTTGATTATTTTTCAAGGTGCTGAATATTGAGTAATTATATCTTTCTGTAGACGCAAAAATAGGATTTCCTGTACAAAACTTTATCCTTACTTTAGCATTATGTCAAACTCCTCCCGACCTGCCAACTATACCTTGTCCATTGTGATCATAGGTGCTTTATTCTTCATCTTTGGTTTTATCACTTGGGTAAATGGAACACTCATACCCTACCTCAAAATTGCTTGTGAATTAAAGAGTGATTTTCAAGCTTACCTGGTCGCTACCGCATTCTTTATAGCCTACACTGTGATGGCCATTCCCTCCTCCTATGTCTTACGGAAGACTGGCTATAAAAGAGGAATGTCACTGGGTTTGATGATCATGGCGGTAGGCGCAATCATTTTTGTTCCCGCTGCCTCCACAAGAAATTTTGATCTGTTTCTCGTGGGTCTTTTCATCATCGGCACAGGCATGGCTTTATTACAGACTGCCTCAAATCCATACGCTACCATCATAGGCCCCATCGAAAGTGCAGCCAAACGTATCAGCATCCTCGGAATCTGTAATAAGGTTGCCGGCATCCTGGCTGGGCTTATATTTGGATACATTGCACTCAATGATGCAGATGCACTCATGGCGAATTTACAAACCATGGATGCTGCCACAAAAGAAGCAACACTCAATGAATTGGCCGGCAGGGTAATTATACCTTACATCATAATCTCCATTACACTGGTCGTACTTGGTGTGGCTATATTATTCTCTGGCTTGCCGGATATTGACGACAGTGGTGGAAACGATGAAAGTACAACAGCTTCCCACAGCACTGCCAAAACAAGTCTATTTCAATTCCCGCACCTTGTATTGGGCGTTCTTGCAATATTCTTTTATGTTGGAGTAGAAGTGCTTGCAGGAGATACCATCATCAATTATGGTAAGTCGCTGGGAATTGAATTGGCCACCTCCCGCTACTTTACGCAAGCAACACTTGCTTTCATGTTGGTGGGATACGTTCTAGGAATTTTTACCATTCCAAAATACATTTCTCAAGCAAATGCTCTAAAGATTTGTGCCACCCTGGGTGTTAGTTTTACTATTATGGCCATAGTTACAGACGGATATGTTTCTGTTGGGTTCATCGCTGCCCTTGGGCTAGCCAATTCCCTGATGTGGCCAGCCATTTTTCCGTTGGCAATTGATGGCCTCGGAAAATTCACCAAAATCGGCTCCGCCCTTTTGATTATGGCGATTGCAGGAGGTGCAATTCTTCCCTTAATTTATGGTAAGCTGTCCGATGTGTGGAATACCCAGCAAGCTTATTCAATCATGATTCCCTGTTACCTTTTTATTCTATTCTATGCCATTAAAGGCCACAAAGTTGGTAAAGCATCTCTGGCTTAAAGTAATCTTTGGATGATTCCAGTTTCTGCTCCTTCATAATTCATTATTGAGCATATATTGATTCAGCCGTTTTATGATTTGTGTTTCCCGCTTGGAATGGGCGCCCTTTAATAAATCATATTTCATCTTTCTCTTTTCTAATTCGTTCTTAAAAACATTGAACATCTCAAGTCTCTTTTCTCCCAGATCGCGGAGACCATCGGCGACCCAAGGCACATCAATATCAAATAAGAAATACAAATCATAGGATACTTTTTTCTCCAACTGAAAAAGGATGTCTGGCACTTCCTTCAAATAATAACGACTATAAATCTGAGTGGTGATCAAATCGGTATCACAAAATAGAAGCTTGTCAGCAATAGCGGTTTTCTCAATAACCCTTGCTGTTTGTGCTTGCCCTATGCGAATGATATCTTCCAGGGTAAAGTCATTGGATGTAACTAGTTCTTTTGACACCTCTGGAACAAACTCCGTATGATAGACTTGGGCCAAATGCTTTGCCATGGTGGATTTTCCAGTGCTCTCAGGGCCGTAAAAACAAATCTTCTTCACAAAATAACCTCTTGCCGGAGTTGCAATGAACTCCCAATACCGAAAAGGGTTTTCAAGAATCATAGCCGAGGAAACCGGAACATTTTTGCGCTTCAAATCAAAAGAAACATGCGCAACTTCAAGTTGCTGCGCCAGTTGAAACCCATATTCCTCAGAACTAAAAACGACATGAATGGCAGGAATTCTTTCCTTCAAGAACGAAGACCCTCTGAAAATGCGATCCATGCTGGATATTGATTTTTTATCAAAAGGATCCGTTAACATTTCAAGACTCACATTTTTTAATGACTCAAATTCTTTGTTCAACCATCCAAAGCGCAAAGCGCCAGAGATGAGATCACCTTCCGCATAGGTCATTGCAACGATAAGCTCATCACACCGCATGGCTGCAAAATGCACTAAAGCAATATGCCCTTTGTGAAGGGGCATGAATCGACCGATGACCAGTCCCCGCTTCATAAGGAATATTTATTGAATTCAGACCTCCACCTCCAAAATCCAAAGGCTGCAATGATGCAAAAGGCCAAATATTCAAATCCTATTAGCAAAATTCCCTTGGTAAAATATAAATAGGTGGCCACCATGTCTGCGAGCAACCAGGCGAGCCAGCATTCCACTTTCTTTTGCACCATCAGATAAGTTGCCACAATGCTGGTGACCGTGACGAAAGAATCAAGAAATGGGTAAGCGCTCGGCAAACTGAAAAGGGCTGGAAATAGTTGATGAAGCTTGCTGGCGAACGAACCAAATAGCGCGGTCCCTACGATAACCGCTCCAAAAAAAATCAGTAATGCCTTCAATGGCATCCAGGTCACCCGCAATTCCATTTTACTATCCTCCTCTCCTTTTCCAGGATGTGTCCATCTCCACCACCCCATCAGGTTGGTAATGAAGAAAAAAACCTGAAGAAACATGTCCGGGTACAGTTGCACCTGGTAGAACAAAAAGAAAAACAAAACAACGTTGACAATACCAATCGGCCAACTCCACAAATTTGCTCTCGCCGAAAGCCAAACAGCCATTACTCCCGCTACTGCACCAAAAAATTCCAGATAACTAATAGGATACCCAAGGGTTTCAAAAAAGATATTTTGAATGTCAAAGAAATCCACCATCAAAATAATAGTTTTTTGCAAACTACTACTAATCGGCTACTTTGACCTCGATAAATCCAATCAAAAACAAAAATCATAGAAATTTGATGATCTTGTAATTCGGTTTTGATTTCAAATGTAACTGTGTTGGCGGTTGTGCGAACAGGCTGGTATGAAAAGTTCATTTCTAAAGATTATTCTTCTACTTCAAATTACACAAGGGTATGCGCAGGGCTTTGATATTGATCCAAAGAACTGGGCCAATGGTCACATCATATTGACGAACGGAGATTCGATTTCGGGTTCCGTTTACTTTCACAAAGAAAAACAGACTTTGTATTTCGATGAAGACCAGGAAACACGGGCCTTTAAGGCGGGCAAGGTGCTGAAATTTGACTATTATGACTCTGCCAGGAATGCCAGGAGATTTTTTATTTCTATACTCTTCAGAAAGACAAGAACCTCAGATGTGAAGCCCGAATTTCTTGAGGTGATGAGAGAGTTTGAAGATTTCATCATGCTCACCAGGTTTTCCAGTAGAAAAGTGCTCATTCCAAGAAACAAATACACTTCACCCCAAACAATCACTGCACTGGTCGAAGACTGGTACTTGACGGATGATACGGGTTCTCTCAATCTTTACTTCAGTATGATTCACCGCGATTTGTTTGGTCCAAAAGTGGAATTCTTTAACGCCGCGCTTTTTAAAAAAATATCGGAGCCTTATAAAAATGAAGTCAAGGAATTTTCCTCCGCCAACAAATTAAAATTTCAAAAGCCTGCCGACAACCTCAAGCTGCTGGATTATATGGACGAATTAAGTCGGGCTTCGAAATAGATTAAAGCTTGATGCAAACATTCTTTGTTTCGGTAAAAAATTTCAATGCTTCCCATCCTCCCTCCCTACCCACTCCTGATTGCTTCATCCCTCCGAACGGTGTCCGCAAGTCGCGGAAGAGCCAACAATTTACCCAGATGATTCCGCTTTTCACGCTGGCCGAAATCCGATGCGCTCTTTTTAAGTTTTCAGTCCAGATCGTGGCCGAAAGACCATAGGTTGTGCTGTTGGCGAATTCGATCACCTCTTCTTCAGTGTCAAAGGGCATGATGGTTACGACGGGCCCGAATATTTCCTCCTGATTGGTTCTGCACAAATGGTTTAATCCCACCACAACCGTCGGTCCTACAAAATAGCCATTCGCGCAACGGCCAGGAACCATTACCCTTTTCCCTCCTGTCAGAACTTTTCCACCCTCTTGTTTGGCCAGCTCAATGTGCGAAAGCACTTTATTCATATGTCCTTCTGAAACCAACGACCCGAGACGGGTGCCCTCCTCTAATGGATCTCCGACAATCAAAGTCTGGGTCCGCTTCACAAATTCTTCTACAAAGCGATCGTGCAGACTGCGCTCCACAAAAATTCTGGAGCCACACAAACAAATTTCTCCTTGATTGGAGAAAGAAGATTGAATGGTTGTGTTGAGGGCTTGCTCAAAATCACAATCGGCGAAGATAATGTTCGGATTTTTTCCACCCAGTTCAAGAGAAAGTTTTTTCAACATGGGTGCCGCCGTGGCCGCAATCTTTTTTCCAGTTACTGTTCCACCTGTAAATGAGATCGCGGCTACTTCCGGATGCTCGATAATCGCCTGACCTGCCTTCGGGCCGAGGCCATGGATTACATTCAGTACTCCTGGTGGCAGCTCTGCTTCGATGCAAAGCTGTGAAAACAAATAAGCCGTCATCGGTGTAAGTTCTGAAGGCTTTGATACAACTGTACATCCGGCTGCCAATGCGGGAGCTACCTTCCAGGTGAACAAATACAAGGGAAGGTTCCAGGGAGAAATACAACCTACCACACCCATTGGAGAACGGGTTGTATAGTTGATTGCCTGCACATCAGTGATGTGGGCTTCACTCGCAAAGTGAACCGCCGCTGTTGCGTAGAAGCGAATGTTGGCAGCTGCCCTTGGTATATCCAGCGATCTCGCTTGTTTCAATGGCTTGCCGTTGTCAATGCTTTCAGCCAAAGACAGCTTTTCAAAATCGCGATCAATGAGCTCAGCAATTCTTGAAAGAATGACTGATCTCTTTTCCGATGAAATTGAAGACCACTCCGGGAAAGCTTTCCTTGCGGCAGCCACTGCTCGGGAAACATCATTCTCATCAGAGTCCGGAATGAGACTGTAGACTTTACCCTCGGCAGGATTATAGTTGTCTAAATAATCACCAGAAGAGGGTGCGGTTAACTTTCCATCGACATAATTAGCAATCTTAAGCATCGTGTTGGTGTATCATTTAGTTCCTAACAAGATCAACAAAGTATTGGCATTATAAACTCCCCGTCCTTCCACCATCGACCGGGAGGTTAATTCCATTGATATATGCGGCCGCCGGTGAAGCCAGAAAAGCAACGGCAGCGGCCACTTCCGCTGACGAGGAAATCCTTCCTGCAGGTATTTCCAAAATCATGTCTTGTATTACCTCCTCTTCCGTTTTCTTTTGCTTCTCGGAACGATCACGGATGATGGCTTCCAGACGACCCGTCATGGAAGCGCCTGGCAAAACATTGTTCACGGTGATTCCAAAAGCGCCAAGTTCAAGCGATAAGGTTTTAGACCAATTCGCAACTGCCCCTCGTATGGTATTGGAAACACCCAATCCCCGGATGGGCATTTTAACCGAAGTAGAAATGATATTGATGATGCGTCCATACGTAGCTTCCTTCATTCCAGGAACCACCGCTTGCACCAAAATATGATTACACAACAGATGATTGGAGAATGCTTTAACAAACTCATCTGTTGAGGCACCAAGCGCTGGCCCTGCGGGCGGACCGCCGGTGTTGTTCACAAGAATATGCACAGGCTCTTCCTGCACATGGTTTTGAATTCCCAACTTGAGTTGATCTGGAAAATTAAAATCGGCCATGAAGTACCTGTGACGTTGTCCTGAGGATGTTGAAAGTTGTGTGACTACTTCCTTCAGTTTTGCTTCGTTTCGCGCCACCAAAGTGATCGATGCGCCCAGCAAGGCCAATTCGATCGAGGAAGCTTTGCCAATTCCTTGCGTGCTTCCGCAAACCAATGCCTTTTTGCCTCTTAGATCCAGATTCATAATTGATTTTTGGTAAATATAAAAGAACGCTAACTTTCATCTGCAAAACCACGGAAGAATGGAAACGGCCTATAAAAATTGCCAAAGTTGTGGCATGCCTCTGAAGCGAGATGAACAAGGCGGCGGCACAAATGCCGATGGGACCAAATCTGTGATGTATTGCAGTCATTGTTATCAAAAAGGCCAGTTCACGCAGCCAAACTTAACTATGGATGAAATGAAGACACGGGTAAAAGGTAAATTAAAAGAGTTTGGGTTCCCCGGGTTCATGACCGGCCTTTTCACCCTAAATATTCCAAAATTAGAACGCTGGAAAAATTGAATGACACTGTAACTTAATATAACCATTTAATATTTTTAGTTCACACATTATTGAAATAAACCAATATGTCCATACGAAGACCTTTCAATCTCAATCAATGGATCAAGGAAAACCGAGATCTGCTAAAACCTCCCGTCGGTAATAAAAACTTGTATGCCGATGCAGGGGACTACATCGTAATGATTGTGGCTGGACCAAATGCACGAAAAGATTATCACTACAACGAAACGGAGGAACTATACTATCAATTGGAAGGCAATATCATCGTTAAGATACAGGAAGAAGGTAAGGCTGTATCAATCTCATTGAATGCGGGTGACATGTTTCTGCTCCCGGCGCGCATGCCCCATTCACCGATCCGGACTCCTGACTCCATTGGATTGGTGATAGAATGTAAACGTAAGGCAGAGGAAGATGATGGATTGATGTGGTTTTGCGAGAAGTGCAACCATAAACTGAATGAGTATAAATTTCATCTTAACAACATCGAAAAAGATTTTCTGCCACGCTTCCGTGATTTCTACGGGTCCAAAGATCTAAGGACATGTAAGAATTGTGGGACTGTAATGGAGGCCGACCCCAGGTTTGTTTGATAATGGAAAAATCTGAAATACAAATGCGACTGATCAGAGGCCACGCGGCGTTCACAGACTTTGTTAGCAATTTATCTGATGTGTTGGTCAATCACTCCATGCCTGGGAAATGGACTCCTCTTCAACAATTAAGCCATATCGAGAAAAGTGTCTCACCGGTAAAAATTGCTTTCCTGTTGCCCAAATTTATGGTTCGGATTTTCTTTGGCAAAGCAAATCGATCATCAAGATCATATAATGAACTGGTCGCAAAATACAAGGCTCAATTAGCGGCCGGGGGAAAGTCAACCACCCGTTTTTTGCCCGACACAACATGTGATAGAATTCGGTTACAAGATGCAATCGAACGACATATCAAGGTGCTGAGCGAAAGGATCGATCGTTTCAGTGAACACGAACTAGACCAATTTATTTTACCGCACCCCCTTGTTGGGTAAGCTGACTTTTCGCGAAATACTTTATTTTACAATCTACCATGTGGAACACCACCATTCACAAATCAATCCAGCGATGCGAAAATCAGCTGCATGATGCATGAAGGCGTGATCAACATGATGTTTCGACTTTATGTCGATGATGCCGGACAACCACAGCTTGAATTAAAGTCTGAAAATGAAATTTGAGAACTCATTATCCTTTGCCAGGGGGCTTGACCAAAGAGATTCCCTCCGAAAATTCAGATCTCAGTTTCATCTTCCACAAGTTAAAGGGACTCCGCTGCTGTACTTATGTGGCAACTCTCTTGGGCTTCAGCCAAAAAACGTAAAACAATTAGTTTTAGAGGAGCTTAGAGATTGGGCTTCGTTGGGCGTAGAGGGTCATTTTCATGCTAAACGTCCCTGGCTTTATTATCACAAATTCGCAAAGAAGGTCCTGTCAAAACTAACAGGGGCTAAACCCTCTGAGGTGATCGCCATGAATCAACTCACCATCAATCTTCATTTGATGTTGACCTCCTTTTACCGGCCTGCGGCAAAGCGTTTTAAGATCATCACAGAAGCAGGCGCTTTCTCGTCCGACCAGTATGCCTTTGAATCACAAATCAAACTTCATGGGCTAAACCCATCCCTTTCATTGATTGAGTTAGCCCCGCGTTCGGGTGAATATACCCTGCGCACAGAAGACATCATCGCTGCCATCGATGAAAACTCTAAAGAACTGGCGTTGGTAATTCTTGGTGGCGTTCAATATTATTCCGGCCAATTATTTAACATGAAGGCGATTACCGCTGCTGCTCACAAGGCAGGCAGCTACGCAGGGTTTGATCTTGCGCACGCGATCGGAAATGTGCCATTGAGTCTGCACGCGGACCAGATTGATTTTGCGGTCTGGTGTGGATATAAATACCTGAACTCAGGTCCGGGAGGCATCGCAGGTGCATTTGTGCATGAGCGACATGCAACAAATGTTGATCTCCCTCGCCTGGCTGGATGGTGGGGTCATCAGGAAGGAGAGCGGTTTCAGATGAAGAAGGGATTTATGCCAATGACCGGTGTAGATGGGTGGCAAGTTTCTAATTTTCCTATCCTGAGCGGGGCGGCCCATCTGGCCTCGCTGGAACTTTTCAAAAAAGCAGGCATCCAGGCATTGAGAAAGAAAAGCATACTTCTTACAGGCTACTTGGAATACCTTTTATCGGCCATCGATCCGAACCAGAATCATTTCGTTGTGATTACACCAAAAAAATCTGAGGAGCGCGGTTGTCAACTTTCCCTGCTGATGAAGGGAAATGGACGGAAGATTTTTGATCGAATTACCAAGGCTGGTGTCGTGGCCGATTGGCGTGAGCCCGATGTCATCAGAATAGCCCCGGTACCCTTGTATAATACATTCCAGGAAGTGTACCGCTTTTCTCAAATTTTCATGGAGGCCTTGAATTAGGAAAAACAATGCTTCCGAAAATCTTATTGTTGTCTGACCTTTATCATATTTAAAAACAGTTTCTTTTGTGAATTTTCCCAATGGGGTTATTTCAAAAAAATGATAAAAAACACTAAAAATATCACAATCATAGGGGCTGGCCTGGTCGGTTCATTGCTTTCGATCTACCTGGCCAAACGTGGTTATCATGTTTCTGTTTTTGACAGAAGGCATGATATGCGTACCAGCATGCTCGGTGGTGGACGTTCCATCAATCTGGCCTTAAGCAACAGAGGCCTTCGCCCATTGACAGAAATTGGTTTGGCTACCCATTTGAAGAGTAATTCAGTGCCTATGAATGGCCGGATGATTCATAATCTGGGAGGCAAGTTGGAGTTTCAACCATACGGTGTAAAAGGCCAGTTCATCCATTCCATCTCCAGGAGCGACCTTAACATGGTATTGATGACTGAAGCAGAAAAGGTGGGCGTCAATTTTTTCTTTGAATATCAGTGCCTGGAAGTAAACATCGCAAAGACTGAGGTGACTTTTCATAACTACGGAGACACCAGACACCATAGCACAGACCTCATTATTGGAGCTGATGGTGCGTTCTCAGCGGTCAGAAGCGCATTACAAATATCTGACAGGTTTGAGTATTCTCAAACCTACCTTGAACATGGGTACAAGGAGCTTCGAATACCAGAAGGAGAAAATGGGGAATTCCTCATGGAAAAAGAGGCGCTGCACATTTGGCCGCGTGAAAGCTTCATGCTGATCGCACTCCCCAATCCGGATGCAACTTTTACATGTACATTATTTTTTCCTTTCGAAGGAAAAACATCATTTCAATCGCTTCAGTCGCCTCACGACATTCGTTCATTTTTTGAAAAAACATTTCCGGATGCAATCGCCTTAATGCCCACCTTGATTGAAGATTTCAGAGATAATCCCACGTCATCCCTTCTCACCATCCGCTGCTATCCATGGTTGAAAAATAAAACATTGTTGATTGGAGATGCTGCCCATGGACTGGTACCGTTTTATGGTCAGGGAATGAATGCAGGATTTGAAGATTGTCGCGTGCTGAACGATTTGCTGAATGAACACAAAGATGATTGGAACAACGCGCTTCTCGAATTTCAAAAATTACGTAAGCCCGATACGGATGCGATTGCACAATTAGCATTAGACAATTTTGTGGAAATGAGGGATTTGGTAGGAGATGCAGATTTCTTGCTTCGCAAAAAGATAGAAGCCCGACTCCATGAGCTCTATCCCGAAAAATGGATTCCGCTTTATTCTATGGTGACCTTTCATGACAGGACGCGATATTCTGATGCCTTGAAAATGGGCCGGCTTCAAAAGGAGATCATGGACAAAGTCATGAAGACGCCGTCGATTGAGACTGCATGGACTTCACTAAATTTTGAGGAAATTGTTAATGAGCTTATGCCTCGGTGATGAGTATTTCAATATTCATGAATCAAAACTTTTGAGCACCAAACTCCAAATTTCGAAGTTGTGTCTCACCTCGAAATTTGGAGTTCAGCGTTGGACATTCAAAATTCAAATTTGATGACAGTCCATGGGTAAGGATATGAGTTACTCACACCTCAGCAATCAGTATCTTGTATTCTTCATATCGATTCAATATCTCCCTTACGTATTTGACAGGCTCTTCGCATTTGCAATACCCCGCCACCACCACGGGGTCACGGTAAAATTTGGGATTGGATTTTTCCTTCAAAAAAGATTCCACGTCTTCCCAATTCGTAGGGTCCTTTCCATATTTCTTTGCCAGGTTCCGGGCATCAATGATGTGTGACAATCCGGCGTTATAAGAGGAAAGAACAAATTTGAGTCGCTCATTCTTATCACGGATATATTTTCCCCATAGCCTGTCAAGATACTTCAGGTAGCGCGATCCTGCTTTAAGGCTTTGATGGGGGTTCGTCCTGTCCCGCGCTCCAAACTCCTCTGCGGTGGCAGGCATGAGTTGCATCAATCCCACGGCACCTGCCCAGGATTCAGCTTTTGGTTGAAAATTAGATTCTTGATAAACGACTGAAGCCAATAGTCGCCAATCCCAGCCAAGAATTTTAGCCTCATATTTTATCTCTTCATCATAAGGCGAAAGCTTATTGCCACCTAAGGAGGAATAATCACTTGTGATCCTTATCTGTGATGATCGGGGGTTATTAAAATACTTGTTGTACAAGCTCTTGAACCTGCCATTTCTTTTCAATTCTTCCAGCCACTCGTTTGCAGCGATCAATAAATCAGGGGAATTCTTGCGGACAGCCCAGGCAATTTGTTGTGGAAGACTTAGGACTGTACTGACATCGAGGTTTGGGTAGTAAATCGCATTTACCATGCCGATGGTCTGGTCGGTCACAGTGTACTGGATTTCGCCGGTCGCTACCTTCTGAATAAGAGACTCTGTTTCCGCCGTGGCGCTGTCCTCATGTATAATGATTTCACCGCCTACTTCCTGGGAAAGGTTTTGCAGGCGATCTCTAAAGGAAGACTCATCCATCACGTGTACTTCCTTTCCAATCAATTCAACCGGGCTGCGCACCATGCTTCTCTCCAATCTTGCCTGAGGCATTCTTCGCCAATTGGCAGGTTTCTTTTGAACGAGCACCTGACAGGTATTGAACTGTGTATCCGTAAACGAAAGGTACTTTGTACGCTCTTGGGTGATTGTGAGCGGGAAGGCGATGAGGTCTCCCTCCCCTTTGTTTAAGAGGTCAATGGACTGCTCTATACCGCTGATGACCTTTATCTTCAATTTTACTTTCAAATGCCTTGTAAGGCTTTGAAGGAGCTCATATTCATAGCCCATCGGCTGTCCACGATAAATAAAGTAGCTGATGGAATTGTTATCGACGATCGCTTGAAGGAAGCCCCGTTCCCGGATTTGATTCAGATCAATGGTTACGGTGGGTTCCTGAGTGAAGTCTCCTGCAGACTTCTTCGAACAATCCGAGAAAAGCAAGGCCAGCACGAGGGCAAAAGAGGCGTAAACTGGTCTTGCCATTGTTGAATGTAGTCAAAACCTGTATAAAACAAAAGAGGCCAGGTTGGACGGCTTAACACCATTATTTTTTGCAAATTGGGCTAGACCAATTGTTGCTAACCATCACCGTACAAAGCCCCAGGAAGAATGAGTCGACTTACCTTTTACTTTCTTTTCATCACGGTTCTTTCCAGGGCTCAACATCCCAACCTGCCAGCATGGCAAAAAGGTTATTTCGACATCCACCACATTAACACAGGTTCGGGCAATGCTACATTTTTCATTTTTCCAGATGGCACAACCATGCTGTTTGATGCCGGGGATGTTGACCGGCAAGCAAGGTTAAGAATTCCAAATCCGCTGAAAGTATCGCCGCGTTTGCCTTATGATTCGATTAGTGCTGGCAAAAGCATTGTGAGCTATTTGAAGGCATTGATCCCTTCCATCACAGAAATCGACTATGGTGTGATTTCACATTTTCACTCCGACCACTTTGGAAGCGTCACCTCCCAATCAAGAATATCAGTAAAGGGAGAATATCGTTTGACTGGCATTACGGAGGTAAACGAATACCTTCCTATCAAAAAACTTATCGATAGGAACTATCCGTTATACAACTTTCCAGTTGACATAAAAACACATCACCTGGACAAAGTATCTTTTACTAATTATCTGGTATTCACTTCCACGCAAATGATCAAAGGTGCGCTTACGGTGGAGTCCCTAAAAGTCGGTAGCAAGACTCAGATCGTTCAAAAGATTAATCCCGCCAGATATCCAACCTTTCAAGTCAGAAATATTAAATCCAATGGTGAAATCTGGTCCGGAAAAGGCGACGAGATAATCAGTGTAATGCCTGATACGATTCCATTAAAAGATTATAACGAAAATCCATTGAGCCTTGCGCTAAAAATCAGTTATGGTAAGTTTGATTACTTCACTGGTGGCGATATGACCGGTCTACAGGGGTTTGGGTTGCCATCCTGGTTTGACATGGAAACCCCCACTGCTAAAGTAGTTGGAAAGGTTGACGTTCTTACGCTCAATCATCATGGTGTCCGGGACGCTTCTAACGAGTTTTTTCTCAAAACCCTGGCACCTCGTGTAATTGTTCAACAGTCATGGAGCTCAAACCACCCCGGTGAGGAGGTCCTTCATCGTATCATTTCTCCTTACATCTATGCAGGCAAGCGGGACATTTTCGCTTCATACATTCACGAGGAAACAAGTGCAACCTACGGCCGCTGGTTGGATGAAAATTATCTGAGCAAGAGAGGTCATATAGTGATAAGGGTCACCCAAGGCGGGGGCGAATTCCACATTTATATTTTGGATGACACCATGAACAGTTTAAGAGTCAGTAAGGTATTTGGCCCCTATGAAGTTGAGTGATTGAATCTTACTAGCTACCTGAGTTTCCCTGAAACCTCTACCGGAAAATCTGTTATCACAATATCCAGTTTTCTTTTTTTTACAAATTCATTATACCATTTTCGTGGAAGGGGATCAGTATTTTTCATTGCATTCTCGTCCACATCTGCCATAATCAACATCAAATTACTCTTTAGTTGTCTGATGAGTTTTTGAGGTGTGTCTTGATTGACATAAGCAATTAGGTTTTCAGTGGGAATTGAAAGGCTTTTGATCGCATTCCAATCAGCTTCAGTCCTGATCAAACAAGAAATCCTCACCTCCTTCGATAGCACGTAAACCTTCTTCAAATTATCCGTTTCAAACGTGAGTACGATCGCCCTGTGCTGTAAATTTTCGCGAACCAGTCGCTCAATGACTTCTCTCCAAACATCTGCTTTTATGTCGAGCATGAGAATAAAAGTCTTGTCACGAGAATAATGCAGAAGCGAATCAAAGGTTGGAATACGTTCCTCCGTAAGTTTTCCCTTTGAGTCTTTCAGGAACAATGATTTCAGGTATACATCCGACAATTCATCAATTGGGCCCTGACCATCAGTAGTTCGCTCCATGGTCTCATCATGCAGAATGAACAGGGTTCCATCCAGGCTCTTGCGTACATCAATTTCAATGACGACAGGCTTGCTGTTACAATTCTTAATAGTATAATCTATGGTGGCAAAAGAGTTTTCTGGTAGCAGTTTGTCCTGCCCTCCGCGGTGACCACATATTAGTGGCAAACCTCTTTTTTCCTGAAAGTGGTCTCGGTCTGATTGACCACCAGATTTTATTACAAAAAGACAAAGCAGGGATATGAAAATGATTCCTTTCAACTTCATTAAAATTAAATAAAAAAGCATCCGAGTGATCGGATGCTTTTTGCAAAAGGATTGGCTTAATTCCTAGTTAAAGGTGTAACGGATGCCCACCTGAGCTTGCCATACGTTATCCAAAGTAATATTCTTTACAAAGGAATCACGTAAGAGAATAGTTTGATTGTTGCCATTTGCATCTTTCACAACTTGAGTACCAAGCCGATAGGTGGGTAATCCAGCTGCATCAATGCTTGCAATAGTCAACGGTTGATTGCTGGTACTAACCCAACCAACTCCCCAGGCATTATTGAGTAAATTGCCAAAGTTTAGAATATCTACACGAAGCTGGAGGGTATTCCTGCTTCCTTTCGATCCGGTCTTAATAAATACTTCTTGTACAAAACTTAAGTCAAAGCGGGTCAGCCAGGGGAAATACGCGCCGTTTCTCTCAGCAGATTGACCTCTACGGTCTTTCAGATAAGGATTCCCATCAATGTATTTATCGTAGGCAACTTGCTGCTCTGCAGCCGTGAAAGGAGTAGCGCCTGCAATAGGTGCAAAATTCAATTGGCTCGCGTTGGTTGGAACATAGATAAGGTCATTGTTCTGTCCATCACCATTGAGATCATTGCCGTAGATATAGGATACTTTGCCACCACTATTAGACACCATACCCAGTGTTACCATCGATGCACCACCGAACTCTCCGCCATATTCTTTTCTGTAACTCGCATAACCGACAATGCGATGTCGCAAATCATTGTCGGCAAAAGAGCTTTGCAAGTAATTTTGACCTACCACGGTTGGCATATTGGCTTGTACAGTACTACCTACAGATTGTATATCCCTGGCCTGGCCATAGGTATAACCGATCATTCCACCAAAACCATTTATTGTTGGTTTTTCCAATTTAAATGTCATAGTATAAGAATCTCCTTGCTGATAGTTTTTGAGCACAAATACATTTGAAATGGAGGGGTTGTAAAAACGCGCAACATTAACTGTATTGAGTGCGCCTACACCTGAACTAACAACGCCGGAAGCCGGAAAGCGTGAGCGATTATCCTGGCCAGTGAAAGTACGGTCATCTGGTTTCAGATTCGCATCAATATAACGCAGCGCTTGAATATTCTTGTTATAGATTACCTCTGCTGTTCCGATCAGGCCCCAGGGCAATCTATAATCAACAGCTAGATTTGATTTCCATACAACTGGGTATTTCAACTCTTCATCCGTTGCATTCACCGCATAAGGAGGCAATTTGGTAATGTCCGTATTGGGAGGGATCGCAACGGTAGACGGCAATGTGGTTGGATCGATCCTGAATGGATAAGCCGTTGTACCTGTCACGTTTATCAAAGCAGTGTTTACACCATTATTTCCAAGCTGGTTGGAAACAAGTACCTGGGGAATGCGTGAGACAAAAAGCCCAGAACCTCCTCTGATTTGGATTGTTCTATCCCCCTTTACATCATAATTGAACCCAACCCGTGGCGACAGAAGCAAACGGGATTTTGGAAACGCTCCCGTGTTAACTTTATAATCATTGCCATTTTCATCCTTAAATGTTAGTCCCCCGACCACCGGATTATAGAAATCAGAAGCGGTAGAATTATCATATGAAAAAACATCACCCCTGAGACCACCACTCAACTTAAGTTTTTGACTTACCGCGAACTCATCTTGCACATAAAAACTATAGGTCGATACATTCAATGTTTGCAGAGGTTCCACCCCTCCTGGTAATAGTGAATACCGGAGATTATATCGGTTTACTGTAACCGGAGAAGTGGTCTTCGTTGGATTGGCAATGAAGTCCGTCGCAGCTGCTTTAAAATCTGCAATGCTATTGTAGACATATACTCCATTAGATGATGGGAAAAACACGTTGTTTGATTGGTAGGCTTCATAAGCAAGACCAAATGTGAGTGTATGGCTTCCCTTAAAATATGTAAAATTGTTGGTCAAATTGAATGTTGAATAGTTCAATTTATTGTTGGGAGTGAAAGGATCAAATCCAAGCGAAGTATAAGTGGTTCCGGCGCTCAAAATATCAATGGTTGGAAATAAATCTGCCTTATAGGCTCTATTCTCAATTTGCTTATTGTAGGTGGCAATAAACTTATTCGTGAATTTACCGCCGAAGTTAGAATTCAATTCTGCGGCGAAAGAACGCGTATTGTCCTTTTGTATATACCCCGTATTCTCGGGAGAAATGGCCAAAGCGGAATTTGTCCTGAATCCATTTCCAGCTGTATTGCTGCTACTGCTATTGCTGATTACAAAACCAGACTCTGAATCATGAGTGGAATAACGAACAGATACTTTGTGGTTATTATTGATGTTATAATCAATCCTGATAAGCCCTTTCGTGCTCTTCACCTCATTATTGAAGTTATCGACACGACCGAGGTCGCGCCCAAAAGTACTTTTCATGAAAGTGCTGAGGTCAGTCAAATCTGCTGTCGTTACCCTTGAAACGTTGCCTGCCGCACCTGATTGGTTGCTGACCCAATCCAAGGCTGGGTTTGAACTTGTGAATTGCTCAGCATTTGCGAAGAAGAAAAGCTTATCCTTGATGATCGGGCCTCCAATGCGGAAACCATATGTCTTTTCGTTGATGCTCACGGGAGGTAATTCCTGACCGTCGGCTTTAGTTCCCACCATATTGCTCTTGTTGTTTCTAAAGAGATGATAAGCTGAACCTGTAAATTGATTTGTCCCAGATCGGGTTACAGCGTTAATACCAGCTCCTGCGAAACCTGATTGACGGACGTCAAACGGCGTAACGTTGAGTTGAATTTCATCCAATGCATCAATGGAGACCGCGGTTGTGTTTGTGCGTCCACCCGCAATCGCCGACCCCCCAAGCCCAAAGCCATTGTTAAAAACCGCACCATCAATGGTAACGCTATTAAAACGGCTGTCCTGACCTGCAAAAGAGCTACCATTTCCGTATACATTGTACTTTACAACACCATTGATGGTTCTGGCAATCGTTGGAATATTTGTGAGTGTTTGCCGGTTAAAAGAGGATGCTGCACCAATACGGTCTGAACTGAAAATATCATTTCGATCTGAGGTCACCGTTACTTCATCAAGCTGTGAATTTTCACTGGCCAATTTTGCATTCACATCCGTGGCTACACCGAGACTTAAATAAACATCATTAACAACTTGCTCTTTGAAACCTACAAAACTAATCTTGACCGTATAAGGCCCGCCGATACGCATCCCTCCAATAGCAAATTTACCATCCGTCGAAGATGACGTCCCATATTGCGTTCCGGATGGTGTGTGAACTGCCACAATCGTAGCACCTGGGAGGGTCGCCCCTTCCGAATCTCTAACAAAACCAACTATTGATGATGTTGTAACTTGGGCCAAAAGGGAGCCAGATGTCGCTAATACAAAAGCGAAGGTTAATTGTAATATTTTCCTCATAAGCATGGGTGTTTTAGTAACGTAAATTTGAGAGCGACAAAAGTATCTTTAATACCTTAACTCAGTTTTACCGATCAATTAAATGTTACGAACAAGTTATTAACAATTCCTTAATATAGCATTCCAACAAACAATTGCTGTTTAAATTTTTTTTAGCAATACTTATTCATTTAAACTTAAACTTAAACTCAATGAAGAAACTTGCTCTTTATCTGATATTTGAAATTATATTCCTTTCTGCCTCCGGTCAGGTTGACTTGTCATATTATCTCCCTGAGGGCATTTCATACAATCCCCTAATCCCAACGCCCGCTTCCATTATTGGCCATGAGGTAGGAGAATGGCATGTAAGCCACGATCGGCTTGTAAATTACATGGTTGCCCTCGACAAAGCTTCTGACAGAATTACACTGGAGGTAATCGGACAGACTTTTGAGGCACGACCCCTGCTCCTGTTGACGATTACTGCTCCAAAAAACCATCAGAACATTGAAACAATCCGGCATCAGCATTTGCTGATCTCTGATCCATCAAAGTCATCCACAGTTGATCTAAAAGGCATGCCTGCTGTCTATTACCTCGGATGTAGCATTCATGGCAATGAGCCCAGTGGCGCGAATGCTGGCCTTGTGATGGCGTATCACCTGGCGGCGGCACAAGGTCCTGAAATTGAGAAATACCTCGAAAATACGGTGATCCTCTTCGACCCCAGTTTCAACCCAGACGGGCTTACCCGCTTTTCCACCTGGGCCAATTCGCGCAAAAGCAAACTCATCTCTCCTGATCCTAATGACATGGAGCACAATGAAACCTGGCCAGGCGGACGCTTCAATCATTACTGGTTTGACTTAAACCGCGACTGGTTGGTGGGGCAAATGCCCGAATCGCAAGGGAGAATCAAAAAATTTCAGCAATGGAAGCCAAATGTGCTCACGGATCACCACGAGCAAGGAACCAATGCTACTTTCTTTTTTATGCCGGGTGAACCTACTCGTGTGCATCCCCTTACGCCAGACAAAAACCAGGAACTAACGCGGAAAATGGGTGAGTACCATGCAAAGGCCCTCGACCAAATCGGCTCCCTTTATTTTACTCAGGAAGGCTATGATGATTTTTATTATGGCAAAGGTTCCACCTATCCGGATGCGCAGGGAGCCATTGGCATTCTCTTTGAACAGGCAAGTTCCCGCGGTCATGCACAGGAAAGTGCCAATGGAATTCTGAAGTTTCCTTTTACCATCCGCAACCATTTCGTCACGATGCTCAGCTCGCTGAAAGCGATCAATGAGTTGCGGGAAGAATTACTAAACTATCAGCGAGATTTTTATAAAAGCAGTCTGACGGAAGCCACGAAAGATCCTGTGAAAGGATATGTCTTTGGATCAAAGGACAAGGCCAAGGTATTTCATCTTGGCGAAATCCTCGCACGGCAGCAGGTTGAGTTTTATAAACCAACTGCTACAACTTCTATCAACGGAAAAAATTTCGATGTGGAGTCAAGCTATGTCGTGCCGCTCAATCAATCTCAATATCGTGTGGTAAAGGCGATGTTTGGTAAAATGACACAATTTAAAGACAGTTTGTTCTACGATATTTCCAGCTGGACTTTGCCCCTTGCTTTTGGTGTTGAGTATGAAGAACTGAAAACGCCTCCTGCCCTGGGTGAACAAGTGACGCAACTTAAAATGCCGTTGGGAAAGATGATTGGGGAAAAAAGCAATTATGCTTATGTATTCGAAACGTATGGCTACTATTCTCCCCGGGCCATTTACCGACTTGTAAGTCACGGTATTCGCACCAAGGTTTCCACGGATCCATTTTTCCATTCCTCCGGAAAAAAATTCGAACCAGGAACCATCATGGTTTCGCTTGATAACCAGGATAAGAACCCGGACCAGATTGAAGTTTATATCCGCGAGATTGCAGAAAAAGATGGCATTGACGTCTATGCTTTCAATACAGGACTCGATTATCGGGGTGTGAGCCTTGGAAGCAGTACGTTTCAGGTGCTAAGAAAACCTGAGATTGCAATGTTGGTGGATGGTGGCAGCGGACAAACCGGAGTTAGTGCCACCGATGCAGGAGAAATCTGGCATCTGCTGGACCAGCGATTCAACATTCCAGTTACCTGCATGCCAGTTGCAACATTCAACGCAGCCAATCTCAATCGCTACACCACGATTATCTTCCCTGCCGGCACCTACAACTCCATCAGTGAAGGTGCTAAAGAAAAATTGAAGACATGGACTCAAAACGGAGGGGTCGTGATTGGTTTTGAAAACGCGCTCAACTGGTTCACCACTGCCGGCCTTGGAAAATTTGATATGAAGAAAGACGAAGAAAAAGATAAAAAAGAAATGGCGAAACCAAAACCATATGCAGATCTGGATGAAGCCACCGGGGCTCAAGAAACCAGCGGAGTTATTTTCGAAGCAGATGTAGATCTTACACATCCCCTCTTGTATGGTTATTACAACCCTAAAATGCCGATGTTCAAATCGAATAATCTTTTTATGGAAAAGGCGAAGGGGGCTTACGCGAATCCACTTACTTACGGATCATCTCCTTTGCTGAGCGGTTATATGTCCAAACTGAACTATCCTAAAATGAAAAACACTTCAGGCATTGGTGTCTCTGCTTTGGGAAGAGGACGCGTGATCGGCTTCACAGAAGATCTTGCTTTCCGTGCGTTTTGGTTTGGCACCAATAAGATGCTGATGAATGCAGTGTACTTTGGTGGGTTTATCAGTACGGAAAGCGTACGGTAAATTGATATGAGCCAATAAATTATCATTTGGGCTAAAGCACAGGTCACCAAGTATTTTAAATTAACCCCAGGCTTAAGCCGGCTTAAGCCTGGGGTTATACAAAACCGAAAACCAAATGGACTTTAGTCCAACCATCTGAGCTCTTATACAATACCCCATTGGCAATGACCAAAAACAAAACCCTCTCTAGTGTCATTCTCTGGTCCGTGATCTCGGCAGCCTTCATTGGGCCTGGCACCGTGACCACCGCAGCGGCAGCCGGGTCTGCTTATCAATTGGATCTGTTATGGGCGGTGACCTTTGCTACGATTGCATGCATTATCCTCCAGGAAGTTTCGGGGAGGCTTACCATCGTCAGCGGGCTCACCATGGGAGAAGCACTGACAAAGAAATACGGAACTCAGAGAAGTACCTGGTTGAAATTCTTTTTAGGTGGGCCTGTCATTTTTGGATGTGCTGCTTACGAGGCAGGCAATATTCTCGGAGCCGTATCAGGAATGAATCTGCTCACTTCTGTTGATACAAAGATTCTCACCGTTCTAATTACGCTGATTTCATTCATCATCCTTTGGACAGGAAGAAGAAATGCCATCGGCTGGCTCATGACTTTTCTTGTTGCCATGATGGGTGTTGCTTTCTTTGCGCTGGCTTCGGAGCGACCTTTTTCAAGCTTTGATTATCTCCAGGCTTCTATGATACCGGTGGTTCCATCGGGTTCAGAACTCTTGACGCTTGGGTTGGTGGGCACCACCATTGTTCCGTACAATGTTTTTCTTGGTTCAAGCATTAGCAAAGGCCAGACGATACCACTGATGCGCATCGGTCTAACACTTTCCGTGATCATTGGCGGACTCATCACTGCAGCCATACTTGTGGCTGGTACCGCTGTGAAATCTTTCTCAAGCTATACTGACCTGGCACAAGCGCTGACAGAAAACATTGGGCCCTTGGGAGGACTGGCCCTCGCTGTTGGGCTTTTTGCTGCCGGATTCTCTTCAGCGATCACGTCGCCCTATGCAGCTTCCATTATTGTCTCTTCGGTGTTTGATGGGAATAATAGATCGCAGCGTATCACCTGGATTTTGGTGCTGGCTACCGGTTTTGTATTTGGAATCAGTGGCATTAGGCCCATTCCGGTAATCCTGGCGGTACAAGCATTGAACGGCCTGGTGCTGCCGTTGCTTACAGCCTATCTTATCTTGCTCATCAACGACCCTGTTATTATCCCTTCCGCTCGCCGCCACTTCAGCATTTATAACGTTGTTCTTATCTTGATCTTTGCAACCGTGTCATTCATGGGATTGAATAATATCGACAAATCTGTCTCCTCCTGGCTGAAGCTTTCGTCCAGCCATTTCGAATCTATGGTGGTGATCACCTTGTTGTTAACAGCTTACTTAATCTTTAAACTCTTTCCGCCATCCCCAAAGCCACAGTAAAATCCTTTATCAAAGATTTAAAGGTTTGCTTAAGGCTGGCCCGATGGGACAACAGAAATATTTTTAAGCTCTATTCGGCTTAATTCTTCCATGTCGCCGGTCTTATAAAGCGTTTCAACTTCTTCCAGTTTTTTTCCGGGAGCTTTCGGTTTGTAATTGATGTAATCCTGAAACACAATTCCATTTATAATCCTGGAATTGATTGCTTTCCGAAATCGAATATCCCGGCCATCACTTTCTTCATAAGAATATGCCATGTAATCAACCTTAAAGTTTTTCTTATGGATCCAATAGTAAAAGGCATCTTCATAGTCTTCCCCTCCTTCAGGCCCAAACGTAATCTCGATCTTGTAGTACGTCAGACCATCCAAGGTGGTCGTCCCCAATAACTTCTTGTTGACAGAAGGATCGTTCAGGCCAAAGGGCAGCAACGCAAAGTAAAGGACTGAGTTTACACTCGAAGAGTACTTTCGTGCCATCGAATCAGGAATGCTTACAAGTTGCTTGTTGATTTCACGTCTGAAGCCTTCGTTGAAAAGAAAATCATGGACCATCTTGGTTGAGTCTTTTGGGTCTTGAAAGACCCGCTCATAGGAAAATCTACCACCTTCACGGTGGGAAATGTAGTGCCGATCCCGAAAGTCAAACTCAATGGTAGTGGAAACATATTTTTCTCCACCGTGTGCTAGGATGCTTTTATCAACTATTTTCTGGGCGTCCGATAAATCGGAGGAACAGGACATCACGGAGAAAATGACAAGGGCTAAAATATATCCCTGCCTGCAAAACAGACAGGGATATAAAAACAGGCTTCTTACGATCACGCTACTACTTCATCAAAGGCTTTCACAAACTGTTTCATCTCATCCAGGGTACCAATGCTCACGCGGCACCATTCCTTTTCCTGGTAGTCCCAAACCCGAATTTGGAAACCCCGCAGTGCGGTCTGCTCCAGAATCGTCTTGCCGTCTTTAGGTGCACGAAACAATAATACATTGGCGATGGGTTTCCCATAAAACCATTTTTTCTGATCCAGGTATTGTGTCATGACACTTCTCGCTGCCGCATTCATTTTACGAGTGTAGGCCATGAATTCCTCGTCACCCAAACTTACCTTGGCTGCCGCAATGCCTGCCTGATTCAATATGGAGTCTGATTGATACCTGGCCAGTTTTTGAATGAGGTCCGGCCTGGCAATGACATATCCAATGCGAATGCCCGCCAATCCGTAAATTTTAGAAAATGTCCTGGACACGAGTACATTATGTCCTTGCTTTACCAGATCCACCATTGAAATCTGTTGCGCAGGTTCCAGAAACTCTAAATACGCCTCATCGACATAAACGATGGTTTTCTTTGACATCTCAATACAGAAGCTCTTCAGTTTCGCGGGGTCCAGCACGGTACCGGTTGGGTTATTGGGATTCACCACAAACAATATTTTCGTGTCTGGCTTTACAGCTGAAGCCATTGCCTCAAGATCATGCACCAGGTTCGGGTCTAAATTGACCTTGTCCCATCGCGCATTAAATTTTTCAGCAAAATTCATGAGCAATGGAAAAGTTGGCCATGCTGATAAGACAGCTCCACCCTCCACTCCAACGCTCATCCCTGTGATGGCAAGCGCCTCTCCTGAACCAGAAAACATTAAAATATTATCGACGCTAACTCCTTCTTTGGTGGCAACCATTTGCCTCAATTCATTGGCTCCATCAAATCCGTACCGATTGCCTTCAATGATGGATGCGTTGATTGCTTCACGTGCCTTATTAGAAGGCCCATAGGGATTCTCATTGGAACCAAGGCGTATAAGTTTTTTTCCACCCGCCTTGAATAGACCTCCGTATGCAATTTCAGCTTTGCTTGCCGGGGCCGCCATAAGCTCCTGAACCACTGAAAGGCCCAGGGGAATTCCCGCGCCGGCTACCATTGCCGAGCGGAACCATTCTCTGCGTGTGATGTTGGATTTCATAGGATTTGGTTATTAAATGGCGTCAATGAAAAGTATATGATCTTTTGAATTTGCATTTTAAAAGTAGTGAATTTCTTGCTCATAATCATGGCATTGGAGGTCATGTCAACATGATGTAAAATGCTTAACCATAGCAATGTCTTCACGATTTTTTGATTTCTCAGAAAAAATACCGCGATCTACAAGGACAATTTAATGCATTGGTAATCCTCCCGTCATGAAATTCGATTATTGCTGCAGGCAGAATTTTCATTTCATAGTTAAATTCGAAGGTCGCGGTACCAGAGACGGGGCCGCGAAGACCCGTCCATGAAAAATAATTACCGCCACGGCGGCCTACTAGTAGTAGTAACATACGGTTCACCATCGATTACGATCATGGGGTCGTTCACATTCTTAGGGTGGTTTCTTTTTTCTAGCCTATACGATCCCTGGCCTGTCGTTTGACTATTGTAATAGATGCGATCGCCTTGCACATACCAGGTACCACGATCGGCATCCTGAGAAGCGGTGCCACCGGAAAAAGCATCGGTATTTACGCTCCTCGAACTTTCTGAAGAGAACGTGTAAGTGCCATCTGCATTGAGTACAACACAACGACTGGATTGTGAATTGGTACCCATGTTCATGTAACACCATTGACCCACCAATTCCATCGGAATATCACCGGCGGCAAATGCATTATTATAAGCACCGGGAGAGGCACCCCCATCGGCCTTATTATAAACTACTTTTTGGCCATTGGCAGTTAAGGTCAATTGGGAATTGTTTACGCTGTAGGCAAACGTTGCATTGCCTTGGCCTGTGGTAAGGATGATATGTCCTTGTGAAATCTGATAGGTAAATGTATTGCCCAGGTAAACACATTTACCATCCGATCTGAATTCAATCATCTCCCCATTGCCAGACCAAAGGCCTAACAAGTTACTGGCAGTGTTGCTGTATGAAGGTGAGACAGGATCAGTAGGCGGCTTTGCCATCGATGCATCCTGAGGAGAAGGCGATCCGCTTCGGGTAAAAGTTACCTGACCATCTAAATCGCCGCCAGAGAGTGTTAAAGAATTACCCTGAAGATTGTAACTATAGTCCGTCGTAGTAATCGCCACGATGATGGATAGTGTAGTAGCCTGGGTTAAAAACTTTATTGGCTCACCATCAAACTCGCCAGTGCCATCTGGATTAAGCATGAGCGTCATCTGATAACCAAATTGACTGTTCTGCCATGTGCCAAAAATTTTCTGCTGCTGGACCTTTGTCCCAATCTGGGCTGTGGCAGAAAGAGACATATATAAAAAAAATAAGATTCCCCTAAATGTCGGCTTCATAGAATGCGTCAATGTTGTTGAAGTTAGAAAAAATATGCTACTCATCCCAAAGCCAGTGAGTACCACTTAGTGAGTCTTTGAGTCTGGTGGCAAAAAAAAGTTTAAGCCATTAAGACACAAAGACACTAAGTAAATACATGCAATATTTTTATTAAGAAATTCTTGACAACAATTCAAAGCACATTATTCAACTGCTCCTTAATTTTCTCAAGTTCTTCCTTCATGGTCACTACTTCTTTCTGCATTTCTGCATCATTGGCTTTAGACCCAATGGTATTGATTTCCCGACCGATCTCCTGGGCAATAAACGCCAGTTTCTTGCCGTTGGATTGAGGCTCATTCATCACTTTCAGAAAATAATCCAGGTGCGTTTTCAATCGCACACGCTCCTCATGGATGTCCAGTTTTTCAATATAAAAGATGATCTCTTGTTCAAGCCTGTTGTCATCGAAACCTTCCTCACCAAAGAATTCGACTACACCTTTCTTTATTTTCGTTCGGATCTTTTCTACCCGTAAGGGATCAAGCTTTTCAACATTCTTCAAGAGGTTTGCAATGCTATTAATATAGTCCTTAAACTTTTCAACCAGGGAGGCGCCTTCCCTTTTACGAAAAGTTTCACACTGTTCGATCGCATCTTTCAGGATACCCAGGAATTTTTCATAAAGAACGAGATCGAGTGTCTCCCGTTCAGAAGTTTGCTGTACATCCGGCGATCTCAATGCCAATTCGAAAAGGTGATCGTAAGGTGCCATGACGCGGTCGGCCAGTTTCTTTAGTTCGGCGTAATGCGCGATAAACATCGACTCATTGTATTGCTCCTGGATTTCCAGGCCTGGTGATTTCACGTATTCAATCGAGACAGAAACTTTTCCTCGCTCTAATTTTTCAGTAATTACAGCCCGAACATCCAGTTCCTTTTCAGAAAAGATTCTTGGCAACCTTAGGTTAAGATCCAAAGACTTAGAATTGAGCGTCTTTACTTCAACCAGAAATGAACCATCACCAATCGAGGCACTGGCCTGGCCGAAGCCAGTCATAGATTTGAGCATGAGAAATTATTTAAGCAAAGAAATGAAATCAATCCGTACCCTTGACAATAATCGAATTCTAAAAGTCGAATCCCAGCGACACTGAAAGGCGCGGGTCCTTAACTTTGTAATTCTCCACCGGCCACGCTAAATCAAACTTTAGATAATATCCGAGCATCATCGTTCGAAATCCCAGACCATAGCTGTAAAGCCAGGGATTGAGATATTGCTTAAGGTCAACTACAAAGGGTCCTTGTCTTATTTCTTCTGTGCGAAGGGTATTCTCAGACTTTATTGGCGGTGCTCCTGTCCAACTTGTTCCAATGTCATAAAAAGCAGTGAATTGTAAGTTGCGGAAGAAATTGGATGATACCGGACCGCCAGATAAGGCTCGTACGAGCGGCACACGAAATTCTGCATTTGCCATGGCTACACTGGTACCGTACAAGGTTGCATAGTCAAAGCCACGCAGGGTCGTAGCGAATTCAGCAAAAAGCAGGTTTTCGTTAAATCCTGATTTTACATACAAAGGATTTTTCACCCCCTTATAATTGGTCACATTGCCAAACCAATTGTCGATGCCGCCCAAGACATATTGTTTGGGTGCATTTCCAAAGAAGTTACCCGAATAGCCCCGTACTGCAAATACAATCTCTTTGTAGATTTTCTGATAATGCCTTACGTCAATTGAAATCTGAGAAAAACTGGCGCTGCGATTACCCAACCCAGCATAGTGAACAAAATTAATCTTACCGCGGGTCCCTTCAATGAGGTTCATCCCGGTTGTGACCGAATTATCATACACCAACTCAGCGCGCACGCCAGCATAAAATTGCTGTTTGGTGGGAGCATATTTTGGGGGAGAAGAAACTTGTTGATCGCTACCGCGATCCACGAATTGAGTATACCCGCCAAAGGGCTTCAATGCGATTCGGGTTCTTACACTAATGGGCAGTGCAGCACCAAATTCAATTTTTTGCCATGAGTACTTTTGAAGCTGGTCATTCTGGTTCCAGAAAATCACTTTGCGATCGTATCTCACACTGAAATCGACCCGGTGCTTAAGATATTGAAACTCGCCGTATACATCGCCGCTTTTCCAATCAAAGGCAGTCTGGATGCCTCCGAAAATTCTGTAGTTCTCAAGAATGTCGTTCATTTGCGTTTCGAGGCGTATGCTGAAGCCTCTCAACGGATCAATTACAAAATTAGTAGCAAAGTTTTCATAGCTAAATTTTGGCTCGTACTTGAATGGTCCGTTGATTCTGCTACTCTCTCTTACCTTCATGTAACGACTCAAAAAAGTCTCTGTTGGTTTCAACGTCTTGGCTACATCGTCTTCAAATTTATAATCATCCGTATTCAGATTTTTTTCAGGATGTTTTGGCGCTATGACTGTATCTTTTTTTACTTTTTCTTCAGCAAAGGAGTAGTTATCGGTATTGATCTCTGCACTGCCAGGCTTTACTTTAGTGGTGTCCAAAGAAGCCACAACATTCGGGACATTTCGAGCTTCGGGCTTCTTCGTGACCGTGTCCTGTTTCTGTTGAAGTCGCTCATTGATTAGTTGTTTAATGGACACACCTTGCCGTGATTCTTTTTTTCGTCTCTCCGTGATAATTTTTACCTGCTGAGATTC
>JAYVQY010000099.1:0-23531 GCA_043776715.1 Cyclobacteriaceae bacterium | reverse complement strand
AAATTGGAACAACTTCTCCCCAACAACTGGTCGGCGGCCAACTCCTGAATAATTAATTTTTCCGATATTTAATACCCGTACTTCATCGGACGCTTACGCCGTTGCTGTGTTTGGAATCAACTCTGGTCAAGCTTTCGCAGGAGTAATTGGACCGCTCATTGAAGTGCCAGCGTTGATCTTGTTAGTCAACCTTGCATTCTGGTTCAAAAGGAAAATGTATTCTACAGCGTAATCTGTAGGTCAAGCTTTTCACTTTTGCTGCTGAGCCAATAGGCCTGAATCGTTACCACCATCATAAGACAACGAATTCGGGTAGATTGTCGCCCACACACCAAAAAGCGGGAATGTTTTGGGTATCTTGTTGACCTAAAAATCAACTTATGGATCACACGTATTACAATCCGGAAGACCTTAAGAAATTTGGAACCATTGCCGAATGGGAAAGCAACCTTGCCGCAAAATTCTTTGACTGGTATGGGGATGTCTTTAAGGAAGGAGACCTGACTGCCCGTGAGAAATCACTCATTGCACTCGCCGTAGCCCACACGGTGCAATGCCCTTACTGTATTGATGCCTACACCACCGACTCCATGGAAAAGGGAGCCACAGAAAAGGCCATGATGGAGGCAATCCATGTAGCGGCTGCGATCCGGAGCGGTGCCACCCTGGTACACGGTGTCATGATGATGAATAAGGCGAAGAAACTCTCCATGTGAATTCGTTGTTATACATTTTGAATCTCTTAGTGACCATGATCGATGATTAAGTCCCTGCACGCACGCCACCATAAACTTGCTAGTCAAGAGCATCAGGTAGAATTCCTAGAGAATGGAATTTTCAAGTCTGGCAAGTTCCCCACGTTCAGACAAAAAATTGAGTCAGCACAGCATTTCCCCCTACTACCTGGAAAGCTTGAAATCTTACAAGTGAATATTGGTTATATGTGCAACCAGACTTGTAAGCATTGCCATGTTGATGCAGGGCCGGATCGCAAGGAAATCATGACACGCGAAACCATGCAAGCCTGCCTGGATGTTTTAGAGCGTGCTAAAATCAACACTTTGGATATCACGGGTGGGGCGCCCGAAATGAATCCGGACTTTCAATGGTTTGTAGAAGCGGCAAGCAGGGCCGGGGTGAATGAAATAATTGTCCGGTCTAATCTGACGATCATTCGATCGAATCCAAAATATTATAGCCTCCCTGAATTTTTCAAACAAAATCAGGTTCGTGTATGCTCTTCACTTCCATTTTATAATGCTGGTAAAACGGATCGTCAGCGTGGTGAAGGCGTATTTAAAGATTCGATGGAGGCGTTGCATGGTCTGAATAAAGTTGGATATGGAAAGGAAGGATCTGGTTTGATTCTGGACTTAGTCTATAATCCCACGGGTGCCTTTCTGCCAGGAGACCAGAAACAATTAGAAAGGGACTTTAAAAAAGAATTGAGTGAGCACTTCGGAGTTTCTTTCAATAGCTTATTTACAATTACCAATATACCCATCAGTCGGTTTCTCGATTTTCTTATCGAATCGGGAAATTATGAAGACTACATGGAGAAACTGATTGGGGCATTTAATCCTTCTGCCATAAAGAGAGTAATGTGCCGCAGCATGATCTCCGTCGACTGGCTAGGAAATCTATATGACTGCGATTTCAATCAAATGCTTGGACTGAAAACTGAAAAATCAGCTGGTCAACACATCATTACTTTTGATACTGCACAGCTTGAAAACCGTGACATTGTTATCGGCCAACATTGTTTTGCCTGTACTGCGGGTGCTGGCTCAAGCTGTCAGGGCGCCACCGTCTGAGAATTTCCATTCGGCCATGTACTAATTCTAACATCGTAGAACTAAATTGTCATCGAACCAGAAACCCTGAACCCTAAACCCTGAACCCTAAGCCCGGAACCCTCAACCCATGAGACCCTACATCTTATCTGAAAGTAATTGGAAAACTGTAAAAGAAACCACCTACGACGTGGCCGTGCTCCCATGGGGTGCCACGGAAGCACACAACTACCACCTACCCTATGGCACAGACATCATCGAAGCTGACTTCATTGCTGCGGAGGCTGCCAGGATTGCTTGGGAACGGGGAGCGAAAGTAATCGTGTTGCCCGCCATTCCATTTGGTGTCAATACTGGTCAGGCTGATATCAAGCTCGATATGAACATGAATCCCTCGACACAGTTGGCCATCCTGCGCGATGTGGTGGAAGTATTGGATCGACAAGGCATTCATAAACTTATTATTCTAAACAGCCACGGTGGAAATGATTTTAAATCAATGATCCGTGAGTTGGGACTGAAATTTCCAAGCATGTTTCTTTGTCAATGCAATTGGTTTCAATCCATCAATCAAAAAGAGTTTTTTGAGAACAAAGATGATCATGCCGGCGAAATGGAAACAAGTTTGATCCTCCACCTGACACCAAACCTTGTGAGGCCATTGTCAGAAGCTGGAGATGGAGCATCGAGAAAATTTCTTTTCAGCGCCATGCATGAAGGCTGGGGCTGGGCAGAGCGTAAGTGGACTCAGGTAACAAAAGATACTGGCGTGGGCGACCCCAGAAAGGCATCTGCCCAAAAAGGAGCAAAATATTTCAAGGCAGTCACTGAAAAGGTCGCAAAGCTATTTGAGGAAGTTGCCAGGACTGACAAGAGCGACTTTTATGTTTGATTGTCTTAGTTCTTCTTTGGTGGATCAATCATGATGTGGGCGCGGTGTGTCCCAGGATTCATAATCCACGGCATTCCGGGCGCTCCAGGCTTTGCCGGTAATCCGGTGCTTTCTGCCGTTGCATAGGGAATGTAAATCACCGACCGCGAGTAGCCATCAGTGACTTCTCCAGTCTCAGGTTTATATTTTTCAGATGGGGCAGTGTAAACAAAAAGTGTAGCAGGTTGCTTGGGCATCTGAAGCTTTCCGCTCTTTACCTCCTGCTCGCGAATATCAAATACTTCCTGAGTGGTTTTCTTCTCTTTCTTTAGTTCGCGGCCTCTGGCCATGAAGGGTTCCAGACTTTTGTGATAACAGGATACACTCAGGTCAGGTTGTGCTGGATCATCACCCAGGCACACCATCTCATTTCCACCAGTCCTCAAAACAATAAACTCTCCCTTTGGTGAGTAGCCATACACCATCGCTTTCTCCTTTGATTCTTCAGGCGCGGCAAGCAGCGCAGTCTTGATCTGCACCTCTGCTGAAGGAACATTCTGTGCCGCAGCGGAGTAATTCAGCATCATCGTCAACACAGCGAAGCTGAATCCAAAACGAACAATATTTTTCATAACACAATTTGTTTTACTTTTTTTTCAACTTTCAACTTTCAACTTTCAACTTTCAACTTTCAACTTTCAACTTTCTTCTTTCAACTTTTCACTTTCCACTTCCTATTTTTTTATTTCACTTTCGACTTTCCGCTTTCAACTTCCCGCTTTCAGCTTTCCACTTTCAACTTTCCACTTTCCACTTTCCACTTTCAACTTCTCACTTTCAGCTTTCCACTTTCCCACTCCCTACCACCCGATCCCATAATCCTCGCCATGATTGCTCGATCCACCCCAGAAACTTCCATGTTCCCAGTCAAAATAAATAGCATTGATTGGACCGCTGGTGCGATCCTGAAACGAAAGCTTGTATCCCATCTGTGTTAAGTCTTTTCTCACCCACGGGGGCATCGCACTATTGAGCGTGAGTGCACCGGGCACTTTTTCATGATCACCAAAACTGGAATACATCTGGAAGGTTTTGAAACTTGGCGCCTCACACGATTCTTGAACAGTCATCTCGAATTCAACCACGTTTAAGAAGAATTGGAGGAGCAACTGATCCTGTTCATCGCCTGCTTGTTTAGCAAAAGATAGAAATGGTTTCCCGTCTTTGAGTGCCATGCTCGGTGTGAGCGTTACCCGTGGCCTTTTGCCTGGCTCAACAACATTGAAAGGATTTTCGCTTGCATCCAACACGAACGACTGCATTCGCTGACTCATGCCCACACCCGTAGTGCCCGCAATGCAGGATGGTACCCAGCCACCGCTTGGTGTAATGGATACAACCCATCCTTCCTTATCGGTTGCCTCCACAGAGGTGGTCCCCGCTGCAAAATCCTGTAAGAATTTCTCGCTGAGAGGATTGTTAGATTGATTTAATGAGGCCTGATTGTTTCCCCATTTCTTCAGCAGATCTTGATAAGGATTTTGCTTGCCTTCAAAAGGGTAAGGGTCACCAGGGCCAATCTTTGGGTCGTTCATTTCCCAATTGATCAATTTGATCCGCTCTTTTGCATACTCTTTTGACAAAAGTCCTTTCATCGGTTGGTCCTTTGCAAAGGCTGGATCACCATAATAAAAATCACGGTCAGCGAATGCGAGATTCATGGCTTGATATAACGTGTGGATATACCGGGTTGAATTATATCCCATACTTTTCAGATCAAAATTTTCAAGGATATTGAGTGTTTGAAGAAAGGCGGGTCCTTGAGTCCACTGTTGCATTTTATAAACATCTACCCCGCGGTAGTTGGTCGCTGTTGGTTCTTCAATCTTCACTTTCCAGCTGGAGAGATCTTGTTCAGTAATTAATCCGCCCTGCTCCTGACTGCTGCGTGCGATCTCCTTTCCGATATCGCCTTTATAAAAACGATCGTAGGCTGCATAAATCGCTTCCTTCCGTGTCTTACCTTTTTTTAGCGCCAATTGTTCTGACTCCACCAATTTCTGCAGTGTCGTCAGCAAATCTTTTTGTACAAAAATTTCTCCCGCGCTTGGTGCTTCTCTTTTCTCTCCAAGATGTGATAAAAATACTTTCTTGGAATAGGGCCATTTTTTTATTTGATCTTTCCCGCGCTCAATCGAGTTGGCTGTTTGTGCTTCGATTGGATAGCCATCTGCCAATTGCATGGCTGGTGCCAGCACATCTTTAAGGCTCATGGTGCCATACTCTGCCAGCATTGTCATGAGTCCTCCTGGAGTACCGGGGGTTGTCGCGGCAAGCGGTCCGAATGCGGGCGGATACTTCATCCCCTTGTTTTTAAAAAAATCGGCGGTTGCACCCGTGGGGGCTACTCCCATCGCGTTGATCGCAATTACCTTTTTAGTCTTTGGATTATAGATCAAGGCTTGTGTCTCACCCCCCCAGCTTAACACATCCCACATGGTACAGGTAGCAGCCAGCATTGCACAGGAAGCATCAACAGCATTTCCACCTTTGCTAAAGACCATCGCGCCAGCCGTAGCAGCGAGAGGCTTGCCCGTAATCGCCATCCAATGCTTTCCATGGAGTGGAGGTTTTTGGGTAGACACAGGAAAATTATTGAAGGATTGACTTCTTGCCGTCAACGTGAACACACAGAAGATCAACAGCGAAAAAATTGTTTTCATAGGGATTTTTTAAGTAATCAAATATAACGATTGCCGTTCAGAATAATCTGACTTTGTGAATGGCGGAAAAAGAACGGGAGAAGCGATTATTTCGAGGTGATTTTTGCAGTTATCTTTGATCAATCATGGTCTTCAGATGCTAAACGAAATTAAACAAGCCACTTCATTCATTCATTCGCACGGTGTCGATGCACCTGAGATTGGTGTCATCCTCGGCACAGGACTGGGCGAACTTTTTGTGAAAGAAATTAAAAACCCGGTGGTTATTAATTATAACTCCATTCCCCACTTTCCAATTTCAACGGTTGAATTTCACCGGGGGAAACTTATTTACGGCACCGTAAAAGGGAAAAAGGTACTGGCTATGCAAGGCCGTTTTCACTATTATGAGGGTTATAGCACACAACAAATTACTTTGCCGGTGCGTGTGATGAAAATGCTGGGAGTAAAGTATTTACTCATTTCAAATGCAGCGGGAAACCTGAATCCAAAATCTAAGAAAGGCGAACTAATGCTCATCGACGATCATATTAACTTACAACCCGACAACCCACTGAGAGGAGAAAATTTTGTAGTGCTCGGTCCTCGGTTCCCGGATATGAGCCAACCCTATGCTCATAAGCTTAACAAAAGGCTCATCAAAATCGCCAAGAAGAAGAAGATAAAGTTAAATGTTGGAGTATATGTTGGCGTGCTGGGTCCCAACCTGGAGACACGTGCGGAATATCGATTTCTTCGTTTGATTGGAGCTGATGCAGTCGGCATGAGTACAGTTCCTGAAGTGATTGTAGCCAATCACATGGGCATGCCTTGTTGTGCCATATCTGTCTTAACAGATGATTGCGATCCTGATAATTTGAAACCGGCGGTAATTTCAGAGATCATCAAAATTGCAGGAAAAGCAGAGGCAAAACTGACAGATCTTTACGTCAGCCTGATTCAGGAACTATGATTCAGCAACCATTGCGTGATTATTCGTGTCTAATAATAAAAATCAATTGCTCATGAAATCAGTAATATTCATTTTTAGCTTTTTTTTCACGACTTCACTCATCGGTCAAACCAAAACCGGGGATTTCCACCTGGATAAGGAATATACGATTGGGCCTGCAGGCACCATAAAATTGAGATCTTCAGAAGCCTATGTCCTGATCAAGGGCTCCACGCGGAAAAATGCTCATGTTAAGATTGATCGCATCGTGACTACCAAAGGAATGACTTTTGGAGAGGAAGAATTTAACGTAGACGTGATAGCAGAAAACGGTGATATTGAAATCAATGAACATTCACATTCAAAGTCTGTGGCTTTTGTTGGTTATCATGATGAAAAGTACACGATATTGATCGAGGTGCCTGAGAGCATGAATCTGTTTGTGAGAGGCGATGATGGAGATTACCTGATCACGAATATTGATGGAGCGATATCGCTCGACCTTGATGATGCAGACATAGAGTTGTCGCAATGTTCAGGATCTAAATTTGAATTTAGAATGGACGATGGCGACATCAAGATGGATGAAGGAAAGGGCAGCATTCAAATTACCGGAGACGATTCTGACATTGAAATCAAGAATGGCCACTTCACTTTTCTGAATGCAAAACTGGACGATGGCGACTTGATCATCGAAACGTCTCTTGCTGATAATGGCGAGTATTCAATAGAAGCACAAGACGGATTAATCTACTTTGTGGTAACGCAGGGTGGCGGTAAGTTTGATATCCGTCACGATGATGGCCGTATTTCTACTCAAGGAGATTTCAGCACACTTGAAAAATCAGAGAATCGATCCAGCCTTTCGCTTGGCAGTGGCACCGCCAAAGTAAACATCCGCGCTGACGATGCGAGGTTGAGTTTGATTAAGAAATAAATTCGTTGGAAGGACAACAGCTAGACATCACAAATCCCCACACATTGCTTCAATGAGGCCAGCTTATCGGGTCTCTTAGGCACGAACTCCTGCGCTACAAAGCCCTTGAAGCCTGTCGCCACAATGGCCCGCATGATGGCAGGATACTGAAGCTCCTGTGATTCATCAATTTCATTTCTTCCTGGTACCCCGCCGGTATGATAGTGTGAAATATACTCACTGCGTCTTTTTATAGTGGCAATCACGTCTCCCTCCATGATCTGCATGTGGTAGATATCATAGAGCAATTTAAAATTGGGGGATCCCAGTTTTTCGCAGAGTTTCACACCCCATTCGGTGTGATCACACTGATAATCTTTGTGGTCTACCTTGCTGTTGAGAAGCTCCATGCTCACCATCATTTTGTATTTAGCAGCAACTTTGAGCACTGGCTCCAGGCCCTTCGCACAGTTTTCGAGGCCCTGTTCATAACTCAATCCATTCGCATTGCCGCTGAAGCAAATGACATTTTTTAGTCCGGCATCAGCTGCTTTGGGAAGGTTGGCAGTATAATCACTTAGGAGCTGCTCATGCAGCGCTGGGTCGTTAAACCCCTTGTTCAAACCCATGCTGCTGACATATCCCATGGCACAGGTGAGACCATGTTTGATTACCACCGACCATTGCTCAGGTCTCAGCAACTCCACTGACTTAAGTCCGATTTCTTTCCCTGCGATCACAAGATCTTCCAGCGGAATGCTGGAGTAGCACCATTGACAGGCAGAATGGTTAATGTTGTTTTTTAAATCTGCCGGAAGGGTGTTCATGCCTTTCGCGATTTGAGGCAATACCATTGAACTCACCGCTCCCCCTGCGATGGTCTTAAGAGCTTGCTTGCGGTTCATAAGATAGAAGTTAAGGTTAACGATTTCTTTCTCTCCTTAGCTTTAAGCTGAAAGTACTCAGCGGAAAGCTTTAAAAATTCACTTTTTTGTTTCCTCCCGATAGACCACTCCACCTTTCATCACAAACACCACCTTTCGAAGGTCGGAAATATTCTTTGAAGGATCACCTTTCACGGCCATCAAATCGGATTTCCACAAGATCTTGATCGCACCAATTTCATTTTCCATGTGAATGGCTTTGGCGTTTACCGTGGTTGCAGCTTTCAACACATCCATCGGTTTCATCCCACCGTACTCGCCCATCAGTTCCATTTCATAAACATTCTCGCCATGGGGAAAGACTCCGACATCACCGCCCATACCAATGGTCACCCCTGCATCTACAGCAATTTTGAGACTCTTCTTTTTTTGTTTCACAGAAGCCGGGTCTTCCTCCTTGCCTTTTTTCCAGCCACGGTATTGGGTGATGGCGTCAACAGCGGCGACCGTGGGAAAGTAAGTGACCTTATGCTCTACCATCAACTGCGCAATTTCTTCATCGATGAAATCTCCATGTTCTATCGTTTCAGCCCCGGCAAGAATAGCCCTTCTCATCCCTTCTTTGCTTTTCGCATGGCAGACTAAATAACGTCCACTGCTTCGAGCAACTTCGTTGATAAGTTTCAGTTCGTCCAGCGTGAAAGATGGCTGGTCTTCACCTCTTGGCCCCCAACGATAATCGGCATACACTTTAATAAAGTCAGCACCTTTCCCAATCTGATCTCGTACCACCCGAATAAGATCATTTCCATCGGCCGGTTCAGCACCCAACATAATCTGCATATCGCCGTCATATCCTTTAGGTCCGTAAGATCCGGTTGACACAATGGCCCTACCTGCTACGATCATGCGAGGCCCGGGGATAATACCTTCGTCAATGGCACGTTTCAAGGCAACGTCGGAGTACCCAGCACCTTCCGTTCCAAGGTCACGGACTGTAGTAAACCCAGCCATCAGTGTGTTCTTGGCATGGACGGTGGCTCGGGCTGTGCGATAGGAGTCGGATTCTTTCAATACCTGCGTATCCCAGTCGGTGATGTTGTAGGGATATAAAAGTAAATGTGAATGTCCTTCGATAAGTCCTGGGAGGAGCGTCGTGCCTGGCATGGAAAGGACCTGTGTCTCTTTTGGCGCTTTGATAGATTCTTTTTGGCCAACAGCCGTAATTTTGTCACCCTCTACAAGCACCGCCCAGCCTTCATGCATGTCAAGCCCATCAAACACACGATCGGGTTGAAGGAGGTACGATGGTTTCTGCTGAGAATACCCAACAGAAGGGATCAACAGAAAAAAGAAAATGAAATGTTTCATGGATTGATGGCTCTCAATGAATGAAGGTAATTCAATTTTACGAAGAGAAGAATTTTTTAACCGCAGAGTCGCTGAGAGGAATTGCATTATTTCCTTGCGTCTCCGTGACTCTGCGGTTAATAAAGCTTTAACTAAGAAGCGGTCTCTACCGATTCCTTCAGGGTAATCCAAAAATTATTGTAGCCTTCTCCCAATTGTATTTCAAGATTGCCGATCGCCAACATTTCAAGCACCGCCAGAAAATTGAAAATGAGTGCCACGCGAGTAGGATTTAATTCCAACATTTCGGAAAAAGAAAGCATCCGCTTGCGGGTCAGTTCGTTCAAAATGTATTCTTTCTGGCCCTCCACGGTAAATGGATATTGAACCACCTGGTGAACAGGACGATTCTTCTCTTCATCGTGGCGTTTCATTACTTTCTCAAAGACCATCATCAATTTGTAGAGGTCCACGTCCTGAAGTTCTGCTTCTACATTCACGCTTGCGGCGAGGGATCTAAGTTCCTTCTGAATATTTCCCCGCTTTTCCTTCATCAACTCGTCCCCTTCCATTTTCTGGAAGACGTCAATGACCGATTTATATTTCTTGTATTCCAGGAGGTGTTTGACCAGTTCTTCACGGGGATCAATCTCATTTCCGGCTTCGTCAAGCTGTGGACGGGGCAGCAGCATTTTAGACTTGATCCTCATCAGGGTTGCGGCCACAAGGATGAACTCACTAGCGAGTTCCACATTCATGCTTTCCAGCTGGTGGAGGTAGCTTAAAAAATCGTTTGCGATCTTTGAAATCGGAATGTCATAAATATCAAGTTCGTCCCGTTCAATAAAAAACAAAAGCAGATCGAACGGACCCTTAAAGAGGGGGAGCTTTACCTCAAAATTTTCTTGTGTCATAGGCCTGCCTGCCAGTAGGCAAGCGCGCAAAATTATTCAAATACCGACACAAAACCGGAATGAAAACCAAATCCGTAAATTTGTTTGTAAAACCGCCATAATCGGCTTTAAACAGTTACCTTAATCCACTGTTTAGGGATTACTACCAATTGATGAACCATGCTTATTACGCCCGGTAACCTTCTGGCCCAAATCAACAGTCCGGCCGACTTAAAAAAATTGGACCAGGCCCAATTGGTGCTCCTTTGCCAGGAACTGAGGCAGTTCATTATTGACAACGTTTCCATTTATGGTGGGCATTTCGGCGCAAGCCTCGGGGTGGCAGAATTGACAGTGGCCATCCATTATGTTTTCAATGCCCCCTATGATCAAATTGTATGGGATGTTGGCCACCAGGCCTACGGTCATAAAATTCTCACCGGACGCAGAGATGTGTTTAACACCAATCGACTTTACAAGGGGATCTCTGGCTTCCCGAAAAGAAAAGAAAGTGGATACGACACTTTTGGTGTTGGTCATTCATCTACTTCTATATCTGCTGCGCTGGGAATGGCAGTGGCATCAAAATATCTGCACCTCGAAGACAAACAGCACGTAGCAATTATTGGCGATGGCGCATTGACAGGAGGTATGGCCTTTGAAGGACTGAACCATGCGGGGGTTTCAGACACCAACATTTTAATTATTCTTAACGACAATTGCATGTCGATTGACCCAAATGTTGGGGCTCTGAAAGATTACCTCACTGACATCACCACATCTCAGACGTATAACCGATTTAAAGATGATGTGTGGAATTTGCTCGGCAAGCTTTCGAAATTTGGAAAGAACGCACAGGAGATTGCATCAAAAGTTGATACGGCACTCAAGTCAGCATTGCTAAGTCAAAGCAATTTGTTTGAATCACTCAATCTAAGATACTTCGGCCCTGTGGATGGCCACGATGTAGATCATTTGGTGGCTGTACTCAACGATCTTAAAAACATTAAAGGACCTAAAATCCTTCATTGTATCACTGTGAAAGGCAAAGGATACGGCCCTGCAGAGAAAGGCAATAAGACCACCTGGCACTCCCCAGGTACATTCGACAAGATCACGGGAGAAATACACAAGAAGGTCTATCAGAAGCCTCAACCTCCCAAGTACCAGGAAGTGTTTGGTCACACCATGGTAGAGTTGGCAAAGATGAATGATAAAATTGTGGGTGTCACCCCAGCAATGCCTTCAGGATCCTCCATGAACATTATGATGAAAGAAATGCCCGATCGCGCATTTGATGTGGGCATCGCCGAGCAACATGCTGTTACTTTTTCAGCAGGATTGGCTACGCAGGGATTGGTTCCTTTTTGCAACATTTATAGTTCTTTCATGCAGCGCGCCTATGATCAGGTGGTGCATGATGTTTGCATTCAGAATTTGCCCGTCAATTTTTGCCTTGATCGTGCGGGATTTGCTGGTTCGGATGGTCCTACGCACCATGGAGCATATGATATTGCCTATTTCCGCTGCTTACCCAATATGATTGTATCAGCGCCGATGAATGAATCAGAGTTGCGTAATCTCATGTATACCGCACAACTTCCAAGAGCCGAGAAAGCATTTTCAATTCGCTACCCTCGTGGACAAGGAGTGCTGGAACATTGGCGCACCCCACTTGAAGAAATTGAAATTGGAACCGGGCGAAAAATAAAAGACGGAGATGAGTTGGCGGTTCTTACCATTGGTCACATTGGAAATTATGTCGTGGAAGTCACTGAAAAACTGGAGCAACAAGGAATCAACATTGCTCATTATGACCTTCGTTTTGTAAAACCGCTGGATGAAAAATTACTCCATGAGGTTTTTTCAAACTATAAAAGGATTATCACGGTAGAAGATGGTTGTTTACAAGGCGGATTCGGAAGTGCTGTGCTCGAGTTTATGGTAGACAATGCATACTCAGCTGAAGTGAAGAGACTGGGCATCCCGGATGCGATCATTGAACATGGCGAACAAATGGAATTGTACAATGAGTGTGGCTTCGGGCCGGACGGAATTGAGAAGGCGGTGATGTCATTGCTTGAAAGAGTTCCAAAAATGGCATAGTATGTCTCCTCTATTTTTTGCTGAAGAAGCAAGTGGCCCTCCGCTTGTATTTCTTCATGGATTTTGTGAAACGCATGAAATTTGGAATGCTTTTGTAAAACCACTTTCAACACAGTTTCGAATAGTCATGATTGACCTTCCAGGCTTTGGCAGGTCTGAGATATTGCCGACCCCCTTTTCCATCGATGATGTTGGTGATTCAGTGGCAAATTGGCTGATTGAAAATAAGATTCTAAAGTCCATCCTTATCGGACACTCTTTAGGCGGGTATGTCACATTGTCGGTGGCTGAGCGACATTCGCAACTTCTTGAAGGATTTAGTTTGTTTCATTCGATTGCTTTTGAGGACACACTAGAAAAAAGAGAGAATAGAAATAAAGTAATTGAGTTTGTCAGAAAAAATGGTGTACAGCCATTCATTGAAAGTTTTGTTCCGGGATTGTTTTTTGATAAATCAAGTCCTTCCATTCTCCACGTTGAGAAGATTGCTTCCCAAACCAAAGCAGAGACCTTGGTGGGATATTCAATTGCAATGCGTGACAGGCCAGATCGCTCATCGGCACTAAAGAGCAGTATCCCCAAATTATTATTGGCCGGTACTGAGGATACATTGATACCTTTGGATGTTTCTCTAAAAATGGCCAGAATGAGTGAAAATAGCAGCTTTTTTGAGTTAAAGAACACTGCCCATATGGGCTTTTTTGAGTCAGAAAAGGAGTGTCAATTGATAATAAGGCGGTTCGCAGAGCGAATATTTTTTAATAATTAGATTTATTTTCACTTGCATTGGAATTTTTCCGGTAATCCCGCTAAATTGGTGATTCGTTTGAATCGCAGGTATTTGAAACGATTACTATATTTGTCTCTATTATTAACAGAAAACTGAAACACCATGGTTGAAAGTCCTTACGCATCCTGGAATAGCATGGCCCACAACATTGCCTATTTATGCTGGGCAACTGGCATTTTGTTGGTATTGGGGTACATTGTCAGATTGTCCTCCATTCCGGACAACAAAGACAAGTATGACTTCATCAATCGATATGAAGTCAACTTTCTATTCGCGGCCAGTCTCATCCTGATCTTAGGCGCTTGCTTTTTCTTCAATGGCAGCATCATCGAAGTCACCACCATTATGATTGGTGTAAGGACCTTTGTTACGGTCATGATGGGTTTGATCGCTGCATTGATAGTTCAAAATCTCTTGAAGTTCTATTATCCATTCTACATAGAAAAGCGCCTGAAGGTGCTTCGCTATATGCCAAGAATCTCGCCGAAAACGGGTAAGCCAATGAAGCTTCTGAGTGAAGAGGAGGAAGATGTTCACCTGGACGAAGGCATGCAGGCTGAAGAGAACCTCTATTCAGTAGACTACGACGTCTGGAAGGATGAGGAAACAGGGTTTATTAAAATTGAGAAATATGCAGGGCACCTGCACGCAATCCAGTGCCCTGAATGCAACTATCAGACCTTTAAGGTGCAACGTGAAGAAATTATCAGGCAGCCTACCACTGCTGAAGAGGGTGAGTTGATGAAACATTATCAATGCAGTTATTGTGGATACAAGGCGCGCAAGACTGTCGTGCTGAAGCAGCAAGTTAAACCAGCTGAATCTACTGCTGCAACTGCGTAAAGAATATTGAAAAGTACGAGAGTAAGAAAGGCTCCGATTTGATCGGAGCCTTTCTTCTTTAGAGCCTAAGCAATCAAGGTATTTGGCAGTTTGATCTGGTCCACATAGAAATTCATTCGGCTGTGACGAACGTCCAACGGAACAATTTTTTCAATCAGGTCCTTCTTGTGATTATAAAAAACTTCCAGATAGAAATTTCCCAGAAGATAAAGATTCACTTTATACCCATAATAGCGGATGCTCATCACGCATGAACCGTGCTCGTACAATAAACCAATCTGTTTACTCAGAGCCTGGAGTTGAAAATCTTTACGGGAGATCATGAAATAAATTTATCAAAAAGTATTTCTCGGATCAACCAGTTTTTGAAATCTTAACTTAGGTATTTCTCAAAGAATGCGATTGTCCGTTCCCAGGCAAGTTTAGCAGCGGCTTCGTTGTATCGGGTGGGGGCTGTGTCATTGTGAAATGCATGTTGTGCACCCTCATATGAGTAAAGTTCGTAGTTTACGTTAGCCTTCTTGAGCGCTTCTTCATAAGCAGGTATGCCCGCATTGATTCTTTCATCCGTACCCGCATAGTGGAGTTGAATGGCGGCTTTGATTTTCGCTACGTCCGTCGCCTCCGGCTGACGGCCATAAAAAGCAACCGCCCCTTTCAGTTCAGGAACATTCACGGCCAACTGATTGACCATTCCACCTCCCCAACAGAAACCGACAGCACCAAATTTCCCATCGCAGTCTTTTCTTGATTTTAAATAATCGAAGGCTTTGATGAAATTGTTGAGATTTTTTGGGGCATCCAATTTTTGAAACATATCGCGTGCCTGGTCTGCGTCAGCAGGAGTGCCACCCATGGGTGAAAGTGCATCCGGAGCAAGAGCCACGTACCCTGCCAGAGCTGCCCTTCGCGTGACGTCCTCGATGTGTGGGTTCAATCCACGGTTTTCATGAATGACAACAATGGATGGATATTTTCCCTTCGCTTTAGGATGGGCAACATATCCTTTCATTTCGGTTCCATCTCCGGGATAGGTAATACTTTCTGTCAACAGGCGATCATCTTGTAACGGTATGGTGTTGGCATGCGTATAGTTCACCTCCAGCAGCGGTAATATTGTCATTGCGGCTGCGGTGCTTCCGGTGAGTTTGGTAAGGCGTCCGATGAATACCTCACGGCTGAGGGGAACATGTGTGTATTCATCAAAGAGGTCAATGATGCGCTGGTCCATATTCTTTATTTAAAGCTATTTACCTTTTGCATAGAAACCAGAGATTTTGCCCAATGATTTAGATTGGACCCGAAAACAAATAAGCCCCAGGAGGGGCTTATTTGGGTGAAAGACGGGGCTCGAACCCGCGACCTCCAGAATCACAATCTGGCGTTCTAACCAACTGAACTACATTCACCGTTTTGAGGACTGCAAAGGTAGACAGCCCTTTTAGAATTGCAAAGCAAGACTACCGCTGCTTGAACATCAGGCGGTGGCCCATTATGGTTTGATTCAATTCCCCATTTTTAAAAACCAAATTTCCGGAAACGAAGGTGTGGGTAACCATTGAACTAAAGCAAACCCCCTCAAAGGGAGACCACCCGCACTTGGCTAAGATGTTTCCCTTTTCAATAGTCCAAGGATGGTTTAAGTCGGCCAGAACAATATCAGCAAAATAGCCTTCGCGAATGAATCCTCGATCTTTAATCATGAAGAGAATGGCAGGATTGTGACACATCTTCTCCACGATCTTCTCCAATGTGAGCTTGCCTTGTTTGAAGAACTCCAGCATGGCTGCAACACTGTGTTGAACCAGTGGCCCGCCCGCAGGTGCTTTGAAATAGGTATTCGCTTTTTCTTCCAGCGTATGGGGTGCGTGGTCCGTTGCAATTACGTCAATTCGGTTTTCCAACACGGCCTTAAGGATGGCCTCCTGATCTTGTTTTGTTTTGATGGCAGGATTCCATTTTATTTTCGTTCCAAGCATGGGATAATCTGTATCATTAAACCAAAGGTGATGGATGCAGGCCTCTGCAGTAACCTTTTTTTGACTTAAAGGAAGGCCGTTATCAAAAAGTTGTGTCTCGCGCGCGGTAGAAACATGCAAAACATGAAGGCGCGTGCCATGTTTGCGAGCCAATTCAACGGCAAATGATGAAGACTTATAACAGCCCTCTTCACTTCGAATCAGCGGATGGTATTCAATAGGAATGTTTTCCCCGAACTTTTTTTTGAACTCTTCTGTGTTTTTGCGGATGGTAGGCTCGTCTTCGCAGTGTGTAGCAATGAGCCCAGGAAATTTTGAGAAAAAATTTGACAGAATCGCTGGATCATCTACCAGTAAATTCCCTGTGGTCGAGCCCATGAAAATCTTCAGACCGCATACGCTGCCTAAATCGGTCTTCAGCACTTCTTCAAGATTGTCGTTCGAAGCGCCCATGAAGAAAGAGTAATTCGCCAGTGAGTAGCGCGAAGCAATGGCATATTTTTGCTCCAGAAGCTCCTGCGTAAAGGTAGGAGGGACCGTGTTGGGCATTTCCATGAAACTGGTAACTCCACCCGCCACCGCAGCCCGTGATTCAGAGTGAATGGTCGCTTTATGTGTGAGCCCCGGTTCACGAAAGTGTACTTGATCGTCTATGGCGCCAGGCATCAGGATTTTGCCTTTTGCATCAATGATGGTAGCATTTTTAGACGTCAGATTAAGACCTATTTTCTCAATCCTATTGTTCTGGATTAGGACATCGCCTTCCCGCACCATGCCTTCGTTTACTATCTTCGCGTTAACAATGAGCGTATTCATTCATTGGCAAAGATAAATCCATTTCTTTTGGAAGTTGAAAATCATTCGTGGGAGAGCTTAAAACTTAACCCACAGTTACTGAAGGCAGTTTCTGAAGCTGGATTTCGAAATCCAACAGAAATCCAGCAAAAGGTTATTCCGCTAGTCCTGGGAGGCCAGGCAGTGATTGGTGTTGCGCAAACCGGAACGGGGAAGACCGCTGCCTACCTATTACCAGTTTTGAAGAAGATCAATTTTGCCCAGGGAAAGGAACCGCGTGCTTTGATACTTGCCCCAACAAAGGAGCTTGTCGTTCAGATTGGTGAACATGCAAAGCAATTGACAAAATTCACAGATCTGCGTGTCGCTGCCCTTTATGGCGGAGTGGGTCCCAAGACACAAATAGAAGCACTCAGGAATGGTGTCGATATCCTGATTGCGACGCCAGGTCGGTTTATGGAGATCTATTTTCGAAATGAGATTGTTGTCAAGCACATCAAAATACTGGTGTTGGATGAGGCGGACCGGATGCTGGACATGGGATTCATGCATCAGCTTAGAAAGATTTTTGAAGTGATTCCTCCTAAGCGCCAGAATTTGCTTTTTTCGGCGACCTTTCCTGCGAAAGTTGAAAGGCTGGCCGAGGAATTTTTGGAATTCCCAGTCAAGGTGGAGGCGTCACCACTCGTCATGGCTGCTCAACAAGTAGATCAGGAACTATTTCATGTTCCAAACCTGAAAACAAAAATTCACTTATTGGAGTGGCTCTTAAAAGACAGGTTGCTGTTTCGCCGTGTTATGATATTTACACGAACCAAAGAATCAGCCAACAATGTATTTAAGTTCGTCGACCGCAAACAAATGGGACCTTCAAAGGTCATCCACTCCAACAAGGGTCAAAACACCCGCATGAATGCAATGAGTGAATTTAAGGAGGGTGGATTGAGGATTTTGGTTTCTACCGATGTGGCTTCACGCGGAATCGATGTCACCAATGTTTCGCATGTGATCAATTTTGATGTGCCAATGCTATACGAGGATTACATCCATCGCATTGGTCGTACTGGCCGTGCTTTTCAGACAGGGAAAGCCATTACTTTTGTGAATGAGGCGGAACGCTATCACATCAAGAAGATTGAAGAGTTGATGAATGAAAAAATAACAGTATTGGAATTTCCAGATGGCGTAGAAATAGAGCCAACGCCTGTGGCAGAGGCTCAACAAATCGCTAAAGAGATTGACCGACAGAAAAGGTATGAAGACCCTGAGTTTAAGGGGGCGTTTCATGATAGAAAGAAGAAATAATCTGAACATTTATAATCTCGGCCATGAAAAAAAGGGGACCAGAAATTAATCTGGGCCCCTTTTTCAAATCTTTCGTTTAATCAATTTTCACTCAACCATTCATCGAGATCAGAAACTCCTGGTTATTGCGCGTTCCTTTCATTTTGGCAAGCAGAAACTCCATGGCTTCAATTGAATTCATATCGCTCATGTATTTGCGGAGGATCCAGACACGTGCCAGTTCATCATCTTTCATCAATAGTTCTTCGCGTCTTGTTCCGGAAGCGGGCACATCAATGGAAGGATAAACACGCTTGTTGGAAAGCTTCCTGTCAAGCACCAACTCCATATTTCCAGTTCCTTTAAACTCCTCAAAGATTACTTCATCCATCTTTGAGCCTGTATCGATCAGCGCGGTGGCGATGATGGTGAGTGAGCCTCCATTTTCAATCTTGCGGGCTGCTCCGAAGAAACGCTTGGGCTTATGCAACGCGTTGGCATCCACCCCACCGGAAAGAATCTTCCCTGAGGATGGTACCACAGTATTGTATGCACGGGCCAATCTTGTAATAGAATCAAGCAAAATAACTACGTCGTGACCGCACTCCGTCATCCGTTTTGCCTTCTCCAACACGATGCTTGCAATTTTTACATGACGATCGGCCTGCTCATCAAAGGTAGAAGCAATCACTTCAGCCCTAACGCTCCTGGCCATGTCTGTCACTTCTTCTGGACGTTCGTCAATAAGCAAAACAATCAGATACACCTCGGGATGATTTTCCGCAATGGCGTTTGCAATCTGTTTCAATAAAACAGTCTTACCGGTTTTAGGCTGCGCCACAATCATTCCACGTTGTCCTTTACCAATAGGCGCGAAGAGGTCAAGGATGCGGGTGGACATATTATCCGGAGTGGTGCTGAGCTTCAGCTTTTCATTAGGGAATAGCGGTGTAAGGTATTCGAACGCTACACGGTCGCGGATTTCTTCAGTTGTCTTTCCATTCACATTGTCCACCTTGAGGAGGGCAAAATATTTTTCTCCTTCCTTGGGGGGACGAATCTGACCCTTTACGGTGTCACCCGTTTTCAGACCGAGCAATTTTATCTGTGAAGGTGAAACATAAATGTCATCTGGGCTGGCGAGGTAGTTATAATCAGAAGAGCGAAGGAACCCATAACCATCCTGCATCAACTCCAACACGCCTTCGTTGGTGACAGCACCATCGAAGTCTTTGATGTTCATAATGCGCGCCTGTTGCTGACGGTCTTGCTGGAACTCATTGTTGTTGCGAGCAGGCACCTCATTTGAATTCGGGGGCTGCTGTGATTGTGGTTGAGGTTGAACTTCTTCGAATTTTGGTTGTGGTTCATTAAAACTCGATGCCGACTGTTGTGTTTCGAGTTCGGCTTGTTGGTGACCTTCCTCTGCGGAATCTCCTTGGTCAGAAGAATTTCCTTTTTGAACAGGAGCTGCTGAAGGAGTCGCAACATTTTCGCGACGGCGTGGCCTCATTTTGCGTTCCGCTGGGTCCTCCACTTGCTTCTTGGCTGGGGCGGAATCTTTTAACGCCTGTTGATCAAGGATCTTGTAAACAAGATCTTGCTTGGAGAGCTTCCGGGCGTTTTTCACGCCCATTTCTTCGGCAATGTCCTTTAATTCAGACAGGAGCCTGACATTCAGATCGTCAATAGTATGCATGCGAGTTTAAAAAAGTAGTGTCAGTATATGGATAATAGATTATGAAAAGTCAGGCGAAAATGCCGGATGAATACCGTATTAATTAGTTTTCAGTAAGTTAAGATCAGTAAAACTTTGAAATTTATCTATCGAGAACGACCGGGAAGGCCTGATTGACACTGCAAGTATAGGTCAAAATGAATTATTATCAAATTCTGTATGAAAATTATCCATGCATAAACCCAGGGGACTTGATGCTGGCAGGATTGTATGAAGAAGGTTTGTAATTTTGTCATCAAATAATCAGAAAGATGCTTCAGATTAATGTGATCAGGGAGAACAAGGAAAAAGTCTTAGAGGGACTGAGGAAGCGAAACTTCAAGGATGCTGAAGAATTGATTAGCGGAGCCATCGATCTCGATGGGCTTCGCAGAAAGCTACAACTGGAGGCAGACGATCTAAAAGCCCAATCCAATTCAGACTCAAAAAGAATCGGAGAATTGATAAAATCCGGTGCCGCAGAGGAAGCAAATAATTTAAAGAGTAAAGTTACTTCTGCCAAGGATCTTATTAGAGACTTGGAAGCCAGACTTGCAGCATTTGAAAAGAAGTTGCAGGAGTTGCTTTATCTGATCCCCAATATTCCAGCGGAAAAGGTTCCTGCTGGAAAGGGGGCGGAGGATAATATCAATGTGCATCAACATGGTGTCATGCCCGCTTTACCTCCGGAGGCTCAGCCGCACTGGGACCTCATCAAAAAATATGACATCATCGATTTTGATCTGGGAAATAAGATTTCGGGAGCAGGTTTTCCGGTGTACAAGGGCAAAGGCGCCAAACTACAGCGTGCATTGATCAACTTCTTTTTGGACGAAGCGGCCAAAGAAGGTTACCGGGAAATGCAGCCGCCGATTGTAGTGAACAAGGCGAGTGGATTTGGTACGGGTCAGCTTCCCGACAAGGAAGGACAGATGTATTTTATCAATGAAGATGAGCTTTATCTGATTCCAACGGCGGAGGTTCCGATCACCAACCTGTATCGTGATGTGATCCTGAGCGACCAGGATTTGCCCATCCGGAATGTCGGGTATACTCCATGTTTTCGTCGGGAGGCTGGAAGCTGGGGCGCCCATGTGCGTGGCCTAAATCGGCTTCACCAATTTGATAAAGTAGAGATCGTACAAATTAGAAAAGCGGAAGAATCTTATGATACCCTGGAAGAGATGACTTCTTATGTTCAGGGGCTTTTGGAAAAATTGGAATTACCTTACCGGAAGTTGTTGCTTTGTGGTGGTGACATGGGGTTTAATTCTGCGATGACATACGACCTGGAAGTATTTGCCAGCGCTCAGCAACGTTGGCTGGAGGTGAGCTCAATCAGTAATTTTGAAACATTCCAGGCGAACAGATTGAAACTCCGCTATAAAAACAAAGAAGGCAAGACGCAACTGCTGCATACCCTAAACGGCAGCGCGCTTGCCCTTCCCAGAATTGTGGCGGCTATTTTAGAAAACAATCAAACGCGCGATGGCATTCGTGTTCCCAAGATACTGGTACCTTATACCAGGTTTGAAATGATTGACACAGGGCTTTAGTTCCTCAATACTTTAGATCGAATTCTTTAAAACCATTTTACCATTGACTTTCCAGGATTTTCATTTTGATGCAAAACTTCAAGAAGGCCTTGACTCTATGGGCTATGCGAAGCCCACCCCAATTCAGGAACAAGCCATCCCTGTCATTCTGGAAAACAAAGATGTGATTGCCTGCGCGCAGACAGGAACAGGTAAAACAGCGGCATATATATTACCGGTGATTCACAAAATCATTCACACCGACCACCGCCACTTGAACACACTTGTAATAGCCCCCACCCGTGAACTGGCCCAGCAGATAGACCAACAGATTGAAGGCTTTGCTTATTATACAGGAGTCAGTTCAATACCTGTATACGGAGGAGGAGATGGAGCAACCTGGGAGTTGCAACGCAAAGCACTTGATCATGGAGCTGACATTATCATCGCAACACCCGGGAGATTGATTGCATTGCTTGCCGGAGGGACCGTCAACCTGGATCACCTGAAGCACCTGATCCTCGATGAAGCCGACCGTATGCTTGACATGGGATTCTTTGATGATATCGTGAGGATCATTAGTTACCTGCCCAAGCAGCGACAGACGCTCTTGTTTTCAGCGACGATGCCCCCCAGGATCAGGCAGCTTGCAAATAAGATTCTAAATCAGCCCAAAGAGATCAACATCTCGATTGCTAAACCCGCTGCGGGAATTCTGCAGCAGGCGTATATGGTTTACGATACACAAAAGGTTGGACTGATCCGTCATCTGCTAAAAGCTGGCAATTATAGCAGTGTTCTGATTTTTGCGTCGACAAAAGAGAACGTGAAGAAACTTGACCAAACACTTTTGAAGGCCGGTTTGCCCGTACGGGCGTTTCATTCAGACCTTGAACAAGCCGAGCGTGAGGACATTCTTAGAGCTTTCAAGAGCAAGCAAATCAACATTATTATTGGCACAGATGTATTATCGCGGGGGATTGATGTAGAAGGGATAAGTCTCGTTGTCAATTACGATGTTCCACCGGATCCTGAGGATTACGTACATCGTGTGGGTCGTACCGCGCGGGCCGAGACGACAGGGACAGCCATTACATTCATCAATGAGAAAGACCAGCGGAAGTTCTTTGGCATTGAGAATATGATTGGATCAACGGTGCCGAAACTGCCCTTACCAGAATCTCTTGGTGAAGGCCCGCTTTATCAGCCCGAGGTAAGGCCAACGAGAAGTTTTGACGTCAAAAGAAGCTCAGGTTCAAATAAAAAAGGGACCTCTAAAGGGAATTCGAACAGAGGAGGATTTAGAAGAAGATAGGCTTGGGTGGAGCTTCTTCTGGCGCTTCATATCGTTGGCGCACCCTGACACAAGACGCGGTCATTTTCTTAAAAGAGATAGAATCTCATTCAATTTCAATAGTGCTTCGACTGGGCTCATGGTGTTGATATCCACCTTGCTTAATAGTTCCTGTACTTCTTTCAATTTTGGATCGGCCTCAAAAAGGGCCATTTGAAAATTTTCCTTCGGAAGATCTGCTAACTTTTTCTTTTGCTCGTTTTTGTGTTTATCCTTTTCCAGGAAATGTAAAATCTCATTGGCGCGCAACACAATTTTGTTTGGCATGCCGGCCATTTGTGCCACATGAATTCCAAAGCTGTGCTCACTGCCGCCTTCCTTTAATTTGCGCATGAAAATAATCTTGTCCCCAGCTTCCCTGACGCTCACATTAAAATTTTTAACACGCACAAAATCTTCAGCCAGTTGATTTAATTCATGGTAGTGGGTGGCAAATAATGTTTTGGGTTTAACATCTTTATGCTGGTGAAGATATTCCACGATCGCCCAGGCAATGGACACACCGTCATAGGTGCTGGTTCCCCGGCCAATTTCATCCATCAGGATCAAGCTCCTGTCACTCAGATTATTGAGGATGCTGGCCGTTTCAGTCATCTCAACCATAAAGGTTGACTCGCCACGAGATAAATTATCGGATGCCCCCACCCGTGTGAAAATTTTGTCAACGATGCCAATGCTGGCGCTTTCTGCCGGAACAAAGCTTCCCATTTGTGCCATCAGCACGATCAAGGCTGTTTGGCGCAACAAGGCAGACTTGCCGGCCATGT
>JAYVQY010000098.1:0-6172 GCA_043776715.1 Cyclobacteriaceae bacterium | reverse complement strand
TCATCACAAAGGCCCAGATAAAAATCAGCCAGATCCATCGGTACTTATTTTTGAATAGCAAAAAGATAAAGAAAGCGACGCCGGTTGTATTGGCTGCGTGGCTGGAGGCGAAGCCATACATCCCACCTCGGTATTCATTCACCATGTGTATCAACCCCTCGAGGCTGGGTTCGTTTGATGGACGCAAACGGTGGAAGAATGGTTTCATCACACTGGCAGTGATTTGATCTGCCAATAGGATGGTGAGGATGATCCCCAGCAACACCAGCCATCCTTTCTTTTTGTAGGTCCGGAAGACCAGGTAGATGAGGAACCCGTACAGGGGAATCCAGAATTCCGTCTTGGTAATCAGAAATACAACCGGGTCAAGCCATGCGGAATGGAATTGATTCAGAAATAAAAATAATTGCTCGTCAAATTCTTTCAGCTGCTCCAACATGACGGTAAAGTTAATTTATCAGCGCCGGAAAAAAATTGTTGAATTGGCTGGTACCTAATTATATTTAGTAAAAAATGGTTTAATCTATGGATAAGTATGACCTGGTAGTAATCGGTGCGGGCCCTGCTGGCTTCGCTGCCGCCATGCGTGCGCTCGACTTCAAAAAGAAAACCTTACTGATTGAGAAGAACCTGATTGGAGGGGCGGGGGTCACCAATGGGGCATTGTCATCTAAAACGTGGTGGGAACTTTCGCGCGAAGCGGCTGCCTTCAACACAAGCTTGAAGCGACATAATATACAGGCGCCAGAGGTACGCTATTCAGAAATACAAGAAGAGGTGACAAAGGCCGTTAAAGTGCGGAGGAATCTTTTAGAAGAACAGATGGCCTATCTCATAAACGCTTCCGAGCACCTCCTGGAGTTTAAGAAAGGGGAGGCCCACATCCTGGATCCTCATGAAATTGAAATCACGCATGGAGCACGCAAAGAGCGAGTATGGGCCGATAATATTATTCTTGCTACTGGCAGTCGACCACGCTATTTGCCGGAGCTTCCAATCGATGAAAAGATTGTGATGACCAGCGAAGGCATTGAAGGGATGAAAGACTTCCCCGAGAGCATGGTGATTGTCGGTGCAGGGGTCATTGGTTGTGAATATGCTACCATCTTCAGCGGATTTGGAAAGACAAAAGTTCACCTGATCGACAAAGGCGACCGAATTCTACCCTTTGAAGATGAAGATGCCGTGCGCATCATAGAACGAAATATGGAAAACCACGGTGTATTGATTCACCGCAATTCCCGATTGGTGAAGATGACCATCGTCAATGGCCGTGTCGAGTACGAGTTGGAGTACACGGATGGCACGCACCAGATCTTTAATGTGGAAAAAGCACTGGTGTCTGTGGGCAGGGTGCCCAACCTGGAGGACCTGTGGGATGACAAAGTGGGGATCAAGGTTTCGAAGAAAGGGATTGAGGATCATGATACCCAGACGAGCATTTCTAACATCTATGCAGTAGGCGACCTGACCGCGGATATTTCTCTCGTGAATGTAGGAGAGCTTGAGGGGCGCTATGCGGCCGAGCGCATCTTTGGCAAGCCTGAGAGGAAGTTGGTGTATGAGAACATCAGCACCATCATGTTTCTCGCTCCTGAAGTGGCTGGCGTTGGATTGAATGAGACACAAGCCAAAGAGAGAGGACTTGAATACAAGGTGGTCACCCTGGAATACAGCACCATTGCACGGGCCATTGCGAAGCGCAATACGCAGGGGTTCATAAAACTTCTTGCCACCAACGACAGTGAGATGAAGATCCTTGGCATGCGTGTGGTGGGTAATAATGCTTCCAGTGCGATCCAGGCGGTGGCGGTTTTGATTTCAATGAACCGCGGCGTGGAGGAGTTGGCAGAATGTGTTCATCCTCATCCTTCCATCACCGAGGGTATCCAGGAGTGTGTGAGGATGCTGATGGGTAAGTCTTTGCTGAAGCCCATTGCTCTGGCGGGCAGGCTGTCGTGTTGCAGGTATGTGGGAGGGAAGTATGAGGATATTAAGTTTTAGATAGTGCGTATCGGGAACCATAAGACAAAGTACAAGTTGGATTGATGGAAAGTTCTAACAATCATCCTTTTATATTACACTGTCATCGGAGGTTTTCTTATCCCAGTGCCGAGACTACACATCTTGAATGAGACCATTCGCATGAATTACTTTCATGTACAGATGTGGTTCTGGTCGTGCTAATCCGATGCGCTCCGTTTTTTAGCGCTCCTATTCCCGTCACTGCAAACAGCCAGACGTTAGTGTTCATGCCTGTGGACTTCCTGAAAATTTAGAGTATATCCACAAGAAGTATATACCTTTAAAACAAAGATAATACGATGAAAAATTTATCATTAAAACTCGAGGATGACATTTTTCAGGAGACTGAGAAAATTGTGGTAAAAGTTAAAAAAGACAGGAATAGATACATAAACGAGGCTGTCGAATTCTACAACCGACTTCATAATCGGAGACTTCTTTCAAAGCAGCTGAGTAAGGAGTCAAAAATCGTTTCCAAGGACTCAATGGAAATCTTAGCTGAGTTCGAAAAGCTGAAGGATGAGGATTAAGCTGGTGGCAAGGATGTTGGTGCTCACGAGGTGAGAAACGCCAACACCCGAACCAGACAATGGAAGTCTTGATAGACATAAGGGTTGTGCATAGCATTCGACCGCAGCAAATGGTATATTTTACTAAATTTGACTTATGAATGTAAAGAATCGCCTTAGGAACAGTTTAGTTAGAAAACTTCAGCAGTTATCAGCCGACAAGCTGAGTGAAATAAATACCCTATTGGGTAAAATTGAAAACCAACTTAAATCAAAGGACGAGACCTTAAAGCTAGCCGGAACCTGGAAAGACTTGGATAGCGACTTTTTTACCGAAATGACGGAGAAACTTCACGACAATAGAGCAAGCGACAGACAAATTTACTAACCCGTGATAGAATCTCTTGTTGACACAGACATTTTATCGTTTTATTTCAAGGGTGACCAAAGAGTAGTTGACCATTTCAACGAATACCTGAAAGAATTTGATGTAATTAATATCTCAATAATTACATACTATGAAATCCTCGGCGGACTCAAATTCAAGAAAGCGGAAAGACAGATTAAAGAATTTGAGGAATTTGTTAATAATAACACAATCATTCACATGTCGGAAGAGTCTGCAAAAATATCTGGAGACGTGTATTCAGACCTAAGACAAAAAGGAATTACAGTTGGCACATCGGACATTTTAATAGCCGGAATCGCAATCGAGAATGAATTGATGTTGATAACAAATAACGAAAGACATCATGATTCAATTCGGGGACTTAGAATTCAGAACTGGAGAAAATAGACTATTCACCACAATAGTCATGGGATTCGTGATGGCGATTTTGAAAGCCCGGTTTGAAATGCGGCACTTTCCGATGGTGGTGTTCCCTCCAGCGGTCACCAACATCAATCGCAAATCCTGGATTCATATCATATCGTCTCGTGGCAAGGGTATTGGAGCGCACAAGGCAGTGAAATACCAACACCGGAGCTAGGTAGGCTGCCCGGGCGCCTATTTGAGCCAACCGGGAACAAGAAAGGTGTCCGGTTTTCCTGATCATTTTTGGAAACCCTCAATTTTAGTACGCATTCTTTGCGAAACTTGCCTTCATGCAAGCTTCACAATTGGAATTAGAACCATTACATCATAGAGGGGTTTCATGCATTGCGATTCGTGGACGACTGACTCCATCGGCAGACACTGTAGTCCGTTCTTTCCCCCAAAGACAGTTTAGCAAGACACACGGGTGTTGGTATGTTCCCTACGCCAAAGCCGCATTAACTTTGCTTATGGAAAAGCTTTCAGTCTGTCAGCCGGTAATGGTTCGTGGTTTCAGTGATTTTCTACCACAGGAAAAGATAAACATCATTCAACCCGCATTGCCGGACGGCTATCACGAGCATTTGATCAGGATTCGGTATAGTCCGGCGACGGTGAAGACGTATGAGTCGCAGATGCGTAATTTTTTATCTTTCATTCACCCGCGGACCATTCAGGATATTTCAGATGAAATGATCAAGAAGTTTTTGGAATATCTTGTTGTTACCCGGAAGGTTTCGATTTCGACGCAAAACACCGCCATCAATGCCATCAAGTTTTACCTTGAGCGGGTTCATCACGGTGAGCGAAAGGTTTATTTTGTGGATAGGCCGCTGAGCGAAACGAAGTTGCCCGAAATATTGAGTGAAGAGGAGGTGATGGCCATTCTTCGAAGCGCAGAAAATGTGAAGCACAAAACGATGCTTTATGCGATATATTCAGCGGGACTACGCAGGAGCGAACTGATAAATCTGATGCCGAACGACATCGACCGGAGTCGTAACGTGATCAGAGTGCGTGGTGGTAAAGGGAAAAAGGACCGGGAGACGCTGCTTTCAAAAACCCTGCTGGTTTTGCTGGACCAATACTATGAAAAATACCAACCAAGAAAGTGGATCTTCGAGGGGGCAGATGGCAAGTCATATTCAGAATCAAGTCTGCAAAAAGTATTTGCGACGGCGCTTGCAAAATCGGGAATTAAAAAAGGGGCCACGCTCCATACCCTTCGGCACAGTTTTGCCACGCATCTGCTTGAACATGGAACTGATTTGCGCTATATTCAGGCTTTATTGGGTCACAATTCCAGCAAGACGACAGAAATCTATACTCATGTTACGAAAAAAGGGTTTGATAAGATCAGAAGTCCGTTGGACAACCTTGGCCTGTGAAGGGTGCACAATGCCTCCCGATATGGATGGCTATATGCACGTCTTAGAAAAGAGATATGGTCGCTACATGCACCAGGGTGCATATAGCTAGACGTTGGCGGCAAGCACAAAGAAAATATGGGCTTCGAACAATTAAAGTTTAACGGAAAGACGACTCGACCTCACAAGGCTATTGTGAGTCCTGACTTTAATGACAAATCAGTCCTTGTTAGAAATCCTTGGGACTACGTTGAAATGTGGCTAGAGCGCGAGGGACATGACGATGCAATAGAGTATTGGACGCAGGCAAAAAATTTCCATCAAATCAGCATTGATGTACCAAACACGGTTGCACCATTGACATTGTATTATTCTCTTCTCAACGCAACAAAAGCCTTACTAAAAGTCAAGAAGATTCCATTTGCTGAGTTACATGGAGCACAGGGACAAATCAATCCGGGTAATACAAATTTGAAAAATGAAATGATAACATTTCAACCCAACGGAATTCTTTCAAGTCTTTGTAGATACTTCGGTGAGACATGCAATAATGACATTTATTCACTCAAAAATTTACTATACAATCTCCCATTTATTCATCGGGCTTTCAATCTGACTTTTCCGACAGGGTATGAAGATATTTTTCTGCCAATTTCAAATCCACATTTTGTTCTAATGAACAACTCCCATAAAGCTTGGGTTTGCGCAGAATTGTCGGAAACATTTGCCAATGGACATACTCTGAATAAAATAAAGCCAGAATATGAACAAGATATAGGTGTTAAAAACAAATTTGTCATAAGGAAGAAAAAAAGATTTGATTGGTACAAATCGGGGGCAAATAAAAATAACAATATAGCAGAGTTGACTAAGTATCATAAAATTGTGAGACGGGAAATTCAATATATAAATGGACCTAGTACTCTTTGGTACTTAAAGCGGAGTGGTCAGCCAAATATAATTGACAGAAATCCTATGACAATTATTTTTGCTTCAATGCACCGACTCAGTGAGCTTGCACGATACCAACCGACAGTTTTATACAGACACTTTGAAATGAAACAAAACTGGTTGTTGTCTGAGTTTATCAAAGGAGCTCCTAATGAGTTCATCGACCAAATTGCATGTGAGATTACTAATCAGCACTTTTTACAACCAGCAATAAGACCACCAGGTTGACCAATGTGCCAGCCGCCAACAAAAATGTATAAAACATGGCTGGGGTTCAGTGTAAATTTGTAGTTTAGTTTTCAAATTACGTTTGGTCACGTGGGACAAGACAGCACTTCGAAAGCCCAGCCACGTTTCATACACCAACGTTGTGGCCCATGCCGCCGCCGCGAAAAAGCAAAAAAATATCAATTGTGGAACGTGTGAAGACGAGTACGATCAACTCGCGCATTTCATTGGAACGGTCAGTAGCTCCCGAGGACAGGACGCATGACAAGTTCGCGGCA
>JAYVQY010000097.1:0-23726 GCA_043776715.1 Cyclobacteriaceae bacterium | reverse complement strand
TGAAGCCGAATGAACGATTCCCGGATCAAGAGAAAATGAAAGCTTATAAGCCACTTTTGATAGAAGTAATTCTGGCGGTTGAAAATCACATCAAGAATTTTACCAAATACGAAGTAGACTATAGCATCGAGATTAAAAGCCTTCCCGGCGATGATGGCAAGTTTCACCCTAAGCCACAGGAGTTTTCAGACTTGGTCTACAACCTTTTGGACCAATACCTGCCGATGGAACGTGTCGTCATTCAGTCATTTGATTTTCGCGTGTTGAAGTATTGGCACGAGAAATACCCGGAGGTGCGTCTTTCAGCATTGGTGGAAAATCTTAAGACCATCGATGAAAACCTGGCAGACCTGGGCTTCACTCCTTCAATCTACAGCCCGGACTATAAGCTCCTTTCGAAGGAAGAAGTTAAACATTGTCATGAATTGAAAATACGCCTCATACCCTGGACGGTGAATGACGAAAAGGAAATGGTGGCGCTCAAGGGCATGGGCGTGGATGGCTTCATCACGGACTATCCAGACAGGGCGGGGAAGTATAAGATGACGCTAAATATTATCAGGAAATAGTTCTTAAGTCTTTGTTGCCGAACAGGAGTCAGAGAGGCCCAAAGCAATTCCCCTCGAAGTCGGATTCCCATAATGAAGTTATAGAACTGAATCAAGCGAACTACATGGATAAGAAGCAGTACAATGAACCTTCAGTTTTTACCCCAGAAAATTTATTAAGGGAAGGAAGAAGACAAAAAAACCTGGCCCAGGGCAACGTTCCTGAAATATGTGTTCTTGATCCAGATGGAGATATCGTACGCTATCTCAGAAGAAATAATTTAGCCGAGCTAAATAATTGCTGGGCCTGTTATCATTCAGACCTGTATGAGTTCAAGCACAATGGATTGAATCTTGGGATAATAGGATGTGCCGTTGGATCATCTTACGCCGTACTTTTAGCGGAGCAGCTTTTTGTTTCAGGGTGTAAACTATTGATAAGCATCACATCCGCTGGGATCATAAATCCACTGGAAGGTATAGAATTTATAATCATCACCGAATCAATCAGAGATGAGGGGACAAGTTACCATTACATTCCTTCCGGGGAGAAGTCAGAATTAAATGGCGAGCTCATAAAATTGCTTGATCCCTTGCTGACACTTCCAGATTTGTCAATCGCCAAGGGGAAAAGCTGGACTACAGATGCCCCATACCGTGAAACACAATCATCGATCAATGAAGCAAAAAAGCTTGGCATACATGCTGTTGAGATGGAAGCGGCAGCTCTGTATGCTTTTGCGAAAGCAAAGAACAAGCAGGTAATCTGCTTTGCGCACCTCACAAATACGATGGCCCAACAACATGGTGATTTTGAAAAAGGAGAGGAGAATGGAAGTGTTAATGCACTAAGGCTTATTGAAAAAACAATAAAGTGTGTAATGGATAGATGATCATGAGGAGAGAAGTCAAACTTGGTCTGAAAGAGAACTTACCGCAATTCATATTGTTGGTGATCGTCAATGCATTTGTTGGTGGGATGATAGGGTTGGAAAGAACAATCATTCCTCAAATTGCAGAAGCAGATTTCGGATTGGCTGCCAAGACCGCAATTCTCTCTTTCATTGTCGTATTCGGTGTTTCAAAGGCATTCACTAACTATTACACGGGGCAACTGGCAAATAAATTTGGCAGAAAGAATCTCTTGGTAACGGGTTGGTTGGTTGCCATCCCTGTTCCAATCATGCTGATCTACGCACCCAATTGGAACTGGGTAATTGCTGCCAATCTTCTATTAGGTGTCAGTCAAGGCTTAACCTGGTCAAGTACGGTGATGATGAAAATTGATCTGGTTGGCGAAAAAGACAGAGGTTTTGCAATGGGGCTAAATGAATTTGCAGGATACCTGGCCTTAGCCGTTGTAGCCTTTGCCACCGGCTGGATTGCTAATGGGTACGGATTGCGACCCTATCCATTTTATATCGGCATAGGCATGGCAGTTGTTGGCCTTTTGCTCAGCTGGTTATTTATTGTCGATACAAAAAAACATGTATTGCTGGAGGCAAAATCCAGTAATATCCCACTGCTTAAGAAAGTATTTTGGGAGACCACCTGGCAACACAGAAATCTGGGCTCCATAACCCAAGCCGGCCTGGTTAATAATCTGAATGACGGTATGGTTTGGGGTCTATTTCCATTGCTCTTGACTTCCAGAGGTTTTGATCTACAGGATATTGGGATTATCGTGGCCACCTACCCTGCCGTGTGGGGAATCGGACAACTCTTTACCGGTAAGTGGGCGGATCAATGGTGTAAAAAGACATTGTTATTCTGGGGAATGTTCTTGCAGGGAGTTGCTTTATTGGGAATGTTGTGGGCGAATTCATTTGGACACTTCATTATATTGGCGGCACTCCTTGGATTGGGGACAGCCATTGTATATCCTACATTTCTTGCCGCAGTCTCAGACTACACACATCCTGACCAGCGACCTGAAAGTATTGGCATATTTCGGTTGTGGAGAGATTTAGGGTATGCAATCGGAGCGATCTTAACGGGCTTGATCGCAGATCAATTTGGATTGATGGCACCCGTTTTGGCAATTGGGCTGCTGACCATCATTTCTTCTTTTATTGTGAAATTCAGGATGGATTGTGTCAATCAGAATTAGGTTGCGTCACAGTTGATCTAAATTTGGCTATTCAAAAAAAATAAATAAACTAGACCTTAAAACAGAATACCATGAAAGATTTGATTTCGGCTCCATGGCCCTGGTCTGTTTCTGCCGCGGTGATCGGACTAATGGTGTGAATCTTTTCTTTACTTTTGCGACCTAAACCAGAAATATGAAATATGATGTTTACGGCATTGGCAATGCCATTGTAGATATTGTGACGGAAGTAGATCATGACTTCTTCGACAAGAATGAAGTAGAGAAAGGTGTGATGACGTTGGTGGATGAAAAGCGACAGCAGCATTTGATGAAAGCCATCGATATGAAGCGCAGCAAGATGTCAGGCGGCGGGTCTGCCGGCAACACGGTTGTCGCCCTCAGTCAATTTGGTGGAGAGGGTTTTTACTCCTGCCTCGTTGGAAAGGATGTCATGGGAAAATTTTTCCTGGAAGATCTGAAGCGAAACGGCGTGGATACTAATTTGAAGTACGAAAATTGCCCGCCCGGTGATTCAGGACGATGCCTGGTGATGACCTCACCGGACGCGCAACGGACTATGAATACGTTTCTTGGCGTGAGTTCCCACTTCTCGCCGGAGCACATCGATGAGGGGGCCATCAAACAATCATCGCATGTCTATCTCGAAGGCTATCTTGTGGCCAGCCCCAAGGGACTCGAAGCGATGAGGGCAACTAAAAAGATTGCTGAGAAAAACAGGATCGAGGTGGCACTTACTTTTTCAGATGCCAGTATGGTAAAGTATTTCTCAAAGCAAATGGAGGAGATCGTGGGCGCGAGTGTGGACCTGTTGTTTTGCAACGAAGAGGAAGCCATGATTTTTACCGGAACTGACTCCACCAATGATGCAAGGGAAAAGTTAAAACAGGTGGCCAAACGCTTTGCCATTACCCTGGGAGCCAATGGCGCATTGATTTATGACGGAGACACATTTATCCAGATAGAGCCTTATAAAGTTCACGCAGTGGATACCAACGGGGCTGGTGATATGTTTGCCGGGGCTTTTATGTATGGCATTACACACCACCATAGTTATGCGGAAGCTGGAAAACTGGCTTCACTTGCGTCTTCAATCGTCGTGAACCAATTTGGCCCTAGGTTGGAACCTCAACAGGCTAAGAAAATATTGGCGGATCTAATGGTATAGAAGTTAAATCTAAATGATTTCATTCTCATCATTTACGCTCGACAACGGTTTGAAGGTGCTGGTGCACGAAGATGCGAGCGTGGACATTGCCGTCATGAATATTCTTTATGATGTTGGTTCACGGGATGAGCAACCGGATAAAACGGGATTCGCTCACTTGTTTGAGCATCTCATGTTTGGGGGATCGAAAAATATTCCGAGTTATGATGAGCCACTTCAACGGGTAGGAGGAGAGAACAATGCCTTCACCAACACAGACATCACCAACTATTATCTCACCCTTCCGGCCACCAACCTTGAAACTGGGTTTTGGCTGGAGAGCGACCGCATGATGAGTTTGTCGTTTGATCCTGCCGTGCTGGAAGTGCAGCGCAATGTGGTGATTGAAGAGTTCAAGCAGCGTTACCTCAGTCAACCTTATGGTGACGTATGGCTGAAACTGAGGCCGTTGGCCTATCAGATACATCCTTATCAATGGGCTACCATTGGAAAGGAAATATCGCACATTGAAAATGCCACCCTGCAGGATGTAAAGGATTTTTTCTTCCGATACTATCTACCAGGCAACGCCATCCTGGTGGTAGCTGGAAAAGTTACCACGGATCAAGTAAAGAAATTGTCTGAGAAGTGGTTTGCACCGATCCCTTTTCCAGGGAAGTCTAAAAGGAATATTCCTGTAGAACCAACTCAGCAGAAGAAAAGAGTTTTAACCGTAGAGGCCAATGTCCCTGCTGACGCGTTGTACAAGACATTTCCGATGCCCGGCCGTTTTCATCCGGATTACTACGCCATTGATTTGCTAAGCGATATTCTAAGCCATGGGCAATCAAGTCGATTGATCCACCAACTCGTGAAAGAAAAAGAAATATTTTCTTCTGTCTCAGCTCATGGCATGGGCTCTATTGATCCGGGATTGTTGGTGGTCGGCGGCAGGGTCAATGATAAAATAAGCCTTGACAAGGCTGAAGAAGAAGTAGATTTGATTTTGAAGAAAATAATCGATGACGGAGTGAGCGAAGGGGAGCTTGAAAAAGTAAAAAACCAGGCCGAATCCATGCTGGAATTTGACAAGGTGGAAGTGATGAACCGTGCGATGAACCTCGCGTTTGCATCTTTGTCGGGTGATCCAAACTTGATTAACCTCGAAGCTGAGAAAATCCGGTCGGTGACAGCAGCGGATATCAAAAGAGTAGCCCGGGAGATTTTTAAAGAAGAGCGATCGAGTGTGTTGTATTATAAGTCAAAGCAAAAGAAACGGCCATGAAAATAAGAGTGGGTATGGGATTTGATGTTCATCCGCTGGAGGAGGGGAGGGCGTTTTGGTTGGGTGGTATTAAAGTGCCTGCGGACAAAGGAGCGGTGGGCCACTCCGATGCAGATGTATTGATTCATGCCATTTGCGATGCTTTGTTGGGTGCCGCCAACCTGGGTGACATTGGCATTCATTTTTCCAACCGCGATCCCAGATGGGCCGGGATGGACAGTAAATATTTTTTGAAGGAAGTCACGAGAATGTTAAAGGAAAAGGGCTGGGGAGTGGAGAATGTTGACTGTACCCTTACGTTGGAGGAGCCGATGATCAAACCACATATTGAAGCAATGAAAAAGGCACTGGCGCCGCTGATGGATATTTCAGAAGAAGACATTTCCATAAAAGCTACTACCGCTGAGAAGCTCGGATATGTTGGGAGACAAGAGGGCGTAAATGCGTATGCAGTGGCGCTGATCAGCCGCAAATGAAATGTCAACCATTAAGATCATCACGACATCAGACGGCTCCCATTCATTGCTTGATACTTCACTAAACGAAACCTATCACTCCATACACGGAGCCATCCAGGAATCACAACACGTCTTCATACGCGCCGGACTTGATCATTGGTTGCAGAGAAATCAGAAAAGCGAAATCAGGATATTTGAAGCAGGATTTGGTACGGGGTTGAACGTCTTCCTTACGCTATTGCATCACACTTTGCATGAAGTCAAAACCTTTTATGAGTCATGGGAGGCTTTCCCCGTAGAAACGCCTATGCTTCAACAATTGAATCATCCAGTCACGCTCGGCTCTCCGGAAAGTTTTTCCAGAATTCATGAAGCACCTTGGGACCAGCCCATACCGATTTCACCCTCTTTCACGCTGTGTAAGAAAAGGGGAGACATCCTTGTTGAGGCGATTCAATCTAATGCTCCGTTCGATCTGATCTATTACGACGCTTTTGCGCCGATGAAGCAACCAGAGATGTGGACCTTGGCAACACTGACGAAGATTGCCAATCTGCTTGCACCCGGTGGTGTGTTCGTAACATATTGTGCCAAGGGCCAGGTAAAGCGCGATCTTAAATCATTGGAATTAGAAGTTGAGACACTGGCTGGATCACCCGGGAAAAAAGAAATGATTCGTGCGACCTTCAATTCGGGTCAGAAGTAATGCATTCCGGAAGGCTCGATGCACGAGTTAAGGGTAACGTCACTATCAATTGTGTCCGCGATTAATTCAACAGGTTTGAAAAAAGAAAGGCCGATTGTTTTGCAATCCTTGTTGCACGTTTTTAAAAACCTGTCGTAATAGCCTTTTCCATATCCTACCCGATGACCACGACGATCAATGACCAGCAGCGGTACGAGTACCATATCAATCTCTGCGGCAGGCGTTTTGATGCCTTGTTTCGGCTCCTGGATTCCCCAAGCACTTGTTTGCAATTGATGAGGGCCTTCGAAATAAAAGTTTTCAAAAATTTGATCGTTCACTATGCGCGGGACTGAAATTCTTATTTGTGGAAATTCTCTCTGTATCCGCTCGATGATCGTCCACGTATCAGGTTCATTATTTTTTAAAATTGGAAGGTAAGTGTGAATGACTTTAATCTGTGAGAGGTCAATCGAAGAAAAGAAGTGGTGAGCAAGTTTCAGATTAAAAGAGGCGCGCTCGGACGCACTGAGTTGTTTTCGTTCGGCTGAGTATAGTTTTCGCAGTTCTTCTTTAGTCATGATGCGTCAGTACATTGAACTGAAAGTCGAATGGATCGAACTTCTTCAATAATGTATTCATGAACCCGGGATCCTGTTGATAAAAGTTAAGGAAATTATCGGTGCGTTCTTGTAAGCTGCCATTGGGGAACATTGCATCTTTGACTTCTTCAATTTGTCGAATTCTATCAGCATGAAGGCGTTTCTCCGCCCGCAACATTTTCTTTTCAATTTTTTCGAGCGTATTCTGAATTTTTTTTGTCTCCGCCTTCATCATGATGACGAGTGTAGGATCGATTTTTTCGCAACGTGCCTGAATTTCAGCAAGAAGTTGTGCCTGGGCTTTCATGGCATCACCAAGCGACAAGTCGTTAGATGAGTTTTTGGTCACCCAATGGTTGAAAAGATAATTTTTTTCCTCAAAGAAATCCTCCATAGAAAGTCCGGTTTTAACCATTTTGCGTGCCATCGGGGCATCCACAACCATGGCAAAGTTTCTCGGCAACAGAATGGGGAAGGGCACATGAAAATGGTGAAACATGCTTTTTAGTTCCAGCCAGTACACCAACTCCGCCGGGCCGCCTACATAGGCAAGGTTAGGCAAAATCATTTCCTGGTAGAGCGGACGCAGGATTACATTTGGACTAAATTTTTCGGGCTCTTCGTTTACTTGTTTCTCCAGGGCTTGCCGTGAAAATTTCAATGGGGTATCGATTACCATGAAGTCTTCACCTTTTTTTTCTATCCTGCTTCGTAAATTCTTGTCCAGATAGAAAAAATTAATCTCACGAGGATTCACGGGTGGATGATATCCGAGGTTTTCCAGGTTTGCATTTGTTTCATTGACATGCTTAAATGGGACCTTAGCGAACAGGTCTTCCTTAATGATTGGCGTAAATACTTTTTTCAATTCACGGTCATCAGCATCAATGACAATCAATCCTTCGTGACCGAACAATTTATTGACGTAATGTCGAACAGCATCACTCAGCAACTCATTTTTTGTATAGGCCTCCTCAAAAATTGAGACATCGCCAGGGAGCTGTTGCAAAATGCTTTTCAGCTCCTTCGTATTGAATCGCCCAACGGCACCCTCCTGGCTTGTTTCCCAAACGTATTTTTTTCCATACAATCTGAAGTACTTGATCTCTTCGTAATCATGATCTTCCGAAGCCATCCAATAGACTGGAACAAAGTGCTGATTGGGATACTGCGCACTTAATTTTTTGCAGGCATTGATGACGGTCACAATCTTGTAAATAAAGTAGAGCGGGCCCGTGAAAATATTGAGCTGGTGCCCTGTGGTGACGGTGAAAGTGTTTTTTTGAAGCAGTGATCTTACATTTTCAGCTACCTCCTTTGAAGGTTTGGATATTTTTGAATATTGCTGCTGCAATCTATTGACCAGAATTTGGCGGGTTGAGTCAGGGAATGATTTGGATTTTTCCTCAATCTGATCTTTAAAATTTTCAACGGTAGGAAAACGGGAATAAAAAGAGGAAAGGCTAGAATCCTTTTCAATGTATTTCAGAAAAAACTCAGTAAAGGCTCTTGTACTCCGGAATGGAATTTTGTGAAGATGCATCATCGACAACAACAATTTTTAGTTAAAAGCATAAGTTGAATGACGGTATTTTTTTATAAAGTTCAGGTTACGCCATTTGGGCCTCTCCGCTCAAATCAAATTCTGTGGCAGAACTAATTTTTACGGGGACAAAATCACCGAGTCGAAGATAGGATTTGGATTTAATGATTACCTCATTGTCAACTTCCGGCGAATCAAATTCCGTGCGTCCGATAAATTTTCCGCTTTCTTTCCTGTCGACGAGAACTTTTAAAGTTTCACCAATTTTTAACTGATTTAATTCAAGAGAAATTCCCTGTTGCAGTTCCATTACCGCATCGAGCCTTTCTTGTTTGATTTCAGGAGGGACATCATCGGGCATGGAGTGCGAGTGAGTATTCTCTTCATGGGAATATGCAAATATGCCAAGACGATCGAAACGGGTACAGGCTACAAAGTCCATCATCTCCTTAAAATCATCTTCGGTTTCCCCAGGGTGACCGGCGATCAATGTGGTGCGGATGGCAATGCCTGGGACTTTGTCACGAATATCTTTAATCAACTGCTCTGTTTTTTCAAGGGTTGTTCCTCGTCTCATGATCTGCAGCATCCGACTTGATCCATGCTGGAGGGGGATGTCCAGGTACTTGCAAATGTTGGATCGCTCCGCCATCACTTCCAGCGCATCCATTGGGAACCCAGTGGGAAATGCATAGTGAAGCCTGATCCATTCAATTTCATCTATGTCTGAAAGATTTCTAAGCAGCTCTGCGAGGTTTCTTTTCTTATAGAGGTCCAGGCCATAGTAGGTAGAATCCTGTGCAATGAGCAACAATTCCTTCGTTCCTTTTTTAACCAGATTCCGGGCCTCCAATACCAATTCTTCGATCGGACGCGATATGTGCTTACCCCGCATCAGGGGAATCGCACAAAAGGAACAAGGACGATCGCAGCCTTCAGAAATCTTTAAGTACGCGTAGTGATGAGGATTCGTAAGAATGCGCTCACCCACCAGTTCATGTTTATAGTTCGCATTAAGTTGTTTCAATAGTCGCGATAGATCCCGTGTGCCAAACCATGCATCGACCTTTGGAATTTCTTTTTCGAGATCGTCTTTGTAACGCTGTGAAAGGCAACCTGTGACATATACCTTCTCCACGATGCCCTCTTCTTTCGCATCCACATAACGTAAAATGGTATCAATGGATTCCTGCTTGGCGTTATCGATAAAGCCGCATGTATTGATGACCACGATGCTGGCGTCATCCTTTTTTGACTCATGCACAGCATCAATATTGTTACCCCTTAGTTGTGTAAGCAATACTTCGGAGTCTACCAGGTTTTTGGAGCAGCCGAGCGTGACGATGTTTACTTTAGTCTTTTTATTTCCTTTTGCACGCACGGTATGATATTTGAGGATACAAAATTAAGTGGTTTGGGCCCTGAAACTCTATATTTGAAAATTAATTCCCATTCGTGAAGCTTTTACTAGCCGTTATCATTATTTCCTTATTCTCGGCATGTGCCAATCAACCTGATTGCCTGATTACTGCGACCAGCCAGGTGAAAATTTCTTTGAAAAAAACAACCTCGGAGGAAGCAAACTCAGTATTATTTACCTCCATCACCATATCAGGAACGGACTCGACATTCCAAAACAAAAAGAACGCAAAGGTGTCTTCCTTGGTTCTGCATGTCAACCCCAGCGAATTGCAGACCACTTTCAAATTTAAATACCTGGACGCCCAGAATGTGGCCAAGTCGGACTCTCTTGTGGTCGCATATGTGGCCCAAAATGTGATTATTAGTCCTGAATGTGGGGGATACGTTTATTACAGCAACCTGAATGTCTTTGCCACTTCATTCCAGATCACACCAAAAATCACTAATAGCCAACTTTCAACAAGTGCAACTGTCAACATTGAAATTAAGCTGTAGCCTGCTTCTTTGCTGTATGGCGAACATCGTCTTTGCTCAAGAAGTGAAGAAAGTGGACAGCGTTAACGCGAAGGTTAACAATAAATTTTATCCGCGAGCTTTTAGGGTAGGTACTGATGTGATCAGCATTGGGAAAACACTGACTATGGGAACCTATACAGGATGGGAAATGAATGGCGATATAGACTTCGGGAAATTGTATTTGGCGGTTGATTATGGCAGCTGGGGGAAAGACAAATCGTTACCAGATAGTGGGTTCTACCATAACAGCGGTACATATTGGCGGGCTGGAGCAGATATCAACGTGCTTAAGAAGGACCCTGACCGAAACATGGTATTTTTTGGCTTTCGCTATGGGCGTTCCTATTTTAATGAGTCAACCTCGATTAGCTTTAACGACAAATACTTTGGTGATATACAAAAGCATCTGGTCAATAGCGACCGTACGGCGTCGTGGGGTGAAATTGTCGCTGGCCTGCGTGTCAAGATCTGGAAACAATTTTGGATGGGATATACAGCCAGGATGAAGTTTGCTCTTAGTGCGAAAGGAGAGACTCAGTTTAAGACCTATGATGTTCCGGGTTATGGCCTAATTGCCAACCAGATCTACTGGGGATTTAATTACCAGATTTTTTGGAGTATCCCATTTAAAAAACAAGAGAAGCCTGTACTGCTCAAGAAATAAAATGGCTAATTCTTATTGAACAAAGAATTTACAAATTCAATTTTATTGAATACCTGAAGGTCATCCACGCCTTCACCGACCCCAATATATTTAACTGGAATTTTGAATTCCTCCGAGATGCCAAGCACAACACCACCCTTTGCTGTGCCATCAAGCTTAGTGATGGCCAGGGATGTTACGTTGGTTGCTTTTGTAAACTCGCGGGCCTGAATTATTGCATTTTGGCCAGTGCTTCCGTCCAGCACCAACAAAACGTCGTGTGGAGCATCAGGAATAACTTTTTGAATCGCGCGCTTGATTTTTGAAAGCTCGGCCATCAGGTTGGTTTTTGTGTGCAGCCTCCCAGCGGTGTCTATGATAATAACATCCATGCCTTGCTTCAGGCCTTCCTGTACAGCTTCGAAAGCCACGGCAGATGGATCTGTATTCATGCCCTTTGCAATGACAGGCACGCCTATGCGCTGACCCCAAAGTTTTAGCTGATCAACCGCCGCCGCGCGAAAAGTGTCCGCCGCCCCGAGGATGACTTGTTTGCCTTTTTTGCTAAACCGAGCAGCAAGTTTTCCTATGGTGGTGGTCTTCCCAACACCATTCACCCCTACCACCATCAATACATAAGGCTTGACGCCTGGTGGAGAATCAAAGTCATCATGGGCATTGGTCTTATCCTCAGAAAGCAGCATTGCAATTTCTTCTTTAAGGATGCGGTCCAGCTCATCGGTGCCAACGTACTTGTCTCTGGTAACTCTTGCTTTAATACGGTCAATAATCTTCATGGTGGTGTCAATGCCTACGTCCGACCCAATAAGAATTTCCTCCAGGCTGTCAAGAACTTCTTCGTCAACTTTAGATTTGCCCACAATAGCCTTACTGAGCTTACTGAAGAAGCTCGTGCTTGATTTCTCAAGTCCTTTGTCGAGAGATTCTTTCTTCTCTTTCGAAAAAAAATTACCGAATAATGACATATATATTGTGCCCGTTTGAGGATGCAACCTCCATTTTCCTGCAGGAAAACTTAGTGAAGGTAGTGTTAGGATCTGCCTCCAACAAAAAAGTCCCTCTTCGGGACTTTTAACTATTTAGCAGAAGGGATTAACCCTTCTTCGCCAATGTTTCTTTTACCAATTCAGCGGGCACAATTTCTTCCCTAAAAGTATATGCGCCGGTCTTCTCCGATTTGATAGAACGTATCACTTTAGCGAAGTTCTTACCATCCGCCTTCTTTAATGAAGCAACTACTTTCTTTGCCATGATTATTTAATTTCTTTGTGTAAAGTATATTTTTTCAGAAGCGAGTTGTATTTCTTCAACTCAATTCTCTCCGTGGTGTTCTTACGGTTCTTCGTAGTGATGTAGCGACTCATGCCTGGCTGGCCAGTAGCTTTATGTTCCGTGCATTCGAGTATCACCTGAATGCGATTGCCTTTCTTTGCCATGTAGTTCTTAATTTAAATCAGTTTGCCAACATTCCTTTTTCACGCGCCTCTTTCAAGACAGCGGTGATGCCTTTGTTGTTGATGGTCTTAATTGCCTTCGTGGATAGCTTTAACGTGATCCACTTTCCTTCTTCTGGAATAAAAAAACGCTTCTTTTGAAGGTTAGGATAGAACTTTCTCTTGCTTTTATTATTAGCGTGAGAAACTTTGTTCCCCACCCTTGGACGCTTTCCGGTAATTTCACACACCCTTGCCATAACTCATTGATTTTTAAACCTTTCCTTAAAAAGGATTGCAAATATCGACAAAAGACCATCAATTATCCAAGGAGGGCTAAAAATAATGAATAACCAGGCCTCTGGATTGTAGTTTTAGACCATAAATATTCAGCATGAAATACTTTCTTTCCTTTTAGTTGGTTTGGCGACGTCAAACGGCACTTTTGTTCAGCATAGGGACATTGATAGCTTAAAGGCCCTCTTGCCCAAAGCCTCTACAAAAGAAGAGATAGAAATCCTCCTCGAATTATGTTGGGGGTACCGTTTCATCAATGCCGATTCGGCCAGAGACTTTGGTTTGAGGGCGCTCTCCGCTGCAAAAGAAGCAAAGCTGGAGGCACTGGAAGCCGAAGCACTCAATTACATTGGAGTGACACACGAGGCCCAGGGGGATTACACTGAAGCGTTGAAGTATGAACTTAATGCATTGGAATTGCGGAGAAAAATCGGGGATGACAGCGAAACAGCCAAAACAATAAATAATATCGGCATCATCTATGATGAAAAGGGCGATTATCAAAAAGCACTGGAATACTACTTTGAAGCAAGAAGGATTTTTGAGCGTATGCAAAACCCTGCCAACATTGCGATGGTCATTAGCAATATCGGGATTGTATTAAAGGCCCAGAAGGAATATAGAAAAGTGGTAGGCATTTATCATGAAGCATTGACAATCTATAAAAAGATAAATAATCGGTTCGGTGTAGCGGCCTGCGATGCTAATCTTGGTTCTGTATATTTTTTTCTCACAGATTATGATAGTGCATTGTATTACTCTTTGAAGTCGACAAAGGAGTTTGAAGAGCAAAATGCAAAGCAGTTTCTTGCCATGACCCTTTGCAATGCAGGTATGGCATTTGACAAGCTTGGCAGAGAAGTAGAGGCTCGGAGTTACCTGGAAAGAGCCTTGCGACTCAATGAGGAATATGATAACAAAAAGGAATTGTCGGCCGTGCTTATCTATCTGGCTGGGGTCCACCGGAAGGCAGGTCAAATTTCGTCAAGTCTTGATGCGGCCACGAGAGGCCTTTCCATGGCAGAAAAAATAGGTGCTCGTGCACAAATCATGGAAGCCCGCAAGGAATTATCAGAGCTAAAAGCCGCTGCCAGTGATTTTAAAGGGGCCTATAAAGACCACCTGAAATATGTCTTTGCTTGTCGCAGGGCTGAAGCCTTGTCTTTGCCTGAAAGGAGTTCGGTGTAGAAGGCAACCATAAGCATGGCGGTACTTTCATCCGCTACTTTCCAAAATGAAGCGATTACGCTCTTTGCGCCAGCGAAAAGAAATGAGGTTGTAAGTCCCCGCACCCCTTCTCCTTCTATCTTTTTTCCAAGGGCAGTTTCACAAGCCGACAAGGTCACCAGGTCTGCCTGTAGGGTCAGCCCCAGGATTTCACCAGAGTATAAGATGCCGTCTTCAGATGATAAGGGATCTTGGGTCAGCAATAATCCTGAAAGCTCGGGATACTGACTGTTGACAAACCCGTGGGTGGCCAGGTGGAGATAATCATAAGCCGCCAACTCCCCCTTCTTGATGAGTTCCTCCGAAGCCGATTCGTTCACGAAGAACTTGCTTAGAATCCCTTTGTCAAGATGAATCTTGTTGATCTGCTCGACTTCGATTTCCGTTGCAGGAAGTGGAGCGATGTACTCTCCATTCGCACTGAAGGCCCGGCTATTGGCGTCAGCTTTTCTTGTTGACGTCATAAACCGCTGGCATGATTTATTTACATAATTTGTTTTCTTATCACCAAACACCGGTGCCATGGCAATGAAGGAGGGTTTGGCGCGGATTGAATTTTTGCTGGAATTCAATAACAAAGCACTCGAGAACTGATAATGAATGATATATTTTTCCACCAGGTATTTATCCTTACCCAATGTTTCGAAGGGCAAATAATTCAATGGGCCTTCGGGAATAATAATTACTTTCTCAATTCCGCCCATTTCAGCAAAAGCCTCCTCTACCGGTGTCCATAGAATGTCTGTGAGTTTGTCTGTTGATTGCTTTAGTGTTGTCCCCTGGAATTTGATCAGATTGCTAAATCCACGAACGAGTTTGTCGATGTCAGTTTTAGCATCAAGGGATTTCAATATAAGCTTTGAATGATTTCCGATTAGAATGTATTTGGCCGAATCAGTGATGGTATAGCTGACAATGGCAGTACGCATATCCAAGATCTTTTTGATGTCATTCCACGAAGCCAATGATCGGCCAAGGGCGGGATTAAAGGCAGGAGATAGGTCACTGATCTCTGTTTGGACCGCCTCATATTCTTTTTTCAAATCAAATTCCTGCGCTTTCAGCTTGGTCATCAAAGATTGATTTTGTGCTGCATACGCAGTGGCAATTTGCTGTTGCAGGGTGTTTAAGCGTTTTGAGAGCTCTGCCCGCCTACTCGCCATTTTTTTTGGTACGCGCGACAATTCAACGGGCTTGCTCATCTGGATATCAGCGAATAATTCATTCGCTTTGCTACGTTCGGAGTAATAAAAGGCCTTTTCGAGGTAAAGGGGTTCTTTCGTAAGTCGATATAGTTTATCGCTCAACAACATTCCCGACTCGGTGAAAAAAGTATTCAATTGAGCCAACTCAAGCCGGTCTTTTGGATTGCTAAGGTGAAGTGCTTTCTCTTTGAGGATTGCATCCGCGGCATCCAATTGTGAAATACCCTTTAACAAGTTTGCCTTGTCTCCCCGTTTTGAGTAAACATCTGCTTTAGCGATGTACGAAACGATGATCTCATAATAGCTCAGGAAGTCAGGCTTTTCTGGTGAGATCTCAATATTTTCATTGTTGAAACTAAGGGTATTGGCAATGAGTGCTTTCTGGAAATACGTGCTTGCCTTTGCATAATCTTTCAGGATTTCATAACCCGTTCCGAGACGGTTATAGATCTGTGCCTTCGTTATATTTTTAGCATATCCATCAAAAATAGCACGAGCCTTTTCAAGATATTCAATACTTAATTTTACCTCTTTCTTTTTGAGGTACACAAGTCCCATATTTAAATAGAGTTTGCCGACATCTTCATGTGTCGGGGGTTGAGTTTTCAAGCGGATGTTGAGTGATTGCTTTAGATAATCAATTGACTTGTCATACTGCTCAGCCATTTCGTAGGTGAGGCCGATGTTGGAGATGGCCATGGCAACGGAGGAATGGAGGGGCCCACACAACTTCGTGAATAATTCCAGGGCCTGATTTTTATATTTCAATGCAAGGTCGATGTCGTGAAGTTCATCATAGGCCTGCCCCAGATTGTTATAAATGATGGCATAGTCGCCATAGGTAGTTGAATTGTTTGACTGCAAAAGGGTTAAGGATTTGAAATTGTAATTCAGAGATTGATCAAATTCACCATTGTCGAAGGCTGTGGCAGCCATGCTGATGTAAACATTGGCCTCTTGTAGACTGTTTTTTCCATATTGTGTGGTTGCCAAAGTCAAAGCTTGTTGCTGTAGGGTTTGCGATTGTTCCAGCATGCCCAGGTCGTTGGTGACGCGACTGATGTTCAATGTCAAATCAATTAGATTAGACATTTCAACCGGTGGAACTTTTGTGTAGATTGAAAGGACCTCCTCGAAGGAGGCCATCGCATTATCCACATCTCCCATTTCCTTGAACGCATTGCCAATGTTGATCAGGTTGAGAGCATAGTTGGGATCTTCTTTTCCAAAAAGGGATTCATTAATCGTTTTGGCCTGATTGAAATGTTCCAATGCCTTCTGAAACAATTCTTGATTAAATTCATTCATGCCAAGTCCATTATAAAATTTGGCCATCATTTCCTTTTCATTGGAGGCTTTGATTAATGATAAGCCATGCAGAAAACTTTTCGACGCATTCTCAAATTCTTCCATCTCAGTATAATTCACACCCAGCGTGTTATAATATTCCGCAAGGACTTTTGATTCGGTGGTTGGGTCTTTTTCATAAATGGCGATTGCCTTGAGCAGGTCGGCTACCGAAGATTGAAATTGGGAGAGTTCGTAATATGTCGAAGCTCGGTTAACCAATTCAAAAGCGACGTGGGTAGTGTTTGCTTTGCCTGCTTTTTCCAACAATTGTATCGACTCACTGTATGCCTTCAGTGCACTTTCACTTTGATAGAGTACGAAGAGATAGGTATACGCTAGATTGTCCTGCAGTTTTGCATGCAACTCGAGGTTCTCGTTGGAATCTTGCGGGATAATTGCCAGGGCTTCCAGGATCAGCTTTTCAGCCGCCTTTCCTTCCCCTGTATCCTGAAGAATAATAGAGACACTTTGAGTGGCGACAAAATAGCGATAATAGTTCTTCTCTTTCAAATACTCTTTTTGAGCGGTCAGAAAAACTTTTATTGCCTTTTCGTTGTCGCCCCCATCAAGCACTTCTTTGGCTTGCTTGAAATAAATGTCCCCCTTTGTCTCTTGCGCAAAAGAGGGAAGGGCTAATAATAGGATTGCTAGAGTGAATATGCTGCGGATCATGAAGCGGTATTGGTTACAAGCGCAATCAAGGATAAAGGATCTAGTCCTGTAAAATCATCAATCACGAGATCTGTATCTGATAGTTCTTCTGCGCTGTGTGTCGTTGAAACACCCACTACTTTCGAGCCCGCACTTCTGCCCGATTGCACTCCAGAAATGGAATCTTCCAATACGATGCATTGATGGTTGGGCAGCCCTAACCCTTTGGCCGCTTTGACATAGATCTCCGGATCAGGCTTGCCCTTTGAAACAAACGTGTCGTCCAGAATGACAGGAAAATATTTTCCCAATCCTGTTTTTAAAAGTGTGAAATCCACATTGGCGCGAGGGGCGGATGTGGCGATCGCCCTGGGGATCTGGTGATGATCCAGGAGATCCAGAAAACTCCGGAGTCCTTTTAATGGAACAATGACATCTTTATAGAGCTCACGAAAAAGTGCTTCTTTTTCATCCGCATACGATTGCAGCTGTTTTTCTTCCAGATTACCAAAAAGATTGGTGAGCCAGTCTTTGTTTGTTCTTCCATAAACCTTTTCCCGAAGTTGTTGATCGCTGAGTTCATGGCCGTGCTGTCGGCAAAACTTTTCCAATGCTATTTTGTGATGAGGATTGCTGTCTACAATCACGCCGTCCATGTCAAAAATGACGGCAAAGTTTTTAATCATATCTGATAAAATTATAAAATAATAAATCGACGCCCCACAGTCTTATCACCGTAGGTAAAACGGGCGACGTAGATTCCAGGAGCAACACCCTGTAGTGGATAAGTGCCAACCTGATTGCCGGTGATTGAGAGGGAGGTGCCAATCTGCTGCCCATGGACTGCGAATATTTCCATTCGCGCATTTCGGTCGGTCAAAATAGAAAGCAGTTGTTCAGGGCGAAGAGGATTTGGAAACAAAGTAATCATTGGTTCATCTGATAATGCCTGACCATCATCACTTTTCAATATATAAAGTCCTCCAAGGGTATTGCCCACAATGATCTCAGGCTTGTCTATTCCAAGGAGATACGTAATCACCGGACGCAAACTTCCCCCTAAATTTCTTGCCGTGTGAGATTTTGAAAGAGAATTATAGATAAGTACAGGGATCGGCTGTGTGTTGGATCCGTTGGAACGGAAGTCACCGAAAACAGAGAGCTGCCCCTGCTGGTCGCCGACGACAATATCATCCCTGCCATCATGGTCAACATCTCCCACTACTGCCGTGATATTCTGGCGGGCTACACTTTCACCAAGACCCAGAAATTTGTTGTTGGTCAACAAGAATTTGGTTCCTGTATTCCTCCAATACTCCAATGATCCTGTTGATTTTCCAATTAACAAATCAACTTTACCATCCTGATCGATGTCTGCCATGGTGATATTTTCATTCAAACCAATTGTGACGTTTGTCAACTGTAGGCCCTGCCCTCCAAGCGCCGTGGAGTTTTTGCTGCTGCTGAGGATGTAATAAAGATTGGTGCTCCCGTTTTGGGTGCTGGTCGCGGTCAAGACAAGGTCAATCCCACCATTTTTATCTGCGTCAATGAACTGTGGTTTAATGTTATATATTGAACGTTTGGATAGCCCCAGGAAATCATTTGTGATCATATTAAACGAAGGTGCGGAGGCGGTTCCAGTGTTTTCATAATAGGAGATAGCGCCTCTCATTAGGGTATTCGTATACCTGCCGATAAAAAGATCTTTATCCCCGTCCTGATCGATATCTGTAAATGCAGGGGCGGAAAAATCCCCCACCTCAATCATGTCTTCCTGGAGTAAGTTATTTTTTACATAGGTGAAAATGGGCAATTGATTGGAGCCAGTGTTTTTATAAAACCAAAGGGATTCAAGAAAATTGGTAGATAAGTCAACACGTGCTCCCAGGTTGGGTGAAGCGATAAGATCAGTTTTTCTATCAAAGTCTACATCTTCAAGATAAGGTGTAGGGAAAACCTGGATACCGACTGGGTTGGTGGCCGGAAACAATGACACGCTGCTCATGATGGCCACCGTGGAGTTACCTTGGTTTTCCAGGTAATAAATTCGCGGACAAGACTCTTCCGAGAAAAGGAGGTCTTTATCGCCATCGTTATCTAAATCCAATGTTAATAATGCTTTGCCACCGGTGTGTTGCGCTCGGCCCCCCAATTGTATGCAGGTTTTTCCAAAGGCAATCTTTCCGCAGCTGCATTCTTCAAAGCCACCCCAGTTTTGGGTCTGCCGCTCCAGGTCGAGGGAGTCGCACCGTCCGTATCGTTCCATGCTGAAATTTTTGTGATATTCTGCAGAACTTGGACTCACGAAGCGCATGTTTAATACATCGAGGTCGCCATCACCATCCATGTCTGTGAAGTTAGGAAGATCATTGCTTCCGGGTAATAAGTTGATTTTGCCGGAAAACCCAAGGGTGAGCAGCACTTCACTTTTTAAGCCAGTGGTGGAATTGTAAAATGCAAGCTTTTTCCAGGCAAGTGGTTTGCCTGGTTGTGTTATATTTTGAAAGACAAGAACCCCAATTTGGCCAAAAGTGAAAAGGTCTTTCTTGCCGTCGCAGTTATAGTCCCTGAAGACGACAAATGTATTGACCTCGTCCGGAAAAAGTGTTTCATAGTCTGGGGCGTAGTGATAGCCATTGTCAACTGCAAGAAATGTACTTATCCTGGAGACAGTCTTATCGAAAACAACCAGATCAGCCTTCCCATCTGCATTGAGGTCCATGGTGTTTACCTGAGCAGCGTTTAGGCCGCCCGCCCATGGATTCAGTAAATTTTTTCCATTAACTTCAACAGGTATGGATTGTTCTATATTGTAGTTGAATTGGGCCAATACGGAGTAAGGAAGCAGTAAAAAGAGCAGGACACGCACCTTAAATAATTTATATCTATCCAACGTAGGATATATTTTGACTGTTATCTTCAAGCAGAGAAATAAGCATGGAAATCAAAGAATTGTACCAAAAGTATTTAGAAACAGGTAAAGTATCTACCGACACTCGCCAGATCACGTCAGGATCGGTATTCTTTGCATTAAAAGGTCCCACTTTCAATGCCAATGAGTTTGCTGAGGATGCCCTGTCCAAAGGAGCGAGCTATGCGGTTGTGGATGAAAAGATGGGCGTGGTCAACCATCGGTGCATTTTGGTCAATGATTGCTTGACGGCACTTCAGGATCTTGCCCGTTATCATCGTAGTCAATTGAAGATTCCGGTGATTGGGTTGACGGGTTCCAATGGTAAGACCACCAGCAAGGAATTGGTGAGCGCCGTGCTGAATAAAAAGTTTAAGGTTTATGCCACAAAAGGCAATCTCAATAATCACATTGGGGTGCCATTGACAGTTTTAGCCATCGACCAATCTCATGAAATGGCAATTGTCGAAATGGGCGCCAACCATGTAGGTGAAATAGCAGCGTTGAGTGCGATCGCTCAGCCCACCCATGGCTTCATTACAAATATTGGCAAGGCCCACATTGGCACCTTTGGAGGATTTGAAAATATTATTCGGGGAAAGTCCGAACTGTATCAATATCTGATTTTGAATGAGGGGACAGTGTTCATCAATTCGCAGAATGCTATTTTGGCCAATATGGCAAAGCGAATTAAGAACCCAGTGTTATATCCGGCCATTGGAAACTACTATCACTGCACATTGGTAAATGCCGACCCGTGTGTAATCATCGAAGCAGAAGACGGAGAGAAGATCGAGACGAAGATCATCGGGGCTTACAATTTTGAAAACATTGCTGTCGCCTTATGCATTGGAAAATATTTTGGCGTTGATCCTCATGCTGCAAACCTTAGCATTGCTGAGTACGTCCCGGGAAGCATGCGGTCACAGATGATGAAGAAAGCCACAAACACCATCATCCTCGACGCTTACAATGCCAACCCAAGTTCTATGGAGGCGGCCATCAGCAACCTAGCTGACACGGAGTCGCCGAAAAAAGTAGTGATCCTGGGAGATATGTATGAATTGGAAGGCGAGGCAGAGGCTGAACATCGCAAAATCGGGACCCTGCTGCAAGAAAGAGGAATTACAGATGCTTACTTGTGCGGCCCTTTAATGAAAGCGGCGCAGGCGACTTTTCAGCAAGGAAAATTTTTTGAGTCGAAGGAAGAGTTGATTCAGGAATTAAAAAAAAATCCAATAAAGAGCTCTTTGATTTTGATCAAAGGTTCAAGAGGGATGGCGATGGAAAAAGTGGTTGAGTTTATTTGAGGGTTTCAGAATGGAAGCGCAACAGGTTTCACCACAGAGGGCAATGAGAAAATACACACAAAGGGCCACAGAGAATGCATAAATTTTTCTCTGTGCCTTCTCTGTGTGCCTTCCTCAGTGTACTCTGTGGTAAAATGCATTTATTTTCTCTTCTTATTAACTTAGTATAAATTCATATGGACTTCCCCCACATTCTGACCTTCCTCCAGAAGCTTGCCAAAAATAATAATCGCGACTGGTTTGAAAATAACAAAGCAACTTACCTGCAGGCAAAAGAAGACTTTGAGGAATTTGTAGGAAAAGTTTTGGATGAGCTTATTAAGTTCAATCCTGAATTGAGTGCGCTTAACCCCAAGAAACTTCCATTCCGCATCTATCGTGATGTGCGATTCAGCAAGGACAAAAGTCCATATAAAACCAACATGGGGGCAGGCTTTTCTCCCAATGGGAAGCTTGTACAGGAGCCAGGGTATTATCTGCATATCCAGCCAGTCGGGAGTTTTTTAGCCGGGGGTATTTATATGCCAGACCCGAGCAACCTCAACAAGATCCGCCAGGAGATCGATTACAACGGGGAGCGGCTGGAGAAAATCATGAAAGAAAAGAGCTTTAAGAAATGGTTCAAAGGGTTTTCAGATTTTGATAAACTCAAAAACATACCCAAAGGGTACGCCAAAGACCATCCTCGCATGGAATGGCTTAAGCATAAAACGTTCATCGTGTCACATCCTTTTACGGACGCAGAAGTGAAAGACAAGCAGTTTTTAAAGAAACTTATAGTAGCAAGCAAAGCAATGAAGCCGTTGAATGAATTCTTAAAAGACGCAATTGCCTGAAGATCGTTCAGATTCCCAACACTTCTTTCAATTTTACATAGCCACTTTGACTCAAGGGCACCCTTGCGCCGCTTTTTAGAAGCGCGACGTGATTGTCTTTTTCCATCGGTTCAATGCGAGTAAGCTCCTGAAGGTTCAATAAATAGGACCGGTGGATTCTAACGAACAGTCCGGGATCCAACACCTTTTCATAATGGGCCATCGTTTTTTTCTTAAGAAAGAAGCCCTCCTTCGTGAAAATTTTTACGTAATCGTCAAAAGCCTCTATATAATGTACCGAATGGACAGGGACAATAACAATATTGTTTCCTTTCTTCACCACAATGCGGTGCCGCTCTTCCGGTTGGGAAGTGTTATTCAATAGGGCCGTAGTGTTCTTCTCCGGTTGCTGTTGACCCATCCACTTTTGCAACGCCTTATCAAATCGTTCTTTGCTGAATGGTTTTAATAAGTAATCCACCGCATGAAGCTCAAACGCTTTGATGGCATGCTCGTCAAACGCGGTAGTAAAAATAACGGGAGGTGGATTCTCTATCAGTTCCAGCATTTCAAAGCCGTTGATCTTGGGCATCTGGATGTCGAGGAAAATGAGGCTGGGTTTGTGTTGGGCAATTGCCTTTACACCTTCAAACCCGTCATTGCATTCTTGTACGATCTTGATATCATCATAGGAAGAAAGGTATTCTTTCACGATGCTCCTGGCCAATGGTTCATCATCAATCAATATCGTAGTGGTCATACGGATTGTGGAATTTTAATCGTTGTGGAAAAGATATTTTCAGTCTGGGAAGTTGACAACAAGTCATTGCGCAAATAGATAAGATAAAGCCGGCGCCGTACAGATGAAAGACCAAATCCGGTCCCGTGTCTTGGACTGGAAGTGGATGGATCAAATGGATTCTTGATCTCAAGGACCAGAGTCTTGTTTTCAGTTCTTGCCGAAATGGAAATCGTGATGTTCTCTACCGTGTCATACAATCCAAATTTGATGGCATTCTCGACCACAGGCTGCAAAAGCAAGGATGGGAGTTTGAAGTCAAGAATTTCTTCGCTTCTTTGAATGTCAATGGTTAACCGGTGACCGAAGCGGACCTTTTCAATGTCCAGGTAGAGCTGCAAGTGCGCCAGCTCTTCTTCGAGGGTTACTAATTGCTGATCATCTTTTTTCAGAGTGCCTCGCAGAAAGTCTGAAAGTTGCTGTACCATCTTTCTTGCTTCCTCCGGCCGACTTCCCACCAGTGCACTGATGGAGTTGAGGCTGTTAAACAAAAAATGAGGATGCAGTTGTTGCCGTAGCGCTGTGAGTTCCGACTCCCGGGCAAGCCGCTCAATATCCGCCCTGCGCAATTCCGCTTCTTTCTGATCACGAAAATACGACCACAACCAACTTCCCATGGCCGTAAGAACAATGATCAACCAATCGACCAGGCCACGGATGGGGAGCGTTTGATTGAGAAAATTTATGTACTCTGGATTGCTAATAATCAAACGCAGCGCAAGTTGCTGGAGAAATAGAACCATAG
>JAYVQY010000096.1:0-23745 GCA_043776715.1 Cyclobacteriaceae bacterium | reverse complement strand
AGCTTCGTCAAAAAACAGCATGAACATAGAAGCCTTAGAAATGTGATGGATCCCCTCTCTGCTGCAATTTTTTATGCTAGAAAATAGCCAAACTCGAGTAAAAGCCCTTCAGCAAGCTGAAGGGCTTTTTTATTGTGCCTCTGCGATGCACGCCACACTTAATTCGCCACAGCCACAACTCACAATGTGTTGACCACATGCTTCAAGAGTTGCGCCTGTAGTAATCACATCATCCACCAATAGAATTCGTTTGCCCTTGATACTTCCAAGAGTGTCCACAGAAAAGACATCTTTTACATTTTCCCATCGTTCTGCCTTTGATTTTCTCGTTTGTGTTGCTGTGGATTGCATCCGGACCGATATTGATTCATCCCACTTAATTTTCATCACCTCGCTGAGGCCCGCAGCAAACTTTGCACTTTGATTATAACCCCGCTGCCGTTTTCTTGATGCATGCAGGGGTACCGGAATAATCAAATCAAACTCTTTGTCAAATCCTGATTGAAGCAGTTCATGCCCATAAGCTTGCCCAAGCCTTACCCCTACTTCGGGGTGATTATTGTATTTCAACTCGTGCAGTAAGTTCTGCACGATGCCGCTCTTGCGGAATTTCAGAAAGGCAAAGCCATATTTAAGGGGAAGTCTTCCGGCTAGTCTATTTATTACCGGGTTCTCGGAGTGTAAATGGTAGTTCGTTTTTGGTAAGTCACCAAGGCAACTAGTACACATAATTTCCTCCCCTTTCACCAACGGACCAGTACAGGCCAGACAATACCTGGGAAAGAACAAGGAAATAAAGTCTTCTGCGATTGTCTTCAGGTTGGGCATTGATTTCACGTATAGTAACAAGATATTTGAGGCAAAATTTAGCGACATGAACGCCGTAAAGCAATTCAATGACTACAGGACCCGGATGAACGAAAAAATTTCCGAAGCTGATAACCTGATCATCAAACGAATTTTCAACCTCGATACAAATGCGTATGCAGCCGGAGTATTGGACATCAAAACCAAAGAATTGATTGGGCTTACGTGTTCCCTGGTACTTCGTTGTGATGACTGCGTAAAATATCACCTTGGAAAATGCAAGGAGATTGGCTTTAAAACAGAAGAAATAAATGAGGCCATGGGGGTAGCTACATTAATTGGCGGAACCATTGTGATCCCTCATTTGAGAAGGGCTTTTGAATATTGGGAGGAGTTGAATCATGTTTAAGCGCGACCTGGAGCTGGAGAAAAACTGGCAGGCGCTGCTACTTGAAATAGAGCGAATGATGGGCACAATACCCAAGGACATAAATGGCGTTCTTTTCCTGATCGGTGTACAGGAGCTTGGGAAGGGGCACCAGCTTTTCACCAAAGAACAGAAACAGGACCTCATGCATATTGCTATTTGCAAGGTGCTAAGTTTCTCTGGCTATTATACACTTGAGGGCCTTGACGCTGACGGCTGGCCACATTGGAAACTTATCAAAAAACTGCCACGCTTTGATCTCTTAGAACAAGAGAAATTGCTTAAGCTGCATTTGATGGAGTACTTCGAAAAAGAATTTGAATGGAATCCTCCCCATACAGGCAGTATTTTCTAGAAACTTCGCATTTTTCTTTCTTGAATTCAAAAGAGTGGTGCTTATCTTTCATAAGTTAAACTAACTGCTCAGTCATTTCGTTTTCATGATTATATGGGTAACCGTACCAAAGAGGTAGACGAAAAAATTGCATCTTTCCGAAAGAAGTACTACCTGAACTTATTCCTTCGGGGCACCATTCTTTCGTTAACCCTGCTCTTGGCTTATTTTTTAATGGCAACGCTGATTGAGTACAATCTCTGGTTGGGCAAGGGGGTCCGACTCTCCCTTTTCATTCTCTTCTTTGGAACCGTTGGTTATTGTCTATTCCGTTTCTTGCTGGCACCGATCAAGTGGTGGTTGTCAGGGAGCGGAATAGGGAAGGAGCAAAGCGCAAAGATGATCGGGCAACATTTCCCAACCATTCAGGACAGGCTATTAAATTTTCTTCAACTTTCTGCTCTAACAAACAACAGAGGAGCTCTGCTTGAAGCCAGCATTGAACAAAAAGCCTCGGTATTTCAAGGTTTCTCATTTGAGAGTATTATTGACTTGGGAGAAAACAGACGGTACTTAAAATACCTCGCCCTCCCATTTGGACTCTTCGCAGTACTTTTCATTTTCAATCAGAAAATATTTACTGCAAGCGCCGACCGCATTATACATTTTAATCAGGAGTATTCACCTCAGGCCCCATTTCAGTTTGTTGTTCAAAACACAAACCTGCTCGCATTCCCGAATGAGGACTTTGTTTTGCAAGTAAGCTTAAAAGGAGAAGCAATTCCCGATGCTGCTTACCTCATTGCTGGCCCTTCACGGTTGAAAATGGAAACTGTAAGTTCTGGCAATTTTTACTATACACTCGAAAAGTTGCAACAGGATTTTGGCTTTCAAATTGAAGCGGCCGGATTTTATTCAGATCCCTTTACGATCAAAATCGTTAGCAGACCTGAGTTACTGAACCTAAAGGTCCAGCTACAATTCCCTCGATACATTGGAAGACCAAAGCAAGAGCTCACCAATGCCGGCAACATCGAAATACCTGAAGGCACCATCATCAAATGGAGCTTAAAGGCTGCCAATACAAAGGATGCATCCATTCTATTTTCCTCTGGAAATGGGCTCGAAAAAATGCAACAAATTGATAATCAGATATTTGAATTCAATAAGAACTTCTTTAATCCCGACGAATACTCGATTACTCTTCAAAATGAAAACAGCAAGAATAAAGACCGGATCGCTTATCGCGTTGATGTTATTAAAGATCAATATCCATCCATTGTGTTGGACCATCTAAAAGATTCTGTCCTTTTCAAATCGATTGTGCTGGCAGGAAACATTCAGGATGATTATGGCCTTTCGCAACTTGAACTCCACTATCAAATTACCGGCAACGACAAAGAAGAAAAATCAAGCATCATCCCAATTGCAATTGACAGATCCCAATCACAGCAAAATTTTTTCTATCACTGGGTCCTTGATTCTCTTCACCTGAATGCAAATGATCAGCTCCAATATTACATGGAAGTATGGGACAACGATGGAGTGCATGGACGGAAGTCCACAAAGTCAGCAGCCTATCAGTTTGACTTACCTGGGGTTGAAGAATTCAAGGCTGAAATAAAACGATCTCAATCTTCCACAGAAAAAGAAATCGAGAAAAGTTTGTCAAAGGCCAAGTCCTTAAAGGAGTCTATTGAGCAGGCGGAACAAAAGCTGAAAGGAAAGCAATCGCTCGATTGGCAGGACAAGAAAATGTTAGAGGACCTCATTCAGCAAAAGAATGGTCTCAACGAAATGGTGGAACAGCTACAAGAGAAAAACAAACTGCTCGAAGAGAAGAAAGAAGCCTTCTCCGAACAGAATGAGCGCATCCGGGAAAAGTCAGAGCAAATTCAAAAGCTGATGAAAGAACTTCTGGATGATGAAACAAAAAAACTTTTTGAGGAGCTCGAAAAAATGTTGAGAGAAAATCAAGATCCCTCTCAAATACAAAAGATGCTGGAAAAAATGGATCGTCAGGAAATCAATATTGAAAAGGAGTTGGAACGTACATTGGAGTTATTCAAGCAACTTCAATATGATTACAAACTAGATCAGGCAATTCAGGAAATAAAGGAACAAAAGGAAAAACAACAGGCAATATTAGAGAAAACGCAAGATCTGGCCGGTGAAAAAAGAGAAGACAAGGAAAAAGTCCCGGATCCACAAAACAAGGAGCACGGTGGTGAGAAAAACCCAACCAAAGACAAGGAAAAAACCTCTGAACAGAATAAGACTGGAGAAGAAAAGAACAAGGATGAACAGGGCAAAAATCAGAAGGACCCTTTGACAAAGGAAGAACTGGCCAAAGAACAAGAGAAATTAAATGAGAAGGCTGATGAATTCAAGAAGACCGTAGATGAACTGAATAAATTAGGCGAAGAAATGGATGAGCCTAAGAACACGCCTTCTGAAGAAGAAATCAATGAAATGAAGGACTTGGAGAAGCAAAGCAAAGAATCGCTTGAGCAAGGAAATCCTAAAAAAGCGACAGTCCCGCAAAAAAAATCTGTTCAGAAAATGAAGGAAATGCAGGATCAGCTTGAGGGAATGCAAAACTCAATGGAGATGGAAATCGATCAGCAAAACCTTGAGTCTCTTCGACAAATTATTCATGGTCTTATTAAACTCTCGTTTGACCAGGAATCTCTCATTAAAGATTTCAATGTGATCCAGCAGAGTGATCCTAAATATTTACAACTCTCTCAAAATCAATTAAAAATCAAAGATGATTCTAAAGTGCTGGAAGACAGTCTGTTAGCTCTTGCTAAGAAAGACCCTTTCTTGGGTTCCGTGGTGACTCGGGAGGTTGGAGAACTCAATTTGCATCTTGACAAAGCCGCAGAAAATATAAAGGAACGCAAGAAGAGCAATGCAAGCACAGACATGCAACTATCAATGACGAGCATCAATAATCTTGCTTTGATGCTGAATGATCATTTTGATATGATGATGGAAATGATGTCGAACGCGATGCCTTCGATGAAAGGAGAAAAACAAAAAGGGCAGCAAAGCCTTGGCGAAATGCAGAAGAAGCTCAACCAGCAGATAGAACAGATAAAAAATAGTGGCAAAAGTGGAAGGCAATTATCTGAAGACCTCGCCAAAATGGCTGCAGAGCAAGAACGGATTCGAAGGGCATTATACGACATGCAGGAGAAACTCAAACAGGAGGGGGGAAAGCCCTTAGGTGGGGACCTTCCAGGCAAGATGGAACAAACAGAATTGGATCTTGTCAATAAGCAGTTGACAGAGCAAACCATTCAAAGGCAAAAAGAGATTTTGACGAGATTATTGGAGTCGGAAAAATCGATGAGAGAACAAGAGCTGGATGAAGAGCGCAAGGGTGAGACAGCGAAAGATTATCAAAAAGAAATTCCGAAGGCATTTGAAGAATATTTACGTTTAAAGGAAAAAGAAGTAGAATTGCTTAAGACGGTGCCTCCAAAACTCTATCCATACTATAAGAAAGAGGTCAATGAGTATTTTAAGAGACTTGGCAACAAGAACTAAACATCGCTATGAATAACATCCGGATAGAGGTACCTGCCCTTACTGAGAATATCAGGATGATTGAGAGCTTCATTGACAATGCAAAAGATAAATTCCAGCTCAATGATGATATCTATGGAAATATCATGATCGCTGTTACAGAAGCTGTGAATAATGCCATCAAGCATGGAAGCAGGAATGACACAAGCAAAAGCGTCGCTTTGTCGCTTACTCTTGATGATTCTATGATCAAATTCCGGATCGAAGATCAGGGTGATGGCTTCAATTACGAAAATCTTCCAGACCCCACTTCCCCGGAAAACATTGAAAAACCAGGTGGAAGGGGCATTTTTTTGATGAGGCACCTCTCCGATGAAGTAGACTTCAAAGATGGTGGGAGGGTGGTTGAGCTGAGCTTTTATATGAATGCCTGATGTCCAGCATTAGTTTCTTCTCTGAGAAAATCGCTTTCAAACTTTCCAGTCCGCTCAAAATTTCCAACTGGCTCAAAGGAATATGCATTCGGGAAAAATGTTCCCTTCAGATGGTCAACTATATTTTTTGCTCCGATGAATATTTACGGGTATTGAACAAACACTATCTCCACCATTCCACCTACACTGACATACTCACTTTTGATTTTTCCGAAGATGATTCAATCCACGGGGAAATCTATATCAGCATCAAAAGGGTTCGTGAAAATGCACGAAAATTCAAGCAGCCTTTTGAACTCGAATTAAAAAGGGTCATTGTGCATGGACTTCTCCATTTACTGGGCTACCAGGACAAGAGCTCATCACAAAAAGCTCAAATGCGAAGGAAAGAAGAAGCTTGCCTATCTTTGTGGAAATAAGTTTCATGTGAAACCCCCTTATTTGGAATAGGGCAGGTTTCACATGAAACATACCTGATTATGTTTCCAGAATACGATGTGATTGTTGTAGGTGCCGGTCACGCCGGATGTGAAGCTGCCGCTGCAGCAGCCAATATGGGCTCAAAAGTCTTATTGGTGACAATGAATATGAACACCATCGGCCAGATGTCGTGCAATCCCGCAATGGGCGGTGTTGCCAAAGGCCAAATAGTGAGAGAAATTGACGCGCTTGGTGGTTATTCAGGAATAGTTTCCGACAGATCAATGATCCAGTTTAGAATGCTGAATAGATCTAAGGGACCTGCCATGTGGAGCCCCAGAACCCAAAATGACAGAATGAAGTTCTCTGAAGAGTGGAGAATGATGCTCGAGAAAACATTGAATCTCGACTTCTGGCAAGAAATGGTGTCGGGACTGATTGTTGAAGAGAATCAGGTGGCTGGAATAATTACAGCGCTGGGTATTGAAATCAGAGGAAAATCCGTTGTCTTGACAAATGGCACTTTCCTTAATGGTAAAATTCATATTGGCGAAAAGAATTTTGGTGGAGGCAGAACAGCAGAAAAAGCTGCGACAGGCATTACAGAAAACTTAACAGCCCTCGGATTTGACTCAGGAAGGATGAAAACCGGCACTCCTCCGAGAGTTGACGGAAGATCCCTCGACTACTCAAAAATGGAAGAGCAAAAAGGTGATGAAGAGCCTGGTAAATTTTCGTTTCTCTCTTCCACAATACCACTTCAGAGGCAACTTAGCTGCTGGATCACCTATACAAACCAATCTGTTCACGATGAACTCCAAACCGGATTTGATAAGTCACCCATGTTCCAAGGGCGGATTCAAGGCATAGGACCAAGGTATTGTCCTTCTATCGAAGATAAAATAAATCGGTTTGCTGATCGGGATCGCCACCAAATATTTGTCGAGCCAGAAGGATGGAACACCGTTGAAATCTATGTAAACGGCTTTTCGACTTCCCTGCCAGAAGATGTTCAGTACAAAGCGTTGAAAAAAATCCCAGGGTTTGAAAATGTTCGCATGTTCAGACCAGGCTATGCCATTGAGTACGATTACTTCCCTCCCACGCAACTAAAACTAACTCTGGAAACACAATTAATCAACAATCTATACTTTGCAGGGCAGATCAACGGCACCACAGGATACGAAGAAGCCGCATGTCAGGGTCTTATGGCAGGCATCAACGCCCACAACAAAATACATTCAAAAGAACCATTCGTCTTAAAAAGATCTGAAGCATACATTGGAGTGCTGATTGATGATCTTGTAAATAAAGGCACGCTCGAGCCTTACAGAATGTTTACCTCAAGGGCAGAATACAGAATCTTACTAAGGCAGGACAATGCTGACTTGCGACTAACAGAAAAGGGGTACAGCCTAGGTCTGGCCAGTGCCGAGAGATTGGAAGCTCTTAACCATAAACGAAAGGCCCTACAAGAAATCCTTCACCAACTATCCTCTACCAAAATAAGCCCCGAACAGATTAATGAAAATCTGGCGAAAATAAACTCATCTCCCATTCGGGAAAGAAATTCAATTGCGAGTCTATTGAAACGCCCGGAACTGGGAGTGAAGGAAGTACAACAACTTCACCCTTCACTCTCAGATCTTATCAATAAGTTTTCTAAAGAAGTTGCTGAGCAAGCAGAAATACTGGTAAAGTATGAGCCTTATATTGACCGCGAGCAAAAAATGGCAGAAAAAATTGAAAGCCTGGATGCTTACAACATACATCCCGACTTCGACTACGACCGGGTAAAAGCTTTATCGTCTGAAGCCCGAGAAAAACTAAAAAAGATGAAGCCCACCACCATCGGCCAAATGTCAAGAATCAGTGGTGTCACACCTGCTGACGTATCTGTCATGACCGTTTATCTTGGCAAATAATGTCCTTGGAACTTGTATCGCAGTGCCCGATCTGCAAAGGGAAATCCTTTAAAGCATTACTAATCTGCCAGGATTACACCACGAGTAGAGAATTGTTTCATGTGGAACAATGTAACAACTGCTCTATGGTCGTAACAAATCCAAGACCAACACTCCAAAGTGCTTCTGCTTACTATCAATCTAAAAACTATATCTCGCACAAATCGGTAGCCACAGGCCTTTTTGATTCTATCTACTTGATAATCAGGCGATTAACTCTACAATGGAAGTATAGCCTCATCAAACCCTACATAAATAAAGACCGAATACTTGATGTAGGCTGTGGTACCGGCCACTTCCTTTCGTTTTGCAAAAGCCAGGGGGTTGAAGTATACGGTGTCGAACCTTCCCCAGATGCAAGGGCACTCATCAAAGAAATGGATGTTGTAGAATCACTTGAAAAACTGCCAGAAATAAAATTTAATGTAATTACGCTATGGCATGTACTTGAACACATCTATGATCTCGAGTCAACACTAGAAAAGCTAAAAGCACGCCTAAATCAAAATGGTATTATTTTTATTGCAGTACCTAACTGGCAATCGTATGATGCAACCTATTATAAAGAAAACTGGGCTGCTTATGATGTGCCTAGACACGTTTGGCATTTCTCAAAAACCAACATGACTGCACTACTCAAGAATTCTGGCCTTCGCTTAAAAGCTATTTATCCGATGAAATTAGATTCGTACTATGTTAGCCTATTAAGCGAAAGAAATCGTGCCAACGGAAGAATGTCACTTCAAAAAACTATCGCAGCAATTATAAAGGCTTACCAATCTAATCGCCAGGCAACGCCAGACATGAATTACTCCAGCCTAATCTACCTCGTCCAGAAATGAGAAATAGGTTTTCCAATCTATTGGCAATCGCCCTGTTGCTTTATAGCTGCGCAAGCCTAACTACTCCAACAGGTGGACCAAAGGATACAACACCCCCCATCCTTCTCAAATCATCTCCCGACAGTAACCAGCTCAACTACAAAGGCAAAACAGTTGAACTAACATTCAATGAACTGGTTAAACTCAACAACCCGAAAGAAGAAATAATTATTAGCCCATCACCTGGCAAGACAATTGACTTTAGCGCCAAAGGGACCAAGATCATTATAACACCCAAAGACGGCTGGCAAGACAGTACCACCTATAGCATTATATTCCAGGAAGGAATTCAAGACGTTACAGAAAGCAATAGTCCAGAAAATCTCAAGCTTGCATTTAGTACAGGTAATACAATTGATTCACTCCTTATTAAGGGTTTCGTAAAAGATTTACTGAAAGGAATACCGTTAGAAAAAATTACAGTTGCACTCATCTCATCCGACACTTTCGACATCTTCACAGATGTGCCCAGCTACTTTACAAAGACCGATTCAGCCGGTGAATTCACTCTATCCAACATTAAATCAAACCACTATAAAATCTACGCGTTTGATGACAAAAATAAGAACCTAAAGGTTGAAAGCCGAAGCGAACGATACGGCTTTAAATCTTCCTCATTAATCCTTAACCAAAATCTCGACTCCATCGAGATAGGTTTAATCATGCTAGACTCCCGGGCCCTCAAGCTCACATCAATCCGTAACTCGGGAGCAACAACGCGAATACGCTTCAACAAATTCACCACAGACTATACCATCACCAGCGACAGTTCACTCACAGAATCATACGGGGAAAATCAAACCGAAGTAGTTGTCTATAACCCAACCTACTCTAACGATAGTATTCAAATACATTTAACAGCAACAGACAGCCTATTCAATAAAACTGATTCAGTATTCTTCATTAAGAAGGGCTCAACAAAACCAGTCAAAGAAGACTTCAAATGGTCTCTGGGCGAACCAACCGTCATAGAAGAAACGGGGAAACTCAAGACAACTATTAAATTCAACAAACCATTAGCAAGCATTGACTTTGACAGTCTTTTTATTCCGTTAGACACGATCAATAGAATAAATTTTTCGAAAGAAGATATATCTATCAATCTCCATCAAAAGCAAATCACGCTTACAAAAGAACTTGAAAAGAAACTATTGAAAAAATACAAGACTTTAAACCTAAGCGCTAAACCAGGCCTTCTACGATCGATTGAGAATGACACTAGCAAGAAATCCTCTGCACCAATACCAATCCGCCGAATAGAAGAGTCCGGAATTTTGCTCATAAAAGCCGAAACCAATGAGAAATATTTTATCATACAACTATTAAATCAACAAGGGACAATTCTTACGAGTCTTCAAAATCTCAAAGAATCCACCCTACACAATCTGCCACCAGGAGAATGTAAACTTCGCGTCATTATCGACAGAAACCACAACGGCCTTTGGGATCCAGGAAACATTAGCAAAGACGAGGAACCAGAAAAAATCATCTATTACAAGACTGCCGACGAAAAGTTATCATTTCCAATTCGAGCCAATTGGGAATTAGGGCCCTTAATAATCAAGTTCTGATAACTTGTGGACAAATCTCGCAATCGCGCCGGATCATTAGTAACTTTAACTCCCAGGGACCGCCAAACATAATCTGAACCAGTTTATCGAGCGTTATACAATTCTTATAAACATTGAACATCTTACTCAAAAGGTAAAAACAAATTCGACTAATTGTTAACAACTACTCAAAACCCTGACAATACAACTCCTTTTACCATTACTATTCCACAAAATAACCCACAATCCTTCACAGTCATAAACACTTAGGCCTTATCAACAAATGCACAACCCTTATTACCCTTATCATCTATTTTTAAAATTTAATAAAATAATACTATTCTGTTTATTGTGGAATACCCCAATTTTTCTTCTTGCGCAAGACTCTGAAGTTCGAATTGCCAACGAGTATTTTTTAAAAGGCGAGAAGGAAAAAGCACTTGCAATGTATCAAGAGCTTTCGCGCAATACAGAAAACACGGCAGCCATTTATAACAACTATTTTAATCTGTTGCTGGATATGGGCAAGTTTAAAGTGGCTGAAGATTATGTTGAGAAAGTGCTTCGCAAAGTAGATGACAGAATTTCATATCGTGTTGATCTGGGGGTAGTCTATGTTCGCTCTGGGGACATTCCGAAAGCAGACAAATATTTCAAGGCTTTGATAAAAAGTTCTTTAACGGATGTTTATCGCGCAAAATCAATTTCTGATTACCTCGCCTCGCACAATTTGCCAGACTATGCTGTCTTAACGTTGCAAGAGCTAAGACTATCAATGGCGAATCCCGCCCTCTTTACTTTGGAAATGGCCAACTTATATCGGATGCAGGGCAAGCGTGATGAAATGGTTCAGGAGTATCTTAATTATATTACGCAATCGCCTTCGAACCTCAATTATGTAAAGAATTTGCTGCAGCTGTTTCTTAATAAACCTGACGAACTGGAAAGCCTGGAGCGAATGCTCTACGATAAGGTTCAACAACATCCCGATTCAGAAGTTTTTTCTGATTTATTGATCTGGGTAAATCTGCAGCAGAAAAACTTTTACGGTGCATTTATTCAGGCTAGGGCGTATGACAAACGCTTTCGGAAGGAAAATTCCAAAACGCTTGAAATTGCCCAAATAGCACTTAATAACAAAGACTATGAAAATGCTGATCGCAGCTTCTCATTTGTCATCAAGGAATTTGCCAACACTGAGAACTACTTGCCCGCCCGCCTTGGCCTCATCCGGGCCCGGGAAGCAAAAGTGAAGCGGAGTTTTCCGGTAAGTCGTGATTCTGTTCGTTACCTGACCAAGGAGTACCAAATGTTCATCACACGCTATCCTGATAATGCGAACAGTTTTGAGGCGATCCTAAACGAAGCGCTTTTGCATGCCTATTTCCTGAACGAGAAGGACTCCGCCATTACTAAGATGACAGCGCTTGCCAATCATCCGCGGGTTCCACCTTACCTGAAGGCAAAAGCAAAACTTGAAATGGGCGACATTTATTTACTCAAGGAAGAGCCTTGGGAGGCTACGCTTTTGTATTCGCAAGTGGAAAAAAATCAAAGAGACGCACCGTTGGGATATGAAGCCAAGTTGAGAAATGCCAAGCTGTCCTACTATAAAGGAGATTTCAGACTTGCCCAAGAGCATCTTGACATATTAAAGCAAGCGACTACCCGGGAAATCGCCAATGATGCGATGGACTTAAGCATGCTCATCAAAGAAAATACAGCATTTGATTCTACGGGGGCAGCATTAAAGGAGTTTGCAATTATTGAACTGTTGCTATACCAGAATAAAACTCAGGAGGCTCTTCAGAAAATATCAGTTCTAAAGAAAGAGCAAGAGCCTGCTTCAAGTGTTTCCAACAGTCCTGGCACTCGAGCAGATTCGTCGAAGAAAGGGACAATCGTTCGTCCGTCAAGTATGACTCAAACCAGCAGCATTTTGGATGACGTCTATTGGCTGGAAGCTAACTTGAGAATGAAGCAAGGTGAGTTTGAGAAATCAATAGCCCTTCTTCAAAAGATCCTTGATATCTATGGGGATGACATCCTTGCAGACGATGCCTATTTTCTCCAGGGTGAAATCTATGAACGTCAATTGCACAACAAAGAGAAGGCCATGGAGATCTACCGTACTTTCCTTGACAAGTTTCCGGGCAGTGTCTATGCTGCAGAGGCGAGGAAACGGTATCGGATGCTGAGGGGGGATTTTGGGGTGCAGCCAAACCCGTAGCTACTTGCGTCAATTCGAAGTGGTCTCGTTCTAATTTTGCTTACATAGATTCGGTGCCTCACGGCATGGAAGAGGTGATATAGATAACTAGTGTAATGATTTATATGATAAAACGAATCTTGTTTTTTCTGCTAATAACACTTTTGGCACTTGTCGGCGTTTTACTTTTCAACACATTTCGATTCAAATCAAAACAACTTTCTGTTGACACAATCCCTGCGCCGGAAATACCGGATGTCGCCATTCAGCGTTTTCAGGAAGCGATCAAATACAAAACTATTTCTCATTCCGATCCTGCATTATTAGACTCATCTGCTTTTTTCGGATTTCATCGGTTCCTGCAGAATTCATATCCAAAAGTCCACGCAACACTTCTGCGCGAGCGAGTGGCGGGCTATAGTCTTCTCTATAAATGGCCAGGAAAGAACCCATCATTGCCTGCCATTATATTGATGGCTCATCAAGATGTGGTTCCCATTGAAGATGCTACCAAATCGATGTGGTCGGTTGATCCATTCGCAGGTGAGAGGAAAGAAAACTATATCTGGGGTCGGGGCACCGCCGATAATAAGGTTAATCTTGTAAGCATCATGGAAGCCGCGGAGGCGCTTCTTGGTGAAAATTATCAACCAGAAAGAACAATCTACTTTGCTTTCGGTCACGATGAAGAACTTGGGGGAATCGGCGCCCAGACCATCGTCGCGCTGCTGAAGTCAAGGCAAATAAGAGCAGACATGGTGTTGGATGAAGGAGGCTACATCACCGATAAAGAAGTACCCTTTATGAGCAACCCGGTGGCATTGATCGGGACTTCAGAGAAAGGATATCTTTCACTCGAACTAACGGCTGAAAAAAATGGAGGTCATTCTTCGATGCCAGAATCAGAAACGAGCATTGATATTCTTACCAAGGCTTTGGTCAGGCTGAGAGAACATCCCTTCGAGGCGGATTTTAACGCGTCAACACAGGGCTTTCTGGATCACATCGGCCCTGAGATGCCTTTTACAATGAAAATCGTTTTTGCCAATCAATGGCTTTTTAAGAGGGTGATTGTAGGCATCTATGAAAAAACCGGCAAGACAAATGCTTTTGTCCGAACCACCATCGCACCGACGATTCTTCAGGCCGGCGTCAAAGACAATGTGATACCCACCATTGCGAAAGCAGTTGTCAACTTCAGGCTTTTGCCTGGCGATAGCTCAGCGAAAGTTATTGACCATGTGAGAAGATCGATCAGTGATGAAAGGATAACAGTGACGCAGTTCAATAATTTTAAAGGAGAACCAACTGCCATTACTTCAGAGACCGGCTTTGCCTATTCTAAAGTTGATAAGATTGCGAGGAGTTCATTTCCAGGCACCATCACGACTCCTTTCCTCATGCTTGGGGGGACAGACTCGCGGCACTTTTCTGAAATATCAGATGGCATCCTCAAGTTCAGCCCCATCACAGATCCAATCGGATTCCATGGAATCGATGAACGGGTTACGGTCAAGAGCTATCAGTCTGCCATTTGGTTTTACGAGCAGTTGATGAGGGATACCAAATAAAGTTGCGGGTTGTCAGTTGATCGTTGCTGGTACTGAACAACAGACAACGATCAACCAATAACGACTACTCACTCCTCAAAGAATTCACCGGATTATTCGTTGCTGCTTTAAAGGATTGAAAACTCATGGTGATCCATGCAAGGAGAAAGGCAGATACTCCTGCCACCAGGTAAACAAAGACACCCACCTCAGTTTTGTAGGTATAACTTTTCAACCACCAGTCGATTCCATACCAAGCCAGCGGGGCAGCCAGGAGGAATGCAATGATGATGAGCTTCCCAAATTCTTTTGACAAGAGAAGGACAATACTTCCAACCGTTGCGCCCATCACTTTTCGTATTCCGATTTCTTTTGTTCGTTGCTCTGCGGTAAAAGAAGTGAGTGCAAACAATCCCAGGCAGGCAATCAGGATGGCAAGGCCCGCAAAGACCACAAATATTTTACCGAGTCGCTGTTCTGCAGAATACATGTTTCCAAAATCCTCATCGAGAAAAGAATAGCTGAAAGGCAAACCTGGAGCCATTCCCTTCCAGGTTTTCTCGATCGATGAGATTACTTCCTGAGTATTCTTCGCTTTAAATCTAAAAGAGATCAAGCCCGTGCTCTTTTTCAGGAAGAAGGCCAAAGGCGTAATGTTTTGTTTGAGCGATTCAAAATGAAAGTCCTCTACAACACCAATAACGGGAAAGCTTACATATTTTTCTCTATCAAATGAACCCCCTGTAGGATCGGCGCCAAATGTGCTTATCTTTTTTCCAAGAGGATCACTTGTAAAGCCGAAGAGTTTAAGCGCAGCTTCATTCAAGATGACAGCATCTGAGTCTGAAGGGAATTCCTTTGAAAAATCCCTACCTGTTTTGATTTTCATGCCCAGGGTTTTGAGATAGTCATAATCCACCCGCCAGCATTGCAATGCAACCATATTCTCCTGAGAAGGCTGACTTCCTTCGGGCCAATGGGCATTGTCATTTCTATTCGTGCCGCTTACAGGCAAAAATCCTGAGATGGTTCCGCTCAGAATGCGACTATCTTTCAATACCTCATCTTTAAAAGACTGAATTTGATTGCCCATCCCATACGCATCTTTAATGACGATTATCTGGTCTTTGTTAAAACCAATTTTTGTGGTCTGGATAAATCCCAACTGCCGGTTGACGGCGATGGTGCTGATGATTAACAGAATAGAAATGGAAAATTGAAAAACGACCAGAGAGCTGCGCACCAATCCGCTTTTCATGCCAAGTGACAAATTGCCTTTCAATACATTGGCTGGACGAAATGCAGAAAGAAAAAAGGCTGGATATATTCCTGCAAGGATTCCAATGAAGATCGAGGCAAGACCAACGACCATCCAAAAAGTGCTGTCGCGAAAAGGTAGAAATAATTGTTTATCTGCTAATTCATTGAACATCGGAAGCGCCGACCACGCAAGCCCGATTGCCAGCAAGAATGAAAACACACTCAGTAGGATAGACTCAGTCAGGAACTGACGGACCAAATGAGAACGAAGAGAGCCCATCACTTTTCTGACACCAACCTCTTTTGCGCGATTGGCAGAACGTGCCGTACTAAGATTCATGAAATTGATGCAAGCAATGGCCAGAATGAACAATGCGACGGCTCCAAACAGATAGACATAAGCAATGTCACTGTTCACGCCAAGTTCAGCGGTACGATCAGAATGGAGATGAATGTCTGTTATTGGCCGGAGCGTGAACTCAATTTTATTGCCAGACGCGCGGAACTTCTCCATTGTAAACTCAGCTCCTAAGGCCATGCGCGCCTGTGGGCCAGCATATTTATCCACCATAGATGGGAATTTAGCTTCGAGCTGTTTGTAGTCTGTTCCCGGCTTCAACTTGACGTACGTAGCAAAATTGTTGCTAAGCCACTGAGGATCTTTGTTGTAATCCGTGCTTAACAGAGACATGATAATATCAAAATGAAAATGGCTGGTATGAGGCATGTTTTCGAATACACCTGTGATTTTGTAGTTGTCTTTATTTTCTATGATCAGGGTTTGCCCAAGTGGATTTTCACCAGGGAAATATTTTTCAGCAGCCTTCTGACTAATGATCATTGCGAAGGGATCATTCAATGCATTTTTCGGATTACCCTGAATAAAAGGGATGGTGAAAATGTTAAGGATGGAGCTGTCACCGTAAACAACATCGGTCTCCTTTATATTCTGATCAACCCTTTTTACCAGGACGGAACCACTACTCCAAAATCGCCCTGACCGTTCAACTTCTGGAAAGTCATTTCTAAGAGCATCTGCCATGGGAGCCGGTGTTACAGCCATAATCAGATGGTTGGCCCCGAATATGATTTCAGAATCCACTCGGTAGATTCTGTCATAATTTTCATGATGGCGGTCATAACTTAATTCCTGGTTTATATATAGAACAATCAAAAGGCAGGAGGCAATACCAATGGCCAGCCCCAGTACATTAATGGCAGTATAGAAACTATGCTTGCGTAAGTTTCGCAGCGCAATGGTCATGTAGTTCTTAATCATGAGCTTTACCGTTTTATTTTCAATTTTGAGAATTTGACTTTGAGTCTCGCGCAGCCCTGTGTTGTGACCAAAGGAGCGAAGTACTTTATGATAGGCATCGATGAACCGAATGTCCTGATCCATTTCCTTTTCTACCGCACTGCAAACATGATCAATCAACTCATCCTGAATGCCATCAGCAACAATGCCTCGGTAATTCAGGTCTTTGATGATGTAATCAATATGTTCTGATTCTAATTTCAACGTTCTTTCTTCAACCCACTAACTCATCTGCACCTGCAGGACATTCGACATGGTCTTTATGAAATCAACAAACTCCGATACGCGGTCTTTCGCGACAGAACGACCCACTGGAGTAAGTGCATAATATTTTCTAACGCGTTTGCCCATCATGACAGTTTCTGTTTTGAGCAACCCTTCGGCTTCAAGTTTGTGAAGCGTTGGATAAAGCGCACCCTCTGTGAGAAGCAATCTGTTTTCAGAAAGGTCGCTCACGCGCTGGGTGATTTCATATCCGTACATTTTGCCATGGTCTTTCAGCACCTTGAGGACAATGGTTTGAAGTGTGCCCTTTAACAGCTCAGGAGAATGCATAAGGTTGATACATAAGTGAATTATGTATATAGACGCCTCAGATGCCTGACAAGTTGCGGTCAGTGGCATGTTTTTTACATCAGCATAATGGAAAAACGTACCTTCACATACACAAAATTTCATCATGAGAGCCGTTTACGCCCTGATTACAGTGTTTTTACTCTTGTGCGTTTTCTTCACGCGCTGGTACTTGTGCGATGTGCGAGGTCTGTGTGAGACTGTCGCCATCCTGGAGGTCCTCATGATGATTTTGTCTTCATTCCTCATTGGATTCGCTGGGTCGTGGTTGTTGAGTGAAAATATTTTTCGATCGGTGCGCGGGCAAGTGGGCGGATTGCTCAAAGAAAAGACTCACTTGCGTGAACAATTGCAACTGCTGGAAAAGGAAAATCAGTCCACGCGCAAACATCTTGTGGAATGGCAACAGGAGGCCTCCCTGTTAACCCAAGGTAAAAATGCGACAGAACCATTGCTGAAAGAGGTGCAAACCCAGGTGTACTCATTGCGGCGGGAGCTGGAGCAATACCAAAGACGGTGTGAAAATCTTGAACGAGAGACAGATGTGATGCGTGATGCAGCCATGCAGTTGAGAAATCAATTGATGGAGGAGCGGAGCAAGCCGGAAATGCCAATCATAAAACAGAAAGAGAAGCCACAGGAAGTCACCGTCGATATAAAGGTTATACCCCGTTCGCGGTTTACTCCTTCGACCTGGCAAACTAAAGATGACCTCGAGCTGATTAGTGGTATTGGGCCTGCGATTGAACGAAAGCTGAACGATCTGGGGATATATTCTTTCGAACAGCTCAGCCAACTTACCCCAGAGATGGTTGTGCAAGTGGAAGAGAGTATCAAGTTCTTTCCCGATCGTATTGGCCGGGACAACTGGATCGGACAGGCGGCCGCACTCATGAAGCACAAAAAATAATTTTGAAACGTTAATAAATCTTCTGGCTCTATTGTGATTGCGTTTATTGAGCCGCCCACTGCCCGAATTTTAAGATTTTAATAGCCACAGATTGCACAGATTTTCACAAATGATCTTATCCGTGGCAATCTGTGCAATCTGTGGCATATTCATACATCCGATCGCCACCCGACTCATGTTTGAAATCTAGTTTTAGCTACCAGCCCTTAGAATCCGTGGGAAATGCATTCGAACCTCACAAAAAAGTTCCAATTACTCTGCATGCATACCATTTTTTTTATACCTTGGCAATCGATTGAAACGCGAAGAAACCATTGATTTTAACATCAAAGCAGCGTGGCATGCGATTGCCAGGATGTACAATCAGCAGGCGCTTAAATACGGAGGTACAATGTCTGTTGGGTTTGCCTTACTCAACATTCATTCAGAAGGAACTCCAGCAACCAAGATTGGTCCGATGATGGGTCTTGAAACGCGGAGCCTCACACGGCTCCTCAAGTCGATGGAAGAAAAAGGATTGATCTATCGGGAGACCGATAAGAATGACAAGCGGTCGGTAAGGATTTATTTGACGAAGGCAGGGATGAAGAATAAGGAAAAAGCGCGCGATACAGTACTTCGTTTTAATGAAGCAATTCGCGAAGCGATATCCGGACAAAAGCTTAATGTTTTTTTCGAAGTTGTTCAAGGCATAAATAAGATGATTGAACGAAATCAGATTTATGAAACCGTTGTTCGCTAGGCTATAAATAAACTACCTGATAAAAACATACGCCCCACTTAATTTATGAATCGCACCATCCGAAAAGTAGCTGTCTTAGGTTCTGGCATCATGGGCTCCCGCATTGCCTGCCACTTCGCCAACATTGGGGTAGATGTATTGTTGCTTGATATCGCCCCAAAAGAACTCAACGAGGAAGAAAAAAAGAAGGGGCTCACCATCGATCATCCGAGTGTTAAAAACCGGATCGTTCAAAGTTCTTTTGACGCCACCCTCAAAGGAAGTCCAACGGCACTATACAGCAAGAAATTTGCTTCCAGGGTAAAGCTTGGAAACTTCACGGATGACATGCCCAAGATAAAAAATCATGACTGGACAATTGAAGTGGTGGTGGAGAATCTGGATGTGAAGAAAATAGTTTATGCCGAGGTAGAGAAATACAGAACACCCGGAACACTAATCACTTCCAATACTTCCGGCATCCCCATACACCTGATGGCCGAAGGACATAGTGAAGATTTTCAAAAACACTTTTGCGGCACGCACTTCTTCAATCCTCCGCGTTATCTTAAATTATTGGAGATCATTCCAACAGCCAAAACCGATCCTGAGGTGACAAAATTTTTGATGCACTACGGCGATTTATTTCTGGGGAAAACCACGGTGCTGTGTAAAGACACACCGGCCTTTATTGGAAATCGAGTAGGCATTTTCGGTCTGCTGAAAGTTATTGACTCGATGCGCAAATTTGACCTTAACGTGGATGAGGTCGACAAACTCACGGGGCCCATTATTGGCAGGCCCAAGTCAGCCACTTTCCGCACCTCTGATGTAGTGGGTCTGGATACGCTGGTGAAAGTCTCAAACAACCTGTATGCTGGATTGGTCAATGATGAAGGCCGAGAAATGTTCAAACTCCCTGAGGTGGTCACTAAACTTGAGCAGAATAAATGGCTGGGAGATAAAACGGGACAAGGTTTTTATAAAAAGACAAAAGGAGCAAAAGGCCAAACAGAGATTCTTACCCTCGACCTCAAAACGCTAGAGTACAAGGCGAAAGAAAAAATCAAATTTGCAACCCTTGAAAGTACCAAAGGCATTGACAAGTTGAAGGATCGTTTTAGGGTGCTGCTGGCAGGCAAAGACAAGGCCGGTGATTTCTATCGGGATGCTTTTTATGGATTGTTCCAATACGTGACGAACCGCATTCCCGAAATTAGCGATGAACTTTTCAGAATTGATGACGCCGTCTGTGGTGGCTTTGGATGGGATATGGGTCCCTTTGAAACATGGGATGCTGTCGGATTAGACAAGAGCATTCCATTGATGGAAGCCGCAAACTACAAACCCGCACAATGGGTATATGACATGTTGGCGGCGGGCAACAAATCATTCTATAAGGTAGAAGGCGGTCAAAGAAAATATTACGATGTACGTACTAAGAGTTATCAGTCTATTCCTGGAAAGGAAAGTTTCATTATTCTGGATAACAAAAGTGAAAATGTGGTGTGGAAAAATCCTGGTGCAAAAATCACCGACATTGGCGATGGGGTTCTCAATTACTCATGGCACACCAAGGGATACACATTGGGCAGTGAGGTGGTGGAAGGATTGAATAAGGCCATTGACCTTGCTGAAAAAGATTTCCGTGGTTTGGTCGTTGGACATCAGGGTTCTGATTTTTCTCTTGGCGCAAACCTGGGCCTTGTATTCATGTACGCCATCGAGCAGGAGTATGACGAGATTGATTTCATGATCAAAGCGTTCCAAAACTCGGTCATGCGTATTCGCTACTCCTCCATTCCGGTAGTGGTGTGTCCTCAAAGCCGGACTTTGGGTGGAGGTTGTGAAATGACCATGCATGCAGACATCGCACAAGCTGCCGCCGAAACCTACATTGGGTTGGTCGAGGTTGGAGTAGGACTTATTCCAGGAGGTGGAGGGACCAAGGAATTCGCGAAGCGGGTGAGTGATTCATTACAAGAAGGTGATGTTGAACTGAATGCCCTGCAAAATGCGTTCATGAACATAGCGACTGCGAAGGTTGCCACGTCCGCAGAGGAAGCCCGTGAGTTTGGAATTTTGAAAAAACTTGATCGCATTTCGATGAACAAAGACCGCCAGATTACGGATGCGAAAGAAGCGGTGCTTGAACTGGCAGAAGCGGGCTATACCATGCCACTGCAGGCCAGGAATATAAAAGTGCAAGGCCGAACAGGACAAGCACTATTTCTTGCGGGACTTCAGGGAATGATTATGGGAAAATACATCTCAGAACATGATGCGAAAGTTGCTAAGTGGGTTGCCAATGTGATGTGTGGTGGTGACCTGACTTCCCCCCAGGAAGTAAGCGAGCAATACTTGCTTGACCTTGAGCGTGAAGCATTCTTGTCACTGACGGGAGAGAAGAAGACCCTGGAGCGGATACAGGCGATTTTGACGGGGGGGAAGCCTTTGAGGAATTAATGGTAGGCAGTAGGCAAGGGGAGAGTAGGCAATGAGTGAAGTGGGGATTAATTGACAGTTGACAAACGGAATTGGCAAAGGGGATGCCAAGTTTAGGGATAACACTGTTTAAACAATGAGTAGGCAGTAGGCAAGGGGAGAGTAGGCAAAGCCAACAGTAAGTTAGAAGTACATGACCAACGAAAAAATAGGCAATGGAGCAACGTAGTTTCAGAGATTTGACAGTTTATAGGAAAGCCTTTGAATTGGCAATGGAGATTTTTGAACTGTCGAAATCCTTTCCAAAGGAAGAGCGCTATTCCCTGATAGACCAAATCCGTAGATCATCCAGGGCAGTGTGTAGTTGTCTTGCTGAAGCTTATCGAAAAAGAAATTACGAAGCCTATTTTGTAAGCAAATCCTCGGATAGCGATATGGAAAACAGCGAAACCCAGGCATGGCTAGATTTTGCTAATGCCTGTAATTATATCGATGTAGAGAAACACAAGGACCTAATTGCCAAATCAGAAGAAGTTGGTCGAATGTTAAATCACATGATTGAGAATCCAAAGAAATATTTAAGACAGAAAGAGAAAATTGAAGCACAGTAATCTTTGCCTACTGTCATTGCCTACTGCCTACTTTTAATGTTAGTGATGATCTAGATAGAAATAACCTCTTTACAATAAACAAAGCACTAAATACAAAGAACATGGACGCATACATTGTAGCAGGCTTTCGCTCCGCCGTTGGAAAAGCAAAAAAAGGTGGGTTTCGTTTTGTCAGACCGGATGACCTTGCAACCGATGTGATCAAGCATTTGGTGAAGTCAATACCAGGATTGGAAAACAAAATGGTAGATGATCTTATTGTTGGCAATGCAGTTCCCGAAGCTGAGCAAGGCATGCAAATCGGTCGGATGATTTCGCTCATGGCCTTAGGAATCGATACACCTGGACTGGTGATCAACCGCTATTGCGGATCAGGGGTAGAAGCAATCGCCATTGCCAGCGCACGAATTCATTCAGGTCAGGCAGATGTCATCATTGCAGGCGGAACAGAATCGATGTCATTGGTTCCGGTTATGGGGTTTAAAACAGCATTGAACTATGCGATCGCCAAAGACCATCCTACCTACTACACCAGCATGGGCCTTACGGCAGAGGAGATTTCAAAACAATATAAAATCTCCCGTGAAGCTCAGGACCAGTTCTCCTATGAATCGCACATCAAAGCAGCCGCAGCCTGGAAGGAAGGAAAATTTAAAGATGAAGTAGTTCCCATCACGGTGAAAGAGGTGTATGTAGATGAGAACATGAAGAAAAAAACGCGTGAGTACATCGTGGACAAAGATGAAGGCATCCGCGCCGATACGACGGTCGAAGGACTTTCAAAACTCAAACCGGTATTTGCTGCCGGAGGGACAGTGACCGCAGGAAATTCTTCTCAAACTTCGGATGGCGCAGCTTTTGTAGCGGTGATGTCAGAGCGCATGGTGAAGCAACTCAATCTAAAACCAATCGCGCGCATGATGAGCTATGCAACCGCAGGTGTGGATCCGCGCATCATGGGCATTGGACCAGTGGCAGCCATCCCCAAGGCGCTGAAGATTGCCGGAAAGAAGTTGGATGATATTGACATCATTGAATTGAATGAGGCATTTGCTGCCCAGTCATTGGCAGTTGTTCAAGAATTGGGAATCGACCGGAAGAAACTAAATCCCAACGGTGGCGCCATTGCTGTCGGGCATCCACTCGGTTCATCGGGAGCGAGACTATCGGTTCAACTGTTCAATGAATTACGACGCCAGAACAAGAAGTATGGCATGGTGACGGCATGTGTGGGTGGAGGACAGGGAGTGGCGGGGATTTATGAAATGCTTGGGTAGACTTAAGACGTAAGTAGTAAGACATAAGACCAGTGCACAATTTCAAAGAACTTAAGGTTTGGCAATTATCAAGGCAGCTTGTAAAGGAGATCTATGAGGTGACGAACTCATTTCCTTTGGAAGAGAAATATGGCTTGATATCACAGTTGCGGAGGTGTGCAGTTTCTATTCCAACCAATATTTCTGAAGGCTGCGGACGCAATACCGATAGGGATTTTGCCCACTTCCTTAACATCAGCCTGGGTTCCGCATATGAGCTAGAAACATTACTAATCTTGTCTCTTGACCTTGAGATCATAACAAAGGCTGATCTCGACAATTTTTCTATTAAAATTTCTGAAATACAAAAAATGACTTATGGCCTAATCAAGACATTGCGCCAGGAGTCTTACGTCTAATGTCTTGCTACTTATGTCCCATTGACCATTAACGAACAACTAGAAATATATGACAACAGCAACCCAAACTAAAAAAGCAATCAAAGGCGGAGAATTTCTTATTCGCGAGACAATGGCCCATG
>JAYVQY010000095.1:0-6396 GCA_043776715.1 Cyclobacteriaceae bacterium | reverse complement strand
AACCTCATTTGTATGTTGGTCAGGAGGCCGTGGACTTTTCTACTTCACCCGTTTTTGAAAATGGAAAACTAGAACCTCGCTATACAGTCTTGAGAACATTCATGGTGGCCTCAAAGGGAGGCTATGAAATCATGCCTGGAGGGTTGACGCGCTGCTCTCCGGAAAAAGGCGGGTTTCATATTTCGAACCAGGACGGAGGTATTTCTAAGGACACCTGGCTGGAGGTACCTGTGAAGAATAGCACTCCTTTGGTTGTTCATAATATTGATCTAAAGGGAAAAGCAGTCCTGCCCAGTCGTGCAGCAGAAAATCTTTTTTGGGTCGGTAGGTATTCCCAGCGTGTATTGCGTACCGCGAGATTCATACGCATTGTTTTAAGAAGCCTGAGCCAGACGGGGTACCTGACAGATGGAGAGGAATCTGATGGGCAAAAAGCTTTGGTGCAGACGATCACACATTTAACTTCTACCTACCCAGGCTTTTTGGAGGAAGAGAAGTCTGATACGATCGTCGATGATCGGTTGTCAGAAATTCACCAACTCATCTGCAACCCTGATCAGAACGGAGGAGTAGCCTTCACCGTCAATAATTTATTAAAAGCAATGTATGCAGTTCGTGATCGCTGGCCTATTGACAACTGGCGCATCATCGATGATATTGAAACTGTGAAGCGGAGACTTGCATTGGTAGAACCACAAGGGATAAGGCATGTATTCAGTTTACTCGACCGTCTTAATGGCAGTTTACTTTCATTCCTGGAGATGAACCGGCAAAGCATGTATCGCGGGGAGGGCTGGACGATGTACCGCCTGGGACAGATTATCGAAGAACTAACCTTGGAATTGACTCAATATAGATCCCTGTTGACTTTCCAATATGAGGAAAGTGATGAGTTCTATGTACTGGAAGCGCTCTTGCTAAGCAACCAAAACCTTTCAAGTTATCGTTCCGTGTACCGGACCTATTTCGACGTAGGCCCTGTGCTCGACTTACTTTTCTTTAACAAGCAAAACCCAACCTCTATTTTGTCGCAATTGGAGCAGTTGCAAAAGTACAGTGCTCAACTTCCAACTTCAGGTATAGATCGTGCAAACAGTGAAATTGCCGACTTGGTTTTTGCATGCTACAGCCAGGCGCGTCTGGCCACCGTTGACAAATTTCTCATAGTGGACCCTGGAACAAACTTTAGAAGTGAGCTGGATAAATTCTGCTCTGAAATGAATGAAAAATTTTCAGCCCTGTCAATAAAGCTTACCGCCAACTATTTCAGCCACACGATTTATCAATATCAGGGTCTGAAGGATGGTTTCAAACTGGAGGTATAAGGAATGAAATTCAGAATCCGTCATACCACTGAATACAAATACCAGGAGACCGTGAGCGTCTGTCACAATAGGTTATGTCTGGCTCCCATCAGCACTCCTGAGCAAACATCGGTGGCTTTTGACATAAAAATCATTCCGACACCGGATGAGGTCGTCAACCGCACTGATTTCTTTGGCAACAATTTGATTTTCTTTTCTACGTATAAAGAACACGATCACCTTGAAATAATTTCTACGTGCGAATTGACCCTCGAAGAAAGGCGAAATGCCGTAAAGGCCAGAAGTGCTTTGATGCGTTGGCAGGAAGTGAAGAAGTTATTGTCCGCTGACATCGAAATCAGTTACCAGGTGATGGAGTATGCGCTTCCATCACAACATATTCCCATCACCGAGACCATAAAGCACTATGCAGAGGATTGCTTTCAGGATGGGGCTACGTTGTGGACCGCTTGCAACCTGGTCATGCAGAAGATTCACAAGCACATTGAATTCAAACCTGGATTTACAACGGTCAACACCCCGGTTGAATACGTGCTGAAGGCCGGGAAAGGCGTGTGCCAGGATTTTGCCCATTTAATGATCGCATGCTTTAGAAATATAGGACTCCCGGCCCGCTACGTAAGTGGCTATATCGAAACCATGCCAGCGCCCGGCAAAGAAAAGCTCAAAGGCTCTGATGCCTCACACGCCTGGGTCGCAGTTTATTTTCCAACGATTGGTTGGGTGGAGTTTGATCCTACCAATAATCTCCTTCCCACAGACAAGCATATTACCATTGCCGTGGGCCGGGACTATCATGACATTGCACCCATCAAAGGGATTATCTTTAGTTCTGGCAACCAAATTCTGGATGTGAAAGTGGATGTGGAACGAGTCTAGACCCACACCCTACTTTTGTTATCAATTGACAAACCTTTCCCCAATATGAAAAACTGAAAGTAGGCAGTAGGCATCCCGATAGCCATCGGACAGTAGGCAACCACTTGCCAATTGTATTTTGCCTACTGCCTACTTTTAAGAACAAGGGTCAATATTGAATTAAACATGATACCCGAATAAAAAGACTTCAGACCTTAATCGCCCTGACCCTCACATTATAATTCTGCTCTACCATCACCAGGTGATTGTTGGGTATAAGGGTCCACTCGGGGCCGTCTGTGAGTTTTTCGGATACGACCAACACGGCATGATCCTTATCTTCAGGAGCCTCGAGGCGGGTAACGCCATCTTCTACCACATAACGACTTCCTTCTGAATGATACATGGTGAGCGCTTCCTCTTTCGGGTCGCTCACCCAGCGTGTTGCCACAATGAAAATGCCATTGGTGACCACCATATTCAGGTAGGCAGCATCCGTGATGCCTGTCTCTTTCATAAGTTTATTGACAAAGGTGAACGTGTGTTCAAATGCATCTGCCACCTCATCCGTGCCAATGGTTTTATGATTTTTTAGCAGGTAGTTCAACAAGTAGGCGAAAATATGTTCTGAATCAGTTTGTCCTTTGATCCAATTGTATAACTCATCATTCAAGGGCTCGCGGATTTTTCGTTTGACCAACGGAAAATTCTCGATGCCTCCGTTGTGGGCCATCAAAAGATTTTTATACTGGAAAGGATGACAATTTGATTCTGACACTTCGCCCACGCTTGCTGCACGCACATGCGCGACCATGCATGAGGTTTTGATCTTAGGTGCCAGGTTGCGCAGATTGCGATTGCTCCACGCAGGATTCACAGAGACAAAGGTGATGGGTTCATAATTCAATTCAGGCACATACCAACCGAGTCCAAACCCGTCGCCATTCAGTGGCTCTTCAATTTCCCGTGCATGCAGACTTTGGTTGACTAGGGAATTCTTGGGCTTATAAAGAAGATCGTCGAGCAGTATAGGCGTTCCTTTGTAGGCTAGTAAGCGGCACATAGTTGGTGAATTTTACAAAAGATAGGAAAAAAGACTGTGTTGTGCACCTCATTTGAGAATGTATTCGCGGCCCCGTCTCGGGTGCCTCGATCTTCCATTTGAGCTATGAAATGAAACATGGCATTTTCCCTAACTCCTAAGTGCAGCCATTCAATTAGGAGATTTCTTCGCGGCTCCGTCTCGGATGCCGCGATCATTTTGCATACCCTTGGTATGATACTAAAGGTATGATACTACTGGTATTGTGCCAATCGCACGATAACTTATGGATGCACTCTCAAACCCCTTTCCGGTAACAGGTTATCAAGGTCCTGATTATTTCTGTGAACGGGAAGAAGAATTCAAGCGACTCTTTGCAGCTGCGAAAAATGGTCGCAATTTAACCCAGGTCGCCCGCTGTGCCTAATTCTTTGGTGCACTACTTTACGTGCCAATCATGGCCTATTTCTTATCAGTAAGTTTTTCAAAAGTCATCGATACAGAATTCATGCAATAGCGAAGTCCGGTTGGTTTTGGGCCATCCGGAAAAACGTGACCAAGATGACCGCCACATCGGCTGCAGACCACCTCATCGCGCTGCATCCCCAGGCTGTTATCCGAGCCCACCGATACCATCTCATTGGCAACAGGTTGATAGAAGCTTGGCCACCCGGTGCCTGACTCAAATTTTGTTTTCGAATCGAACAAAGCCTGATGACAGGCAGCACAATAGTAGGTACCGTTTTCGTGGTTGTCCCAGAGCGCGCCGGTGAAGGCACGCTCGGTTCCTTTTTGCCGTAGTACGTAGAATTGGTCTGGCGTCAATTCCTTTTTCCATTCCTCCTCCGTTTTTTTCATATAAGTTTTTTCAGGTTGGGTTTTCGATTTGTTTTGTCCGCAGGAGAGGAGGGATAGCCCCACAAGGCTGCAGGCGAGAATGGTTGTAAGTACTTGAGCTGTTTTCATTATTTTGTTGGATAGATGATATACGAGTTGTGAATAATTTCCTAAAACAAAATACCCCGACGGGCTGCCAGGGTATTTTGTCCTAAACCTAAACCTATTAACTTATAATGCTATGGGAGTTCTAACGGATTACCCCCTCACAGGTTGCGGTGTTTGAACCAAATACCCTGAAATATTTTTAATCCATAAAATTGTTACTTAAGCTTGGTACCATACTGTTTTTTGAATTTCTCGAGTTTCGGTCGAATGACGTACTGACAATAGCCTTGATTTTGATTTAGTGCAAAATAATTTTGATGATAGTCCTCGGCTGCATAGAAATTCATCAAGGGACTAATCTCTGTTACAATCGGAGTTTTATAGACGTGCGAAGCTTCAAGTTGCTGCTTGTACTGTTCTGCCATCCTTTTTTGCTCGTCATTGTGATAAAAAACCACCGACCTGTATTGTGTTCCTTCATCGGCACCCTGTCGGTTGAGGGTCGTGGGGTCATGGGTACTCCAGAAGATCTCCAATAGGTCTTCGTAGCCAACTGCGGCAGGATCAAAGGTGATTTGGATTACCTCCGCATGCCCTGTAAGGCCAGAGCACACTTCCCGGTACCCAGGATTCTTCACCTTGCCCCCGGAATAGCCAGATTCAACTTTTGTGACGCCCTTTAGGTTGATAAAAAATGCCTCTGTACACCAGAAACATCCACTGCCAAAAGTGGCTTTTTGAAGGCTGAAAGATTCGTTTTTATTGTCGTTTGTATTCATGGTAAGACTAGCATTCATGGTGAAGAAACCAGCAATGAGGATGAAATTAATAGGATTCATGTAGTCAATGCCTCTATAACCTACGAAGCATTGAAAAGGTTTGGATTAAATAGCAGGATTGTCGCGCGGCTAACAATACTTCAGTACTGGCTGTAAAATGACTTTAGTTGAGAGCTCAAATTGGATTGAAGGTTGGTCATCGACTGATTGAAAAGAAATCGTTCGCCTGGGTTGGTTTCTTTCAGCTTGCATAAATTTTGCTGACTGGTATTGAGTGCCCGGATGTCTCCCGTATAGGTGGCCCAGTCATATTGCCAGGAGGCATTGCCGTCAATATTTTGGTCTTGTAGAATCGCACTGGTGGAGACATCTGCAATTGTAAAGGTAGCGTTGCTCACCGCCCGCTTTGTTTTGCGGTAATAGGTGACCTTGGCGGTGACTGTTTGCATCACATCCTGTGTTTTTCCATCCGCGCCTTTTTTCTCACTTACCTTAATATCCCTCTTCAACTCTTCGGAAGTTGTCGTAATCGTAGGGCGTGCATCTTCTTGAAAATTCACAAAAATTATTCTCAAATTTTGATGTGGAGGGACAGTATCTTTTTCACCGATCGGCTTGAAGGAAAGAAACTGTCGACGCAAGGAGTTGATGACGGGTTGTAAGCTTCCATAGTTGATGCGCGAAGCATTAATTTCTTCGTAGGCGACCCTGAGTGTAGCATTAAATTCGGCTTGATTCATCATTTCAATGGACTCTTTATAGCCTGGCTCAAAACTAGTCGCAGCCTTGAAATCAAAGTAAGCTTGCTTGGCATCTTCACGCGTGTTCTTCATAAGCGAATTGATGCCCGCCAGGTAGCTTTCCTCGGCTGCCTTTGCTTTGGCTTCGGCCAATTCTTTATAACGTGTGACGGGATTTGTAATCACATTCCTGGCGCCAATCGAGGTCTTGATCTCGTCATTAAGGCGGTTGATCTTCTCGTAACCGGTCACCGCATTTCGCCACTTCTTTGGATCATCGGCATTAATCCCATTCTGAATGTTTGTTTCTGTGTATTCGATCGCCAACGGATATCCTTGCTGTAAAACGGCCTTTGCCTTTTTGTTTTCCGGACTTGACCTCAGCCGGTGGACAGACTCAAGAACAGCCTCGTAATAGTCACCTTTTTTAAGCGCCGCTTTCCCTGAAGTGCAAGCATCCATCACGAGAATCATCAGGAGCAATAGAAAGAATTTTTGCATATTTATTGGTAGGTAAAATCAATGCCTTAAATTATGAAGTTGTCAGCAGTAGGCAATGAAACTTTTAGGATGATTATTTGCCTTCAGTTCATTCGGGTGTACGACACTTTTGCCTCTTGGGCTAAAGCCCTTTTTCGAAAGCTACCCAATAACCCCGTGCTTAAGCACGGGGTCTCGAGTTTGGCTATTTTCTAGCATAAAAAATT
>JAYVQY010000094.1:0-6457 GCA_043776715.1 Cyclobacteriaceae bacterium | reverse complement strand
GCCTGTTCAAAAATGACATCGTAATTGTTGACCAACTCTTTCCAGCTTTTTGCAGGGTGGACGTTCACCTCCAATACGCCTGGATCCGGTGAAAGCGCAAGTTTGGTAACCCGGCTGTCGCGCGGTGGTTCATAGCCTTCGATGACTACTTTCACTTTTAGTTTCTCAGCCGCTGCTTCAATACAGGCCAGTAAATCGAAGTAGTGCTCAGCATATTGCAACGGTGGCATAAAGAAATAAATCTTGCCCTCTCGCACTTCAATACACAAAGCGGTTTTAATCGTAAAGACTTCAAACTCCGGAACAATGTCTTCTTTCTTCTCTTTCTTTTTGGTCAATGCGCGATTTGATCCGTCCTGAACTTCTTGTTCCTCTTTCACTTCGTATGCCAGCTGTAAAAATTCCTTTGGCAACTCCGCAGGGCCCATTGCTGTATCGTATCGGGCATTTACTTTCTCGTGAAATGTTTCTAATGCAGGCAACACTTCAAATGGGCTGCGCTCTACCGTCTTCTGCATTTTTATTTTGCTGATGTAGGGCACTGATCGAAGCGGTAATCTTAAACCAATGGGTGAATTACCCGGCACCAGAACGAGCCGTTCGTTTCTAAACTGCCACTTGCAGGAAATCCATCTGTTATTCCAGAAATTCCATTCCATTGGGATCACATATCCTACGGGCTTTCCCATCCCAGCTTCCAGCAAGGCAGATAATTTTCTTCTTTCCAATGGGTCGTTAAGATTACTCTTGTATGGATCCAGGTTGGTGGGTACCTTTCCTTCCTCCCATAGAAAATAGAATGCATCCTCCAGTGCCGGATGAACATGCTCTTGAGGAATGTTTATGAATTTTGTCAGCTCAAAGGCAAGCCGTTGTGCATTTTCGACAGAATAGTTTGAAGGATTTTCTCCGATGTCCAGCAAGTCAGGGTTCTTCCAAATTGGCAATCCATCATTTCTCCAGATGGAAGCGTATTGCCACCTCGGCAATGGCTCGCCGGGATACCATTTACCCTGCCCCTTGTGAATATATCCACCTGGGCCAAACGAGTTTCTTAAACGTTGAATCAAATCGGCACCCAGCGCCCGTTTGTGAGGCCCGTCGGCTGTCGTATTCCATTCCTTTGCTTCCATGTCATCGACGGAAACAAACGTAGGCTCCCCACCCATCGTAAGGCGAACATCACCTCGCTGCAAGTCCTCATCTGCTTTGTTACCGAGGGCAATTATTGTAGCCCATTGCTCTTCACTGTAAGGTTTGGTGACTCGCGGATCCTCCTGTATTCTGAAAACTTCATTTTTATAATTGAACTTGACTTCACAGCGATCTGTCAAGCCAGTCACTGGCGCAGCACTTACGGCATCAGGGGTACAGCAAAGAGGAATATGACCCTCCCCCGCGAAGAGTCCAGACGTTGGATCAAGGCCTACCCAACCTGCGCCGGGAATATATACTTCTGTCCACGCATGAAGGTCTGTGAAATCCTGTTCTGGGCCTGATGGTCCATCGAGGGCCTTTTGATCTGCTTTGAGCTGAATAAGATAGCCTGATGCAAAGCGCGCTGCTAAGCCTAAGTGTCGTAATACTTGTACGAAGAGCCATGCAGAGTCACGACATGAACCAATCTTCTTACTCAATGTTTGCTCACAGGTCTGGACACCTTCCTCTAATCGTATCGTATAATCTACATTTCTTTGAACTTCCTGATTCAGGTACACGAGAAAGTCGATGGTTCGCATCTTCTTCGGCTGGTCAATTTTTCTCAAAAAAGACTTTAGAAAGGGACCACTTTCGGTGATTTCAAAGTAGGGAAGCAATTCTTTTCTTAACTGTTCAGGATAGGCGAACGGAAATTCTTCAGCGAAGGCTTCAATAAAAAAATCAAACGGGTTGATGACGATGATTTCGGCAATGACTTCCACTTCAAAATGAAGGGAGGTTGTTTTCTCCGGAAAAACTACGCGCGCCAAAAAGTTTCCAAAAGGATCTTGTTGCCAATTGAGGAAATGATTGTAGGGCTTTATCTTTAACGAATAGGAAAGAATGGGAGTACGACAATGGGCAGCAGGGCGTAGTCTGAATGTATGAGGCGACAGGTTTACGCTCCGATCGTATTCATAAGAAGTCTGGTGACGAATGGCAACTTTGATAGACATTATTCGCTCTATATTTTGGAAGGTAAATATGGCCATTTCATTTTGAATATTGGCTCAATTTCCAAAAGGGCCTCAAAGTAATTCATCTTAAAAAACAATCGATTGCTGACCGCCTGAAAACAAGAATTAGTTAAGCATAGGAATTACAATTATTTTTAAAAAAATTACCAACGTGCAGTACGATATTATCATAGTCGGAGGAGGCATTGTAGGCCTGGCCACGACTCTTCAAATACAAAATTCAAACCCTGCCCTAAAGCTCTTGCTCCTCGAAAAAGAGAGTGTACTGGCCAAGCATCAAACTGGAAATAACAGCGGGGTCATCCATTCAGGCCTATACTATAAACCAGGCAGCCTGAAAGCCACCAATTGTATTCGTGGATACAATCTCCTTGTCGATTTCTGCAGTCAAAATGATGTCCATTTCGAGTTGTGCGGTAAGATCGTGGTCGCCACCGATGATGCTGAGAAAGCACTCCTCCCGGGTCTGTTCACTCGTGGTGGACAGAATGGACTGCAGAACCTGAAAATGCTTTCAAAGGAAGAACTTAAAGAATATGAACCCCATGTGAGCGGCATCGCCGGGATTTTCGTGCCGCAAACTGGAATTGTCGATTATAAAAAAGTGGCAGAGAAATATGGTGAGGTGATCCAACAGAAAGGGGCTGAAATCAAGTTGGGCGAACAAGTGATTAATATTCAACGAAAAGAGGGTAAAATTTCGGTCGCGACACAAAATCAAAGCTATTCCGCTTCGCTGGTTATTAACTGTGCCGGATTGTATTCTGATAAGGTTGCGAAGATGACCGTAGAGAATTTAAACATCAAGATCATTCCTTTCCGGGGCGAGTATTTCAAGTTGAAGAAAGAAAAAGAATTCCTAGTCAAGAATCTGATTTATCCCGTGCCAGATCCAAACTTTCCTTTTCTCGGCGTCCATTTCACACGCATGGCCAAAGGTGGCGTAGAAGCAGGCCCAAATGCCGTGCTGGCTTTTAAACGTGAAGGCTATAAAAAGTCTGACATTAATTTTTCAGAGCTCGCTGAAACATTGGCATGGCCTGGGTTTAGAAAGATTGCGAAGAAATATTGGCGGACTGGCCTGGGGGAAATGTATCGTTCTTATTCCAAGTCAGCGTTTACCAATGCGCTTCAAAAACTTCTACCAGAAATACAAGAATCCGATTTAGTCGAAGGTGGATCGGGGGTTCGCGCTCAGGCCTGCTCCCGCGACGGAGGGCTGGTGGATGATTTTTTGATTTTGGAAGAGCAGCAAGTGATCAATGTGTGCAATGCTCCTTCCCCTGCAGCAACTTCTTCGCTGGCGATTGGCGAAACGGTTTCGAAGTTGGCTCTCAGTAAGCTTAAAGCTGAAAGCTGAAAGCTTAAAGCTTAAAGCTTAAAGCTGAAAGTTGAAAGCTTAAAGCTTAAAGCTGAATGAGGAAGATTTTTTTAGGTCACCCAGTGTAGTACTTCTGACTTCAATGGATTCCTAAATTCAGTGCCTTGTTCTTGTGCTGTCTTCCACTGTTTCTTCAATTCGTAATACCACCTTGCCTGGGCATCCGGTTCTCCGACGAGCATCAGGGTGGGATCGTTCTCCAGGCCTTTCGCAAGTTTGTAAAATACTCCTACATCCTGACCGATGAAGGTCTTCCCCAGACTTTTCAAAGGCCACCATAACCATCGGGTGATTGCCAATGATGAATAAAAGAAATGGTTAAGCTCAGTTGAATTGTCGTCAATGGGCGTGAGCATGGTGACTGAGATAACCTTATGCTTCTGCCCTACTGAAATATGCTCAAGGCGGTTGCCAGGGATTTCAAAAAATATTTCTGTCGACACATCCCCTTTCAAAACTTTATAACCCTTTGAGTTGGCAGACGGCGCATGACGCACCATCTTAAACCCGCGAGGTGTAGGCTCAAAATTCTTCGTCTTTAGCTTTAGCGACTTGGCTGAGCGCCAGAACCACGACTGGTGAACAAACGTCACATGAGCCGGATCAATAAGGCCAATCACGGAGTGGTCAATGTTGGTAGGAAGCACAATTGATTCCACATGAAGGAAATTCTCATTCGGGGCCAAGCGCAAATTTGGCGGTGGTTCTTTGGGTTCCACATTCGGAGAAAGCTTTTCAGGGATGTACACCCACACTGTATTATTGATTTCTGATACAGGATATTTCCATGCCCTGATCTTACTGATGTCGGATTTCGTGTCGGGTGGAAGTGCTGGAATATTTTTACAAACACCTTCTGAGTCAAATTCCCACCCATGGTAGCAGCATTGAATATTTCCGCCCTCCAGCACATGGCCGGTAGAAAGCGGAACACCGCGATGAGGGCAATTGTCTTTCAAAGCAAAAGCCTTGCCTGATGGATCGCGGCCAAATACGATTCGCTCATTGGCAATCAGACGTGGCACCAATTTACCTCTCTTAAGATTTTCCCCAGGCAACGCGAGGTACCAGGTATTCTTGAGAATTAAGTCTTTGTTATCGGGCATGCAGTTAAGTGAATGGTGTTAGTGCTATACGTTTACTTCTTACCAACAAAGATAGAGTCAAATAGGGATAAAAGGATTACTGTTTGATGGCTGTAACCTCAATCTCAACGAGATATTCTGGTTCAATGAACCCACTTACCTGGATCATCGAAGTAGCCGGCTTGATATTCCTGAAAAAGTCCCCATGCGCCCTACCTACTTCCTCCCAGTGTGTGATGTCCGTGACGTACATTCTCGTACGGACGACATCTGTAAGGGCAAATCCTGCCTGCCCAAGTATCTTTTCAATCTTTTGAAAAATGAAGTGCGCTTGCTTATAGAAATCATTTTTTCCCACTACCCCACTCTCATCCAGGGCAACCGTGCCCGAGATTTCCAAAGTGTTGCCCATCTGGACTGCCCGGCTGTAGCCCACAATATCTTCCCATTTCGCCCCGGATGAAAAGTTTTTTCGCTGTATCATAAGATTATTGCCGTTAATGGCTAAAGGGAAAACAAAGGATCAAAATATCAACTCGCTTGCGATTTGCATTTATTCTAACCAAAGAAAACACTTGAAACTCAAATTTGAAAACTTATTGTCCTAATTTGCAACCTTAAGCAATAACCAGTTTTATGAAGGAAACGACGGTACAAGAATTGAAGCAATTGATTGACACAAAGGCTGACTTCCAATTGATTGATGTACGAGAGCCCCACGAATATGATATTTGTAATCTGGATGGCGAACTGATACCACAAGCTGAAATCCCGAATAACATTGATAAAATCTCCCGTGACAAGAAAGTGGTGATTCATTGTCGCAGTGGATCCCGCAGTGGCAACATGATCAATTGGCTGGAGAAAAATCACGGCTTCACCAACCTTTATAACCTGAAAGGCGGCATTCTTGCCTGGGCAGATCAAATTGATCCGAGTGTTGCGAAGTATTGATTGAATTATTTAGCACTTAGGTCACACAATCTCGGTCCTCACTATACTTTGTGATCTACGTTTTGTCTTCCCTCTGTGTTCTATTTGTTTAAAAAAGGTTGGACTCCCAGCTATTTTATTGTTTTCATGGTTCGCGCTATTGAGTCCATCTTTTTTATTTCGAGATTGTTTTTAATAATTCTTTCAAGCGAGTCAATACGTTGCCCATTCTCATTCCTAAGAGTGTGATGCTTTTCTAGATCAACTCTTAATCGTTCGACCTCATTTTCGATTTTGTTATTTTGAATCAGCGAATAGACTAGAATGATGATGTTGATAGCCGCAAAGGCGATATTTGAATAAGTTATAACTTTCTTGATGACTTGATCTTTACGCTTCCTTTTTAAATATTTAATCCAACCTCCTTTATCGTTAACCCTTCTTCCTTTCGCATTAATTATGTATGTGTCGGGTTTTGTCGGATGTATCGAACGAATTAATTCTTCTTTTAGTAGAGTGTCAATTATTAATTGATTGTCAACAGCATTTGAGTGTCCTTGAGGCAACCAAACCTGAATATCAGTTCTCAGTTCGGAACCCTCAGAGCCATTTAGTTTGTCCAGGATGAGATTAACTTTATCGTCTAGGGTCATTCTTTCTTAGTTACTTGCCCAAGTTGCCGCCAGTCGAGTCACGCAAGGGAGTTTCACCCCTGCGTTCTCACGGAACCGTGCTTGAAAGTCTCCCTTCACATGCTTACGCCGAAGCTTCAGCATAGGCGCTACGGCTCTTCCTGTTTGATCACAAATGTATTTCTACATCATGGATATACCAACTTCATTGGCTGTGATCTCGCTTCAAATTAAATGATCTTCCCTTTT
>JAYVQY010000093.1:0-63758 GCA_043776715.1 Cyclobacteriaceae bacterium | reverse complement strand
AAAACCCCGGAAGGATCTGCATGCCTTCCGGGGTTTTGTTCTATTTGATGTTGACCGAAACCCTTGGCACCCACTTAGGGGAGAAAGTAAATTTTCTCTGATGGCTGTTGGTGGGGATGTGTAGTTTGTTTTATATAAAAATGAAGTTTCCTGCAACGCCGTTTTCCAATTAGAAGGTGAGTGAAGATTACAGAGTGATATTTTTCTTTCATCATGACTGTTTTCATTGCCGTTTTAACCGATGTGAGCATAGCTTGTCCGGGTCGGTACATTTTGAAGCCAACCTTTTGTCTTGTTAATCTTTTCATCAATCTCCGATGGATTCCTTATTCCCGCTTTACCATATCCTTTTGGGTGAAGATTATCTTTAAGAGCACCATCTGCGATTTTTTGCAACAGGGACACAGCAGCGGATCGATGCCGTAGCGTTCCATAAACTTAAGATGCCATGGCAGCTGAGTTGGTGGCAGATGCATGCCGGACGGTTCTTATACGCTGGTTACCGAGCAGAAATTTTTTGACTGCTGGGCGCAGCTGTTTAAACGAAAAAAAGAAGGATTATAATCGATCAAACTCGACCCTTTCATCAAGAGATTTGCTTTAACCAATCTCTGATCCTTGGATTAAAGTCTTCAATTTCCTCCCAATGAAAGGCATGCGCACTATTTTCATAAAGATGCAGATGGGCATAGGGTATGGCAGATGCAACTTCTTGGGCCATCCAGGGCGGCGTAAAAATATCTTTCTTACCTCCAATGACAAGGCATGGTTGAGTAATTTTTGCCAATTGATCAAAAACATCATGATCCATACACGCTGCTGCCTGTGCTTCCAACGCCTGGAGCGGCTGAGGATTGGGGTCGGTCATGGAATCTTGTTGCCCTTTGATCATCTCTCCATGAAGCAGATTATTATCCCAACTTGATTTTGAAAAAATCAGCAACTGGATATACCGTGTAAATTCATTCGCTGGCAGTTTAGCTTTAATGGCAACGATATGCTGGAAGATTGCTTTGGCTGTTCGATCGCAGCGTGCCCATGGACACATCAACACAGCAGCCTGTATCCGTCTGGCATCGCGAAGACAAAGTTGTTGCGCAATGGTGCTGCCCATTGAAACTCCGACCACCTTAGCCCTCGCGATCTTAAGAAAGTCCATCAGCCCAATGTAATCGTCGGCCATCTGTGCAGTAGAGTAAGGGCCGGAGGGCTTATCAGAATTCCCCACCCCGCGGTTGTCAGCCACGATGCATCTGTAATCTTTCTCCCAAAACGTGACGTGTTTTTCCCACACACTACCAGGAGCAGTAATTCCCATGATGAGCAGCAGGGGCGCACCTTTGCCACGCTCTTCATAGTACATGTTAATTCCATTGGTCTTCGCGTAAGGCATGTCAGCTTATTTGAGAGAGGGTAACAATGTTTCGCGAATCCATCGCCCATCGTGGAGTGTTACACCATCCGGGTCGGCCAATGCTTCTTTCCCCTCATCCTCGCAAATGATCCAGCCGGGATAGTGAATGTCTTTCAACCATTGTGTGATCTCCTGAAAATTCACCTTCCCTTTTCCCATGAGGGCAAATTCGTGATTTTCACTCCAGTCTTTGAAATGAACAAGATTGATTAATGGAGCGTATTCCTTCATTTTTTTCAATGGATCCATATCTCCGTTAATGATGTGCCCGACATCAGGGGTCCAACCGCAAACGTCTGGATCTAAGTTTTCCAATAGAAACCTATAATCTTCTTCTGTCCGTGCGATGGACTGTTCAGGCGAATTAGGATGGAAAGTACATGGCACGCCTTTATCATTGGCTCTTTTTGATACTGCGTTTACATGATTGATAAGTCTTTGCCTGCGTTCGATCAAATCATGCCTTCCGCTCGGTACCTGAACCAGACAGCACAATGCATTTGGGAAGCACTTTAACACCTCAATCGTCTGGTCTGCTTCCAACCGTTCTTGATCCGTTTCTTTACGCTCATTCCAGCTTAATGCAAGCGCGATCGCTGCCAATTCAACGTGATGCTTCTTAAGTTTTTCGGCCAGCTTGACGGGGTCACTCAAATCGCCCATCCAAAAATGAATGGGCTCAATGCCTGCAAAGCCAGCACGGCCAGTCACTTCGATCATGTGTCCAAGTTTTCCCTGGTGCGTGATTCCGTTGTTGTTCATGAACCATGTGTAACACTCGGCGCCAAATTGAAAAGGAATAGTAGGTGTCATAGTAGTGATCGTATTGAAAGTATTTATTGAAGGTGCATGGTAAGAATTCGTGTGGTGAAGCTGCACTAAATTTTATTTCAAATCAAAATCGGATGGTTTCAATCCTTTCTTAAATTTATCAAACCCAAACATAATTGGTTCATAAATTCCCACGGTTTGCGCATTGCATTTTTCTGGAATTAGGTTCTCCACACCCAAGGCCCAATAGCTGGCATTGATGAGCATTCTACGCAAGTCTTCACTTTTTAGGTCCATGGAAGCGCCCATGGTGGTGGCAAAAATTCTTGCAGTCTTTCCGCGCTCGTTTTGATATGACTTCGTCCAGGCCACAGGCATTACCGATTTAGCATAACTAAGAGGGGACTCTGCAGTCATACCCAGTGATGACTGTCCATACATCAGTATTTTCGTTTCTGGATCCAGACTCCTGACAGTGTAAACATCTGTGGGACCCCAAACATCTTTGACTCCCTTCAAAATTGGATGACTTGCGGACAGGCCATTGATAAGACCACGGGTTCCTTCAGATCCATGCACGCCATGATGCGACACCCAGGTCTCTCCCAAAACGCTCTTGCCAAAGCCCTCTTCCCAGTTTTTGACTGTACTTTTTATACCGTACCGGGCATACGGACTTTGGATGTTGCGGGTATAGAGAAATGCATGTGTGGAAGTGCGCAAGGCAACAATTGGTTTGCCGGACTGCAAGTATTCATCGAAATACTTCATTTGATCATCCGGTAACTCTCTAAATCGTAATAAAATGAAGATTAAGTCGGCGGTTTGAAGTTGATTTATACCTGGAATATTGGTTTGAGTATTTGGATCAATCGCTCCTGTTTTTGGGTCAATGGCAAAAAGCACGGTACAGGTGAAGCCGTGATGCTGAGATAATATTTTGGCCATCATGGGAAGCCCTTCTTCCGATCGGTACTCCTCGTCACCGCTGATAAAGACAATGTGCTTTCCTTTGCCAGGCCCTTCCTTGCCTTCATACCTAACCCACTGTTGAGTGGTCTGAGAATAATTAGGTGTGACTGTTGCCAATAGAACCATCACAGTAATGGCAAATACTTTGGAATTGCTATTCATTTTCATTTGTGTTTCGAATTTCGAGGTAATTCTGCCCTTTTGCTATTCTCCTAATTGGTGAATTGTATTTTGTATCAGACCAGTCACTTTTTTTCCATTGCCATCGGTTAGCTCATAGCTTATTTCCATCACCCATGTTGGTTTTATTTCCGGAATGATAAGCATCACACTTTTTCCGTCTTCGCTCACTTCCACTTTGTCGACAAGAAGTGTTTTGGTGTTGTAATGCTTTGACCCGTATGAACGGGATCGCTCCAGATCCCAGGTCTCTACCTTGTAATTGGATACAAGCCTGGCACTTGCAGCATCAAGCTTGTTGGAGAAAGAGATTTCCATCCCACGTTTCTTAGCGTGGAGCCCTGTTGGAATGATTTCATTATTTTCTTTATACCGAATTCGATAGAGCCCTCCAAGGTCGGCTTGGGTTGATCCCCAGGCAGAGAGGCCACATGTATAAAGATTTCCGTCAGATGGATTAAAACGGCCCCGCATGATGCCTGTTGGTAGTCGGGGAAGCGGCAGGTCAACAATCCCACCCTGCATTTGAGTCCCTACTTTCTCGTACATCACATTCAGAACTTTTCCATATCCGTATGACAAATCCAGGAGGCTGCCATTGAGGGGTCCCCAACTTTTACTGTCCACCCAGAGAAGTTCAGAGGGAGACTGGTCATGACTTCTTTCGACCCAGACGGCTGGTTGCTCCATGCCACTGTTCGAACTATCCTTCGAGGGATTATACCCAAACATATTTCCGTAAAATTTACCCTTGGTGACCCAGTTGATTCGGTTCATAGGATTCCAATGTCCTTCCTGATCCGTTACGATAAAAGACCCGTCCGGGTTGATGCACACTCCATTGGCCGCTCTGAAACCTGTGGCAATAATTTCTGTGGAAGCCCCATCCTTACTGACTTTTAACAACGTGCCATGCTGTGGCACGAGCGCTCGTCTTGCATGCCTCGCACTCTTTGCATAATAGAAATTTCCTTCTGCGTCTGTTTGCAGTCCCATGGCGAATTCATGAAAGTGATTGGTAACCTGATGGTCGCTGTTAAAGCTTTCATAGAAATCCGTTTCGCCATCGCCATTCAGGTCGTTCAGCCGTACCAACTGATCCCGGCAGGTAACGAATATTTGTTCGTTCACCACCTTGATGCCCAAGGGTTGAAATAATCCGGAGGCAATCCGTTTCCATGAAAGCGTTCCTGAAGGCTGAGTGATGCCTTCCACGAGCCATACGTCCCCATCTGTTGAACAGATCACCGCTTTAGTTTTATCCGACATAAAGTCAATCCCACTCAATCGCAATTGATTTTTCCAGGGACTGTTAAAGGGAGGGGAGAGGACATCAACCTGAAATGCACCTTCCTGATCGCCTTTATGGATCATGGTACTTATTTTTTTAGGATAGATTGCTGATCCACCTTTTGTATAGTTTTCCAGAATTTCAGCTTTGGCTGAGTTCGGCACGAGCCGATCAACAGATTTCTGTATTGCTTTCGAGATCAATAGCTTGACATTTACTGCAATTGATTTTGGAACTTCCAGCACAAAGAACCCATCTGTTTTCTTTAAGTAGGCTCCTTCACCAACCAAAGCAACTGAGATTGTTGTTGGGGCCACGCGCATCTTCAACATAGTTTTGGATGGTCCTATGTTGAGTGTTCTTGAAAAAACAGGAGGTCCTTCTTTTACTTCTTCCAGGCCGAACATTTCAAGAATGGGAGCGCTACCAACCGTGTAAGAGATGATCGTCTTGCCCTGATGTTGATAAAGACCTTTGTATTGAGCCCATGGCCGTGCCAAAGGTCCGAACCTTCTTTTGTCTTTAGCCATAAACCGATCATCTGCAAATGAACCATTGACAGGATTAGCCCATCCTGGTCCTACAGGATTTGAAAACTGAAGATCGCCGACGGTGCGGGGTGAGATGTTGTGTGATCCATTAAACAGAATTCCTTCCCAGTCAATAAATCCTTTTCCAGACCATGCACCCGCTACCCGCATGACATCGTGGTCAAAGATGATCCATTGATTTCCCGCTGCGATGCCCCCAAGCCCCTGGTCCAATCTTATGGCGATCCCCTTGTAGGCAAAATTCGCATCCACGAGATTCTCATCCTGGAGCGGGGCTTTACCTTCTGATCGTTCACGGGGTTTTGCTTCAGCACCAACCAGCTCGTATGTATTGATCAGAAAATTTCCATAATCTGTTTCTGTCCACGGCTTTTGCTCGGTAGGGGTAGGGCCTTTGGACGTGCCCTTGGGCAGACTTGTTAAGTAAGCTGAGTCTATGGTAAAATATTGATCCTTATTTTGTTTTGATAGAAACTCGTTTCTGATGTAGTTGATAACATCATACTTCTCCACCGGTGTTAGAAGGGTTTGAGACGGCATGGAACCATACCCCTTCGTCAATGTTTGGTAAATGGCATACGGATCATTTCCTACTTTGAATTGGCCTTCCCAGAATTTGAAAGAGATGGGAATGGATCCGGGTTGAAGGGGATCACCATGACACGTGAAACAGGTTTTACTGTAAATGTATTGCCCTGTTCGAAGCGATTCATCATAGCGATCCTGAATGGCGTTGATGAGGCCTTTATGATCTATATCTTTTTCGTATGCCGGTATCTGTTCGTCTTTCAGCGTAAAGACGACGTCGGGTTGTTTGTACGCATTTTTAGACGAGCAGCCCGCCAAGAAGAGAATAAATACCAGTGCGCCAAGTGAAAATCTTACGGGATATCCCATGTGAGCAAAATAGATATTATCCACTTTACATCAAAGCCTCTCAAGTTAAAAGCGGCTTACCAAAACCAACAAGTCACCTTTCGCCCGATGCCAATGTTATGAACATGGTTCTTATCCGAGATATATCAGTGTGGTGGTTTCTTCCTTCGACAGTCCTGATACTTTTCGGCTGTTGCTGGCTTTGTTCCATTTGGTCCTGAAAATACCTTTTGCCCAATCGGTTAGTATGATGGGATGAATGTAGGACGATCTGCACACGGTAGGTGTATTTCCCAAATCCGATGAGACTGTCTTGATCACTTCGTTTGAAACTCTTTTTCTGGCGTGCGAAGTATCTGGATCAAGTTGTTCGGAAAGACGATGAGCGGTTTTCCAGGTGGCTGCCCACGTACGAAAGTCCTTCGCAGTCACTTTCCCTAGCTCAGAGGTAATGTCATCAAGATATTCATTGATGTGATTTGATTTAATATCGAAGTCATTTCCGTTTCCATCTTCATACCGAAATAAATCATGGCTCTTTTTTCTGTTGCCGACGGCCCCGGATTGATCGATGAGCATAGCCAATTCATCCTCCCAAATTCTTCTTTTCCAAAGCTTACCTGATTTCCCAATGAATTCGAAAACAGCATCGAGTTCCCCCTCTGCTTTCTTTGATCGATCGATGGTGACGTGCCCTTTTTTTAACGTGGTCAACCCATAGGACTTGTTCTTTTTTGCGTATTCATCATTGCCCACCCGAAAGTGGTAAAGGTCAATGAGTTTGACGATTAAAGCAGCTACTTTGTCTTTGGGCATTCCCTTCAGCTTCAAATCCACTCCAACTTTTTTCCTTATGAGGGGGAGTATTTTTGCAAAGGGGGCCATGCCATCAAATTTCTCTGCTGCCCGCGCATGGGTCCAATTTTCATGGTAGCGATATTGCACCCGTCCTTTAGCATCTTTACCAGTTGCTTGTAAGTTGGCTTCTGCGTCCAGAGAGATCCAGACATCTTCCCAAGCTGGTGGAAGTACAAGCTTATTACATCGCTCAATGATTTTTTTATTGTGGACTAATTTTCCCTTCGGATCATAGTACTCCCATTGGATCACCTTTTTTTTATCTTTGAGAGTCTCCCGCTTTTTTCGTGATATCCCTTTTTTCTCCATTTAGAAAGTGGTTATCCTTGATAGCCTGTGTCTATAGTTTTAGAAGCACGACTTTGTTCCCATGGGCAGGCGGTTTGATCCGATTTTCAGTCATAGAGAACGAATTCCTCAAATAAAGATAAGAATTTGAAATGATTTGAAAGAAGGAAGAGCGGTGAAATCTATTAAGGCATTTCCCATTGTGAAGGGCTTTGATCATCCCTTCATCAGCAATGGAAAAGTATCCTTCAGTTGAAAGAATAACATGATCTGGAGGCTGAACCTCCATTACCACCTTCCTTAAGCCTTATGGCAAGCTCTACATCGGCCATGCTTACCCTCGAATTCCCTGACGGGTGATAATGAGCTGCAATAATTCCAAAGGCATTTGCCTCAATTGCTGCTGCGAAAATAATCTTCGGATAAGCTACGGTTCCGCTAGCTCGCCAAGTAGAGACATCAAAAATGCCCAGGACTTTATATGCCGTGTTTAGCGAAATGGAATAATAAAGGGAAGTGTAAGAAACGGGATAATTACTTAACCAGACTCTTATAATTTACTGCAATGAACTGATCAATAGAATCATAAAACGCCTCCAACTCCATTTCATCCAGGTCGATCATGATCAGTGTGCCATTGCCAAGTGACAATTGAACTTTGTGAAGAATATTTCTCTCGTCTTTGACGAGGCTCAGGCCTTGAATTTCATGCAATCCAAACTTGCCCACCTTCTCATTGTTCCTATACTCAATATAGGTGTTGGTCAGCGTCAGAAAATCATTATAGTTCTTCAACCCCGAAAACAATTTCCCCACGATCGGGAACACGATGCAGATACCTGCCCAAATAAAAAAACGAACGTGATTCACTTCATGGTTCATGAAAATAAAGACGAAAATGAAGGGGATCACCAGATAAATCAATAATTGTTTTTTAAGTTTATTCCGGTGATTCCTAAGGTTCAATCCTCCTGCCACTAGCTTGGCATGGATGGGAAACAGGAACTCCTCCCAAAGCACGACGACCATAATGATGACTGCCACACTGACGAGCATCATTCCAACATAAGCCTCTGCATCCAGTTTTTTGACAGATGCCGCAAAAAGCTGGGATGACAACAGGAATGAAATAACAAAAATCAACAGCAAGAGTCCGATACTAACTTCCTTCGGATACGTCGGCCTGATAATCTTCATAATTTTATGAAAAGGGTTAAGTCTTTATTTTGTCAGCAGGTATCAATTCCATCCTCCACCCAAGGCCCTATAGATATTCACCATGGCGTTCATACGTTGCTTTTTGGTTTCAACAAATTCAAATTTTGATTCTAAAGCATCTCGTTGTGTTAATAGAACTTCCATGTAATCAGCCCGTGCTGATTTGAATAGACGGGTTGAAATATCGATTGATTCTGTCAATGCCTGCACCTGCTTTGATCTTAAGTCCAGGCTCTTCTCCATGTTATCGATATTTGATAACTGATTCGCAACTTCCAGGTAAGCTTTTAAAATTGTCCGTTCATAGTTATAAACTGCCTGGATCTGCCTGGAATTGGCGCTATAATAATTCGCCTTGATCGCATTTTTGTTGACGAGCGGTCCTGTTAAACCAGCACCGAGGGCATAAAACATTGACTCAGGTTTCGTTGCCAGATAGGTCAGTTTAAATGCCTCAAAACCAAACACACCTGAAATGTTTAAGGAAGGATAAAAATAAGCTTTGGCGACCTTCACATCTAATTTCGCTGCCGCAAGAGCAAGCTCAGCCTGTCGGATATCAGTCCTGTTTTGCAATAACTGTAATGGAATTCCTGCTTGAATGGTATCAGGTTTCAGTTCGATAAAGGTTTCAGAATTCCTTGCGATGGGTTGGGGAAATCTTCCCACCAAAAAGTTAATTCTATTCTCGGTCTCAACAATATCCTGCTGAATAAGGTATTGACGGCTTTGATTTTTAAGTACCTCCGCTTCAAACCTACGTACAGCCAACTCCGTAACTTTCGCTACGCTCTTTTGCAGCCTTACGATCTTCAATGCATTCTGTTGAATTTCAATGTTATTTTTAAGAATTTGTAATTGATTATCCAATGCCATCAGTTCATAATAAGCATTGGCAATCTCGGAAATCAGGTTGGTCACCATAAAATTTTTCCCCTCCATGGTAGAGAGAAAACTAAACACCGATGACTTTTTCACATTTCGGAGTTTATTCCATATGTCTACTTCCCAGGATACGGTTGCGGCTACCATAAAATCTGGTAAAGGGTTCGGAAATTCCTGACCAGGTGCGATTTCAGAATTCGACTCGACAGAGCCTTCCCGTGTATACCTTCCAACCTTTTCAACACCAGTACGACCTGTGATGTCAACAAACGGTAAGTACTGTCCTTTCCTGGCTCTGACTTCGTTGTTAGCAATGTTAATCTCTTGTAGGATAATGTTCAAATCCTGGTTGTTTCTCAACGCAGTATCGATCAAGACAGTCAGGTTGGGATCTGTAAAGAATTCTTTCCAGTTGACTTTTGCTGTATTGACAGTATCCCGTAACTGATTATAACTTTCCGGCGCATTCTTATTCTCAGTTTTACGAACCAATGATGGCACGCATGCCGTGAACATCAGGGATATGCAGCCCATCCCTATATACTTCAATATTCTCTTAGTGTGCATTGGCTTCACGTTCAGATTGAGGAAAATCGTCCACTTTGTGAACGAGGCTATCAGTTAATGAATCATTATCTTCATCTCGGATAAGTTTTCGGCCATCGGCCATCGTGCCAAAGATGAAATACAATCCGGGAACAATGATTACTCCAAACACGGTTCCAAAAAGCATACCTCCAAGTGCTGACGAACCGATGGTACGGCTACCAATAGCACCGGCGCCGTGTGCTACGACCAGCGGGATCAATCCTGCTATGAAGGCAAATGAGGTCATTAAGATTGGGCGGAAACGTACCTTGGCTCCCTCGATCGCCGCTTCGAGAACGGTCATTCCTTTCGCGTGTTTTTGAACCGCAAACTCTACAATCAACACAGCATTCTTTCCCAACAAACCAATGAGCATGATCAATCCTACCTGAGCATAGATGTCATTCGCCAACCCCATTGTTTTGATCAGCATAAAAGATCCGAAGACCCCGGCAGGCAGAGAAAGAATGACAGCCAATGGAATGATGAAACTTTCATATTGCGCAGCAAGCACGAGGTAGACAAATCCCAACACGATGATGAAAATAATAATCGCTTCATTGCCACGTCTTACCTCATCATAGGATAGTGCTGCCCAGTCGATATCGAATCCGCGAGGCAATGTTTTGGCGGCCACATCTTTCACTGCTGCGATGGCTTCACCACTGCTGTATCCTTTTGCGGGACCACCGCGGATCGCAGCGGTGTTATACATGTTGTAGCGGTTGATCTCGTTGGCACCCTGTTTCTTCTTGATTTTCATGAAGGCAGAAAATGGTACCATTTCACCACGATCGTTTTTCACCCAGAGGTTCAAAACATCCTGGGGAAGCTGCCTGAATTCAGGAGCAGCCTGCACGAACACCTTAAAAAAGCGTTGGTACTTAATGAAACCAAGCTCATAGGTACTTCCAACGAAAACAGAAAGTGTATTCATTGCATTACCAATGGAAACGCCTTTCTGCATCGCCAACTGGTTGTCGATCTCAATCTCATATTGAGGGTAGTTGGCACTGAAAAAGGTGAATAAACCCGTTAGCTCCTTGCGCTTTTCCAGTGCTTCCATAAATTCGTTCTTTACTTTTTCAAGGTCGTCATAAGTGCCATCTGGATTTTTGTCGAGCATTTGCAACGCAAAGCCTCCCGCTGCACCAAATCCAGGTACTGCTGGTGGATCGAAGAACTCGATGGTAGCGCCCGGAAGCTGCTTTGCTATTTCCTCCAATTCAAGAGTGATCTCTTGAACGGTCTTTTCTCGTTCCGACCACGGCTTCAGATTGATCAAACAGGTTCCTGCATTGGACCCGCGACCTTCTGTCAGCACTTCGTAGCCTGCGATGGAAGAAACCGATTCAATCCCTTCTACCTTCGCAACAAGCTCTTGAAGTTGAAGCGAGATGTCATTCGTTCGCTCAAGCGTGGAACCGGGAGGCGTTTGAACGATCGCGTAAAGCATCCCCTGATCTTCACTAGGAATAAATCCGGAAGGAAGGTTGCTTGCTATCAATACGATCCCACTCGTAAAGGCCAGCCATAGAAGAATTGTTACCCATCTGCGCCCTGCAATTATTTGTAGCAGCCAAACGTATTTCATTGTAAGTTTTTCAAACAGGATATTGAAACCGTCCAGGGAATTGTTGAGTAGATTTTTCTTCCTGACTTTTCTATGTGTATTCTTCAAAATCATCGCACACAGAACCGGAGTAAGAGTAAGAGCGATCAGACCGGAAAGAACAATGGCACTCGCCATTGTAATGGAGAACTGCCGATAGAATACACCTACCGGGCCCGACATAAATGCGATCGGAACGAACACCGCAGTCATCAGCAACGTAATGGCAATAACGGCTCCGCTGATCTCTCCCAGTACTTTTTGAACGGCTATGTAAGGCGAGATGTGTTCTTCCGCCATCTTTGTGTGCACGGCTTCCACCACCACAATCGCATCATCCACCACGATACCAATCGCCAATACGATGGCAAACAGCGTGATCATGTTAATTGTGAGTCCAAACATTTGCATGAATATAAATGCACCGATCAAGGATATCGGAACGGCCAGTGTTGGGATCAAGGTAGATCGCCAGTCGCCCAAGAAAAGAAACACCACCAACGCCACCAGAATGAACGCATCCCGTAAGGTGTGAATCACATTCTCAGTGGATGCATCTAAGAACTGTGAAACATCGTAGCTGATTTCAATCTTCATTCCTGGAGGAAAGTCTTTCTCCAATTCATTCAATTTCTTTTTTACGTTTGCGATTACTGCACTGGCATTACTTCCGTATGTCTGTTTAAGTACGATCGCTGCAGAGGGATAGCCATTGATGTTGGAATATATATCATAATACTCGCTACCAAGGTCAACGGTTGCGATATCTTTAAGTCTAAGTATTTCTCCTTTGGCATTGGCCTTGATAATTATATTCTCGTACTCTTTCGGATCGCTGTATCGATCCGAATAGGCCAATACATATTCAAGAGCTTCTGCGCGTTTCGCATCACCACGACCGATACGACCGGGTTTACCAATGATACTTTGGTCGGCCATCGCATCCATAACTTCATCTGGTGATACCTCATAGGCGCGCATGCGATCTGGATTGAGCCAAATCCGCATAGCGTATTGTCGGCTTCCCAAGATCCTTGCTTGGCCGATGCCATTGATGCGTTGCAACTCTGGTATCATCGTAACCCCAGCATAGTTGAACAAGAACTTCATGTTTGCATTCTTGTCGGTGCTATAAAGATTAACATACATGAGCATGCTGGGGATTACTGGCGTGATAATTACACCCTCGCGCTGCACCAGTATGGGAAGCCTGTTTCGCACTTGTTCGACACGATTAGAGACTTGAACCAATGCTTGGTTAATATCGGTGCCTGGTTCAAATATTACCTGAACGTTAGCTTCACCTGCACTGGTCGCATCGGAGGACATGTATCGCATGCCCCATGCTCCGTTAATCGCTTGCTCAATCGGAATAATTACTGACTCGGTAAGCGTCTTGGCGCTGGCTCCTGGATAAGAAGCGGAGACCATCACCACTGGTGGCGCAATGGAAGGGAACTGCGAAGTAGGCAGTGTATTAATGGATAGCACCCCAATGAAAATGATCACGAGCGATAGTACAATCGCGAGTACCGGCCTCCTTAGAAATGCATTAAACATTTTATGTCTTTGTTAAATGAAATTATTCGACATATACTTTTAGGCGAGGCATAACAGTTTTCATGTTCTCGAAGTTGTACGCTCCAATTTTGTCTTCATCTCTTACTTTGCGTATTCCTTCTAGTATGATTTTATCGGTTTCGGTTAACCCGGAAGAAATGAAGTACAAGTCGGGCAGCTCACCACGGACGGTGATTTCCCGTTGCCGGATGATATTATCTTTATCAATTACAAAAACATATTTTTTCTCAAGCACTTCAAACGTTGCCTTTTGCGGGATGATCAAAGCGTTTTTTAGCGGCGAAGTGGCAATGACATTTCCTGTTTCGCCATGCCTTAGCAGTCCTTTAGGATTGGGGAAAGTTGCTCGAAATGCAATATTGCCTGTCTCATTGTTAAAATCGGCCTCGATGGCTTTGACAAGTCCACCATACTCAAAAAGTTCATTGTTCGCCATCTGAAGTTTTACCTTCATTAGGCTATCATTTTTCAAATGAGACTTATAACTCAGGTACTCCGCTTCAGGCACATTGAAGTAAACCCACATTTCGCTGTTGTCAGACAGGGTCGTTAGCAAATCGCCCTCATTCACAAGACTTCCCAATCGCACCTGGAAGCGATCCATGATTCCATCAAAGGGAGCTCTGATCTCGGTGAAACTAAGGTGCACGGCAGCCAAGGATACTCCGGCTTTGGCCTTGTCAAATTTTGCTTTGGCCAACGCCAACTCATTGGGCGATACTACATCGCTGTCGGCCAGTTGCTTAGTGTTCAGGAATTCTATCTCAGCAAACCTGGCCTCCGCCTCCGCCTTTTGTAATTCTGCTTTGTATAGCAGCGGCATGATTTGAAACATCATTTGCCCTTTTTTAATGAACTTCCCTTCATCCACATAAATGTTCTGCAGATAGCCCTTCTCCAGGGCCCGTAACTCAATGTGCTGTATCGCACGGATTTGAGAAACATACGAACGGGTAATCAGCGTGTCTCTTTTCAGTGGGCTCGTGGCCAAAAAATTGTACTCTTCTTCTTTTTCTTCGTTTTTTGACGAGCAGCTCGTAAAGCAGACCTCGACACACAAGCCAAGGAGCATGAGCATGTATATTCTATTCACCATTTTTTTGAAGTTAAAAACCAAAACATATTATTGATAAAATTGGGTAGGGCCGTTCAAGCCTAGCGTCCAGTCCTGTAAATGCCTAGCAAAATTCAGATAGCGAGAATACCGCGATGAGGCAACAGCGACACGGGGTCGTCGTCCTATTTTGGTTTCAAATTCGGAATACGCTGAAAATAATATACCTGCAGGATGCAGAAGTATAGAAATACTTAGCAAGAGAAATACTCCCATCTATCAAAACTGATAGAGAAGAGGAGGTGCCTTCGGCAAGTTTTTTAAGTGACTTGAATTCATCGTCTGTATTTTCCAATAGCGTGGCATCGGGGCTATTGTTCCGAGTTGGTTCTATCCTAGAGGCACACGCTCCAAAGACTTCAGAAGCCTCTTGTGATAAGGCTATATTGGAATTAGATTTCGTTTTGTCGGCGGAGAGTACGGAATGGCTCTCATACAGAAAACCGCTCAGGAGTACGACAACAATAAAAAGGAATTTACCCAAGAATGCTTGCGAAACGACGCTAAGGGGGTACAAGCTAAGGGGGTACAATCGAATTATTCTCATTGTGGCCATTTGAACCTGGCCTACAAAAATCAGAAATCATTATCTATATTATTCATTAATATTTCTTATTGTATCCATAAATATTTTTTATGTGACCCCGATGCTACTTTTTACTCCAATGACAATTATTTATGGTCGTTCTATTGATGATTGGAGCTACTGCTAATAACATCGAACAAAATCGCTGTATACGCAAGAGCGTTGCGCGGTGACGAGCCGCTTCCTACCGATTAGAATGCGTATGTGTCCATTTTCAGTGAACCCCTAAGGGTATCGAGCCATTAGAGATCAATCTTGCTGAAGGAAACATTAGATTAGTCCTTAATGCCAAACCACTTGACAGCATTGGCATAGTAAATTTTATCAATGACTGCCTTGGGAAGTTTGAGCCCTTTAAATTTACCGTCCACTTCATCGACCGAGCAGTTTTTATCGGTTGCAAAATACTTCCAATCTTGTGCCCAGGTTTTGTGGAGTCTTGCCTTAGAGTCTTCGGCAGAACTAGTTTCACTCATTCCCAGATCAGATCCATAGATCAGTCTGTCCTGATACTTGATCATGAAATTGCGCACCCTCTCCAGATTAATTTTACTTTGATATTGAAGATGGCAAACCCTTGCGGCCATATCCACCGCCATGTTGGGGAACCGATCCAATCTTTTTGCCAGCGAGTCCACATCATACTCTAGGCTTCCGAGATGGGCGCCCACAAATCGCATATCCGGATGGCGGGCCAGAAACCGGTCGCGGGCATTGATTTGATCTTCGTAAGATGGATATTCCGAGTGTAAAAACATGTGATACTCGGGATGATTCTTAAAGTACTCCTTATCGTTATTGACAGTCATCTGCTCCACAGGCAGCCAACAATTTCTTGGCTCTCCCAGGTGCCCCATCACGGTTTTGTTTTGATCGATTATGAATTGGATCACGGGATCGAACCGCGGATTATCAATCATGATAAGATTTCCAGATGAATCCTTTTCAACCATGCCAATGTTCTTCCATATCTTAATTCCGATGGCACCTCTTGCGAAGGATTCTTTTAGTTGTTTGATTGTTTCCTCAACCCAATTTGCTGAATCCCACTTCTCCACGCTAAAAGCAGTGACGTGTTGAATTTGCTTTGGATGAGCCGTAATTTGATGTATCGAAAATATTTCCTGTTCCTCAAGAGGAGGGTTGCCAGGGGCGTCAACACTAACGTTCACCATCTGAAAAAGATCCGCAGACGCCTGATTCGAAAAGGCATCGCTTGTAGTTCGAATATGAATGTGGGTGTCGAACTTTTTTACAGAAAGAAAATCCTCCTCCGTGTAATGATCTGGAGTGCATGAGATGGTGATAAAGAAAACAAGGGTCAGGAATGTATTTGTTTTCATAGTCTGTCTAATCCTATTTTGGACTGAGCATTTTCAAATCCTGTGACAGCCGGGGGACTAAAAAACTATTGGTCCTTTTTAGACTCGACGACCATGACTTCGATCGTATCATTTGTCTCGTTAAGATCTGCGTGCTGTTTTTTGCCCTTAGGATATGCATCGAGCCAGTACGACTGACCGGTTTTCCAGTCGAGTTTCTGTTTTTCACCAGTGTCCTGCAGGATGGTCAACGTTCCGCCCTTGAGCACCACGATTGTTCGACCATGTTCATGGCGATGCATGGTGAGTGGTGAATTCGGAATGATAATGGTCTTCCACACCTTCACCTGATCATTCTCAAACATAGGAATCCGATGGGTCACGTTTTGAGCATTAGCCGTTATGATGGCCGTACTGATCAGTATTACAAAAAAAAGAAACAAAAAAGGAAATGCTTTGCTCATATCTATTATCAGTTAATCTTGACAAGACCAATTGACCATCAGCAAACTGGCCTGATGGAATCGCGATTGTATCAGACAAAACGATCTACTCTTAACAAACGTTTTTAACCAAAATAAGTATGGCGATTAGCCAACGGTACCTTTCAAGAGGAGGACCCAGCGTATTGGAATCAACCCAATAACTCTTTTACTTCAGTATAAGGCAAGTTAAATGAATCTGCTACTGCCTTGTAGACCACTTTACCTTGTACCACATTTAACCCCTTTCTCAACTCCATACTATCCTGGCAAGCTTTCTTCCAACCGTTGCTGGCAAGTTTGATCGCATAAGGAAGTGTGGCATTGGTGAGCGCAAGTGTGGAGGTATAAGGAACCGCACCTGGCATATTCGCGACACAATAATGAACCACATCATCAATAATGTACGTAGGATTTTCATGCGTAGTCGGCTTGCAAGTTTCGATACAACCACCCTGATCTACGGCTACATCCACCAGCACCGTGCCAGGGCGCATGGTCGACAACATATCGCGCGTGATCAGCTTGGGAGCCTTTGCACCTGGGACGAGAACGGCGCCTATGATCAGATCGTGGGTCTTTACTAATTCGCGGAGCACATAATCATTGGAGACCATCGTATGAACGTTTTTGGGCATCACATCATCCAGGTACCGGAGGCGGTTGATGTTTACATCTGTGATTATTACATCCGCGCCCATGCCCGCTGCAATCTTTGCCGCGTTGGTCCCCACAACACCACCTCCCAGAATCAAAACCTTTGCGGGCATTACACCAGGAACTCCGCCTAACAAAATTCCTCGGCCTTTCAGCGGCTTTTCAAGATACTTGGCACCTTCCTGAATCGACATACGTCCTGCCACCTCGCTCATGGGTACAAGAAGCGGAAGACTTCCGTCAATACGTTCCACTGTTTCGTAAGCAAGACACACAGCCCCTGTCTTTATCATGGCATGTGCCAGTGGCTCATAGGAGGCAAAGTGAAAGTAGGTAAAGACCAACTGATCCTTCCGGATCAAACCATATTCCTGGTCAACGGGTTCTTTTACCTTAATGATCATTTCTGTCGAACTAAATATCTGCTCTGCCGTCGAGAGTATTTTGCCTCCGGCCTTAATGTATTCCTGATCGCTGAAACCACTTCCATCACCTGCGCCGGCCTGCAAATAAACTGTGTGACCCCTGCGGGCAAGTTCTTGTGTTCCAGCGGGCGTCAATGCCACCCGGTTTTCGTTGTTCTTGATTTCTTTTGGTACGCCGATAATCATGGGGGAAGAGTTAAGGTTCTAAAGTGTTAAAGTGCAAGAGTGTTAATGTGCTAAAATTCTAAAGTTATTGATATTCAGAATCTTCCAGAGATTAGCCAAAGGTCATCACCTAAAAGCTGGTTTTCAGTCTCCAAAGTTAAAAGATTTCATTGTAGTTTTATCGAGTCATGAATCAACAATCCACATATGCCTTCTATGGCTCTCTTAGGAGGGGGATGAGCAATTTTCATGAATTTGAAAGAGGACTCAGGTTCTTGTATCAGGAGGTGATTAGGGGCTTTCAACTCTATGAAATGGAACATTATCCTTATGCAGTAAGGACGGATGACCCTTCAGACGCGCTCACAGTAGAAGTTTTCAAAATCATGGATCCTGAAGTGGAGGAATTAATTCACAATCTGGAAATGGGGGTGGGTTACTACTTTGATGAGGTGGAAATCCACGGACAACAAGTAGGAATATATCTTTTTGAAAATGCAGGTCGGGAACCTTTGGTAAAAAGTGGTGATTGGGTCCAATTCTTTGGTTCCTGATCTCCTGAACCCTATTTTATATTGAGAAAATTTTGATTTTGAACGCTCTAATGAATTTCCCTAATTTTGGTTCAATCGTGCATTAACTTCCAGCTTTGATAAATGAAGGACTAATGATGAGCTTATGAGCCAGACAAAAGCCCTAAAGTCAAGATTTTCTGAAAGGAAAATGAACGCCATCCTTCAGGATTACCGGCTGGCATGTGCAAGCCGTGAGGCCAGTCTGCTGGGTAGGAAGGAAGTGTTTATGGGGAAGGCCAAGTTTGGCATTTTTGGTGATGGCAAAGAAGTAGCCCAGCTCGCCATGGCCAAAGTTTTCAGGCCAGGAGATTTTCGCTCTGGTTATTACCGCGATCAGACGCTCATGCTCGCCATTGGAGAGCTAACTTTGCAACAATATTTCGCCCAATTGTATGCGCATCCCGATGTAGAGGCGGATCCTGCCTCTGCAGGACGATTGATGAATGGTCACTACGCAACGCGCATGTTGGATGGTCGCGGCGCTTTTAAAGAGCTATCAAAGTTAAAGAACAGCAGTGCCGATGTTTCGCCTACAGCCTCGCAGATGCCTCGCCTCGTGGGGCTGGCTTATGCTTCTAAGTTGTTTAGAAATAATCCAGGCTTAAAATCTTATACAGACCTATCAAACAGCGGAAATGAAATTGCTTTTGGTACGATTGGCAACGCATCGACTTCAGAGGGAATGTTTTTTGAAGCGATGAATGCTGCCGGCGTACTGCAAGTGCCCATGCTCACCACGGTCTGGGATGATGGCTATGGAATTTCTGTTCCACAGGAGTACCAAACGACCAAGGGAAGTATTTCCAAGCTCCTTGCCGGCTTTCAGCGTGGCAACGGAGATAAGGGCTTTGAGATTTTTAGCGTCAATGGCTGGGACTATGAGGCACTTTGTAAGACATTTGAAGCCGCCGAAAAAATTTGCCGCGAGGAGCATGTACCTGTCCTGGTTCATGTGGTAGAAATGACCCAACCTCAAGGCCACTCTACTTCTGGTTCACATGAGCGCTATAAATCAAAAGAACGGCTGAAGTGGGAAGTTGACCATGATTGCATTCGCAAAATGCGGGAGTGGATCCTTGTGAATGAGCTTAGTTCGCCAGAAGAACTTATCGAAATTGAAAAGGAAGCAAAGGCTTTCGCGAAAGCCGAAAAAGATGCGGCCTGGAAGGCTTTCAACAAAGGCATACAGCAAGACCAGCAGACATTGATGGAGTACCTGATGCTGGCCATAGAACTGGATCCGGCCATCGAAGGCATTAAACGCGAACTTGAAAAAACAATAAACCCTACGCGACTTGAAGCAGTAAAGGCTGCGCGGAAATGCCTAAGATTATTGCGGGGACAAACTTCTGAGGTACGGGATAAAATTATTCAATGGCTGGAAATTACTTCGGTTGAAAATGAGGAACGGTTTAGTTCTCACCTTTACAGTGAGTCTGAGTGGTCGGCGTTAAAAGTGGAGGAAGTTAAAGCGGCGTATTCTGACCGTTCTCCTCTGGTCGATGGTCGTGAAATTTTGCAAGCCTGTTTCAGGGCGGCACTCGAACGCGATCCAAGAGTCCTGGCGTTTGGGGAAGATGTCGGAAGAATCGGAGATGTGAATCAGGGTTTTGCAGGACTTCAGGAGAAGTATAGCGAACTCCGTGTGACGGATACAGGCATTCGGGAATGCACCATCCTCGGTCAGGGTATTGGGCTCGCCTTACGCGGCCTTAGGCCCATAGCCGAAATTCAATATCTTGATTATCTTTTGTATGCCATCCAAATCATGTCAGATGATTTGGCCTCCTTGCAGTATCGTACCAAGGGAGGACAGAAAGCTCCGTTGATCATAAGGACCCGCGGCCATCGTTTAGAAGGAGTGTGGCATGCTGGTTCTCCAATAGGGATGGTGCTGGGAAGCATCCGGGGTATCTACGTTCTTACTCCCCGCGACATGACGCAGGCAGCCGGGTTTTACAATACAATGCTGAAGGCAGATGACCCGGCATTGTTGATTGAATGTTTGAACGGTTACCGGATGAAGGAGAAATTGCCGGACAATGTCGGGGAATTCACTGTGCCATTGGGTGTGCCCGAGGTTATTCGCGAAGGAACAGATGTGACGATTGTAACATATGGTTCAATGTGTCGTGTGGTCATGGAGTCCGCCAATGATTTGGAGAAGTTAGGTATATCTTGTGAAGTGATCGATGTTCAAACCCTCTTACCCTTTGACATCCACCATTCAATTGTATTGTCAGTAAAAAAGACAAATAGGGTTGTATTTGCCGATGAAGATGTGCCAGGAGGCGCGACTTCTTTCATGATGCAAAAGGTACTGGAGGAGCAGGCTGCTTATCAATACCTTGATGCCAAGCCCATGACGATTACTGGAAAAGAACACCGGCCGGCCTATGGAAGCGATGGCGACTATTTCTCCAAACCCAATCCAGAGCAAATTGTAGATCAGATTTACGCCATGATGCGCGAGGCAGATCCTGCGAGTTTTCCCTCAATCTACTAGTGTTAACTTAAGCTTGATGCTTCCTAAACCGGAAGTAGGCGGCGGGCAATCTTGCCTACTGTATTTTCCTTACTGCCAAGTATTAAGATTACCCCTTCACTGTGATCCCCCCAAGGGTAAAAAGAGGCGTCTCAATAGTATTGCTCTTATTAAGGGCCCGGTCCTGTATGGTGATCCTAAGCTTAAGGGTTTTGATGCTAAACAAGGCAAGAAAGCCTACAGTCTTCATTGAATAGCGAATCGTTCCGTCCAACGGGGTCTTCTGACTGAGATCCTTCGATAGGAGGGGAAATCGGCCATTGAATGTAATACCGCACTTGGGATAGGAGAATTCCTTTTGCCAGTCAAACTCCTTAAATGTGCCGTCAGTATTCTGTATAAAAAAATCAACAAAAATATTGTATTGATTGGGATTAAGGCGGAAATAAAATGTGTCGACTTTAGCGTTCACGGTTTTGACTTCCCAGTTGATACAATTGTAAGGTTTTACAAATGCAGGCAGCGTGTCATATCCAGGTTTGGTGCGTTTTGTCTTATAAGTAATATAAGTGCCATCGGCGAATTTGTAATAGAATTTGTCATTGAAAGGCTCTTGTACCTCAGAACCATCTAGACCCAGGTCTCCATCACCATCCTTAAATTTTAAGCTTAAAATTAGGGTATCGATGGCAGAGGGATCGGCAACGTCTTTGAAGACAATTTTTTCAAATTCAATTTCAGGAATAGGACCATACTGGGGAGGGTCGAAGCAGGAAGTCAATAATAGGGCAACCATTCCGCTCAATGCCAGCCAATTTCCTATGGACTTCATTTGTTATACATTTACCAACCCGTAAAATTGTAAACGCTTGGAGACTTTTGAAAGGATTATCCAGGATTTATATCCTCTTAACGACGAAGCATTTGAAGAAATTGCATTAAACCTGTTTCGCCTCCAATCCATTGAGAACAAAGTATACCAAAGATACATCACTAATCTCGGGGTAGAGGTTGAAAAGGTTAGCTCCATGCGTGACATTCCTTTTTTGCCCATATCTTTTTTTAAGTCACAAACCGTCGTTTCCGGGTCATGGACCCCTGAATTGATTTTCGCCAGCAGCGGAACAACGGGGCAGGAAGTAAGTCATCATTTGATCCCTTCCATTGACCGGTACCTTCGTCATAGTCAGAAGATATTTGAAGGGTTTTTTGGTCCCCTTGATCAATATCATGTACTGTGCCTGCTTCCTTCTTACCTGGAACGCACAGGATCATCACTGGTGGTGATGGCAAATCATTTCATCCGCGAAAGCAAGTCAATGTCTTCTGGATTTCATCTAAGAGACTTGGATCGTCTTGTATCCCAATTGGAAGCACTTAAAGGCGACCGAAAGGTACTATTGCTGGGCGTTTCATTTGCCTTGCTGGATCTGGCAGAGCAGTATGAAGTTGATCTTAGTCACTGTATGGTGATGGAAACGGGAGGTATGAAAGGACGCCGTCAGGAAATCACAAGAGAAGAACTCCATGAGATTCTATGCAAGAATATGAACATTGGCAAGGTGTATTCTGAATATGGAATGACGGAACTTCTCTCGCAAGCCTACTCTTTTGGTGATGGATTATTCAGCTGCCCTCCGTCTATGAGAGTGCTCTTGCGGGAGGTGAATGATCCTAGAAGTCCAGAAATCCAGTCAACCGGGGCAATTAACGTCGTTGACCTGGCAAATTTACATTCTTGTGCCTTTATTGAAACTCAGGATTTAGGAAGATTGCACCAGGATGGTCATTTTGAGGTACTTGGCAGAATGGACAATAGCGATTTGCGGGGTTGTAATCTCATGCTCGGATAGCCATTTTTATCGCCAAAACGACAAAAACATACGTCGAATTTGTTAAACAGGTTGGGTTTATTACTTTTGTTAGTTATAAACCCAACCTGTTATGAAAAGAGTTTTAGCGTTCGTTGCTCTTGTTGCCTTCCTCAGCTCTTGCAGCTCTTACACTTGCCCAACATACAGCAAGAAAGAAATTAAGAAGACAGAGAATAAGATCTGATGAAAAATTAGCCATGAGGCTTTAGCCTTAGAGGTACTTTTTCACATCATCCGCATGGATAGTGTCTCCTGCCATTATCACCAGCCTTTCTATCACATTTCTAAGTTCACGGATATTACCCGTCCATGGGTGAGCTTCTAGTAATTTGATTGCTTTAGTTTCCGCATGTTTCTTTTTGGAGCCATACTCCTCCGAGATGTCTTCCAGGAACTTTTCCACAAGCAGCGGTACATCTTCTTTTCTATCTGCGAGGGAAGGAACATCAATCAATATAACGCCAATCCGATGATACAAATCTTCCCGGAAACGGCCTTCTAAGATTTCTTTCTTCAGGTTCTTATTTGTTGCCGCAACAACCCTCACATTAACAGAAATATCCTTCTCGCCACCAACTCTAATTATTTTGTTCTCTTGTAAAGCCCTCAATACTTTGGCCTGGGCTGCCAAACTCATATCTCCGATCTCATCCAGAAAAAGGGTGCCACCTTCTGCTTGCTCAAATTTTCCAATCCTTTGCTTGATGGCAGAAGTGAAAGAGCCTTTTTCATGGCCGAAGAGCTCGCTTTCAATCAGCTCACTGGGTATGGCCGCACAATTAACTTCAACAAAGGGACCATCATGGTGATTGCTTTTTTCGTGAATGGACTGCGCCACTAATTCTTTGCCACTTCCGTTTGGCCCCGTGATCAGAACGCGTGCTTCTGTGGGGGCCACTTTGTCGATCATTTCCCGTACTCTTTCAAGTCCAGCTGACTTTCCAATCATTTCAAATTTACGGGATACCTTTTTTCGCAGCGATTTTGTCTCTTTTACCAAGGAACTGCGGTCCAATGCATTTCGCACTGTGATCAATAAACGGTTGAGATCTGGTGGCTTCTGCAGAAAGTCGTAAGCTCCCATTTTGATTGCATCGACAGCCATTTCGGTGGTGCCATGTGCTGAGATCATAATGAACGGAGTGTGGATATTCTTCAGCTTGGCTTTCTGAAGCACTTCCATTCCATCCATCTTAGGCATCTTGATATCGCAAAAGGCAAGATCATATGCATTGGTTTCAAGAAGAACCAGTCCTTCCGCACCATCTTTGGCCTCGTCTACTTCCAGTTTTAATTCTTTTTGATCCAGTAAAATATCTTTTAGCACGGCACGGATGCTGGCTTCGTCTTCTATGATCAGTAGCTTTGGCATGGGGCAAAAATAGTGAAACCTGCTGCGCTTTCACGCAACAGGTTTCATGTTAAAAAAAATGCAAGCTTGTAAGCCGGGTTCTGTCTCCCGCAGCAACAAAGTGTGCTTCAGGACCCTTATCATTTATCTGGTCACACCATCACTGATGGACTCCATCAGCCTACCCATCACGATACCTTTGCGGGTAAGAACGAGCAGTTCCCAATCTTGCGATTGCGTGACTTATTTGGCCTTTCAACTCGTAAGGTTTACCATGCCTCCGGTGTCGCCATCGAAGCGGTGGGCTCTTACCCCACCTTTTCACCTTTTCCTCCCTGGAGCGAATCCAAAGCGGTAGTTTGTTTTCTGTGGCACTTTCTGTTGGCGCGCGGCGCGCCACCTTCCTGTTAGGAAGTACGATGCTCTATGTTGCCCGGACTTTCCTCCCCCCGACAAGCCAGGGAGCGATAAGACCGCTTGCGGGGCAAAAGTAAGGAAAACTTGAATGAGATTGGTTACGACATCCTTATTCGTTAGTCGTCTTCGCGGCCGCGATCTTCACATTCAATGATGAAGCAAACAATTGCCCAACGATCTAAAATAGCTTAGAATGGTTTGAGAGGTTACACTACGAATTTTAGAACGAGGACCTAGGACGCTAATGAATATCCGCGCCGGTCAATTTCATTTCATATTGATCAGCAAGATTTGCCACTTCTTGCAACATTTCCTTAATGTCATCTTCGTCGACACCATCAAGAGAGGAAACAGCTTCAACCTGCAGATAGTTCTCACTTATCATAAAGCGGCAATAATTGAAAAACGCAGTCTGCTCCAACAACATTTTAAAGTTGATCGAGTCATTTATTGGACACACTTTCGAAGTGAACGTAATCACTTTTCGATTGTAGAGGCTACTTTGCTTGATATTGCCCATGACGGTTTGAAACCTGTTTCCTGCAACTGGAATTATGATGACTGAGAGTGTCACATTGTACTCTATATATTGCCCACTGATCTGGTCGGCATATTTCTTCATGAATGCAGTTAAATTCATATTTGTTTTGGTTAAAGGCGATTGGAATACATCCTTAAATTAATGATTTCTGAGCAATATTATCTATCTGAAGTGATAAAATGGCATGGAATTTTTCAAGTGCGACATGAACGTGTCGCACCGTGTGAATTGAAGAACTCCGGACCTAACCATGGTGCATTCAATCTTGCGAATGGCACTTGAAAGGACATTATGTTAGTGAGTCCCTTTATCACCAGTTGGATCTTCCTTGGGTGGATTTTTTTCCAATTCTCTCCTTCTTCTTTCACGTGAACTGCGGAGCAGGTCCTTGAATTCATTAAAATTTTGTGTATAAATAAGACTCGCGCCTGTAACGGTGGAGGCAGTCTGAGTGTTGAACGAACTTTGTAATTGATTGGCACTGGAGCGGCTATACATTTTTACCTTGAATTTGCCATCAGGTGTCAGGAGATAATCCACTGTCCAGTCGCCGGCGATGGTTGACAATTCAGAACGATATGTTTGGTTTCCAAAGCTGCCATCACGCGTTAAGCGCAGGCGGCCGCCAAGAAAAGAGTAGGAGAGGCGCAATTGAAAAGTGTTAAAAGCTTCCTGGTCAAGGGTGCCCAGGTCAAGGTCTATGTCGAGATTCTGATCTACCTGGCTTAGCCAGTAGCTTAATTGATTTGATAGTAATTCACTCACGCTGTTGTACAGGGAGCCACCCGTGGCAAAAGCATCTGGAGGAGACAATTTTCGCAGGATGATCAGACTGAACACTTGTCGCTTCAATTCCTGTTCGTCCAGCTTTGCCTTGAAGGCAGCAAATTCAAATTTCAACCTCACGGAGGTATTTCTTCCATTTGAGTTAACATTGACATTGTCAGGAAGGTCTTTGGCTTCAATGTCAAAATTTATTTGTGGTGACAGCATTGGTCCATCGAGTTTGAGGATCACTTCTATTGGATATTTTCTACGAATGTTGGGGTCATTGGTAAGAGTTTGGTCGGCCAGGATTGGTCCAATGGAGGTGAGTTGTTTATAGCTTGCCGTGATGTTCAGATTCCCTTCATAGGGATCCCCAAACCAAATGATCCGACTTCCCGGTTTTACAGAAAACTCTTTGTTGATGACATCGTACAAAGTGAAATTATAGGCGCCTTCGGTAAACTCCATTTGACCAAACATGTTAAACTCGCCCTTTGTATCAATTTGAAGTTTGATATCGCCGCGTCCCCGACCTCTTATAATATCTCCAGACTTAATATCGAAAATAATTTCCGCATAGGCGTCTGGGGTGACATCAATATTCAAGTCAAGGGTCAGCCCGGAAAGTTCACGCTTGAGGGTTTTTTCTTTGACGATGTTCTTCTTAATGCTATCGGTGAAATTAGAAAATTGAATAAAGTCTTTTTTTCCCTGGCTTCCGCTGGCTCCAGCCACCGGAATGGACAATCGTGTGTTTTTATTTGTTCGTGCGTTGGCGGAGATTTTTAGATTTGAAAGGGGACCAAGAATACTCAGGGTGCCAGTTCCAAAGGCCTGTCCATAAAAAAGGTCATTGTCTTTCGAAGTGGTGCTGAGGAGTTGAAAATTCGAGAAGTTGGCATCCAGGTTGATCACCATTTTAGAAAAACTGCGGTGGGCGATGTATCCATCCAGTTTTCCTTTATTATTAAAACCATCGGTGAGAACGAAATTATTGAATTGGATTTGGGTTGGAGTAATCCCAACTGTGCCAGTGACTTTGTATAATGTCTTTAAATAGTCAATCATGATCTGACCATTTTCAACCTTTGATTCACCGGTGATGCGGGGTTTGCCAAACGTTCCTTGAATGTCATAGACACCTGTGACGGTTCCATCCAGATTAGAGAAAAGGCCTCTTACCAGGGGCTCAATCAACTTTAGATTCGCCTTTTCCAGTATGGCTTCTGTGTGCAAAGGATTTTCAGGGTCTTTGGGGTCGTAATACCCTTTAATATCGACAATCCGGTTTGTCAGGCGATCCACCGTAAGGTCGATGTTGAATTGATTCTTTTCCGGATCCCTTGTATTGTTGCCCTTTAGTTCGCCCACCAGGAAATTGTTGATCGTGAGTGAATCGATGGAAAGAATGTTTTCAATATAAAGATTGGAATATATGTCACGCTGCTTGATTTCGGCATTCAGCAATCCCTTAAACTTTTCTGTGCTGAAAAAATCAAAGAAGGAAAGTTTGAAGTTACTAATGACCACTTGAAGCTCCTGGGTCGGATCATGCGATATCGCTCCATTAATATTAATCGATTGTTTATCGTGACCGATGCCGAGGTGATGGATGTTCCACTCCTGACCTTTCACAAGGGTATAATTATTCTTGTTGATGGTCCAACGTTGACCAAGAATTTTAAAGACGGAGGGCATGATTTTTATCTTGGTGCTGTCTTTGAGAAAATCAATTTCTGATCTGAGACGAACCGTGTTGTCATAGCCTTCCTGATCCACATCAAACCCGAAGTCAATATGATCTTTGTTCCAGATGCCCTCAATAAAAAGATTTTTGGTAACAATTGTCTTGTTTAATTCCTGCCTTAATGAATTGATGGTAAGTTGAGCGAGCACGGTAGTACTGTCCCGCACTTTTGATCCGCTAAATTCAATTTCATTGCCGGTAAAAGTTTGACCATTAAAGATTAATGAGTCGATGTTTGAAAATACATGAAGGATGGAGGTGACGTTATTAGAAAATTCACCCTTGATCACAGTTTCACGGGAAGTATGAAGGTCAACGTCCAGTAACTGAAGGATGGGATTTACATTATGGATCGTGGCATCGATGGTGGCCTTGTATGCCTGATCAGATTTTTGCTTCGTTTGATAGTAGTTTTGAATGGCGATGGGATCGTTTTCAATGTTCAGCAGAAATTCATTAACAAGTTTTTGGATATCATTGAAGAGGGTGGAATAGTAAAAGTCTCCCTTCATTGAAAGATCAAGCATTGAACTTCGCAAGGTAAGGGATCGATCTCCATTTTCGTTTTCAGAAATCAAATGGATGGAGTCCAGCTTGATGGTTTCATCTCGAAATCGTATTACAGAATTCTTAAACAGTGCTGTGCCGACAATCGAATCAAGTGTCAGGCCGCGGCTGTCGATGTCTACATTGGATTGAAGAAATACCTCTTCTTTTGAAAGATTCAGTTCGTGAAGCAACGCCGTGTCAAGCTTTGCCACAATGTTGATCATGTCCTTACCACGACGTAGATCAATCGAACCCGTAATACTGAACTGAAGGTTTGGATCATTGATGTCGAGGCTTCCCTGGAAAAATTGATTGGCGAATCTTGCATTTGATCGTATGTTAGAATAGTTATAGCCCCTCAGGCCCACTGAAGCAATTTCCCCGACGAGGGTGAAGTTGGCTGCTTCTTTTGTGAATCCCTTACCATTGATGCGACCATTGAGGGTCACTTTTTGAAAATTTACTGTGTCATTGAAAAAATTTCCCAGTTCAAAATCCTTCAACTTCAACTTACCACTGTACGAAGTCTGCCCGATATTGTCTTGCGCGATTTTATAATTGATGTCGGATTGAATTTGACCGAATCGTGTTGTGAAGTCTCCATCAGCGACAAAGTCATTCACGAAGCCCAGAAAATTTCCTTTCAATGTTATCTGCTTGAATGGAACCAGCCTGCTGTGAACTGCCTCGGGAAGAAAGAATTCAAGGTCCCTGATGAAAACGGTGGAAGGTGCGAGTTTTGCATTGATAAAAGTTTCGTTGATGGAAGGCAGTCCGTCCATCTCGAGGCGACCGGCAATTTTTGAGGCTCCTATGGAAACATCCATGGGGTAAAAGGAGAAGTGGTTGATTTTTCCATTGAAGATTCCATTTAGCACGGCCGATGATCTCATTTTCTCAAGGCCCGTTGTAAAGAATGACAAGTCTTCAGGGTTTAATTTGGTGTCTCTCAGGTGGGCGTGAATGGTTACCTTATCGTTGAAATCGCTCAGGTCCGCCTGACTTGTGTATTTGAAAATAATGGTATCCGAAACATGACTCTTGTTGCAATCCATATTGATTCCAAGAAACTCCATGGAAGACTGACTGATTCTGAAGTAGGTACTGAATTCATTGATCCGAAGCTGGGTCTTTTGATCCTTCGCCTGAAGTGATTCCAGTTGAAACTCTACCGTATCGCCTATCACCTTGAAGTTGTTCAGGTTGCCTTCATCAAGGGCTACCCTGAAATGGTTGAAGTCGAAACCATTTTTTATAGAATCCTGATCGGTGATATCATAGGAAAATTCAGATTGCTTCACCAAAACCTCTCCGATATTTATTTTTGGACTTCTGCCTGCGCGGCCCGACCCGGTGGCGAATTGTTTGCCGATTTCAGAAATAAAAATGTTGATGTTTAAATCTTTGCTGCTGTCTGATTCGGGGATGGTGATCAGATTGACGATGCCTCCCTCCAGCGATAGGACGTCTACAAAGATGTCCTGATTCTGATAAATGCTTCTGACACTGAAATTGATGAAGAGTTTCCCTGCTTCAATCATTGAGTTATTTTTCGGATCGGTGATTTTCAGGCCAGTAATCTCGAGCCGGTCATACCATAAAAGGTAAAACCGGTCGAACTGGATATCAAAACCTGAGATTTCTGAGAATCCATGCGTTAGCCTGCTGATCAGATTCTTTTGTACGGAAGGAATTTGAAGGACGCCGAAGGCGATGATGAAAAAAGTCAGTGTCGCACTGAGACCGTAGAGGACAATTCTTCTAAGCCATTTTAGAACTCGAATTTTAATAACTTGCCATTTCATTTAGCTGAATATGGGGCCCACCATCCTTGCCATCGAGTCATCTTGCGATGAAACCTCTGCCTCCATTATCATCAACGGCAAATTACTTAATAATATTATCGCATCGCAAAATGTGCACCACAAATACGGTGGTGTCGTGCCTGAATTAGCTTCCCGTGCACACCAACAGCAGATCGTCATCACAGTGGCAGAGGCTATTGAAAATGCTGGTATTAAAAACAGAGATCTGGACGCGGTGGCTTTCACGCGAGGCCCCGGACTCATGGGCTCACTATTGGTTGGCGCATCCTTTGCGAAAGGTCTCGCCTGGTCTCTCAATATTCCTTTGATACAAGTAAACCACATGCAAGCCCATATTCTGGCTCATTTTATTCCAGGCCACGATCGTGCACCAAATTTTCCATTTCTGTGCCTTACCGTCAGTGGTGGTCATACCCAGTTGGTATTGGTCCGCGACCATTTAGATATGGAGGTGATCGGCCAAACGCAGGATGATGCGGCAGGAGAAGCGTTTGATAAAGCAGCAAAAATTCTTGGATTGCCCTATCCTGGTGGCCCGCTCATTGATCAATTTGCTCAAGAAGGTAATCCCGAAAAATTCAAATTTCCCAATACCGATATGCCCGGCCTGGATTTTTCATTCAGTGGAATTAAGACAGCATTCCTTTACTTCATTCGGGATGAAATGAAGAAAGACCCGGATTTTATTCAAAACAATTTGAGAGACATTTGCGCAAGCATTCAGGAAAAAATTGTGAAGATGTTGATGGATCGTTTGGAGAAAGCGAGTGCTCAAACTGGTATAAAGGAAGTAGCCATTGCAGGTGGGGTGTCAGCCAATTCAGGTCTGAGAAAGGCTTTGATCCAAAGCGGTAAAAAGTTAGGGTGGCATACATTCATTCCTGATTTTCAATATAGTACCGACAATGCAGGCATGATTGCAATGGCAGCACATTATAAATATCTAAAAGGCGATTTTGCATCCCTGGATGTTTCTCCGGTTCCCAATCTGAGTTTTGATCGTGTATCATGAAAAAAAACTTTCACCCGGGAGATAAAATGACTTACCGCAGAAAAGTTGAAGCCTCTGATCAGGCCATTTTTCACGGCGAACTTTTGCATCGGGTTTGCTCTACCTTTGCACTCGCCAGAGATTTTGAGTGGTCATCTCGTTTGTTTTTTGTAGAGATGAAAGAAGCGGATGAGGAAGGAGTGGGAACTTTTTTGAACATTGAACATAAGCGTCCAGCATTTGTTGATGAAGTAATTGAATTTACAGCAACGATTGAATATATAGAAGGAATGGAGCTATTTTGCAGCATCGAGGCCCACGTTGATGGCCGATTGATCGCCAACGGCAGGACTGGGCAGAAGATGCTTAAAAAGGAAAAACTTGCTAGCATTTTTTCAAAACCATCATAATTTCTGATTTAACGCATATTCAATAAAAATGTCCCAGGATCGATTTTCCAATACAATCAATATCAAGAACCGCCAGGCTTCTTTTGATTATGAATTGCTGGACAAGTACGTCACGGGCATTGTACTGAAAGGCACTGAAATCAAATCGATCAGAGAGGGTAAGGTCAACCTGCAAGATGGATATGTTTATTTTTCAAATGAGGAAGCGTTTGTGAAAGGAGTAAACATATCTCCATTTACACAGGGTACGCACTATAATCATGAGGCGGCTCGGGAGCGAAAGCTCTTATTAAAGAAAAGTGAAATCAATAAACTCAAGGCAACAGTCGAAGAGAAGGGTTTGACGGTTGTGCCCACCCGTCTGTTTATTAATGACCGGGGCTATGCAAAATTAGAGATCGCAGTAGCCCGTGGTAAAAAAACGCACGACAAACGGGAAAGCATCAAAGAAAAAGATATTAAAAGGGAATTGGCACGAATAAAATTCTAGAAATAACCGGACCCATGGTACCATTAGATTTTGGAGTTTGTCGCCTGGCCGTTGTACCGGTCCGCATCGACCATCGTGAAACATCCGAACAGGTGACGCAACTTCTTTTTGGCGATCACTATGAAGTATTGTCAATTTCAGCAGATAAGAAATGGGTTTACATAAAGATATATTTTGATCAGTGCGAAGGTTGGTTGGAAATGAAGCAGCACCATCCTATTTCAAAGGAATATTTTGATCAGATCAACCAGACTGAATACAAAATTACCACAGAGGTAGCCTCGACGGTGCTGTATAAGAAAAGTCCAATGACCATTGTGATGGGAAGCATTGCCCCGATTTCAAATTCTGAGTTATTCAAAATTGAAGAGCAGTTTGCTTTCAACGGAGAGTCAAAAGGATTGGGACAACGGCGCGATGTGGATTTTCTTAAAACCATCGCGAAGAAATATTTTAGTTCTCCGTATCAATGGGGAGGTAAGAGCCCTTTTGGTATTGACGAAACTGGCTTTGTCCAGATGGCTTACAAAATTACCGGTTATTCCCTCCCAAGGATTTTGAGTCAGCAAGCCCTCGCGGGTAAGAAGATTAAAACATTTGAAGAATCAAAGGCTGGCGACCTCGCATTCTTTTCAGAGAAGGGAGGAGCGGTGACACATGTAGGGATTATCCTTGACGACGGTAGAATCATTCACTCCTTTGGACAGGTTCGTATTGATAACATTACAGAGGAGGGGATATTGAATCCGGAAACAAAAATTTATACACATCTGCTTCATTCCATTCGCAGGGTTATTCCTTAATACTTAATTTATTGCATTGAGAACATTCTCCTCGTGTGTCTTTCGGTTTTTGATGTCTCAGCTAAATATCGCGATCTGCAAGTATAACTTCAACGTGCAACCGTGCAACCGCGCCTCAATTCGATTGTTATGCTTTGCGTAACTTTTAATTTCATAATTGAATTCGAAGATCACGGCCCCCGAGACTGGGCCTCGAAGACCTTTCTATGAAATGGACTCAGAGAATGCATTGCCTCTGTGACTTCTCGGTGCTCCCTGTGCCCACTGTGGTGAATGCATTCCCTCGTTTGCATAACCAAAACTTTGGTTTTATCTTTTCAGCATGGACAGTCGGGTATTGGTGTTAAATCAAGACTTTAGGCCCCTAATGGTGTGCTCAGTAGAGCGTGCTTTTATTCTGGTATACCTTAACAAAAGCGAAATGGTGCGTTCTGCCAACGGCCACAAAATCCACAGCATCACCCGAAGTTTCCCCATGCCGTCTGTAATCAGACTGAATCGATACGTGAATGCCCCCTATAAAGGTGTAAATCTGACCCGTCAAAATATTTTTAAACGCGACAATTTTGAATGCCAGTATTGTGGCACTAAAAGAGAATTAACGCTGGACCATGTGATACCCAGTTCGAGAGGAGGCGCTCACTCGTGGCTGAACCTGGTGACAGCGTGCAAAAGGTGCAATACCAGGAAGGGAAATTTTACGCCTGAGGAAATGGAAATGACCATTCGGAGCAACCCTTTTAAACCATCCTATACCTTATTCCTTCGCGACATAAGTGGTATGAAGCAGGAGGAGTGGGATGAGTTCCTGGAATAATGCGCTAAAATTTCAGACTGAAGATTGTCCTGATTCCTGGTTCCGATTCAACGGAAAGAGAACCGTTGTGCATTTGCATGATTTGCCGCGAAAGGCTAAGTCCGATGCCTGAGCCTGTCTTTTTTGTGGTGAAAAAAGGAACGAATACCCTGTTGAGCGCCTCTTTGATAATCCCTGAGCCGTTGTCAACCACTTCAATGACCACCGATGCTCCTGAATGTCTGCCCTTGATGTCAATTCTTCCTAAAGGAATTTCTCCCAATGCTTCTATTGAGTTTTTCACCAGATTGATCAGTACCTGTTCAATCATTTCTTCGTCAGCCTGTATTGTAAGATATTCTACATCGCAGGAATGCGAAAGCACAATTTGTGTTTTCTTGATTTCAGGTCTCATCAATTGGGACACCTTTTCGATCAAATTGTTTACGACCACTGTTTTTAATTTTGGCTGTGGAAGTGAAGTATATTCCCGATAAGCATCAATAAACTTGATCAGCCCTTTGCTTCGATTTTCGATCGTGCTCAATCCCTCCTTTAAGTCTTCAGCGCCTTCGCTCTTTAGCTCATAGTGATTATTTTTTTGAACCATATCATGGTCGAGAATTTCGCGAAGGGTGGAAGTCAGTGAAGAAATCGGAGTAATGGAGTTCATGATTTCATGACGCAGCACGCGGGTGAGGTTTTGCCAAGCTTCGATTTCCTGCTGCTGCAGTTCTGTTTGAATATTCTGTAGTGTGAGGAGTTTCATCGAGTTGCCGCGAATTCGTAACTCCGTCGCCTGGATGGTGAGTGAAAAATCCTGTCCTACTTTGAAGAGGATGCTTTTCCCTGGCTCAACTTCTTTCAACGCCCTAAGGAGTTTTGGATTATTGTTGGATAGTTCTTCAATGTTTTTGATAGACTGAATGCCTATGAATTTTTTTGCATTGGCATTTATCAGCTGCACGTTTCCATCCGGATCGAAAGAGAGTATTCCTGTTCTCACCTGTTGAACCACCGTGTTAAGGTATTGCCAATGTTCTTCTTTTTCTGATCGGGCTTTCCTAAAGGCCTCCAGTACCTCATTGAATTTTGAATTGAGATCCTTGAAGCTGGAGCCTAATTTGTTGTCGGCCGTAAAGCCGGAAATAAAATCAGAGTACTGAACTGATTCAAGAAACCTGGTGAGTTTGCGGTTGGTCTGGGAGCTAAAGTTGTTAAGCTCAACCAATTGTCCAAGGATGATGAGCGCGGTAAGGAGTGCAGCAAAAATCATATTTGGATGACTGACCATGTATACAAACAAGGACATCATCAAACCAATCAGGATGACTCTGAAAGCAATGCGATATCTGAAATTCCATAAAAGCTTCATCTAAGTGCGAAGGTGTTAAAGTGTTAATGTGCTAAAGTGTTTATGTGCTAAAGTGCTTATGTGTTGAAGCTAATTTTCAATATTGGATACTTCGCACTGAAGCACATTAGCACTTACGCACGTTCTTACTTTAATCAAAGCCCATGTTTCTCCAGCCTCCTGTACAACGATGATCTTGTAAGTCCCAATTCTGCGGCGGCTTGAGTGATATTCCCATTGTATTTTTTTAGCACCTTTCTAATGAGCAGTTTTTCTACTTCATCAAGATTAAATTGATCAAGATTCAAAGGTTGATTGTTTTCCTTCCCTGTAGAAGTATTAAAGTTAAAGTCTTCGGGTTGTAGCACTGAACTATTGGAGAGGATAATGGCGCGTTCTATGGAATGTTGTAACTCTCTGATGTTTCCAGGCCAGGAGTGTTTGCTCATACGGGTCATCGCTCCATCACTAATCTTCGTGATATTCTTTTGATATTTTTCCACATAGTGCTTAAGAAAATGGTAGGACAGCAGCGGAATGTCTTCCATCCGGTCGCGCAAGGAGGGGATTTCAATTTCGATCGTGTTGATCCGATATAATAAGTCCTGGCGGAAGCGATTTTCTTTCACCATGTCATACAAAGGGAGATTGGTGGCACAAATCAGGCGTATGTCGATCGGTGTGTCTTTGTTAGCGCCCACACGGCTTACTTTTCTATTTTGCAAAACAGTCAACAATTTCGCCTGCAAAGGCATTGATAAATTTCCAATTTCATCGAGGAAAAGTGTTCCGTTGTTGGCGATTTCAAAGCGCCCTGGCCGGTCTTCTTTCGCGTCTGTAAAAGAGCCTTTCTTATGTCCAAACAATTCGCTTTCGAAAAGTGTTTCGGTGATGGAGCCGAGATCAACACTTACGAAGGATTCTTTTCCCCGTGATGAGTGGCGATGAATGGCTCTTGCAATCAGTTCTTTGCCTGTTCCGTTCTCTCCCAGAATGAGAACATTTGCGTCGGTGTGGGCCACGCGGTCAATCGTCTGAAATATCCGTTGCATGCTGGCACTTTGCCCAATGATGTCAAGATATCGCTCATTGATGGTCTGGTTGATTTCCTGGTTCTTTATTTTTAAGGTGTGTACCTCGTCCCTGGTCTCACGCAGGCGCATGGAAGAGTAGAGGGTGGCAAGAAGCTTTTCATTTTCCCAGGGTTTAAGAACAAAGTCAGTGGCACCAGCCTTGATTGCCTTCACCGCCATCTGGACATCTCCATATGCAGTGATAAGTACAACCACGGCAGAAGCGTCGATCTGGAGAATTTTTTCAAGCCAGTAATATCCTTCACTTCCGCTGCTGACGTCTTTTGTGAAGTTCATGTCCAGTAGTATAACATCATAATCATCGTTATTCATCAGAGCTGGTATCGCCTCTGGATTTTTTTCAATGTCGACTTGAGCGAAATGACGCTTCAGGTGCATTTTGGCTGCTTTGAGCAGATCCTCATTATCGTCAACGATTAGGATCTTGCCATGCTTTTGTTCCATCATTTTATCCATGTGTTATCTCACGTTAATTCTGGCATTACAAAGTTGATACCGATAATGAAAAACCCGTCCAGTGACCTATTTCTCCAATACTCGGATTAAGAATTACTCGCAGGATGTCCGCAAACGGACAGATGCGTTCAGCTATGAACGAGGAATTCGCAAAAAAGATCGCTTTTCGTCGTTTTTGGTCGTTGGCACGGTAGTTGGAACTCCGATCATGCTTTCTGCGTAAAATGCAGAGCATCTTAAATCGTAGCGATGGATAAGAAGATTGAAAAAAAGACCTGGACATTAAAACGGATTGCAACCATTGGTGGGACTGGCCTATTTGTCTTTTTTGTTTCCTATCAGTTTATTTTTGCCGACCGACGTTCCAAACTGAAAATTGAGAAGGATAAAATCACAATTTCAGAAGTCAAAAGAGGGGAGTTCAAGGAGTACATTCCTCAAACTGGAATTGTCGAACCCAGCCGCCAGGTTTTTCTCGATGCGATTGAGGGTGGAAATATCAAGCACATCAAGGAGGAGAGCGGTGCGATGCTGAAGAAAGGTGATGAGATTCTTACGCTTACGAATTTGAACCGTGAGCTCTCCGTCTTGCAACAGGAAGCGTCTTTTAACGAAAGCATCAACCGGGCCCGTGAAACCCGCGTTGCGATTATGCGAAATGACATGGACCAACGCCAGCTATTGGCTTCCATTGACAATCAGTTGGCAATTTTGGGACCGCAGTATAATCGTCAAAAGCAATTGTTTGATAAGAAACTTATCGCTCGCCAGGATTTTGAACGTACCGAGGCAGATTATAAATACAATGTGGAAAGAAAACGCATTGCGTATGAACTGTACAGAAATGATTCTGTGGACCGGATTCGCCAGTTAAAAGAAACTTCCAATTCAGAAAAACGGATGACCAAAAGTCTTGACGGAGTCAGTCGGATTCTTGACAACCTTGTAATTCGTGCTCCGATCGATGGTCAACTTTCAATGGGGCATTGGGAACTTGGCCAAGCTGTACTCACCGGTCAGCGATTGGGTCAGGTGGACATCGTGGGGAGTTACAAGGTTCGGGTGCCAATCGATGAACTGTACTTGCCCCGCATATCACAGGGCCTTCACGCCACCACCGATTTTGCAGGGAAGACCTACAATCTGGTGATCGCGTACATCTACCCAAATATTGTGGCAGGAAGATTTGAAGTGGATATGAACTTTGAGGGAGAAACTCCACAGGGTATTCGAAGAGGGCAATCCCTTAGAATGAGAATTGAACTGGGTCAGTCTTCTGAAGAACTTCTGTTGCCCATGGGCGGGTTTTATAAAGACACCGGTGGAAACTGGGTATTCATTTTGGACAGCGAAAATCACGCCGTGAGAAGAGATATTAAGTTGGGGCGCAAAATGGGCAGCGAGTACTTTGAAGTGCTGGAGGGTCTAAAGCCAGGAGACAAAGTGATTACGTCTTCCTACGAAAACTTTGGGACAAATGAAGTTTTAGTTCTCAATTAATGCAACCATTTGCCTGTGAAAGCGTCTAATGCACTGTAACCAAATAAGAAAAATTAAGTATTCAGTAAAACTTTTTGAATAAAATCTGCATCTAACCTCTAAACCGTCTAACCATGATACGATTAAAGAACCTTGAAAAAGTCTACACCACGGAAGAAGTAGAAACAACCGCGCTCAACAGCATCAACCTGGAGATCAAGGATGGCGAATTTGTAGCCATTATGGGCCCTTCAGGATGTGGCAAGTCTACGCTATTGAACATCCTTGGATTGCTTGACAATCCATCAAGTGGTGAATATCATTTTGGAGAACACGAAGTTGCGAAATACAGTGAGCGTCAGCGTGCTCAATTGCGCAAAGGCTCAATAGGCTTCGTGTTTCAGAGTTTTAATTTGATTGATGAACTCACGGTGTTTGAAAACGTAGAGCTTCCTTTATTGTATATGAAAGTTCCTGCTAATGAACGGAAACAGCGCGTGGAGGCAGTATTGGAACGCATGAACATCATGCATCGCCGCAACCATTTTCCGCAGCAACTCTCCGGTGGTCAGCAGCAGCGTGTGGCCATTTCCCGCGCCATTGTTGCCAAGCCAAAAGTAATACTGGCGGATGAGCCAACCGGTAACCTCGATTCGGCCAATGGCGAAGAGGTGATGAAGTTGCTTTCACAATTGAATGAAGAGGGAACAACGATCGTGATGGTGACGCACTCGCCGTATGATGCAAATTATGCACACCGAATTATCAACCTTTTTGACGGAAAAGTCGTTACAGAAAATATCAAAGAGCATTTTCACGTTTAGGTATAATAAACCGGTGCTCTGCGCCGTTAAAGATTTCAAGGACAAAGCGCCTTGATTCGTTCTTCATAGTTTAGGTTTAGGTTAGAATGAAACCCACGTTGTTCTGCGAACAGAATGATGTGGGTTTTGTTTTTGGGTGTCTGCTTAAACACAAAATCATATTTATGATTTCGAACGACACATGTTCATTGATGAACACTTTTTAGATTGAAACAAGGTAAATGATCCCCGATTCTCTATGGTACAATTGTTGACACACAAGGCGCAACCATTTCACTTTTAATTAGTCTTATGGCTATTAACTCCTGTCTATGATAAAAAACTACTTACTAATCACCTTTCGAAGTTTGATGAAAAACAAGTTGTTTATTTTCATCAACGTATTTGGAATGGGCATCGCGATCGCCTGTTGTATGGTAGGTTACTTGAATTGGGAATTCAGCCATAGCTGGGATAAGGTTCACACAAATGCTGATAAAATCTATCGTGTACAGTTTTGGAGGGAGTTTCAAGGCAAACGTGATCGGTATGGCATGGCACCGATGGCGCTGGGCAACTACATCAAGCAAAATTTTAAGGAGGTAGACAAGACGGTGCGTTATATGTCATCCTATTGCGATATCCGTATTGGGGATGAGGTATTCGGGACGAGAATGGCGTTCGCGGATTCTGCCTTCTTTGATCTATTTACTTACCAACTAAAATATGGGTCATTTTCAGATTTTCATAGCAAGGGAATGGTCTTTATCAGCGATGAGGTAGCCAGAAAATATTATAATACGGAAGACGCAGTCGGAAAACCCATCACCCAAATAGTCCTGGAAAAGGATGGCATCAGAAGGCCAAAGGAGTTTGAGGTGGGCGGCGTTTTCAAGAAGCAACCCGCTAATTCGAGTCTCAATTTCGAAATCATTACCCTGTTCGATAATTTCTGGGCCATCAATCTTGATAAGGATTTGACGGAAACAAGCTGGAAGAAGTGGTCTGATGTTTTGTTTTTGGAGATTGATGACCCTGCAAGACTGCCTGCGATCACCAAGCGCTTACAGGAATATGTAGAGCCACAGAATAAGGTGCGCGAAGATTTTATGGTCTCAGAGTATTATCTCGAGAATTTTAATGGCATGATGAAGCGTAACAGGGCGAATCCACGTCTTGACAATGACGAACTCAATGGGGGAATTCCCGAGGAGGCGGTTACCGCTCCCACCATCCTGGCCGGAATGCTTTTACTTCTGGCATGCTTCAACTTCACCAACACATCCATTGCCATCTCCAGCCAAAGACTGAAAGAAATTGGAATCCGGAAGGTGATGGGTGGATTGCGAAAGCAATTGATCGCTCAGTTCCTTGGAGAAAACCTGGTGCTGTGCTTCCTTGGATTGTTGGCCGGGCTGTTGCTTGCGGAGTTTCTGGTACCAGCCTATGATACTTTGTGGCCCTGGCTTGAGTTGAATTTGAGTTATACTGAAAATGCGGGATTTCTGATTTTCCTGATTGTGTTGTTGGGCGCTACCGCCATCATCGCTGGTTCTTATCCATCTTTTTATATTACTTCGTTCGAGCCGGTCAGTATTTTGAAAGGAAAAGCAAAGTTTGGGGGTACCAATTGGTTTACAAGAATTTTGCTGGGAGGCCAATTTGTGATCTCGTTGATTCTACTTATTACAGGGTTTGCCTTTTATCAAAATGGACAATATCAAAAGGATTATGATCTTGGATACGCGACTCATGGTGTGATCTCTGCCTGGGTAAACAACGAGGGCGCGTTCAATACTTATCGCGACGCGCTCGCTTCGAACAAAGAAATTGAAATCATTGCCGGAACCAAAAATAGTGTGGCCAACAGTTGGTACAACGATCCGATAAAATACGAATCCATAACAAAGGAAGTTGACATCATCGATGTTGGTGACAATTATCTTGAGGTCATGGATATGTCTCTGGTGGCCGGGAGGAAGTTTCAAAAGGATTCCGAAACAGACCGCAAGGAATCGGTGATTGTCACGGAGGAATTGGTCAAGCAGTTTGGCTGGACTGATGATCCTATAGGCAAGCGATTAATTTGGATGGACACGGTGCAATTGTTTGTCGTTGGGGTCGTCAAAAATGTTTACTCCAGGGCTCTCTGGGCTCCGATCCAACCCCTGATGGTTCGATATATTGCACCGGAAAAATACCAGCAGTTGGTGGTGAAGATGGATCCAAAGAAGATTGCATCGGTCAATGAATTCATGGAGAGAAAGTGGAAGGAAGTTTTTCCAAATGCACAGTACAACGGTCAGATGATTGAGCAGCGGATGCAGGAGACCAATGATATCAATAATAATGTAGTTACGATGTTTGGGTTTCTGGGGTTCTTTGCTGCCCTGATGACGGGTATTGGGTTGTACACGCTCGTTTCCCTGAACATCGTTAAGAGATTGAAGGAGATTGGAGTACGCAAAGTGTTGGGTGCCTCCGTAGCCAACATCGCGCGTGTCATCAATTATGAATTCATTGTTAATCTAGGAATTGCTACCGTGGTAGGTGGGGCACTTGGATATCTTATGACGAACTGGCTGATGGATTCTATTTGGGAGTATTATCTTAAACTTGGCCTCGTCACGTTGTCGATTTCAGTGATCGCCATGGTGGCCATTGCATTGGTATCCGTTGGGTATAAAACTGTCAGTACGGCCTCATTAAATCCGACAAAGACGCTACGAGATGAGTAGCTGCAGTTGCTAAGTAGAAATTTTACCAGACGGTGTAACATTTACCTGAAGTTTGGCGTCTAAGACCTGAACCCTAACTGTGACTGAAGTAATACTGCTGCTGTGAAATCAGTGGCCGGAAATGATTTTGTCTTAAAACTTATCGCCATGATTGCCAACTATATCAAAATCGCCTTTCGCAATATCCTGAAGTATAAATTCTTCTCTGCGATCAATATTTTCGGGATGACCATAGGAATTGCTTCCTGCTTGCTGATCATTCTCTATGTGACGAATGAACTTAGTTATGACCAGTTCCATGCGGATGCAAGCCGGATTTATCAAGTTGGTTTGCATGGCAAAATGGGAGGACAGGATATCACCGTTTCACAGACGTGTCCTCCGATTGCGGCAGCGCTGGTGTCGGATATTCCCGAAATAGAGTCTGCCTGCCGAATCGCCCGTGTGAATCAATCTGTGATTAGAAATGGTGAGAAAATCTTCAATGAAGAGAAGGTCTTCTTCGTGGATTCCAATTTTTTTGAATTCTTCGGCTATCAGCTTCTCGAGGGCGATGTAAGCAGTGTGTTGAAAGAACCCAACACGCTCGTGTTGACGGAACGGATGGCTAAAAAATACTTTGGAGATGAGAACCCCATCGGCAAACTATTGGTGATGGGCAATGAGAACAAGACTTTCAAAGTGACAGGTCTCGCCAGGAATACGCCATCGAATTCTCATTTTGTATTCAATGTTTTGGTTTCAGCAGAATCGGCTGATTTTATGAAACGGCAGGTTTGGCTGAATAACTTCATGTACACGTATCTCAAGATTCGCCCCAATAGCTCTATCGCACAGGTAAGCAAGAAGTTTGAAGGATTGGTTGAGAAATACGTAGGGCCCGAAATTGTAAAATTTATGGGCACCACATTGCAACAGATGAAGGATTCAGGTGGAGCTTTTGGATACTATACAACGAATGTTAAGGACATTCACTTGCATTCCGTTTCGCAAGGTGATCTGGAACCTGGAGGTAATATCATGTACGTATATTTTTTTGGTGGGATCGGATTCTTCATCATTATCATTGCGTGTATAAATTTCATGAATCTCTCCACAGCGCGTTCCGCCGGGCGTGCCAAAGAGGTTGGGTTGCGTAAGGCGCTAGGTTCACTACGAACCCAGATGATTGGACAATTTCTGTCTGAATCTATGCTGTACAGCTTTGCTTCGGTCGCGCTGGCATTGGTTTCCTGCTACTTTTTACTTCCCTACTTTAATCTTTTGTCCGGTAAGGAATTGGGTATGGAAGTGTTTGCGAGTCCGGTATTTATGATCGGCATTGTTGGATTATTTCTTTTTGTGGGGATTGTGGCAGGGAGCTATCCAGCGTTTTACCTCACTTCTTTCAGTGCCGTCGAAGTGCTAAAAGGGAAGGTAAGGGCAGGCATGAAAAGCAGGGGCATCCGTAGTCTCCTCGTTGTTTTCCAATTCGCACTTTCTATTTTTCTAATCATCTTCACCGTCGTGGTATATCAACAGATCCAGTACATGCAGGAGAAAAACATGGGAATTGACAAGAACAGTATTCTGATTCTGGAGAACAGCGAGCGACTTGGAACAAATAAGGATGCTTTTAAGAATGCGGTCCTGGAGCAAACAGGAGTCATTAAGCTAAGCTACACCAACAATACCTTCCCGGGTGTCAACAATACAACTGTTTTCAAAACAGCCGGGTCTGAACAAGATCATATCATGGGCGTTTACGATGCTGACTATGATCACCAGGAAGTCATGAAATTTGAATTGAGCGAAGGGCGTTATTTCTCGCGGGAATATCCTGCTGATTCATCGAGCATTCTTATCAATGAGGCAGCCGCCAGGGAGTTTGACTTTGAAAAGCCAATTGGCGAGGAAATTGTTTTTTTTGATGGAGGGAGCGCAAGAAAGCTTAGAATTATTGGAATCATAAAGGATTTCAATTTTGAATCATTTAAAGAGAAAGTTCGGCCTATGTCTGTGATGCTTTCAAAAGGTGCTGACAACTTATTGGTACGTTATGAAGGGAGCTCCTCTGCCTTGGTCAGCAAGACCGAAAAACTCTGGAAGCAATATTCTACGAACGAACCTTTTGAATATTCCTTCATGGATGAAAATTTTGACAAGCTCTTCCGTGCCGAACAACGGATGAGCCAGTTGTTTAGTATTTTTTCTGGATTGGCAATCTTTATTGCCTGCCTTGGTTTATTTGCGTTGGCAGCCTTTACGTCAGAGCAACGCACCAAAGAAATTGGGATCCGAAAATCTATGGGAGCCTCCGTATTCAGTCTCACGCTTTTATTGTCAAAGGAGTTTACCAGACTTGTCATCTTCGCATTTATTCCGGCATCCGTTTTGGCCTGGTATGTTTCCAATGCATGGCTCCATGGCTTTGCCTATCGAATCGATATCAGCCCTATGGTCTTTGCACTCAGTGGCCTTGCCGCCATAGTCATCGCATGGTTGACGGTCAGCTATCAGTCAGTAAAGGCGGCTGGCGCCAATCCGGTAGATTCTCTGAGGTATGAGTAGGAGCTTAAAGTCCTTAGCTTAAAGTTGAAAGCTGGCTCTGAGATTACATTGAGATTACAACTTTTAACTGAAGCTTTCTACTTTCAACCCCCAGCAACCGCCAACCCGTTTTTAACGTCTTATCACAGTCAGTCTTATTAACATAACTTCTATGTTCAGAAATTACATCAAGATTGCAATCAGAAATATTCTGAAACACAATTTTTTTTCTGCCATTAACATCATCGGCCTTGTGATAGGCATGGCTTGCTGTCTGCTCATCTTTGTCTATGTGATGGATGAATTGAGTTATGACCGCTTTCACAAGAACAGCGAAACGCTTTATCGTGTTGGCTTGCGCGGAAAAATCTCTGGACAGGAAATCAATACCACGAATTCCAGTCTGCCGGTGGGCCCTGCTATGAAAAACGAAATTCCTGGGGTGGAAGAGATTTTGCGGATTGTACCTGGTGGTCGTGGAGCCGGCGTAGCTTTTCGATATGAGGATAAATCTTTTATAGAAGATCTGGTATTGTATGCTGACTCTAACTTTTACAATTTCTTCACTTTTAAGTTATTGCAAGGAGATCCAAAGACTGCGTTGAAGGAGCCGAATTCCGTCGTCCTTACGAAAGCGATGGCAATCAAATACTTTGGTGAAGAAGAAGAGGCCATGGGTAAGACGCTCGTGGTTGGTGTCGACAAGTGGCCGTGCAAGGTGACTGGCATCACAGAGGAGGCACCTTCCAATTCACATTTCCACTTTAGTGCTATTATCTCGTTCATTACTACAGAGAAAGATTTCTTCGGTGGTTGGACCGGGAATTCCATTCAAACCTACATTCGCAAAACGCCGGGCACCACCGTAGAAGATATCAATGCGAAGCTGGAGGTCATGGTCGATAAATACATTGGTAAAGAATTAGAAAAAGGTCTGGGCATAAGCCTGGAGACTTTCCACAAGCAAGGTGGCATTTACAGTTATTTTATTTATCCGATGACGGATTCACACCTGTATTCCGGACTGCCGGACGACATGGAGCCCGGAAGCGACATCCGCTATGTTTATATTTTTTCGGGTGTGGGGCTGTTCATCCTGCTCATCGCTTGTATCAATTTCATGAATTTGTCAACGGCGCAATCGGCGGGCCGGGCAAAGGAGGTAGGGCTTCGCAAAACGTTAGGTTCACAACGGAGCCAAATGGTATGGCAATTTTTATCTGAATCATTTATTTATAGTTTGGTTGCGGTCGTGCTGGCGGTTGGTATAAGTTTTTTACTGCTGCCTTATTTCAATTTGCTTGCGGGTAAGCAACTTACGTTGATGGCGTTGGCAAGTCCGCAATTTATCTTCGCTATTGCCTTAATTATTATCCTCGTTGGATTTGTAGCAGGAAGTTATCCGGCATTTTATCTTACCTCTTTTAATGTGGTAGAAGTGCTCAAAGGAAAAACAAGGTCTGGCATGAAGAGCAAGGGTGTTCGCAGTTCTTTGGTTATTTTCCAGTTTGCTGTATCTACGTTTTTGATCATTGCCACGGTAGTCGTATTTCAACAATTGAACTATATGCAATCTAAGAGCCTTGGGCTGGATAAACGCAATGTACTCAGCATTACCGGTACTCGAAGACTTGCCAACAACAGGGAAGCGTTTAAGACCGCCGTGGAAAGCCAGTCGGGGGTGCAAAAGGCAAGTTATACCAACAATAATTTTCCCGGAATGAATAATATCACCGTCTTTCGGGAAAAGGGAAAGGACCTTGATCACCTGGTTGGGAAATATGATGCAGATTGGGATCACATCGATGTGATGAAGATCGAATTGAAAGAGGGCAGGTTTTTTTCCAGGGATTTTAAGTCAGACACGGTCGCAGTGGTCATTAATGAGGCTGCCGTTAAAGAATTTGGATTGCAGAATCCCTTGAGCACTGAGCTTACCGACTTCAATGGCCAAGTTCCGGTAGATGTAAAAATAATCGGCGTTGTAAAGGATTTTAACTTCGAGACATTGAAAGCGAAAGTGCGACCTGTCATCATCCGTCTCACGGAGAAATCAAGAGTGTTGATGGTTCGTTATGATGGTGATCCGCGCCAAATTGTTTCATCAATTGAACAGCAATGGAAGAACCTCGCGCCGGGTGAGCCATTCGAATATACTTTTCTCGATCAGGATTTTGATTCGCTGTTCCGAAGCGAGATGCGTTTGAGCGATATTTTCACCGTGTTCTCAACCCTCGCAATCTTTATTGCCTGCCTTGGTTTATTTGCCTTGGCCGCGTTTACCACAGAGCAGCGTACAAAAGAAATTGGAGTGCGCAAAGCCCACGGCGCCACGGTGGTGACCCTTACGCTTCTTTTATCTAAAGAATTTACACGGCTCGTATTAATTGCCATCATTCCTGCCATAGCGGCAGGGTGGTATGTGGCGGATTGGTGGCTTGCAGATTTTATCTACCGAATTGAATTAACTCCGATTCTATTTGTGGGAAGCGCGATGGTTGCAATATTGATCGCATTGATTACAGTTTCTTATCAATCAGTGAAGGCAGCGACAGGCAGTCCGGTAGGCTCATTGCGGTATGAATAACCAGGACTTAGAATAGAGAAGTTATTGAAGAATTAACCCGGGGCAGTTATCCAGTGCTTCGTTTGCTGAGAAGACATGCCTTTCGTGGAAAGACCTCTGATGTCACACTAGAAGGACAGATTGAACGCTCTCGCTTCTCTAGGAATTTAGTCAAAGTAAACTAGCCACAAGAAGCAAATGATAGATCTTTTAGGATGGCAATTGGCCATTCATAAAAATATTAACACAATCCAGTGCGCCATAATTTTTAGGAAAGTATTCTAGTATTAACTTTCACCTAAATTAAGAAATATGAGATCGCTGCTTCTGTCTGTTATTATCTCCGGTTGTGTTACCACAACGTATGCGCAATCACTTGACCCTAAATCATTTTCGCAACTCAATTTTCGCTTTATCGGCCCGGATGGAAACCGTACGATTGCAGTCGTGGGTGAGCCCGGCAATCCCAGTGTTTCTTATGTCGGTGCCGCCTCTGGTGGCGTTTGGAAAACAGAGGACATGGGGTACCATTGGAAATCCATCTTTGACAACACCGATGATTCATCCATTGGCGCGATGGCTCTCGCTCCATCCAATCCAAAACAAGTTTGGGTCGGAACAGGAGAGACGTTCCTAATCCGCCCCGCACACGCTGTTGGCAATGGTGTCTATAAATCCTCTGATGCAGGTAAAACCTGGAAGAACGTCGGACTTGAAAAGACATACCGTATTAGCCGTGTGATCGTTCATCCCTCCGATACCAATGTGGTTTTTGTCGCCTCGATGGGCCATGCTTCCGGCCCGCAGCAAGAGCGCGGCGTTTACAAAACGACGGATGGTGGAAAGACATGGGAGCGAGTTTTCTTTTTGAATGAAAATACCGGATGCTCTGATCTGACGATGGACCCGAAGAATCCTGATGTACTCTATGCTGCGATGTGGGAGGTGGAGATAAAGACATGGAATTTGAAAAGTGGTGGTCCTTCAAGCGGGATTTACAGAACACGGGATGGTGGAAAGACATGGGAGCCCTTACGAAATGGATTGGAAAGTGGCCCTACCCATCCTGTTGGTAAAACATCCGTCGATGTTGCTTATACCAATCCAAAAATTGTTTATGCCTTGATTGAAGATAAAGAGCCGCGTCTCTATCGCTCAGAAGACGGTGGTGATCACTGGAAGTTGATGCAGCAAGACCACTCCATGGGGCAGCGGGCTGGCTACTACACAAGATTACGTGTATCGACCAGGAATGAAAATGAGCTCTATACCATTTGTGTTGGGATCAAAAAGTCTGTGGATGGAGGCAAAACATTCGTTAAAGATTTTAATCAATGGGCTGCGGGAGGTGACAACCATGACATGTGGTTCGACCCAAAAATTCCTGACCGTATTATGGTGGCGCACGATGGATGTACAAACCTTTCTTTTAATGGCGGAAAAACCTGGACAAATATCAATCTGCCCATCGCTCAGATGTATCACATTGCTGTTGATGACAGGGTGCCATACTATGTATATTCTAACAGGCAAGATGCATGGTCTTATCGGGGGCCTAGCAGAAACCTTCAGGGGTTTTCAATCCCTCTCGGCCTCTGGCAAGGAGTTGGTGGATGCGAAAGTGGTTTCGCACAGCCTGACCCTTTCGATAATAATATTGTTTGGTCAGGATGCTATGATGGAGGGCTGGATGTATTTGATCTCACCACCCAGCACATGCGGGACGTCCGGGTGTGGCCTCAGACACAAATCGGAAATACGCCTGCGCTGGCGAAATACAGATGGCACTGGAATTTTCCCATGGTGCTTTCAAAGCATACTCCGGGCCGGGTTTGGGTCGGAAGTCAGTTTGTTCATGAAACTTCAAATCGCGGCCAGAGTTGGAAGGAGATTAGTCCTGACCTCACGACGAATGAAAAAACCCATCAGCAAAATTCTGGGGGCATGGCCAGTGACAACCTGATGACCTGGGATGGAAGTACACTTTATTCTTTGGCCGAATCACCCTTGAGGGCCGGGGTGCTATGGTCCGGAAGCAATGATGGAGTTTTGAACGTTACACAGGATGGGGGCAAGAGTTGGACGAACGTTTCTTCCAATATTCCTGGTTTGCCAAAGTGGGCAACAATACGGCACATTGATGCATCCTATTTCAACGCAGGAACCTGTTACATTGCTGTCGATGCACATCACAATGGAGACTTCGGTGTGTATGCTTATAAAACGATTGATTTTGGTAAGACATGGTCTAGACTTCCTATAGACCTCCCGTCATCCAACTCCAATTTTGTACATCAAATCGTTGAAGACCCAGGCAAACAGGGCCTTTTGTGGTTGGGTACGGATAATGGACTCTACTTTTCGCCCAACGATGGCCAGCAATGGATTCGTCTGAAGAATAATCTTCCGCCTGTTCCCATTTACGGCATTACCATTCAAAAAAACTTTCGTGATCTTGTGCTTGGCACCTATGGCCGGGGAGTTTATATACTTGATGATGTGACGCCCATTCGTGAATTTTCTGAGCAGGTTCAGAATTCGGATGCTCACCTTTTTTCTTTACGTCCGGCCTACCGATTTCAGAAGAAAGATGCCATTAAGACGGAAAACAGTTTTATGACGGGTCAGAACCCACCGTATGGAGCTGACATCAACTATTATCTAAAGACAAAATCAAAAGACAGCGTTCAAGTTTTGGTGCTCGATGGCAAAGGTAAAACTGTCCAGACGATCAAAGGAAAAAATAAGCCTGGGATCAACAGGGTGTACTGGGATCTTCGTCTACAGGATTACGAGTTGCCCAAACTTCGCACCAAACCCAGAGGTGCTGAGTGGGTCAAACTGGATACTACCGGGACTCGCGCGATGTTTATCTATGACCTTGATATCGGTCCGGGGTTAACAGCGCCAATGACGCCCCCTGGAGAATACACCATTGTACTAAAGGCACATGGGAAAGAATTGAAACAGGCCGTTTCTGTTTTGAAGGATCCTGGTACGAAGGCCGTTGATGCAGATATTCAAAAACAATTTTCCCATGGCATTGTTCTTTTCAACTCTATCAATACAACATTGAAATTGATTGATGAAATGGAAATGACAAGATCAAAGTTGCTTGCCCTTTCCAATGATAAGAAACTAGGAAAGACCGCAGTAGCCCTGGAGGAAAAGATATACCAGTTAGAAGCGAAACTGCACGATGTTTACCAGACAGGCGCGCGCATGGATATTTTCAGAAACCCCCCACAGGTACTGGAAAGATTCCTCGCCATGAGTAAAGAAGGTATGGTGTTCAGTGCCGACAGCCCACCCACCGATCAGCAAGTGGAAGTGTATACGATCACAAACCTACAGTTGATGGAGGTGGAGAAAGCATTTAACTTATTGAAGCAGAATGCAGACTGGAAGAATACTAAATTGAAGTGAGCATGTTTAGCAGTTGTTAAATGATCGTTGCTGCCAAATAAATAATCATCAACGAATAACGATAAATTGACCTTCATCAATCTCTCCGTCGTTCACCTCATAGAGGACTATGCCTGAAGGCATTTTAAAGCCACCCTGCGTGGAAGGACCGACCACAGCACTGGATTGCTCAAATCGAGTCTGCTGCCCCTCTGTCTGCAGATAGAAGCGCTGCCGTGAATGATGATGCCCTGCGAGCGCAAGGGGAAATGGATGGGCTTGAATGATGGTGATGACTTCATGTGCATTGGATACGACATGCCGTAATTTCAGTACTCCCTTTTCGCGTTCAAGGGTGCGCCCCGGTCCTGATTCTGCAAATCCAGCAACGCTGACCCCACCAGAGATAAAGGGTACGTGTTGGAATGTAATCACCGGAACAGTGGGTGTTACCACTGCTAAATCTTTCTTCAGCCATTCACGCTGAACAGAATCGACTGAGCCATAGTACCACATGTCTTCGTACTCAAGGGAATTCAATGAAACAAAATGAAAGCCCCCGTAATTAAAGGAGTAATAGTCTGGTCCCAGATAAGATCGATACATCTTCTTTCCGTATAGAGGATGCTGTGCACTTACGAGGGATTGCTCACGCTCAATCCCAAAGATTTCGTGATTGCCTGGGGCATTCCAAACTGGCGCAAAGAACTTTTGTGTTTCTGCCTTATACATTTCAAAGAGGGAAGATGCTTTTTTTTCGGAAACCCGGAGGGCATCTGCCACAAGGTCGCCCGTGACGATCACAAAGTCTGGCCTGATGGAATCTATCAAGGCCTGGAATTTATGCATTCTGTCAAGACTCTTTTCTTCGATATGCGTATCAGAGGCGTGGATAAATTTAAAGTGTGTGGGTGCTATTACTTTAGTCAAAGGAAAATCCACTTGTGAGTTGCCTCTTTGAAGATCCACCTTGGCATAAAACGATCTGAGTGCTTTGAATCCCTGAGGCAGTGAAATGAAAATAATGCCATACCCTTTCGCGGCAGGTATCTGATAGAATCCATTCGCGTCGGTTAGAAACACATTGACCTGATCTGAAACGGCAACGCCTTTAATACCGTTTTCATTTTTATCGCGTATGCCATTGCTGTTGGCATCTATAAAGACGATGCCGGAAATGGATATGGCTCTGATTTGAATACTGGAGGAGACTAGGATAATAAGAAGGCTTATGAATATTCCCATAAATGATTTTTCGATCTATTGATATTCAAAGAGCGTTTTTAGTAAACCAGATTGACGAATTATGGATTGAAGGGTTCCTTTTTTAATTTCTCTATGGTTTGGCACCGGAACCGTGATGGTGGAGTCAGGGGTCTTCTGTTGCATAATCATGTGACTTCCTTTTTGGCGAACTTCAGTAAAGCCATTATCAGCCAGAACCTTGCAAACCTCTTTGCCCGATAAGACCCTGAGCTTACCCAACCACTACCTCAAGACGTGTGACGAAAACTTCCTCATGCAACCGTTGGCTGATTTCTTTAGCTGAAGCATGTTCAAAGAAAAGTTCAACAGCTTCTTTAAGGTTGGTTGTTGCTTCTTCTACATTTTCTCCCTGACTTGCGATGTCGAGTTCAGGGCATAGTGAAACATAACCATCACCATCACGCTCAATAACCGCCGTAAACTGAAACTTCTTGTTCATATTCAAAGGTACGAGATTTAGATGGTTTTGCGTTTATAAACTTGCAGACATTCAAAAATGCTAACATTCATTAATATCAAAAGCATGCCATAAAAAATATCTTCGAAAGGAATCGTAAACATCCGGATGCCAAGATTTTCGGCATTATTATACCAAACCACTGGTTCTGGTAATCCCGTGCCAGTAAGGATGCCGTTGACGATAATGAACGGTATAAGAATAAATAGGTATGCAAAATAGAACCTTCCAAGCCAGGCTGGCCGGACTTTGATTATCAAAAAGATTAGAAATACCGCCGTTGCAATAAATGTAACGGAGGGATACCAACGATCATAGTACTTCAACCCGACTGCTAACAAGCCTACAATCAATACCCAAGTCACTCGGTTGCCATTGTCTGGAAGTGGGTCGTTTGTTCTGAAATAATTGACTGCTTCGTATGTGAATACACACGCATAGGGGATACAAATGAAAAAGAACACCTCTTCAATGGGCAAATGACCAATGTAGATACCGGTAGTGTATCGGGGATTAAACCCCCAGACTCCTATGCCCGTGAACCAGTTGTCCCAAACAATAAAGATCAAAGCAGGAATCGCGATGGCAGGCCAGAGGTATTTCCACTTTTTAGAAAAATTCTTTTTCGAATGAAAACTAAAGAGCAGGGGAAAGAGGATGGAGGAAATATCGAGAAGGAGGTATAAGTACTTTTCCAAGGGGTGGGTGCAAGTGCTAAAGTGCTAAAATGCCAATGTGTTAATGTGCTTAAAGAGTTAAGGTGTTAGGTTGTTAACGTGACCATCATTGTGTTTCCTTCCTTTCTGTCTTAAACGTAAAGCTCTTTGGTTCGTATTTCTTTGGGGCTATTAAGAACCCAAATGCTTCGCATCCGTCTTTTGTATGCTTGCTGTGGTGCACATAATGAGTGTGAATCATACGTTGTAAATAATGACTACGTTTTTTTGGTTTCCAATGAATCCGTTGGTGTACCACAATATCATGAAAGACGAGGTAAAATAATCCGTAGCCGAAAATGCCGATGCCGACAGAGATCAAATAAGGATTATACATCCTAACGGTTCCTAAATAAATCAAGGCAATTGAAGGAACGCTGAAGACTACAGCAAACCAATCATTCTTTTCCAGCGTGTGATCGTGAACTGTGTGGTGTGATTGATGCCAGACCCAGAGAAATCCATGCATCACATATTTATGCGTGAACCAGGCAACAAATTCCCAGAAGAGAAATGTTCCTATTACAATGAAAGCACAGACTAAAATCGTTAAGGCATCCATCTTGCGCAGACTTAATTTTTGCTTTTCTGATTTTTCATGGAAAAAATGTCTTTCAGCACCTTATTACGGTGTTCAAAAATACCACTTACCTCTCGTCCTACAAAAAGCCAATGAGCAACCCTACCCAGCAGCCCTAATGGCATGGCGTAGTCAACTTCATCTGTCATCTCGACCCCTCCGGTGACAGATGTGAAGTGGTGTTTGTGATGCCATAGCGCGTAGGGTCCGAAGCGCTGCTCATCGGTGAAATAGACTGGTTCTTGAACATGCGTGATCTCTGTAACCCAGCGTAACCTCAACAGTGGTAAGACGTTCACTTTGTAGCTGATGATTTGACCCGGATACATTTTCTCACCTCCTGACATGGAGAGAATTTTAAAATTCATCTTTTGAGGCGTGATCACCGACAAGTTTTTGGGAGATGAAAAAAAATCCCATGCTTCCGATTGAGTGATTGGTAGAAATTGGGTCTGCTTGAGATGGTATATTTTCATAATTAACACTGCTTGGCCTGTCCTGATTTCACACAAAGCCGCTGGGAACACAAGGTAAACCGCGGCTACCTTTGTTGTGCCATTGCGGCGTTGTGTGAGACACTGCCGCCGTCTCCCAAATTGGAGCGTACAAGGTTTTAAATAGGATCAGGTATTTTAAAGATAACATGAGGTCCTTATTCGGATGCTTTTAGTGAAACGGATTGCAGCATGCCGTTCCATAAAAGAACAACCAAGTCTAAAAAGGGTTTTAAAAGTTCTTAAAAATTCTCATTTTAGGTGATCTATAACCTCCTATGAGATTCCAAAGCGCTACGTTCTTGCTAATACTGGCCTTCGTTGCTTCCCTTTCATCCTGTAGAAGAGAAAATTCCATCGCTGGCCAAAGTGACTCGGTCGATTTTAACCTTCATATTCGTCCCATCCTGTCAGACCGGTGTTTTAAGTGCCATGGACCGGATGCAAATAAGCGAAAGGCAAATCTGCGATTGGACATCCGGGAGAATGCATTGGCTGCCTTGAAAGATAATCCCGATGCGCATGTTATTGTGCCTGGCGAAGCCTCGGCTTCGGAAGCCTATCGACGAATTTCTTCCAATGATACTTCACAACTAATGCCGCCGGTCAACTCCAATTTAAAACTGAATGATCATGAAATAGGGCTTATTAAAACATGGATTGATCAAGGCGCGGTCTACAAGAAGCACTGGGCATTTATTCCACCCTCATCACCATCACTGCCAGAAGTTGACCAAATCGATTGGCCGAAAAATGAGATTGATCATTTTATACTGGCAGGTATGGAGCGTGCCGGTTTAGCTCCTAACGAAATCGCTGATAAGGAGAGATTGCTCAAGCGCGTGAGCCTTGACATAACGGGTTTGCCTCCTGCTCGCGAATTGCAGAAGCGATTTCTCGATGATCCATCACCAAAGGCATACGAGAACGTCGTGAATGAATTGCTGCTCCAACCTCAATACGGTGAAAAAATGGCGACGTATTGGATGGATGTCGCCCGTTATGCCGACTCCCACGGGTATCAGGACGATGGTTACCGCACCATGTGGCCTTGGCGGGATTGGGTGATCCATGCTTTCAATAAAAATTATCCTTACGATCAGTTTGTTACCTGGCAACTGGCCGGGGACTTATTGCCAAATCCGACGAAGGAACAACTGCTGGCGACAGGCTTTAACCGCAATCACAAGATCACGCAGGAAGGAGGAGTTATTCAGGAAGAGTACCGGATTGAATATGTCACCGACCGCACCAACACATTTTCAAAAGCATTCCTGGCACTCACCATGGAATGTGCGCATTGTCATGATCATAAATATGATCCCATTTCTCAGAAAATGTATTATAGCACTTTTGCTTTTTTTAATCAGGTACCTGAAAAAGGACTTGTAGGAGACATCACACTGGCTTCTTTGGCAGATCCTCCCAAAATAAAATTCACCTCCGAAGAAGTGAGTAAAATCTATACTTTCATCAACAAGCGAGATACAGCCGGGGTAGAAGTAATGGTGATGAAAGATTCAAGTAAGCGAAGACCAACTTATATTCTAAAGCGTGGTGTTTATGATGCCCACGGAGAGGAGGTGACCATGGACTTGCCTCCGGCCGTGCTTCCATTTGATACCATCACTTATCCAGGAAACAGACTTGGCCTTGCAAGATGGATGTTTAACAAAAAGAACCCGCTTACTTCCCGCGTTTTTGTTAACAGGATGTGGCAGGAACTTTTTGGTCGCGGATTGGTAAAAAGTTCTGGTGACTTTGGCATGCAAGGTGATTTGCCTTCCCATCCTGAGTTGTTGGATTGGCTCGCCGTGGACTTTTTGAACAATGGCTGGGACATTAAAAGGTTGATGAAACAGATGGTAATGTCTGCTACGTATCAGCAGTCTTCTACAATTGCTCCTGAGAAATTGGCAAAAGATCCGGAAAATATTTTATTGTCACGAAGTCCCCGTATGCGGATGTCAGCCGAATCTGTACGTGACCTTGCATTGTCAAGCAGCGGACTGTTGGTAAAAGAAATTGGAGGCCCGAGCGTAAAAGTATATCAACCGAAAGGTATCTGGGAGGCCTCCACCTCTGGCAGAGGAATTCTTGCGCACTATGTTCAAGATCACGGCGATAAACTTTATCGAAGAGGACTGTACAGCTTTATTAAACGTACATCACCTCCGCCAGGGGTACTTGTATTTGATGGCAGCGCTCGCGATCAGTGTGAAGTAAAGCGACTGCGGACCAATACACCGCTGCAGGCATTGATATTGTTGAATGATCCAACAATCCTGGAATCATCCAGGGTATTTGCTGAAAGGTTGATGATGGAGAGCTCATCTTCCACAGAGAAGATTGAAAAAGCATTTCAAACGGTGCTTTGCCGTAAACCAAAGCCTGCGGAATTGCAGATCCTGAAAGGTTATTTTGACGATGAGAAAAGAAGGTTTGATGCTTCGAAGGAGAACGCTAAGAAATTAATTGCCTCGGGGGAGTACCCTCATTTAGAAATCAAGGATGTTGCTTCTCTGGCTGCCATGATGCAGGTGGTGCAAACATTATATAACATGGAGGAGGCGATTACCAAAACATGACATGGCTATGGATGAATTTTTAAAGAACCGCTTCCACATTACGCGGCAACATTTTCTGGGTAAGATGGGTCTTGGCCTTGGCTCAGTGGCACTAGGCTCATTGCTTATCCCGGATCTCTTTGATGGTAAGGACGAAGTATCAGCGGCAGTAGGATTGCCGCATTTCGCTCCGAAAGCGAAACGGATCATCTATCTTTTTCAGAATGGTGCGCCTTCACAACTTGAGAGCTTTGACTACAAGCCCATGCTCAATAAGATGGCAGGTGAAGAATTGCCTCCATCGATCCGTATGGGACAACGACTGACTGGAATGACTTCGGGACAGAAGAAGTTTCCTCTCGTGGGATCTCACTTTAAGTTTCAGCAATATGGCCAGTCAGGGGCATGGGTGAGTGAGATGTTTCCGAACATCGCCAGGGTGGTGGATGAGATATGCATCATCAAGTCGATGCATACCGAGGCAATCAATCACGATCCTGCCCTCACGTTCATGCAGACCGGTGCACAACAGGGCAACCGACCCAGTATGGGTGCCTGGCTCAGTTATGGTTTGGGAAGTGAGAATAAGAACCTCCCCGCATATTGCGTGTTGCTTTCAAGGGGTAGAGGTAATGGCCAGGGAGTGTACTCGAAATTATGGACGAATGGATTTCTGGATAGCATTCACCAGGGTGTGCAATTCAGCAACAGTGAGGAGCGGGTACTCTATCTAAGAGATCCACAAGGGCGGGACCGAGCCGATAGCAGGAGAATGCTCAATCATTTGGCAGAACTGAATGATTTGAATTATAAGGAGTTTGGCGATCCTGAAATACAAACAAGGATACAGCAATATGAGATGGCGTACCGTATGCAGACTGCGGTCCCCGAACTCACCGATCTGAAGAATGAGCCTGACAACATTGTAAAAATGTATGGCGCGGACTGTTTAGCGCCAGGAACCTATGCTGCCAATTGCCTGCTGGCAAGAAAACTTTCAGAATCAGGCGTTCGGTTTGTTCAGCTGTATCACCAGGGCTGGGACCAGCATGGTAACATGGTAGGAGAGATGCCGCTGCAGGCACAAGATGTGGACCGCGCGACCGCAGCGTTGCTCATGGACTTAAAACAACGAGGACTGCTTGATGAAACGCTTGTAATATGGGGAGGGGAATTTGGGCGCACCAACTATTGCCAGGGCGACTTGTCAAAAGATAATTATGGTCGCGATCATCACCCCAGATGTTACACCATCTGGATGGCTGGTGGTGGTGTGAAGCCTGGGATGGTCTACGGCGAATCCGACGAATTTGGTTACAACATCATCAAGGATCCTGTACACGTAAATGATTTTCACGCCACTGTTTTGCACCTAATGGGCCTCAACCATGAGCAACTCAACTTCAAACACCTCGGACGACGGTACCGCCTTACCGATGTGGCGGGAAAAGTAGTGACAAGCATATTGGCATAAACCTTAGCGGCCTTGTATTAAAAAATAGTCCCTCATGCAGAGAATAAAAAGTCTTTTAATCAACGTTATTTTCTTCGTTCAGGGATTGTTGATTTTTTTATTGATCGTTGAAGATCGCGTACAAATTCCTGCGTGGCTTCAGGTGGCAGGTCGGCTTCATCCGGTGCTGCTTCATTTGCCCATCGGACTGCTGGTTCTTTTCATGATCTTTTTACTGCTGCAAGGTGAGTTTAAGAAGAGAGCCTTCAAGAAAATGGGCTCCATCGTACTATTTCTTACCTCCTTGACCGCTTCATTCACAGCACTCTTTGGTTTTCTACTTTCCAGACAAGGCGACTATGGGCCTGATGCCCTCACACAGCATAAAATAAGCGGAACAATATTGAGTTTGCTTTGCTTTGCACTATTGATTGTATTCAATTACTCAAAAAAAATGCTGGTACCCATTTATGGGATCAGCTTTTTGTCTTTAGGATCTTTGTTATTCACCGGTCATACCGGCGGGATACTCACGCATGGCGAGAATTATGTATTCGGTCCTTTGTCTTCTACTTCGCAAGATCCTGCCTTCAATGAAGATGGTACCATCTTTCAAATGGCAGTATATCCTGTTCTGAAAAAAAAGTGTACCTCTTGCCATAATGAAGCCAAGGCGAAGGGAAAGTTTGTGATGACCTCCATTCCTGAATTCAAAAAGGGAGGCAAGCATGGCAAGGAGTGGGAAGAGGGGAATCCGGGTAAAAGCCGGTTGATCCAAAACATTCATCTGCCGTTGGACGACGATGACCACATGCCACCGGACGGCAAGGCTCAACTGACGAATCAGGAGATTGACCTGCTGGAGCATTGGATCAAATCAGGTGCGGACTTTGATAAGAAATTGAGTGATCTGAAAGATGATGATACATTAAAAGTGATTGCCCTTGCGCAGGTTTCAACGATCTCTTTGCCGTCAAAGGAGAAGCGCTACGAATTTGCGGCCGCATCGGACGATCTTGTTGAGAGACTAACCACTCCATTTCGTGCCATATTTCCGCTCTATCAAAACAGTGCAGCCTTGCAGGCAGATTTTTTCATCAAGGAGTCTTTTCAAGCGATAGCCCTGGAGGAGTTGAAGGAGATACAAGAGCAACTCGTCGTTTTAAACCTTTCCAAAATGCCGGTGACCGATAATGATCTAGGCATAATCGGCAATTTTAAAAACCTTGAAAAATTGAATCTGAACTATTCGAAGATCAAAGGGCCTGGGTTGTCATCCCTTCAATCGTTGAAAAACCTGACATCTCTTTCCGTGGTCGGGACAGACATTGATTTGCAAAGTTTAAAACCCATTCTGGAGTTACCTTCATTAACTGAATTATTTATCTGGAATACGCGAATCACTGAAGATGAGAAGTCAGCATTGAGCGTTCAGTATCCCAGGATTTTAATTGCAACAAGTCAGTTTAAAGATGATAAGATATTGAGATTGGGCAGGCCAGTTTTGGAAAATGAAGGTGTTGTGAAAAAGGATGAATTGGTCACCATAAAACACTCGATGCCGGGGGTAACCATCCGCTATACCCTCGATGGAACAAACCCGGACACTGTTTCTTCCATCGTCTATGAAGCGCCCATGAAGCTTAACGGCACATCTAAAATAAAAGCACTGGCATGCAAGCAGGGCTGGTATTGCAGTGATGTTTTTGAAATGACTTGTTTTTTGGAAGGACAGATGCCACTTCACTCCGAACTGCTGAGTGCAACGAATTCTTATTATCCTGGAGAAGGTGCCAAGAGCCTTACGGATGGATGGAAGGGCTTTATCGAAGTGTTGAATACCCCCGCCTGGCTTGGCTACAAAGACAGGCCTTTTATGGCAAGTTTCGATTTCGAAAAGAATACAAAAATTAGTTCTATTGTGATCAGCTACGCTAAAAACCTTTCCGGGACATATTTTCCACCTACGGAAGTAGAGGTATGGGGAGGAAGAAATCTAAAAGATCTAAAGTTAATCAAAGCACAGAAAATCGAAGTGCCGAAAGCAGCTCAACGTCAACAAACAGAGGCTTTGATTATTCCCGTCACCGCCAATTATTCTTTTTATAAATTGGTTGCGAAACCAATTGAAAAGCTTCCCAACTGGCATGGGAGCAAGGGAAAAAAGGGGTGGCTGCTGATAGACGAGGTGATCTTTAATTGAATCAAATATTAATCTTAATTGATGGAATATGAAACGAAGAGAATTTATTCATAAAACCGCCTTGGTCGCTGGTGCTTCCATGGTGTCCCTTCAATCCATGGCTGAAGCCGAAAGTGAAATCTACGGCCAACATGAGAAGCGTTACCGCATGGATAAAGACTGGGTGAAAGCCGGGCCGATGGGTCTTGCTGTGAAAGACTGCCATGAGATGGTGCAAGATGGAAGCGGCAGGATCCTCTTGCTGACCAACGAGACCATGAACAACGTTATTTTCTTCGATCGCAAAGGAAAGGTACTGGAGACGTGGGGCCATAATTTTCCAGGCGCTCACGGATTGACACTCTTTGGTTCTGGAAAGGAGCAGTTGCTTTTTATCACAGATACTGAACTTCATCAGTTTTATAAAGCTACCCTCGATGGAAAAATTTTGAGTACGTGGGATTTCCCCGTGACAACCGAAAAATATTCAGAGGCTGAACAATTTAAGCCTACTGAAACTGCGATTACAAAGAATGGAGAAGTTTATGTCGCCGATGGCTACGGATCGCAATACATCATCCACTACGATGCACAAGGCAAGATCAAAAATATCTTTGGCGGCCGTGGAGACAAGGAGTCAAATCTTGATAATGCTCATGGCATTTGTATTGATTACAGGACCACACCAGAAACATTGATGGTCACGGACCGTACGCGCTGCTGTTTTAAACGGTTCACCTTGGCAGGAGTGTATCTTGAAACCATTTCCCTTCCTGGCTGCGGTGTATGCCGCCCGGTCATCAAAGGAGACTACCTCTATGCGGCAGTCCTTCGAGCGCCAGACATGAGTCGTGAAAACAGCGGATTTGTCATCATATTAAATAAAGAGAACAAAGTAGTTTCAGTGATTGGCGGAAGCGAAGCGGCCTACGATGAGAATAAGAAACTGAAGACTTTTGAGCAAACGATTCCTCTTTTCAAACATCCACATGATGTGATGGTGGATGATGAAGATAATCTTTATGTCTGTCAGTGGAATTCAGGGAAAGTATATCCCTATAAGTTCTCACCGGTATGATATTCTAACCACGGATTATCTTCTCTCGCCTACGCAATGCGCGAGCTCGTTGGTCACCAACTAATTCCTAGCGCATAGGAAGTGTTCTAAATCACCTATCCAGGGCTCTTTTGTAAATTCTTAATACCCTGGTTCTCGCAGCATTGTGCTCCACAATCGGTTTTGGATAATCCAGCGTTTCAAACTCGGGCACCCATTTTCTAATGTATTTCCTTTCGGAATCGAACTTCTCTGTCTGGATATATGGATTGAATACTCTGAAATAGGGTGCGGCATCGCATCCTGATCCAGCTGCCCATTGCCATCCACCGTTGTTTGAGGCGAGGTCAAAATCGAGCAGCTTTTCGGCAAAGTAAGCTGCACCCCAACGCCAGTCAATAAGCAAATGCTTTGTTAGAAAGCTGGCCACGATCATGCGTACCCGATTGTGCATGAAGCCCGTGGTGTTGAGTTCACGCATGCCCGCATCGACAATTGGATACCCAGTACGGCCTTGGCACCAGGCTTGGAATTCGTCCACGTTATTACGCCATTCGATCCGGTCGTAGGCAGGTTTGAAAGCCTTGGTTTCTACTTGTGGGAAGTGCCACAATATCATGTGGTAGAAATCACGCCAGATGAGTTCATTGAGCCATTGCTCATTTTTTTTCAAAGCAATTTGGACGAGCTTACGAATGCTTACTGTTCCAAACCTGAGGTGCACACTCAATCGCGTGGTACCCTCTAAGGCTGGAAAGTTCCGTTGCTCATCATATTTTTCTATAATGGATTGCTTGATGCTCCTTGCTGGGAAATTAATATCGGTTTCTTTAAAACCTAATTCGGCAAGAGTAGGAACTGGAAGTGGCTTTATTTTTTTTAAATGATTGAAGTAATTTGAAGTTGGATAGAGTTTCACGGGAAAATCATGCAAGGCACTTTTCCACTTGCGGCTGTACGGTGTAAAAATGGTGTACGGCTTTCCATCGTCTTTCACCACCTCATCTTTTTCAAAAATGACCTGATCTTTGTAAGTCTTAAAGGTGATGCTTCCTTCCTGAAATAGCTTCCTGACTTTCTCATCTCGGGCCACGGCGTATGGTTCATAGTCATGGTTCGTATAAACCGAGTTGGGATTCAATTCCCTAAAAATATTAATCGGATCGCCATGCAATACCAGTAAGGAGCTGCCCAGCTTCTGTAAGTAATCATTCAATAGGACAAGAGCTTGATGGATGAATCCTACTCTTCGGTCAGCTTTGTCCTCCAGTTTCTCGAGGATTGCAGTGTCAAAGATGAAGATCGGAAGGACTTCTTTATTTTCTTTTAGTGCATGGTAAAGACCTGCGTTATCCTCAAGCCTTAAGTCACGGCGGAACCAGAAGACGGTTGTAGTTTTACTAATTACGGTTTTTATGGATTCGGGACTGAAGATTTTCAATTTTTTCAAGTTTCTCGGTAGTTACTATGCTTTGATCGAAATGGGGCTTTGATCGCTGAGTATGAACATCATCAAGGGCGCATGATGGTGAATTCAGTACACTTAACCGTCTTTAAGAACACATTTTAGTGGGATATGTTTAAGATCATTACTCAAATATTAATTTAATGTTATATTGGTAACAATTACGTAATATGTTCCAACTCGGAAAAAGAATGCAGAAACTTTTGATTTCTGGTGTATTTTTCCTTATCGAGAGTGTTTCGTCTGCTCAAACCGTACCCGTCCAAAATTTTGGTTCCGAGCCCAGGGCCTACACTCAAAGGAAGTCCTTTTGGACAGAGTTTAATATTAGCGGCACAATCTCAAAGGATAAGCGATGGCAATACCAACTGGATTACCAATATCGGCGGATGTCGGACGCAAGTTATATTCAAGGAGGGCAGACGGGAAATATTTTTAAAGACCCTTATCAACAAGTTTTTCGCCCGTGGATTCACTATTGGCTGATACCCGGAGTACTGCGGTTTTCCTTGTCTCCAATAGGATATTGGGTAACATGGACACCAAGTGCAGAGACATCATTATATCCAAACAAAGATGGAGTAACCAATGGCCAAAGTGTTTCCCCTGAAGTTCGTATTTGCCCGCAGATCACAACACAACAGTTCTTTGGGCGCGTTCTTTTTGTAAATCGATTTCGCTACGAGTTTAGATATCTTGGTGAGCGAAGCGCCGCCAGTCATACTCTTGCTGATTGGGGTAAGGGATTTAATTTCGCCCCAACAGATGTAGGTGACCAATCTGCCAGCCTGGGATGGTATGGTAATAACCAGCTAGGACGTTTGCGCATTCAAACTCGCCTACAGATTCCAATTAACCATAAGACGCTCACGGAAAAGACCATTTATGTGAATGTCTGGAACGAATTGTTTCTTTCAACAGGTGCTCATGTAAAGAATAATAAGCTATTAAATCAGAATCGTTTTGTTGCACTCACAGGTTACCGATTCAAGGGTAAAGTGCCCATTAAAATCGAGGCTGGCATCACGTACCAGACACTATATTACTATAATATCGATTCACCACCCAGTAACCCAGCTGTTACCTACCAGAGTGCTAATGTTGAGAACAACCTTGCCTACACTATTTATGTCATTGTTGATGAATTCCATAAACTGTTCGGTAAGAAGGAATCTGAAACAGATAAAAATCAAGCAAAATGATTCAGCAGGCGATTCAATGTTTTCGATTGACCTGATTATAGTTTTTCAGGATGAAAAAGCTTCTAAAAAGCTGCTCTTTCAAGTTCCTGATGTTCCATGATCAGTTTGAACCAAAATGAATATGTGCCCGGGTTTTTACGCATATCTTCCCGAATTTCTCTCGTTCCCATGTATTTCCAATCTTCAACCTCATCTTTATTAATGATCGGGTTGCCATCAAATTTTCCGAAATAGACATGATCCATTTCATATTCTGTCAAGGAGCCCAGGGAGGAGCGATAAATGAATTTGTGAGAAAAGGTGGTTGGTAAATCGATGCCCATTTCATGAATCAATTGTCGGCGCACGGCAGATTGCATCGGCTCACCAGGCCTGGGATGACTACAACAAGTGTTTGTCCACAACCCTCCGCTATGATATTTTGTTTTGGCTCTTT
>JAYVQY010000092.1:0-24537 GCA_043776715.1 Cyclobacteriaceae bacterium | reverse complement strand
TGACCACTAAGCAAGGCATCAAAGGAAAACGCCTTAAAGCTGGCTGGAGCAATGAATATCTTGAACAAGTCCTTAGTATTTAGATGCGTTTGCCCTGGATTGTTTGATTTGATAAGCAGCATTATGTTATAAAAGAATTGGCTTAAGTATGGATCGTGCCTACGGCGCTCTGACGAAGGCTTGGGATTATGAGCAACGGTTTATAACCTATTGTTACAAGATGCTTTGAGCCTAAGTGTCTTTGAGTTGGTAATTACGCCGAATTACTAATTAATTTTCGCGAGTTTATTTTGAATGGTTTGCTTGTCTGTTTGCGTTTTAGCCAACGCATAGGCAGCCAGAAAATATTCTTTTGCTTTCCTGTTGTCAATATCAGTGTACAGTTCGCCAAGCAGCGCGAAGTAGAAGTGATTGTTGGTCAACTTTAATTTCTCCGCTTCAGCAATGGCTCTTTCTTTTCCATGTACTTTGGATAGTGCATACGTCCTGTTGAGGGCTGCAATCGGAGAATATTCTATTTGGAGTAATTGGTTGAAGTGCAACAGAATATTTTCCCATTTCTCCTGGGTGTCAGCCTTGACGGTGTGCCAATAGGCGATGCTCGCTTCTAAATGATATTTTGAAAGCTCATTACCATGAGAAGCTTGCTGAAGATAGTATGCGCCTTTGGCGATGAGTTTATGGTTCCAAAGTGATTCATCCTGATCCTGGTATAGAATAGGGGCGCTATTCTCCTTTTTTCTTGCTGCAAATCGGGATGATTGAAAACACATTAATGAAAGCAGTGCATTGACAGCCGGTTGGTTGGTGTGCTCATTCTCGACGAGCAGACGTGCGAGTTGCATGGCCTCGAGGCACAAGTCTTCGCGGATGGTGTTTTCCTGACTTTCAGAATAATACCCTTCATTGAAGAGCAGGTACAACGTGGTCAATACAGTTTCGAGTCTTTGGCGTATTTCAGTTCCGGAAGGAAGTTCGATCTGCACCTTCTCTAACCGAAGCTTTTCTTTCGCCCTGAAAAGCCGCTTGTTGATGGTTTCTTTATTGGTCAGGAAAGCACTCGCAATTTCTTCGACACCGAATCCGCAGAGTATGCGCAGCGACAGCGCAATTTGTGATTCTGTTGAGATCGACGGATGACAAACTGCAAAGAGCATCTGGAGTTGACTGTCTGTAATATTTTGCTCGAATCCATCAATTTCAACGTCCGTGGCGGTGGCTGAATCCTGATGGATTTTTTTTGAAATCTGATTTGCAAATACCTGATTGCGTTTGACGTAATTTTTGGTCTTGTTCTTAGCCACCGCATAGAGCCAGGCTGTCGGATTCTCTGGAGCGCCTTTATAGGGCCATGTTTCGTATGCCAAAAGAAAAGTTTCACTGGCAATGTCCTCAGCAGTTTCAATATGCTCGATGCCAAATAGTTTGCAGAGTACAGTCGTTATTTTGCTGAACTCTGTTTTGAAGAGGTGGGGTATGAGCTCTTGTTGTTTCATTACTTCGACTCCGCTCAGTGTGACCTGACTTCGACTCCGCTCAGTCTGACCCGGTCAAGAAGTGTGAGTCAGACTGAGCGCAGCCGAAGTCACTTCTTCGCAATCTTTCTTACCTCCATGCTATTGCCTTCACTTTGCAATACCGGGCAACCCTTGGCAAACTCAACGGCTTCTTCAACGTTCTCTGCTCTGACAATAATGAAGCCCCCAATGGTTTCCTTAATGTCGCCGAAGGGACCATTGGTTACGATTGGCTTGGCGTTTGCCATTTTTATTACCCTGGCTTCATCAAAGGGAAGCCCTGTCCCCGAAACAAACTTGTTCTGGCCGGCAATCCCACCGATCCAGTCCATGGTTAGTTTCATCCACTGTTGGATTTGCTCCGGCGATGCGACTTTCATGCCGTCTTCGTGTCTCATGATTAATGCGAATTCTTCCATATTGTTATTGGTTTGGTTGTACCCCTATTACAAATGAGATCCAGTAAATTGGACATCATAGGATACATTTTTATGGTAAAGATTTATTCCTTTATCCAAGTATATACAATTTTTTTGCCTCTTTGCTGATTTGGGACCTGGGGGTACTGAAAATAATTTGTCTTGAAATCGGTACGGAAAAATCCGATCTTACCCCACCATCAGGGAAAGGTCATGTCATCATCTTTGGTCACCTTCCCAGATGTTTTAAATTGTTTCAACAACTCAATATGAAGAATATGAGAAAATGCCTTCTTGTTCTGATCGCTGTCTGCTGCTGCCTGATCGGCGGCGCACAAACCGTGGACCTGCTGATAAAAAATGGTCACGTTATTGACCCCAAAAACAAAATCGATGCGATCATGGATGTCTCCATTCTGAACGGCAGAATTTCAGAAGTGGCAGCAAAAATCTCCAGGCCTGCAAAAAAGACAATCGATGCCACGGGACTGTATGTAGTGCCCGGCCTCATCGACATTCATGGTCATCATTACTTCGGCACAGAACAAGACGCTTATCTGAGTGACAGTTACACAGCTTTGCCTCCGGATGGATTTACTTTAAGGTCAGGTGTTACAACCGCAGTAGATGCTGGTGGCTCAGGCTGGCGGAATTTTTTGGACTTTAAAAATCAAACGATTGATCATTCTAAAACCAGGGTATTCGCCCTGCTCAATATTGTCGGGTCCGGCATGCGTGGTGGTGCCACAGAACAAAATATTTCTGACATGGATTCGAAGTTAACGGCCATGGTGGCCAAGCAGTATCCTGAATACATCGTTGGAATCAAACTCGCTCACTATATAGGAGCTGACTGGACACCCACGGAACGCGCCGTGAAAGCCGGTGAACTGGCCAACATTCCCCTGATGGTTGACTTTGGATCGGCTGAACCGACCTTATCCATGGAGACGTTATTAATGGAGAAGCTTCGACCCGGTGACATCCTCACGCATTGCTTCGGGCATGTCAAAGGAAGGATGCCCATGGTGGAGAATGGTACGGTTCAACCTTTTGCATTCAATGCACAAAAGAGAGGCGTCATTTTCGATGTGGGTCACGGAGGGGGAAGTTTCTTGTTTGAGCAGGCTGTTCCCGCCATCAAGCAGGGCTTTAAACCCAATTCCATCAGCACCGACTTGCACACCGGCAGCATGAATGGCGGCATGAAAGATATGATCAACATCATGTCAAAGCTATTGAATATAGGACTTACACTGAATGAAGTGATTGAAAAATCCACCTGGAATCCGGCGCAGATCATCAATAAAAAAGACCTCGGGCATTTGAGTGTTGGAGCGCTGGCCGATGTGGCCGTACTAAGTTTGGATAAAGGATCTTTTGGTTTTATAGATGTCGGTGGGAATAAAATCACTGGCGATAGAAAGCTCACATGCCAAATGACATTATTGAATGGTGATGTGGTTTGGGACTTGAATGGACTTGGCGCCAATCTTTATAAATAGTTATTACCGGTAAGAGAAAATGAAATCAATTTCTTTTTCAACAGGATTAGTCATCGCGCTCTGTCTGTTACTTTTCAGCCATTGCGCGAAAAAGATGGACCTTCCCAAGGGCGACCCGGACAATGGTGGATTGTTTTTCCCGGATGGATTTGAGGCAGTCGTCGTTGCTGATAGCACGGGGAGCGCCCGTCATATGGCGGTGAATGACAACGGGGATATTTATGTGAAGCTGAGGTCGCCGAAGCCGAAGGGAATTGTGGCTCTTCGTGACACCAACAACGATGGCAAAGCAGATAGCATCGCCATTTTTGGGGACTATCCTGATGAAGGGTCTTATGGTACTGCTATGAGAATCCACAATGGGTATTTGTATTTCAGCACCGCGGGCGAAGTATTCCGCACGAAACTTGTTCCTGGAAAGTTAGTACCCGATGGAAAAGTTGAATTAATTCTTACCGATGATTACAAACATGACCCGCATGGTTTCGAGCACATTGCCAAGCCCATCGCTCTTGATGAACAGGAAAATCTATATGTCTCGTTTGGGGCGCCGGGCGATGCTTGTCAAGTGATGAATCGCATTCCGGGTAGTCCCGGAGAGCAACCGTGCTCTCAGTTGGAAGAACATGGTGGTATCTGGAAGTTTGATGCAAACAAAACCAATCAGACTCAAAAGGATGGAAAGCGTTATGCCACCGGCATTCGAAGCATTGTGGGGATGTCATGGAACAAAGCAGACAACAATCTATATGTTGCCGTACATGGCCGGGATAATCTTCACGCCACCTGGCCTGAACATTTTGATAAATGGAAAAGCGCCGTCTTCCCTTCGGAAGAATTTCTTTTGGTGAAAGAAGGATCAAACGGAGGTTGGCCCTATTATTACTACGACCAGGTGATGGGCAAACGCATGCTGAGTCCTGAGTATGGCGGAGATGGGATCAAGGAGGCGAAAGAGGGTGACTTTGTAAATCCGTTGATCGGATTTCCAGCGCACTGGGCACCGAATGATCTATTCTTTTATGCAGGAGCTCAATTTCCGGCGCATTATCTGAAGGGGGCATTCATCGCTTTTCATGGTTCCACCAACAGAGCGCCTTATCCACAGGCTGGGTATTTCGTTGCATTCGTTCCATTTGAAAACGGAGCGCCTACTGGAAAGTGGGAAGTGTTTGCAGATGGGTTTGCAGGAGTTGACCCGATCGTCAACGTCAGCGATGCAAAGTACAGGCCGATGGCCATCGCAATGGGGCCGGATGGATCTTTGTACTTATCAGAAACTGTGAAGGGAAAAATTTGGCGCGTGATGTTTAGGGGTGACAAAACAAATTTTGGCGAACCACAAATGGAAAAGATGGAGCAACGAAAACTGCTTTCGAATATCCGAACACCTGATCCGATTAAAGACAACTTACAAAGGGGAGAAGTTTCAGCAGGTGCCAAACTCTATGAAACATATTGCACTCCGTGTCATCAGGGCAATGGCCTCGGCGCGGCAGGTCGGTTTCCTCCAATCGCCAAAACATCGTGGGTTGCAACTGATAAATCAAGGCTAATCAACATTCTTCTAACAGGATTGGAAGGAAACATTGTGGTGAATGGAACGCCTTACAATGGCGTGATGCCGAGACATAGTTTCTTGTCGGATGAAGAGCTGGCGGCGGTGCTGACTTATGTGCGTCAGAATTTTGGGAATAATGCGGGGCCGATTATGGAAGGAGAGATCAAAAAATTGAGGAATGTGCATTAACGGCAGAGGCGCAAAGCCGCGAAGAAATTCAGCTGCATTTCCTTGCGACACTTTGCGCCTCTGCAATAAAAGAAAGCTAGTGTCTGTGTTTTAGCTTTAAATCAATATTAGAACCTAAACCAATCCAACAAAAAACATAACATATGAAAACAGACAGACGATCCGCTTTTAAAAAAATCGCCGCTACCGTTACCGGCTTCCTTGGATTCGCCGCCGTTCAAGCAAGCGCGAGCGAAAGTGCCACAGCAACTGGCGTGGTGATGGACCAGGATGTGCCACTCTTCTCCGGCTCGACCACTTTTGGAAACCTGGTCTTCATCGCTGGCAAGGGCGCCCACTTTGCAGGCGACATTAAAGCCCATACCAAACATGTATTGGATGAGGTTCAAAAGGAGTTGGAGAAAGCAGGCTCCTCCATGGACAATGTCCTGAAAGTAAATGTCTACCTCAATGACCTTAAAGACTACAAGGAAATGAATGAGACCTACAAAGGACGGTTTGGTAAAAATCCACCGGTACGCACAACGATCGCGGCGGCAGGTGGAATACCCGGAGACTCTCTGGTTGAAATAGATTGCATCGCTTACCTAAAGAAATAAATCCATGACGAAAAGAAGAGATCTTTTGAAAGGCCTGATCACGCTACCACTGGCCGGAATGATTGGCCATGATGTTTTAGCCGATTCAGCCGAACAACCAGTTGATTTTGAAAGAGATTATTTCAAAGAACTGGGTGTGCGAACGTTTATCAATGCTGCTGGAACTTATACGGCGCTCACAGCATCGCTGCCTCATCCTGAGGTTATCAAAGCTGTGAACTATGCGGCGCTCCAATATGCGAAGCTGGATGAATTGCAAGATCGGGTAGGCGAGAGGCTGGCTGAGTTGTTAAAGTGTGAGGCAGCGATGGTCACGTCAGGAGCTGCATCCGCCATCACCTTAGGTACAGCCGCTGTACTTACGGGTGGAGATCCAGGGAAAGCCGAACGCATACCCACTGACTTAACCGGAATGAAATCGGAGGTGATTATACAAAAGTCACACCGGGTTGGTTATGATCACGCCATTCGCAATTGTGGAGTCAAGCTGATTGAAGTTGAAACAAGAAAGGACCTCGAGGCTGCGATCAACGAAAAGACAGCAATGATGTGGTTTTATAACAACAACAATCCTGTTGGAAAAGTGAGGGATGAAGAATTCGTCGCCATCGGTAAGCAGCATAACATACCCACTTTCAATGATTGTGCAGCAGAAGTTCCGCCGGTAGAAAATCTTTGGAAGTGGACCAGGATGGGTTTTGACCTTGTTGCATTCTCTGGGGGAAAAGGTTTGCGTGGACCACAAAGTGCGGGATTGCTGTTGGGAAGGAAAGACCTCATCCTGGCAGCAAGAAAGAACGCACCACCCAATGGCAATACAGTAGGGCGGGGAATGAAAGTGAATAAGGAAGAGATATTGGGCATGCTCGTGGCGATTGAAGTTTATCTGGCAAGAGATCATCAGAAAGATTGGGCGCTGTGGGAGAAACAAATCAAGCTGATCAACGATGCTGCGATTTCCGTTCTCGGTGTCACGCCTGAAATACACGTTCCGGAGATTGCGAACCACGTTCCTTCGATCCGTATAAAATGGGATCAGAAAAAAATAGTGACAACTCCCAATGAAGTCCGGAAAGCACTTCAGGCGGGGCATCCCTCCATTGAAACGGTTGGGGGAGAGGAGTCGGTGGACATGACCACCTGGATGATGATACCGGGAGAGGAGCAGATCGTGGCAAAAAGGTTAAAAGAAATCTTGCTGAGTGCTGCCAGCAAATAATGCAAACAGGACAAATCAATCAAAAAGCTGGAATGATTCGATCCATCATCCTATTATTTTTTCTCAGTTTGGGTTTCAATCTGAATGCTCAAACAAAAACGCTGCCCGAACGATTGGGCTATCCATCCGATACGAAATTGCTTATCATTCATGCCGATGATTTGGGTGTCTCCCATGCTGAGAATGCGGCCTCTATCCAGGTAATGGAAAATGGGCTAGTGAATTCTGCCAGCATCATGGTACCCTGTCCATGGTTTCCAGAAATTGCCGCGTATGCCAAGGCACACCCACAGGCTGACTTTGGATTGCACCTAACGCTGACGAGCGAATGGAACGTTTATAAGTGGGGACCTGTGACTGTTCGCGATCAGGTTTCCAGTTTAGTAAATGGACAAGGTTATTTGAATGAAAGCAATTCGGCTTTTACTAAAAGTGCAAGGCTTGCGGAGGTCGAGAAAGAGCTTAGGAGTCAGATTGATCGTGCCATTCAATTTGGTGTTGATCCAACGCACTTGGATGCACACATGTTTGCGGCAGAAGCTAACCCGGAGATTTTAGAAATTTTTCTCAAGCTGGGACGTGAATATAGGGTACCTGTTCATATAGCCAGTGAAATTGTTATAGGGTTGTTCCAATATGATCCTACTAAATTCATGACGGATAAAGATATCAGGGTTGACCATACGATCATGATGATGCCTGACGATTACAAAAATGGAGTCGAAAAATATTACACCAACCAGATGAAGTCATTAAAAAGTGGCCTTCATGTAATCTTACTTCATGCGGCCTTTGACAATGACGAAATGCAAGCAGTGACCATGGGCCATCCAGATTTTGGAGCCGCGTGGAGGCAACAGGATGTTAATTTCTTTTCAAGCGAAAAATGTAAAAAAATAATTTCCGAAGAGAAAATTAAGTTGATTACCTGGCGTGAAATTCGTGATAAACTTTTGAGATAAGGGCAGCAGGCCAAGGTTGCGATTTAATGGTCGGTCAAACATTTTCAAGTTTATTTTGTTCAATATTCAAACACATCAAACAATGAAATATCTTATCATAGTCATGCTATTCGCTACTTTAAACCCGGCGATCGGTCAAAGAACTTAGATTAAATTCAACGTGGAGTTCAAGGGAAAGCCAATTGGAAGCGTCATAGCAGTACGGGAGCAAACAGGTAATAAAATTCGCAAAGATGTGAAGTCTGTTTGATCGGAATTTACACCATTTCTGCTGTAAAAATTTCTTAGTTTAATTTTTCGTGGTTGTCGGTTTGGGGACTGTCAGGAAATAAGCCATCACAAAAAGTGTCACACTTGCAGTCGTGATGAATGCAGTGGCTGCCCCAAACTGAAACCAAATGAGTCCGGTCAAAGAACTAGCCAGCATCGTGCAGATGCTTTGAAGCCCTGAGTAGGTTCCGATGGCGGTCGCAGTATCTTTTTTATCAGTAATGTTTGAAATCCATGCTTTTGAAATCCCCTCTGTTGCGGAAGCGTAGATGCCATAAAGGAAAAACAGTCCAAAGAAGAGATATAAGTTGGTGTTGATAGACATTCCGAAGTAAACGGCTGCAAAAAAGGCGAGTCCAACGATAAAAATTGTTTTTAGTCCTACTTTGTCGGCTATGATGCCAATTGGAAAAGCTAACAATGCATAGATGAGATTATAGAAGATGTAAACTCCAATGACCATGGAATCGTCCATCCCTGATTGCTTAGCCTGAAGCAAAAGGAAAACATCAGAACTATTGAACAAGGTGAAGACCAACAGGCCTATGACCAGCTTTCTATATGCTGTTGGGCTTACTTTCCAATAATTTAAAAATGAGAAGAAGGGTGTGGATACTTTAGGTCTGGAAGTAGAATTGCTTTTGTCCTTTAAGTAAAACGTTGCGATCACAGCAAAGAGTCCGGGAATAAACGCAATATAAAAGAGGGTCTTGTAGTCTTGTGGATTGTAATACAGATAAAGCAGGGCCGATGCAGGTCCAAGGACAGCACCGAAAGTGTCCATGGATCGGTGAAAGCCAAACACTTTACCTTTTGTTTCTGCAGTGGCTTCATCTGAAAGCATGGCATCTCTTGCACCCGTTCTGATCCCTTTTCCAAAACGGTCAATGGTTCTTGCGAAAAAAATCCAAAGGGGAAACACAAAGATTGACATCATGGGTTTTGAGATGGCGCTGAACGCATAACCCATTTGTACAAAAGGAGCTCTTCTGCCCGAAAGGTCTGATAATTTTCCAAAATAACCTTTGCTGATGCCTGCTGTTGCTTCTGCAACTCCTTCCAGTATTCCAATGAGCACGATGGAAAACCCAATCGACTTTAAATAAATCGGCAGTATGGGATATAACATTTCACTGGCAGTGTCAGTGAACAAGCTCACCAATGATAAAATCCAAACGGTGCGCGTGATGTATTTCAAAATGTGCTCTGGTTACAAGAAGTTTTGTGGGAGACCGCAAGGGGGATTTTTGACATATGGGTTGTTTTCTGACTCGGCAAAATATGGATATTTGTCGTTGAGGTTGCTACCGTTAAGAAATTTAACGAAATGGCTAAAAATAAGACTACAGAAACTTCAAAAAGTGTTGACAACTTTGTCAAGGCGATTAAGGAAGAAGCAAAGCGTAAAGACAGCCTTCAAATCGCTAAGCTATTTCAAAAACAAACTGGTTTCAAAACCCAAAATGTGGGGGCCAAGCATTATTGGTTTCGGTAGCTGCCATTATCAATACGAGAGCGGACGAGAAGGTGATATGCCACTGGCCGCATTTTCACCAAGAGGGACGGCCATTGTTTTCTACCTGTCTGCCAACGCTGAGAAAAGGGCGGAACTATTGAAAAAACTTGGAAAACATAAAACAGGTAAGGGCTGTATTTATGTGAAAAAACTTGACGACATCAATATGGACGTTCTTAAAAATAGTTTCTGTTTCACTCCAACACAAACAATCTGTTTATCCCGACATGAAAAAGTGATCACCTGTGAATGGTTAGATTTTCACTCTATAATATTCACCGAATAACCACGACCTTCGCGTGATCGTAGGCATGTTAAAAATCATTCTTTTACTTTTCTTCCTTCCAGCTGTGTTGCAGGCACAGGAAGTCCGCATCCGTGGACAAGTCTTGGGTTTGTCTGATCAGCCATTGGGTTCAGCCAACATCAGCATTCAACACCAAAAAAAGGTAGCGGTATCCGACCGGAATGGGGAGTTCATAATCATGGTAGCCCCAGGAAATGTGACGCTGGTGGTTAGCTACACCGGGTTTAGAAAGATACAGCACGAACTTCTTATCAAGAGAGACACCCTTCTTCATTTTGTCCTTGAACCATTGATTGAACAACTTGATGAAGTGGTGATCTCCTCATCTCGCTTTTTGCAGTCTGACCAATTGCAAACCACCAGAATGAGTTCAGTAACACTGGGAGAAAAAGAAATCAATTCCATTCCCGTCCTGGGAGGCGAAGCGGATTTAATAAAAGTCATCCAGTTGCTTCCGGGTGTTACCAAAGGTGTGCAGGGCAGCACAGACCTCTTCGTAAGGGGAGGAGCGGCAGATCAAAACCTTGTCCTCTTGGATGGAGCACCGGTTTACAACACGGGTCACCTCTTTGGTTTTCTATCCGTCTTCAATCCAGATGTGCTGTCAGGTGTTGAGTCTATGAATGGTGCATTTCCTGCTGAGTTTGGAGGAAGACTCTCATCCATTCTTGATGTGCGAACAAAGTCGAGCATGCCGCACCACACTCAGGTGAAGGGAAACATCGGTTTGCTGGCATCACGACTGATGATTGAGCAGCCGTTGCTGAAGGACAGGCTGAGCTTCATGGTAGCAGCCCGACGCACGTATGTGGATCAAGTGGTACAACTTGCCCACCAGGAGTTGCCCTATTTTTTTTATGACCTGAATGCCAAAGTACTTTTTCGTCCTAGCCGAAAGGATGAAATTGAAGTAACACATTACTCCGGAGATGATATACTGAATTTCGTTCCAGGAGCCAGCGCTTCAGGGCGGGCCAGGAATGTCACCAGCAACTTTACCATCGGCAATGCTTCACAGACGGTGAAGTGGCGTAAGGCCATCAACTCTAACTGGAATTCAAACGTCTTGCTTTATCATTCAACGTTCCGTTACACAATCCAAAATACTTTTGAAGACAATCGCCTATATTCAAGTTCAAACATTGATGACCTCGGTGGTAAATGGATCCTGTCAACAGATTCTCTTCACGGTCTTTCCTTTAAGACGGGTCTCGATGTGGTGAAGCATCGGGTGAGTCCCAACATCATTAACACCGCGGGTCAGTTGAGCACCCTGCTGGAAAGCAGTTCGACCCAGGCCCAGTCTGCATGGGAGGCAAGCACATTTGGTCAGGTAGATGGAAACTGGAAGACTCGCTGGCGCTGGAGCGCTGGAATTCGGATTTCCTCTGGCTGGGTAAACCACAAAACCTATGTGAACCCGGAGCCGCGTCTTGCGATACGATATTCGTTGAATGATAGAACAACTGTCAAAGCGAGTTATTCGCGGATGACACAATATTTGCATCGTGTCTCCAGCGCAGCGGTGGCATTTCCTACCGACATATGGTATCCTGTGACGGATTCAATCCAGCCGCAACGGGCCAATCAATATTCCATTGCCTTTCAGCACACTGTACCCTCTGCGCATTTGTTCCTAAGCTTCGAAGGCTATTACAAGACGATGGACAACTTAATCGGATATCGGGAGGGTACAAACCTTTTTCTCAACACTCGTTTTGAATCAGCGCTCATCCAGGGGAACGGTCGTGCCTATGGTGCGGAGGTCCTCATAAAAAAGGAATCCGGGAAATTGACGGGATGGATAAGCTATTCCCTCTCGTGGTCCGAGCGGCAGTTTAATGAAATCAATGACGGCCAATGGTTTTATGCCCGATACGACCGTCGACACAATGCAGCTGTGGTGGCGAATTATCAGTTTGCAAAACGCTGGTCATTTTCTGCCGTATGGGAGTTTATTTCAGGTTCACGTTTTACTCCGGTGATCGGTCAATATGCTGTTCCAACCGCTACGCTAGCCGGAGTGAATCTGGTTCCGGTATATGCACCCATTAATTCCGTAAGGCTGGCTGACACCCACCGTCTTGATCTTGGAATAAAGTTTAGGCCGAAGGGAGGAAAAAAATTTCAAGGTGAATGGTTTGCCGGTGTATACAATACCTATAACCGGGCCACACCCATCGGCATTGTGATCCAGCCTAATGGGGATGGGTCGTTTCGTTATGTTCAACCTGGATTATTTGGGTTTTTACCTTTCGTGAGTTATGGATTTAAGTTTTAGATGTATGGATAAGAGTATCTTTTGGCTTTTTGGTGCGATCACGATAGCGATGATGAGTTGTGTCCCCGATCCATTGCCGGTGACAGACATTCCCAAACTCGAGCCCAGAATAGTTGTGTCGTCGCAAATTCTCCCCAATCAATCCATCAGCGTGTTTCTTTCAAAAAGCATCGGTGCCCTGGATGCAGGAAGAGGTTCTGATGTTGCTGCATTGATCAACCAGATTGTAGTCAATGATGCGGTAGTCACCCTGGAGCATGATGAAAAAAAGGAAACGCTCACCAATCTTGGAAGCGGAGTTTATACTGGCATAAATATTTCAATACAATATGGCAAGAGTTATACACTTCGGGTAAAGAGCCCCTCGTTGGGTGAAGTTAATTCTACCTCCATTGCACCCAGGCAGGTGCCGTTCGCCTCTGCTCAAGCAAGCATATTAGCGACCGGCTATGATTCACTGGCACAGGTAGACTATAGCCTCATGGATCCTCCCGAAAAAAATTGGTACATGGTCAACGTTCAGAAAGTTTCAAGGAAGCAACAGGTTAATTCATTTCTGAATCCAAAGATATTTACCCGCCTGGTCAACGATGATGGATTTAATGGCAGGGAATTCAGCGATGAGTTCAGGGTTTTATTCCAGAGATACTCCAAAGGTGATACGGTGGCGGTGTTTATGTCCAGCATCAGTCCGGAGTACTACAAATACCTGTCACTTCGCAACGACAACCGATATAGTTTGGCAGGGTTTGCCAGTGAGCCACTGAATTATCCAACCAATGTTCAGGGTGGTTATGGATATTTTAATCTTCACGTTCCGGATGTGAGAATATTTGTGCTGAAATGATTCCTGCATCGTTGTGTTCTTCACCAACGACTCGACCCATTTTAGCTGCTTAAGATCATCACCAAAAAACGGACTTCCAGTTTCCTTATGATAGCACCTGGTTCAGGGGCGGCACTTCTCCGAATGCCTTTTCATAATCTTTCAGAAATTCTTTCTCCAGTTCTCCCGGTTTATTGTTTTCGATGAATTCCATGTACAAGATTTCAAACGGAAACTTTAAAGCGATGCGTGGATTGCTCTTGTATTTTTTCCCACATCCGTGGTTTTCGCCATCGTAGTCGGGTGACATTGATTTCTTGAGTTCGATCACCCTCTTCACAAATGAATTCGCTTTACCGATGTACAAGACACCGTCTGTGTCCTGCCCCAGGAATCGGTGAATGGTGACTCTTTGGCCATCTTGAAAAGCAATGACCTTATAGACACCACCATTGTCACCATGGCGCTCATGGACCTTGTTCCAGAATGACTCAGCTTTTATTTGAATTAGGTCCATGGGCAATTATTTAGTGAAACATGGGTAAATATGGTTCAATGGTCTTTTAAATTTAGCCTTTTGAGTGGATTTCTCTTGCATGGTTACTCCATTGTTTTGCTTTCGAAAAGGTTAAACAGTGACTTTTTTGAAGTTGTCGCCTGAATTACAAATTGTATAGTTTTTAGATATGCACACCAACGTGAGGGTAATAAAGTAGGCGTTTTGGGTGTTACTTTGTGGCAGGCTGACCAATATGGATTCGGGCCCGGAACTGCATGAACTTAAGATACCTGAGTAGTTATATTGTTGTCAGTGCTTTGATGATGGCAAGCATTGTTTGTTATGCTCAGGAGGATCAGAAGAATGATTACCGGCTCAACAACTATTTTGATATTGGAATCAGTGCAGGCAGCGGAAAATTTGCTGCGGCTTTGGCCTGGTCTCATCTTTACGCCGTTGGAAAGAAGAAGCAAAAATTTAAGATTGGATACGGCGCACGGTTCACAAGTTTTGTGGGCGCCAATAAATACTACACCACCGCGCCGTCTTCCCTCACCAGCACTGCTCAGGGTCTGGGAACACTTTTTTCTGAGGACGTCATTGCAAATATTGATACCATTACAACCTCAACCACTTTGACAAATTCACTCAACCTGGCTATTTATTTCCAGTATGATCTGAGTCCGAAATTCGATGTGGGATTCAACATCGATGCCATAGGATTTAGTTTCGGACCATCAAAGCGATTCAATGTGATTTCAAGTTCATTGGATGCCGGTCAATCGCCCATTCAAAATGGATCTCCTACCAGTTTCAATCTATTGCTCACGAGCGATAACGATTTTGGATCGCTGAATTCAGAATTCTATCTTCGATACTGGATTACGAAAAAGATTGGCGTAAGGGCAGGATTTACCTTTCTCTTCAGTGAATACCGGACGGATCAGAAGTTGTCTTTTGACAATGGCAGAATAGAAAATGATCGGTACCGATACAAGGCATCCATGGCATTGATTGCTGTCAGCTACAAGCCTTTCAATTAAAAAGAAATTATGAAAAATATATCCATGAACCTCACAGCCCTGATAATTTTATCGGGTGCGATCTTTTTCTCCTGCAGCAAGAGCGAAAGCGACCCGGCTCCCAATGGCGGCGTGTCAATGGTCAATGATGCTGCTCCATCCAATTCGACGGTATTCAAGATGGGCATGTTCGTAAGCTATGCGCACGGTTTGGATGGTACGGCCGCCTTGTATGTGGATGCCGCTGGCGCGAAAATATTACGGTTTGAGAATTTTACCATGAGTCAGGGACCGGATGTTCATGTTTATGTTTCCAAGTCTTCCAATTTTAGCAACGCCAATGTGATCGAGGTGGGTAAGCTTACGGACGGGTACAGCAAAAGCAACATCAATTTTACGGTGACCTCGCCATCCTATACAAGTGATTATAAATATGTGTTGGTTTATTGTGTGCAGTATAATTCTTTGTTTGGAAATACCGAGTTGAAGTGATTTCTGACGGTAGACATTTACAATGCGAACCCAATCTGCTGCAAGTGTTGTGTCCTGACCTTGGCGAGGCTCACTCGTGGCATTAATGAAGGCGGGAACAAGTCTCTGCCGTTGACTATAGCGCGACGCTTGCAGCGCCATGCCTTCGCGAAACGCTTCGGCAGACAGGCGTGCCGGAGCGCCGTTTTTTCGAAATGCGAATTACCAATCATTTTGATGCTAAGAATTCGGCCTTTCAATAGCTTATCCTGTTTTCCGGATTTGAGAAATCCAATTTTGATAGAGCGATTCATGATCTTGTCATCATGTCAGATAAGTATAAATTCGGTGATCTTGAGGGCGTTTATTTTACTACCACCACGGTTGTTGGCTGGGTGGATGTATTTACTATGGCGCGACGCTTGCAGCGCCATGCCTACGCGAAACGCTTCGGCAGACAGGCGTGCCGGTGCGCCGTTTTTCCGAAAGGTGAATTACCAATCATATTGATTCCAATAATTCTGCCTTTCAATAACTAATCCTGTTTTCCGAATTTAAAAAATCCAATTTTGAAAGATCGATTCATGATCTTGTCATCATGTCAGATAAGTACAAGCTCGGTGATCTTGAGGGTGTTTATTTTACTATCACCACGATTGTTGGCTGGGTGGATGTATTTACTATGGCGCGACGCTTGCAGCGCGTGCCGGTGCGAACGCTTCGGCAGACAGGCATACTGGTGCGCCGTTTTTCTGGTGAGCGATCCACCGAATCCTTTTGAGGCTAAGAATTCTGCCTTTCAATAACTAATCCTGTTTTCCGAATTTGAGAAATCCAATTTTTGAAAGATCGATTTATGATCTTGTTGCCATGTCAGATAAGTACAAGTTCGGTGATCTTGAAGGTCTTTATTTTACTACCACCACGAGTGTTGGCTGGGTGGATGTATTCACACGCCCTGAGTTGAAACAGATTGTCATAAACTCGTTAAGATATTGCCAAAGAGAGAAAGGCCTTCTCATTCATGGCTGGTGCCTCATGCCCAGTCACTTGCACATGATCTGTAGCACTACCAATATTGAATTGTCCAGGATCTTTCATGACTTCAAAGCATTTACATCAAAGGGAATTGTAAAAGCGTTGGGCACTGCTTCTGAAAGTCGACGTCACTGGATGTTGGGTTTGTTTGGAGAAGTAGCGGAAGGGATAAAAAGAAATACTAACTATAAAGTATGGCAGGATGGTAACCATCCCATTTTGCTAACGAGGCAAAAGTTTGTCCATCAAAAGCTTCAGTATATCCATCACAATCCAGTGGCAGATGAAATTATTTCAGAGCCTGAGCATTATCTTTATAGTTCAGCAAGAGACTATGCGTTTTTTCCAAATGTCAAAGGTTACCTTGAGATTGATTTCGTTTGAGGTCACTGAAAGAGATTCAGGATAATGTAGCATGAAGAAGATTTCAGCGGCACGCGCTACAAGCGCGCGCCATAGCAAGCAAGCATGTCCGAAGGACTCCTGGAACAGAGGGTTTATTCGTTTAATAACTTTTTTAAAAAATTAATTCCTTCCTGCGCAAATCCATCCTGACTTGACGCCAGGTTTTTCCATATACATACGGCACCGGCTAGTTCTTTGATATCCGGAGTAAAACTTTCGATGGATATAGCGCCCTGATAGTTAATGTTGCCGAGTCCTTTTTTAAACGCATTCCACGGAGTTTGTCCCGTGCCAGGCGTGCCTCTGTAATTTTCCGAAACCTGTACGTGGATCAGCTTATCACCAACGGAAGTAATGGCGTGTTCAATATTGCGTTCTTCGATGGCCATGTGAAAACCATCCAACAAAACTTTAGCGGCAGGATGATTCACATCTCGTATCAGCCGCATCACATCATCGGCTGTGTTGATCATATCAGATTCAAATCGATTCAATGGCTCCAATGCAATCTCCAACGATCTTTCATGAGCCAGCATACACACTTTGCGGATATTGGAGACAGCCCTTTCCCATTCTATTTTTCGTTGCTCTGAAGAAACCATTCTTGCCTTTCCAACAGCAGAATACATGGGCCCTGCTAAAAAAGTTGCATCCCATTCATTGCACAAATCGAGGCATTGAATAATATATTGGAAACAGTTTTCGTGAACAGCCGGATCATCATGGGTAAGGTCGCGGGAAGGACCGAAAGCACCACAAACAATAGCAGTCAAACCATGTTGATGTAGCGCTTGCTTTATCTTTTTCGCGTCAATTTGTTCAGGATATTCTACAGGAATCTCAACTGCATCATAACCCATCGCTTTAATTTTTGGAAACAGACTAATCGTTTCCGTTGTAAAGGGGGAAGTCCACAACCAGGTGCTTACCCCAAATTTTACATTCATGCCCACCAGAAATTATTTAGGAGTACTATTTTATTCCAATTATTTAGCGGCTACAACTTTCATCACTCCATTCATAATAGTCCAATGACCGGGAAATGTGCACACGTAAGGATAGTCTCCCGTCTGTTGAGGGGCTATAAACAAAAGCTTTTCGGTCTTTTGTGGATTAATCAATTTAGTGGCGAAGAGTACTTCGGGAATGTCAGGAACATATTGTCTTTCCGCTCCTTTTGGATCGGATGCCAATTTATCGGCAGCCTTTCCAACCGTTTGCAAGGCACCTATTTGCGCTATGACCAGGTTGTGTTGCATGAAGTCAGGGTTTTCAAAAACGATTTCTACTGGTTTTCCAGCCTCCACAGTAAATGATTTAAGGTCATACTTCATTTCATTCTTGATTGCTTTGATCTTGATCAGGGTGGTTGCGCCATTCGCAGTAGCACCAGATGGTTCGTTTACCTCCAGTTTGCCGGCATAGTTATCTGCGAATAGCTCACCGATAGAAATATCCTTGAACGCGCTTTGACTTTTACTACCATATTCCCGCTCCACTTCAAACTTCCAGCTTCCCGCGAGTGATATTTTCTTTCCGCCAATCTGAATAAACATTTCTTCAGGCTTACCGTAGATTCCACCGTTACCTCCGATATCCTCCAATCGTATGATGATGACATTCTTTCCTGTTTTAAGTACGCCGGCAGCAACCTCATAGACTCTTTTATCGGTATGTTTCTTTTCAATGCCGCCCACCTTAACGCCGTTGATGTATGTGACATCAGAATCATTAATTGGCCCCAAAGAGAGAGTAGCCTTCTTTCCGGCACCGGCAGGTATATTGATTGTCTTCCTAAACCAAATGACGCCATCTATGTTTAGCCCGGCCCTTTCGATATACTGCGGAAGTTCCATTGATTTCCAGGTTGCATCATCAAGATCAGTTGCTTCGCGCTTCTTTTCACTTGCCTTCTTTTGCAGGTATTCCGGATGAGCCGCAAGAAAGGAATTTATGAATCCTTTCTTATGCTGATTGGCAGCCGCATATACCGCTTTCGATAACCATTCATCACTCTTTATACTTTCTTCAAGGCTTAATTCGTATAAAGTTTTACCGAGTGATTCGGATGGTGCAATCTCTACTAATGAAACAATCGCCGCCAGACGTGTATTAGGGTCTTTATCATTAAGCACCTTTGATTTCGTTACGGCTTCTTCCGTCCAATGCAACTTCGAGAGAATTTGAATAGCCGCTTTTCTCACCCCTGCTGAAGGATGATTCAAAGCGCTGGTAACAACAGCCTCCGCTTTATCATCTTTACTAATTGCGCCTAGTCCATCAATGATCCATAGGGCATGCACGGCAGTAGCATTATAACCTTCATCATCCAGTTTTTCGTTTTTCACAAGGTCATAGAGTTCGGGTAACACATCCAGGTTACCTCGCTCTACTAATAATCGTTGCGCCGTCATTCTCCAAAAGAGATTGTCGTTGCTGAGTGCATCAACAAGCTGTTTTGGGTTCTCTTTATTAAGTGTGATTGGTTTAACCTCATCGGCCGCCCTGTTCACGACTCGCCAAATTCGTCCATGAGTTTTATCGCGCAATGGATTCTCATATGCATTTCCTTTTCCATTGGTGGCGGCAAATCCTCCGCGCTCAGCGGTAGGGGTTGGGTTGTGTTGAATAATAAAGTTATACCAGTCAAGCACCCATACGGCACCGTCCGGTCCTACTTTAGCATCTACCGGTGAAACCCATTCGTCTGCGCCAGCAAATAGATTCCAACCATCCTTTTCAATGAACCCTGCTCCATCTTTTTCAATTCGGGCCATGTGGACTAAGTGGCCCGTAGGTTCACATACCAATGCAACCGTATTCCAAAACTCTTTTGGGTAATTTCTTGCAGTATAAAAGTTATGGCCTGCTGCAGCCGTAAATCCACCAAACACATCCACTTGCCTTACTTTTTCTGTAATGGGGTGCATCGCATAGTGGCCGTCTATTTTTGTGCCGACCAATGGAATTCCCTCCACACCTTTTGCTGCTTTGTTGGGAATACCCATGAAAACACTGTGCGTATTGTTGGCCGTGGAGGCAAACACATCATTATTTTCTGTAAAGCCCAGGCCCCAGGTGTTGTTGCTGGTGGAAGTCATAAATTCAAAAGTAGATGCATCAGGTTTAAATCGATAGATGCCTTGACTAAAGGTTCTGTTCTCGCCTCCAACGGTTCCTTCAAATCCCGAATAGCCCACCACACCCCAGATCTGATTATCATAACCATACTTTAAGTTGGATGGACCGGCATGAGTATCAAATGTTCCCCAACCATCAATCAAAATCTTCTTAACATCCGCTTGATCGTCACCATCTGTGTCTTTTAAAAATAGAAAGTGTGGTGCTTGTGAAACAATAATTCCACCGTTGCTGAAAACCATGCTGGTAGGAATGTTAAGCTTATCAGCAAACACCGTGAACTTATCGGCCTTACCATCTCCATCTGTATCTTCACATATTTTGATTTGATCATCACCAATACTTTTGTCTTCGCGCACGGTATTGGGATAGTCTACCGTTTCAATGACCCATAGTCTTCCTCTCTCATCCCATTCCATGGCAATGGGATTGATAATATCAGGCTCCGCTGCAAATAGCTTAAGTTGGAATCCAACAGGAACCTGAATCAACTTTGCAGATTCCTCCGGAGACAGTGGTTCTTGAAATTTGGGGACCGGGTTTCTTTTTTCGTAGTTGGGAATATTGGCTTCCTCATGATAAGCCAGTGTTGGAATAGTCTTCCGGAAGGTGTCCCATTTTGTTTTCGCTTCGTCTCCCACGGCCCATAGAATTCCTTCTTTCATCAATTGCTGAAAGCCAGGGTTACTCCAGGTTCGCTCATCATGGCCATAAGCAGTATAAAACACTCTTCCCTTGCCATATTCTTTTATCCATGTCCACGGTTCGTGATGATCGCCTTCAACGCGTTCCATTAAAACCGTAATATCCTTCGCAATCTTATCGTGAACGTAAGTTTCGTCCCAGGTGGAAAATTCATTTAACGATTTAACAATGATGTGATCCTTCTTAACAATTTTAGCTATAAACGTGTCTGTTTTGTGCTTCAAAAATTGCCCTCCCACCAAGTCAATGTATTTGGGGGAATTTTGAAAACAGAAGCTTGCACAATGCACAGGAATAAATCCTCTTCCTTTGGAAACAAAATCCAGCAAGGCTTTTTCTTGTTCTGGGGTTATCTTTTCATGATTAGCGTAAATCATCAATCCATCATATTTGTCCAGGTTAATTGAATTAAGGTCGTCAGGATTATCGGTATATGATAAATTGATACCTTCTCTTGAAAGGCCCGAGGCAAGCAACGGCATATAAAGAGATGAATTGTGATGTTCGCTGTTGTGGCCTAGAAAAAGTATTTCCAGTTTCCCTGAATCATCTCTGAGAGTTTTGGAACCCTTGGTACAAGAAATAATGAAAATAGGGATCAATAGTAAATAGAAAGTGGTAGAGAGGAATCGCATGAAAGTTTTGGTTTAATAATGTAAATATTGATTTATTTCCTGTAAAAAATTACTACTCCGTTTTTGGTTGCCTCCTCACAAAGTAAGAAAGGTAGGCTTCGTTTAAATTTAAATAAAAGGAATCAAATCCAGTTATCGAAGACATGCAACTTATCCTAATCTGTTTGCATTCAGCATTGCTCCACCGGGAAGCGGCAAAGGCGCTCTTTCCTTTGCGAGAGAATTGGCCATGCATTACGGTTGGCACCCCTTCTTTCCGCTGTGACCAAAATTTACTGTAATTTCAACGGCTCAAAACTGAAGCCTTTAAATGACTCAAGACCTCGAAAAGACCCTCTGGGCCACCGCCGACAAACTCCGCAATAATATGGATGCCGCCGAGTACAAACACGTTGTACTTGGGCTGATATTTCTGAAGTACATCTCCGACAGTTTTGAGGAGCTTTACGAGAAGCTAAAGAAAGACAAGCACTCCGACGAAGAGGACAAGGATGAGTACCTCGCTGAGAATGTCTTCTACGTGCCACCATCAGCACGCTGGAATTTCCTACAGCATCAAAGAGCCAAGCTCCCCACCATCGGCAAAGATCTGGACGACGCAATGGATGCCATCGAAAAGGACAACCCCTCCCTCAAAGGAGTACTCCCAAAAGATTACGCACGACCAGCACTGGATAAGAAGCGCCTGGGTGAATTGGTTGATCTGATTGGGAACGTGGGCTTCAAAGAAAAAGGACATAGCAGCAAGGATCTCCTGGGCAGGGTGTATGAATACTTCCTTGGAATGTTTGCTGACGCCGAGGGCAAGCGCGGTGGACAATTCTACACGCCGGCCAGTATCGTTAAGCTATTGGTGGAAATGCTCGAGCCTTACAATGGCCGGATCTACGACGGCTGCTGTGGCAGCGGAGGAATGTTCGTTCAGAGCGAAAAGTTTCTGCAGGCTCATGGGGGAAAGATTGGTGACATCGCAGTGTACGGCCAGGAGAGCAACCCAACTACCTACAAGCTGGCTAAGATGAATCTCGCCATCAGGGGAATTGATGCCAAGATTGAATTAGGTGACACATTCCATAGCGACCGGCACAAAGACCTGAAAGCTGATTTCATTATGGCAAACCCACCATTCAATATTTCGGACTGGGGTGGTGAGTCATTACAAGATAGTCACTTGTGGAAATACGGTGTGCCACCTGCGGGGAACGCCAATTATGCATGGCTCCAACTGTTTGCTAACAAGCTAAACCCCACAGGAACGGGAGGCATAGTATTGGCGAATGGTTCAATGACAACAAACTCCGGGAATGAAAACGAAATCAGGAAGGCAATGATCCAGGAAGGATTGATTGACTGTATGGTAGCTTTGCCCACTCAGTTATTCTACAATACACAGATTCCAGCTTGTTTGTGGTTCCTGGCTCGCAATCGCAAAAACCATAAGTTCCGCGACCGCAGTAATGAGATCCTGTTCATTGATGCGCGTAAGCTGGGCACAATGACAAGCAGGAAAAACAAAGCATTCACGGATGAAGATATTGCAATGATCTCCGGTGCTTACCATGATTGGCGCAACCCCAGGGGAAAGAAGACCAAATACAATGACGTGCAGGGTTTCTGCAAGTCTGCAACTCTCGCCGAGGTAGAAGCCAACAATTTCGTTCTCACCCCGGGGAGGTACGTAGGTACTGAAGAAGTCGAAGATGACGGAATAGGTTTTGAGGAAAAAATTGCCGGAATTACTGGCAACCTTAAAGCCCACTTCGAAAAATCGGCTGAATTGCAAAAGCGCATCAAAAGCAACCTCAGGAAGGTTGGAATAGATATTGGCTTAAAGTAATATAAGAATTTCCTTATGTTACTTTCGCGCCTTAAAGTATCATAAGGAATTCGGGGGATGGGCAACCTGGTCAGGGTAATGTTACAAGGTTTTACTTAACTGGAAAAAGTAAAAATTGCGTAATTGGTTGATTCACACATCATCAGCTGCATTACTGGAAAAGAGAAATACGACCTGAAATGAATTGGGGTTCAGCTATGAATAGATGGAATGAAGACAGCAGCGTAGAGTTCAAGAGCCTGAAAAAGGCTATTGGATCAAAATCTGACGTTGAGTCATTGGCTGAAACCTGTGTTTGCTTTGCCAACGCCCAAGGAGGAACAATCGTAATTGGAATTGAAGACAAACAAACCGAACCACCAATCGGTCAAAAAATTGACGTTCAGGAAATGAACAAGGTTTTAAATCGGCTAAGAACACTAACCAGCGGCGTTGGTATTACCAATCCTGAAGTGCATACTCACGGAAATGATGGCGAGTATTTCTCAATTAATATACTTCCATCTTCCAGGGCTATTGCCATGACATCCTCAGGCAAAGTATTTATTAGGATATCCGATAATTGCCACCCGGTAAGAAGCGAAGATCTTACAAACCTTGCCGCCGAAAAAGGAGCCTTCCAATGGGAGTTAATAGTTGCACAAAAAATCGCTTTACAAGAAGCAGACCAGTCTCAAATTGAATACTTCGTTACCAACATTAACAAATCAGATAAAGTCTCAGACTTTATCAAGGGAAAAGCTGATCGGGAAATCTTAGAACATTACCAACTTGTATCGCCAGAAGGCCAATTAACAAATTTGGGCATACTCTGGCTTGGCACACCGTCTCAACGCGCAAGACTAAGTTATCCTATAACCTTCCAATATATTGTCTATAACCAGCGGGGGGACAAAATCAGAAAAAAAGACTGGCACTTTCATTTGCACAATCCAATGCAATTATTACTTGAAATTGAAAAGGAAGCTGTAGAATTAACTTACTCAAAAGAACTTACAAACGGTTTGTTCAGAAATACAATTCGTAATTACCCCAAAGAGGTGATTCGGGAATTGCTTATTAACTCCATTGCACACAAAAGATATACAAGCTCAGGAGATATATTCCTGGAAGTGTATCCTGACAGGATTGTCTTTACAAATCCGGGGGGCTTGCCATTGGGAATTTCAAAAGACAATATTCTACACGAAAGGCAAAGAAGGAATCCACATCTCATTCAAACCTTGCATGATCTTAAGCTCATGGAAGGTGAAGGCTCAGGATATGATTTGGTTTATGAAAAATTGAGCCTGGATGCTAAGCCGTTTCCGGAGCTTGAAAGTACGTTCAGCAAAATGGCCGTCGTTGTTCACTCCGGGGTTATTGATGAGGAGGCCTTGACAGTAATAGATTATATTAATAAATATTTCCAGCTCACACAAAAAGAGACCATTACCTTAGGAATTATAGCTACCCGTAAGAAGTTGCTCTCGACGCAACTTTCTACCGCTTTGCAGTTAAATCACGAGGATAAGCTTAAGGGCACCTCTAAAAACTCACAATTGCATGATTTTTTTTTACCAAACCTTGAAAGGGAAAATCAAAAGGTGATCTTTGGATTATGAAAAATAAAA
>JAYVQY010000091.1:0-6555 GCA_043776715.1 Cyclobacteriaceae bacterium | reverse complement strand
CGTATTTGAAACCCATGCGACAATATGGAGAATACTCTAAAAATAGAAAATCCTGTTTTCATGATGATTTTATTTCGAAGCCACATTAGTTTCGACTTTGGTCGCGGGATTACAAATCCAGACTCCAAAGCAGATCGTCCTTCGATTCGGTCGACATTACAAATATCGACCAGCGTTCCCGCCTGCTTAATTTAAGTATATCAGAAGTAAGGTGATCCTTGTGGCTGAACAAAATATAAACGCAATATGGAAGTATCATCCTGAAGCAGATCTCCTGCGTCGATCGCTTCAGGATAAAAGTATCCCGCTTTACGATCGTTGGTGAATCCTATGGCAATAGTAAGAATGCTCGGGGTGAATGAAATCATGTTTTCCGGACTGATTCCCGAAGCAGATCTCCTGCGTCGAGCGCTTCAGGACAATAAAGCGACCCTGAAGCAGATCTTCGATCGCTTCAGGTCTGCTTTATTGGTGACCCCGGTAGGAATCGAACCTACATCCTCAGAATCGGAATCTGAGATTCTATCCATTGAAATACGGAGCCATTTACTACTATACTGCATGTGGTTGGTGTTTTCCCCAATCACCGATCCAGTTCTCGATCGCAAAGATAAAGTTTTGCTTGAAACCTGAGTATCTCTCATGGGATGCCATAATTGATAAGAAAACTTTTACTTGAGTACTTGTCCCAGCACCCTTCGCGCATTTCCACCTGCGATTTTTCCCACCTCTTCGACGGATAGTCCTTTAGCTTGCAACGCTTCGATCCATTTCGGTAGCTCAAGGTATGAACCAAGAACTGGTTTAAAATTTCCGTCCATGTCGGTACCGAGACCTACGTGATCAATGCCCACCACTTCCACTAAGCGGAGGGTATTATCAACAAATTCTTCAAAGCTGTTGTTAAAACCAGAAGGCCATGCTCCGATCACACCACCCGTCTTCACCACCAGCTTCGCATGATCTATCGAGATGGCCCTCTTTGACAATGGTCGGCTTTCTTCCATTTTGAGAATGCTATGAGAAAGTATAATCGGGGCATCCGTCATAGCAACGACATCCTGAACGGTCTTCATGGAGGCATGGCGACATCAATGACCATTCCGAGTTTATTCATTTTCGCAACGACTTCCTTTCCTGACCTAGAAAGACCATCATGTTGCGAATCTGCTGTCTGCAAATCACCAAGGGCATTGGGCACATAGTGAACGAGCTGAACCGACCGGAGCCCATCTTCATACATCTGGTCTAACCGAGAGGCATCCCCGTCAAGGAAGTCACCTCCTTCGCAGGAAATGAAAGCAGCGACTTTTCTCTCATCAATAGCTTTATCCAGATCGGTTGCTTTTGTAGATATCTTCACGGGCATCGTTTTGAGAATCCTCTTCAATGTTTCCATTTGCTTCACATACTCTTTCCATGCTTCCCCGGTCTTGTAATTCCCCTTTGGCCTGATCCCCGTGGGTGTTCTTTCTATGAGCGCAGAGTCTGCGATGAGACCAAAAAATGCACCCGACAAACTGTTGGAATTCATTTCCCCAATGGTTTTCGCCACGCCCTTGTCTCCAGCATAATCAGAGTTTCCAACCTGGTCAAACCGGCCGGGGTGAGCATGCAAATCGAACGTGATGTATTTGGCCTGCTGAACATCATTGCTGAACGCCAGCGCCGGAGTGATGAATGCTGCGCCCGCAGAGGCCATCAAACCTTTTTGCAAAAACTTCCTTCTGGTAAACATGAAGTGATTCGTTTAGGCCTTCGCTTCGCGAAACTTATTTTACTCTTCAAGATCAACCTGGCTGATTGGAATGATATTGACTCCAAACTTATTTACAATCATGTTCATGATGGGGTCATTCTTGATTTTCAACTGAATGCGGGCTGTCTGAGCAGCATCATATCCCATCACCATCTGGTCAGTTAGACCAAGATGCTTGATGGAATAAAAGAACCCCGCAATGACGTAAGGCCCAAAAGGTGTAAAGGGAATATCAAATGAACTGCCAGTCATGTTAAAGACTGTGTTGGGCAAATACTCACCACCATTGTCAATCCCTTTCGACTGGAGGTAAAATTGAGCCGCTTGTGTTCTCGAGGATTGACGCGGGTCGGTCATGCACAATAGTCCGGCCAACGGTTTCTGCTTTTGTGATTGTTGAATAAGTGCCTGTCTATTCGTTCGCTCATTTGTTGAGTGCTCCCTGATATATTTTTGCACCTCATCCCAAAATGGGGCTTCGGGATCACCATCGTCAACACGAATTAACGAGTGAATGGAGTAATCCATGATGCCACAAGTGATTTGAATGTCGAGGACTTTGAGTTCGGAATCATTGTCAATGGCTTTTTCCAACAACGTGCGCTGATGACGTGGGTGCGTGCGAAGCAGGTCAATGCTAAAGATCCAATCCCCGGCGAGGTACCCGTCATAGGCATAGTGCTCCTTCAGCAGCAACTTGATTTTGGTATCATTATCAATCACCACCATCTTCCCGTCCAATTCCAGTTTGGGCTTTGCCTCTACAATCATCTGTTCAATCTCAATACCCACCGTGGATGCCCCGAGCATACCGCAGTTTAATGGTGAGCCCTCGACGACATGCAAATCGTGCACATGACTTATATAATCATCTTTTGAATCTTCGGTAAGATGTGCGTGGGTTTGAATGTGAACGAAGTAAGAGATGGGAAGCGGTCCGGTAAGATTCCGTTGAGATTGCTCCACGGTGCGTTTAATGTCCATCACCACATCGGGTGTGACAAAGGATCCAGCTGCCCGAATCACGTGGTACTCGATTTCGATTCCTCCTGCTTGATATTTCTTTCTTACGGATCCAACCGCATCTAGTTGAACCTGGCTGAGATCACGGGCATCGGCACAACCGATGAGAATATGGACTTGTTTTTCGTTAGACATAAATAGGAGTTGTTGCGTCGAAAATAGGAACTTAATTTGGAACTTGAAATTTCTAAAGCGTAAATCATAAATCGTAAATCGTCAATTGAAACTCTCTCCCTCCCATACTGAAATTCTGCAACTGATCCGGAAACACTCCGGAACACCGACCCAACATACCTTTCTGGACAGCTATCTCGGAAATACCCATCCGCGATACCCTATTAGCGTGCCCTCTTTAAGAAAGATTGCGAAAGAATGGATGAGGGAACACCGCGAAATGAGTGCTGGGGATTTCAAAAAATTGCTGACCAGCCTCATCCTTGGGATATCGTCCACAGAAAAAAGCATGGCTGGAATCTTACTGGATCACTCCACCACCGTACAAAGAAAATTTGATCCAGCCGTCTTCGATGAATGGCTAGACCATCTGGTAGGCTGGGCTGAAGTGGACGCTGTTTGCACAGGCGCGTATACCATTTCCGAAATTCCAACTGATTGGGCACGTTGGAAAGGATTACTCATACAACTTTCGAAAAGTAAAAACATCCAGAAACGGAGGGCCTCCCTGGTACTTCTTTGCTCGCCCTTGAGGAGGTTCAAAAATGAGCCGATGGTGCTCATGGCCCTGAAAAATACAGACAGGCTGAAATCCGAAAAAGAAATTCTCATTACTAAAGCAATTTCGTGGGTATTGCGCAGCGCAGTGTTGCACCACAGGGAACTTGTAAAAAAATATCTAGCTTTGAACAAGGATTCACTTCCCAAGATCGCTGTTCGCGAAACACTCACGGTCCTTAAAACTGGAAAAAAGACAATCTCAAAAAAATAAATAATATGAAGCAAATATTCTTCCTGATTGCCGCTGCTGTATTGGCCTCGGCCTGTGCTCCCAAAAAAACCGAGACAACGGAAGTCACCGACAGTCTTAAAATGGACAGTGTCATTCAGGCAGATACACCTGCTCCTGCCTCGCTTGCCTTCAGTCTGATGCCTGGATATTCAGCAAAGAACACCGTCGCCCTTGCTGATACTGTCAATTTCATTCTTTTGCTAAACCAGCAAGACATAGACAAGAATTTTGTTTTGGATAAAGCAGCCGCCAATGCCATTGCAAACCCCGACTTCATCATTAATTATAATATTGGTGTAGTGTGTCTGCCATCACAACTAGCGACTACCATCTCATTGGACAAAGTGGAGGTGGTGGAAAGCAATGTGAATATGTATGTAAATATTAAACGAGGAGAAAAACTGTCGCTTGCGTCGAAGCCTGCACAGATCTTCGCGGTCGAAAGGAGAGATGGTGTTGGGACGATACAGTTTTATGTGAATGGAAAAATTGATAAGTCGTTCTTTTTGACAGGGATGTAAACGGAAAGGCTTCTGGAATGAGACAATCGGGGCGAATTCTGGCGTTGACTTTTCTTGTACTTGCTTGCAGCAAAAAAGATCCCGCTCCCCCTCTAGCTACCAAGCCCTATTTTCCTTCTGTCGCTGGCACATGGGAGACTGTCACGCCTGCCAGTCTTGGATGGAACGAAGCTGCGATCACCGATCTCAAGACTTTTCTGTCAAACAACAACACACGGGCGCTCATTGTACTAAAGGATGGAAAGATTGCGATAGAATTATATTTTAATACCCAACTCAACTCCACTGTAGCTTTTACACAATCAAGCACCTGGTATTGGGCATCAGCTGGTAAAACACTCACCTCATCGCTGGTCGGTATTGCCAACGGTCAGGGAAAAATAAATCTGGACGTCAAGACTTCAGATTATCTTGGTGCCGGGTGGACAAAACTTAGTGCGTCACAAGAAAACAAGATTACCGTACGGCATCAACTCACCATGACCACAGGGCTGGATGATTATTCAGATCCTGGAGCGACCGGAAATAAAGACTGTACAGATCCCGCTTGTCTGATCTACAAAGCGGATCCTGGAATGCGATGGGCATATCACAATGCACCTTATACGCTGCTCGACGGGGTCGTCGCCTCAGCCACAGGCCAGACATTGACTAATTTTTTCAATACTCAATTGCGGGACAAGCTTGGAATGGACGGCAGCTATCTAAAGCTTGATTTTAATAATGTTTTCTTCAGCACGCCGAGGTCGATGGCGCGTTTTGGATTGTTGTTGCTCAATGAGGGTAAATGGAATGAAACAGCGATCATCCCCCTCACCTATTTCAATCTGATGAAGACAACTTCTCAAAACCTGAACTTATCATACGGCTATTTGACATGGCTGAATGGAAAAGCTTCCTCCATGGCGCCTGGGTCACAAGTAGTATTTCCTGTAGGGATTTGTGCCAACGCCCCAAAAGATATGTTTGCAGCGATGGGGAAGAATGGTCAGCTTGTCAACATGGTACCCAGCAAGGGTTTGGTGGTGATACGCATGGGGGATGTGCCCGATAATTTTCTGGTGCCATTTAATTTTCAAAATGATCTGTGGGCTAAATTGAATGCCGTCATTACAAAATAATTTAGCTTACTGTTGAAGTGCTTTAGAAATAATCACTCGGATTCCTGGACGTCGACTTTCCGATGTATCCAAGATGCGTATGATCAGCGGAGTCAACGTATTCGAGTCCATATCAGTGGTAAACTAACGCTGTTGTTTCCGGCGAAGTGGATCTGGTAGACGAGTCCTCGATAAATTCTTGAATGAACGAAATGCGAGTTAACTCTATTAATAATCGAGTAGACCACGGTTATTTTCAGGGATAATAGGAATGCGTATATTCGGATACTAGCTGCAATGGCACGACAACCCAAAAAAGACAGACAATTTACAATGACAGAAAGAAGTTTAATCAAAAATATTAGTATCGTAAACGAAGGAAACATAATCGTTACCGACCTCTTAATTGATAATGGTATAATTCAAAAAATCGGACAAGATCAAAACGAACTGAATACAGAAGTAATTGACGGAACAAGCAAATATCTATTTCCGGGCATTATTGACGGACAAGTTCATTTTCGTGAACCAGGGCTTACTCATAAAGGCGACCTTCATTCAGAAAGCAAAGCAGCCGTTGCAGGTGGCGTAACCTCTTTTATTGATATGCCAAATACATTTCCGAATGTATTGACCGTTGATATTTTAAAAGCAAAATATCAAATAGCCTCCGAAAAATCTTTAGCCAATTTCGGCTTTTTTTTAGGTGTAAATGGCGACAACCTTGATGAAGTAATCAAACTTGACACTAGCAGACTTTTAGGCGTTTCTGATGACGGACTTTACTTTACAAAAAAAGGAAATCTACTTGCCGACAATCCAGAAACAATGGAAAAACTTTTTGCAAACTGTAAATCAATCATAGCAATCCATTCTGAAAAAGAACAAATAGTTGAGGAGAATGAAAATATCTATAGAGCAAAATATGGTGAAGATGTGCCGATTGAATTTCATCCTCAAATAAGAAGCGAAAAAGCGTGCTATGAAGCAACCAAGAGAGCAATTGACATAGCCAACAAACATAAGGCACGACTTCACATTCTGCACTTAACGACAGAAGCAGAAACACATCTGTTCCGTAATGACATTCCTTTGCAAGAGAAAAATATAACAACTGAAGTTTCGGTTCATCACTTGTGGTTTTCCGACACAGACTATAAGCGTTTAGGAACTTTAATAAAATGG
>JAYVQY010000090.1:0-24862 GCA_043776715.1 Cyclobacteriaceae bacterium | reverse complement strand
GAACATATGCACCGTTCCTACGGAACTCATTCTTCTTTCGCTTCTCCTGGCATCAGACTGAAGTCCGTTGCTATAATATTCATCGTTCCTCTGGAACTTCTAAATTAATCAAGCGCAATAGCGCCAGAGGCTCGACCAATTTTGCAAGGATAGACTTCAAGTCCATCTATCAACGTCAAGTTCTATCATGAGATGACAGCCATAGGCTCGGAACATATGCACCCTCCATCACCAAAACAACTCTATCTAAGTTGCTCCATGGCTTTATTAACATCGTCTACAGGTAGCTTACAAGTTTTGTTCCGACACACATAAATGATGGTCTTTCCTTTCACATATTTGCTTTCCAATAGCGGAAGATTTTCTTTCTCACCACCCATGAATATTGCGGTTGGCAGATAGTGTTGTTGCATCTGTTTCGCCTTTTCAACCGCATCCGCTCCCATGAGCGCAATCTCAAAGGGCTGATAAGCGATCAAACCCATTAAGCTCGCCCAGTTGGCATAGTATGGGGCGTTTTTTCCCATCACCGATGCAATTTGGTTTAACATGGATTTGCTTATTTGGCGATATGATTTCTGGTCGTAATATTCTCCAAGACGAAAGAGCACTTCCGCCAAAACTGAATTGGAAGCAGGAATCACATCATCTGTCAATTCCATTCCTCGCGCGACAAGATTCGTAGCGTTGTCTGACGTATAGAAGAAGAAGCCGGTCAGTGGGTCCCGAAAATGAGAAACAGCATAATCAGTAATCATGCGGGCACGCTCAAGCCAATGCATGTCAAATGTTGCTTCGTAGAGGTGGATGTAGGCTTTCGCCAGAATAGCGTAGTCATCGAGAAAAGCGTCTATCGATGGCTTGTTGTCTTTGTAGTTTCGCCACAACCTGCCATCACCAAGGATCATTTTCTGATCCAGGAACTGGGCATTCTTCAATGCGGTGACAAGGTATTCCTGGCGACCAGTGGCAAAGTAAGCATCTAAATAGCCATTCAACATGAGCGCATTCCAGGAGGTGAGAATTTTATGATCCACAGAAGGACGAATTCGTCTGTTCCGATGAGCGAGCATAACTTTCTCAGCCTCGCCTATGATCGTTTCCCATTCAGCCTCCTTCATTGAATGCTTCTTCGCAAAGTTCCCACTGGACATTTTTCGATATAGAATATTTTTCTTCCCTTCCCAATTTCCAGAATCAGTTACGTTGTAAAAGTCTATCATCAATCTTGCTGTCCTTTTATCCAGAATACTTTCTATCTCCTTTTTGGTCCATACATAGAACTTACCTTCTTCTTCTTCGCTGTCAGCGTTGAGCGAGGAGTAGAAGCCACCTTCCGGACTTGTCATTTCCCTTTTTATGAAATCCAATGACTGGTGGATGATGTCAGAAAATGCCGCTTCATGCGTCAATTGATATGCATGCGCATAGAGGGTGATGAGCTGACCATTGTCGTACAGCATTTTTTCAAAGTGAGGCACCCTCCACAATGAATCTGTTGAATAACGCGCAAAACCTCCGCCTAGCTGATCGTAAATGCCGCCTCTTGCCATTTCGTTAAGCGTAGTTTTTGCAATGGCCAATGCTTTTTTATTTCCGGTGAGGTAATGATGCTGTATAAGAAATTCCCAGGCCACCGGCATTGGAAACTTTGGCGCGCCAGTAAGTCCGCCGGATTCAAAATCAAGGTGGGATTGCCAGTAATCAAAAATCCCCTCATAAGTCTTTTGGGTGTAACGTGCTTTTGCATCTTCTGATGACATTGTCACCTCAGGTTTCCGAATACCTCTTGTCAATGCATCGGCGCGCCGCACCAGATCGTCATGATCTCTTTTATAGGCACTTAAAATCTGACCCAACAATTTTTTCCAATCATCCTTCGGGAAATAGGTTGCAACATAAAATGGTTTTCCATCTGGCAAGGCAAATACACTCAAGGGCCATCCTCCGCTGCCGGTCATTAATTGAGCAGCGGTCATATAGATCTGATCGATGTCAGGACGCTCTTCCCGATCCACCTTGATGGAGACGAAATTTTCATTCATCAGTCTGGCCACCGCGGTATCCATAAAAGACTCTCTTTCCATCACGTGGCACCAATGACAGGATGCATATCCAATGCTCACAATCAGCGGTTTACCTTCATTTTTTGCCTTCTCCAGCGCCTCCTCTCCCCATTCATACCAATCCACCGGGTTATCTGAATGTTCCTTTAGATACGGACTGCTTGCCAGTGCAAGACGATTAGGATGTCTGCCCTCATTTTTCGATTCAGGATGATTGACACATGCTGAGAGCATGGATGCAACGGCAGAGATTGATAGAAGAAAAATAATTTGATTTCTCAACAAAGTATCTTTTGAACTATTTCGCCCAAGCTATTTTTTTTCGCTCGGCTGGAACCGATGTGCTGAATACCCGCAGTGCATCATTGTTGACACTCACCAACACGGACCAGGTATCCTTTGTTTTGATCAGCTGAATATCCTTTACGTTGTATGGAACAAAGAACCCACTTTCAAATGGCTTCAGGCATCTAAAGTTCAAGTCGCCCATGCCCTTCATGAAAACACCAGGTGATGCGTCTGCCGGCGTAGTTTCAACCTCGACATCAAATCTATTTCCCGCCACCAAAATATCTTTCTTGCCATCATTGTCGAAATCACGAACAATGATCCCATTGATCGCGGAAAGTTGAACCATCGTCGGCATCCTTTTAACGATCAATTTACCATTGTCATTGATCAACATCACGCTCGAAAAAAGATGCGCTTGTCCATGTACCGCATTTTTTATGTCAGAGCCCAATATGCCTGGAAGATCTGAAGTAGCGAAGGAATTATAGGTAGGAAATCTCTGCGCAATCCCCGGCATTTGCTGAGACGTGCATTCCCTTCCCCGGATGGGCACCAGTAAAGTATCCTGATAATATCTGGCTAGGAAAATATCATTGGTGCCATTCCTGTCAAAATCCTTTGCAAATACCTGAAATGGCTTTTCCTGACTCGCCTTAAATTTATAATTCTCACCCAGGTTTCCGAGGATCAGGTCCGCATCGCCATCTCCATCCAGATCATCGGATATTATTTTGTTCCACCAACCTTCTGTGTTTTCCATTCCATACGCTATGGTGACATTGACGAGCCTATTGTCCCGAAGCTCAAATACCGTCACCGGCATCCACTCTCCCACGATAATTAATTCAGCTTTCTTGTCACCATTCAAGTCCACCCAGACGGCTGAATTCACCATGCCAACATCTGAAAGGCCAGGAGCTATTTTATCAGTAGCATTTGTAAACTTTCCTTTTTCATTTATTAGAATATAATTTTTAGGTGACTTTGGATAGGCCCCGGCCACCACCTGCCCACCCCTGAACAAATCCAAGTCACCATCCCCGTCTATATCATAAGGAACGATGCACGAGCCACTGCTTTTCAATGTGGGCAGCTCCGCCTTGACAAAATTCTCCTTGCCATCATTCAGGTATAGTCGGTCCCTATAGAACTCAGAATTCTCCGGATACTCACTTCCGCCGCTCACCACATATAAATCGGCATCACCATCCTGGTCTGCATCAAAGAATGCTGAACTCATATCCTCAAAGGCCTTGTCCTTTTCGAAGGCCGAGATTGATTGCCGAATCAGCTTGCCATTTTTCTGCAGGTATAAATTTCCAGTCTGGCCGGCAGCACCACCAATGTAAAAATCATCTTCGCCATCCTTGTTGACATCGCCGGTGGAGATAAATGGTCCACTCCGTGAAAACATGTGTGGCAACAATATCTGGTCTTTATATTCATTGAATTCGTTTTCATGATGAATAAAATTTTGGCTTAAGACATCCTTGGTTGATTCATGAAACAGCGTTTCTTTCAACGACCCGCTCCTTTCGTTCTGAGCAGCCTGATCATGTTTGACTTGAATCATTTGATTTGCCGCCTGACTTCCTATATGACTTTCCATACCATCATTCCATACAACCTTGATGCTATCAACCATTGAAAATCTGCCCAGACCAAAATGAACAATAGGATCATTGGATGATTGGTATCCCCTCACGGTCTTATTTTCGAAATATTGGAGCTGGTCTCCCAAGTACAAAATGACCTTCGTCCCAATCCCATCCCTGTTCCCAGGTGGCCCGATGAGCTTGATCTTTAAGAAGTTATTCCGGGTCGAAGAAGTATTTTCATACAGGAATGCTTCGTCATCAAGATTATTGACCACCAGGTCCAGGTCACCATCATTGTCAAGATCTCCTACGGCAGCACCGTTTGAAAAGCTCGTATCGTTAAATCCCCAGCGATCACCCACATTTTCAAATTGTAAATCGCCCTTATTTTGGAATAGATAATTCTTGACTTTAATTGGCTCATAGACCTCGATAAACTCCTTAAAACCTTTTTGCAACATCTCACCCTGAGACTGATACTTGTCTCTGTTTCTTTCTACAAAGACCGCCAATTTTCGCTGAACATCACCATCAAAGACATCACGCTTGTATCCATTGGCCACAAAAATATCCCGGTTGCCATCGTTGTCAAAGTCTGATAGGAGGCACGACCAACTCCATTCCGTTTTAGCGACGCCAGACAATTGTGAGATTTCGCTAAAAAAAAGATTGCCCTGATTCAGATGAAGGGCATTGTGCATGTACTGCTTATGCATCCCTGCGTTCACGATATTATTAAATCCCTCCACATCCATGGAAGGCATCGAAACTTTTGACCTTTTGTAATCTTCCGGCAGCATCTCGCTTACCATGATGTCTTCAAGTCCATCGTTGTTGATATCGGCCACATCGGTGCCCATGGAGTACATTGAAATGTGGTTAGTGGCCTTTTTGATTTCTTCTTTGAAGGTGCCATTCTTTTGATTGATATACATATAATCGCCTTCTGCAAAATCATTGGCGACAAAAATATCGGTATAACCATCGTTGTTGAGGTCGGATGTGACCACACTGAGGGCATAACCAAAATTATTTACGATGCCAGCCTTCGCACCAATATCCCGGAATTTTCCATTGTCATTGAGAAACAGTTTGTCTCTGCTGGCTGCAGGTGAGAGCTTCTTTTGTCTCACCATTTCCGTCAGCGGGAGATCAAAAGAATCAGGTCGGTTGGTAACATACACGTCCAGGTCATTATCATTATCCATGTCAAAGAAAGAAGCATGAATCGAATATCCGGCTTCATCCAATCCAAACTCCTTTGCTTGCTCTTTAAAGGTGAGGTCACCCTGATTTATGAAGAGTAGATTCCTGCGTTGTGCTTCCGTCTCATGGTACCCGCCCTTACAAACATAAATGTCGAGGAATCCATCGCTGTTTACATCGACCATGGTCACGCCATTATTCCACTTCCCATTGCCACCTACACCTGCTGATTGGGTAATGTCCTTAAACTTCAGGTTTCCTTCATTGAGGTATAATTTGTTTGGAACTTCGTTGCCGGTAAAATAGACATCGGAAAGGCCGTCGTTATTGATGTCGCCAATGCCCACGCCGCCGCCATTGTACACATAAGCAAAATTATCGAAGAAGTTATCGACATTTTCATCAATTGTGTTCGTAAACGTAACCCCGCTCTGAGCGGATAACACTTTTTTAAAAACGGGCGGCTCACCAACCATGGCATCATTATTAATTTCCACCTTCTTGCCGCACTCGATAAGAAGCAATGAAAGCAGAAATATCTTAAACAGCGGCGACGATAAATATTTGATTGTTATTATGTTCATATTTCTATGTTGTCAACTTTAACACAGCCTATAATTATTTATTACAAAGGCTATTTCACAGAGTTTCACTGAGAAATTCCGGAGTTTCTCTGAGAGTTTAATAATTTGCTCTGAATAACTTTCATTTCTCCGTGTTTCTCAATATGCATTCTCCGCGAAACTCTGTGAAATAGCGCTGACATTCCTACCTTGATAAAGCCATTTTTCGGAAATCTTTGTTGCGCTGTTATCCCCGGTATGCTTCAAATATTTTTTCCATGCCTCTTTAGCAACGCTTCTACCCAGTTTCAGACCTTCTATATTATCGGCCTGAATGTGATAGCCACCAAGTACGCGAGACTGACCTGCCATATCAGCGGTCTTGGTAAATGTCGGAAAAGTTAGCGTGACCGTGTCTCCAAGATTGTTCGGTTCAGTGAGAGCCCCAGGCACCAGTTTAACCTCCTGTCCAAAATTGTCATCTCCGGTGAACAGTCGAAGTACCTCAGCACATGCCCCACTCACACAGCTATGACCTGAAACATAACTTGGAAAGGGAGGACACAAAAATGTTTCCGGGGAATAAGGCCGCCATTCACTCCCATTCATTTCAACCATTCCTTTCTCTGGCCCGCTCCATCCCCTGATCTGCCGGTCCCGGTAATAATCATGAATCAACGAATATGGCCTTGCGTAGTCGTAGAACATTTTCGCATCCCATGCCGCAATGAATGCATCCATAGCAGCCATCTCAACAAGAAAATACATTCTTACATCTTTATCCAATGTGTGCTTATCTCTGATGGATACATTTTGGGCAAAAATAAACCAATGCCCCGCCTGTTGGACAGACCGGGGTCCATCGCGCATGAATTCCACCAATGCTTTCTGCTCATTCGTAAGGTTCATCTGAAGGTCAATGACCTCCTTCAATTCCAGGGCCAGTTGCTTAGATCCCATTGCTGGCGGTGGTCCTGGCCTGAATTGAGAAGCTGACTCGAGCGAGATCGGAAGTACTTTCGGCCACTGGGGTGTAAGGCAACCAGGAGCAAACTTGCCTCCTTTGCCATCAGAAAAATATTTGGGTTGCCAACGTTTCAAATCTGTGAGAACATCGGCGCTGTTAACAGGGGCATAACCTGTATAATCAGAATAATAGGTTCCATCGGACTTAGTCATATCACCACGCTGGTTGGAGCCATCGGTCATCCTCGCAGAGATCACAGCCTTTGCTGCCAAATTTCCGATTCCAATGGGAGAAGCAGGATCCAGAGACTCATCATCCGGGTCAAGCCCGAATTCAACCATCTTTTTTCTTAAAAGTGTGGAGTCGGAAAAATAATACTCACGCATTGTCCGGTAAGCCGCGTAGCCAATGGCAATTTCCTTGTTGCGTAGCGTGTGCTCCGATGTGGGCCGTCTTTCAACCGAACTTAAGAACAATGGTGAAGCAGTTGCATCATATCGGCTCCAGGAATCAAAAACCGAAATCCAGATTAAAGCAAGTATTCTGGAGGTCACCGTGGGTCTTGGGCGGAAGTTCTCTGTATCATTCGCTGTACACTCCAATGAAATCTTTCCCCATTTATATGCCGCGTTATTTTCTGCACGGGGTTCGGGTTGAGTAGATTCGGTCGCACGGCTGTTTGTTTTTGAACAAGACTGGCAGACGATGAGAAACAGAAATATGTACCGTATTAATTTGTTCATTTCTTAGACCGTATATCCAACTCAAATTCAAAAAGGATTATCAATAATCAAAGGTATCTGTTAGATCTTGCAAAGGCACTTTTTCTAGGGTGCATTTCAAATTGTCCATTAATGGGCTAAAGCCCGACTAAGATTATTATTGCCTAACCACGGCCTTAAGGCCGTGGTTACCGTTGGCACTGTCAATGGGCTTTAGCCCTGACTCAACAATGACCTCGATAAATTGAAATGCACCCTCACTTCACAAACAAAAGTAGGCCGAAGAAATATCTCCGGCCTACATTCATTTCATCGAAGAACAAATTTTGCTAGTTACATGGCGGCCCTCCCGGATACCCGCAGTTCTGAGTGAAACTACCGGCTGGTAAAGTCCTGTCGATTTGAGTTAACGGGTAGGGTCTGCGAACGTGAAATGGTTGGATATTCGCAAGTGCAAGGGGGTTATAGAGTTTTACCCTGTCAACCAAAGTTCCAGTCCTTACCAGATCATACCACCTGCATTGTTCAGCGTCAAGCTCTCTTGCGCGTTCATCCAGGATGAAATTCAGGGTTACATCGGTAGGTAATATCTGCATCGCTGCAACTTTGCCAGGTTTGGCAGCGCGGGTTCTTACAACGTTGATGTCAGCAGCGGCTGAAGTTAAATTTGACTTTTTGAAATACGCTTCAGCCCTTAGAAGGTAAGTATCTCCCAAGCGCATAATGAACCAATCTCTTGAACCTTCCATCCATTGAATCGCAGATCTCCTGGGGTCAATGAACTTGCCAATGTGTGCAAAAATTCTCTCACTGTATTCACTTCTGGTGTAGACACGGTATCGCGTTTGCAATTTCTTGGTCGCAGTCCACTTCGCATCATTTCCAGGGCCAGGAATAAAGATCGCCGTATCACCTACCGCATATTTGTTCACTCCAGCAACTGCCGCCGAACCATCTTTGTTTTTTGCACCGGCAGCTACCTCCGCAGCTGACCATTTGGGCATATTGGTATTATTGCTGATCCAGGCATGCTTGTAAGTAAGGTCATAGCGGTTGTCTTTGTCGCGGTCTGCGGCCCAGAGATCCAATAAATAATTGGAGGGGCGGAAACGTTTAAAGGGTCTGCCGTTGGCAATGTCCCTGATCATTCCGGGCTGCACATCATACTCCATTAGAAAATATAAATGCCCGCGATTTCCTTCTCCTGGAAGTACTCCATCTCCTCCACTGTTGAGGAGAACATTGGTAGAATTTTGAACGGCGAAAATGATTTCCTTACTCCGTTGGTTATCCTGATCCCATAATTTGGCCATATCGGTGTTAAGGGTAAATCCATAGTTCGCGATGACATTCGAAAAATAAGTGATCGATCTGTCAAAATCATCCGACTTGGCGTATGAAGAATAACCTCTGGTCAGCAAAACTAACCCCAGCAAGTGCTCTGCTGCCGCTTTTGTGGCTCTTCCGTAATCGCTCTGGGTATTCGGCAAATTGGCAATAGCAAATTCCAGGTCCGGTACCATCCCCTTTTCATAGACATCAGCCTGGGTAGCTTTGGGAACTTCCGTAACAACGCCAATAGTTTCTGTTAATGGAAGAGGAATGTCACCCCACTGCCGAACCAATGTAAAATAGTACAGCGCGCGCAAGAAGCGTACTTCAGCGAGTCGAATTGTCTTGGTCGCATCGGCCATGTCTGTTACAGTTGCAGCCCTGCCCAATACCGCATTCGCCTGATTGACGCCTTGATAACAACGTTCCCACATCTCCCGCAATATGCTTTGATCAGAACTCAAGGTATTGTCATAATAATTAAAGCCCTTGAAGCCACCGTCTGCACCGTTGGTGTAGGTGTCTGTTCCAAAAACAGTTAATGTGTAGGCCCTCTCATTACTATAGACATATTTCAGGTAATTGTAAGTGGCATCCACTGCATCCTCCAATCCGGCTGCTGTTGAGTAATAGCTCGAAGCAGAAACGTCAGATATCAATTTCTCTTCAAGGAACTTATCGCACGACTGAATATTAAGCGCCACGAGGGCTATCAATATGAATATAAATTTTGTTTTCATATGCTTAGTCATTAAAAGGTCAAATTAATTCCACCTAAAAACAGTTTGTTAGATGGCACATCATTGCTATCAATCTGATTGATAGATTCCGGATCGAACAATTTGTAGCTTGACCAGACCAATGGATTTTGCGCTGAAACATATACCCTTAGGCTGGTCAGCCCAAGTTTGCTTAGTACCGTGGCCGGAAGTGTGTATCCTAGTGTAATGGTCCTTAATTTAACAAAACCACCGTCCTTATATCGCAGTGTCGAAGCGAATTGTGGGCCTTCTTGGTTCTTATTTGGTCTTGGATAATCATTGCTTGGATTGTCAATGGTCCAGTAGTCAATGTTCAGATTGTTATAACGCGCCTGCATGGTTGCCTGATCAGAATGAAATCGACTGTCAAGCGTATATCCAAGGCGATAATAAAGAAAGAATGCAAAATCAAACCCTTTAAACGAAAGTCTGTTATTCAATCCACCATAAGCGGAGGGAATGTCATTGCCCAGCACAACACGATCTGCAGGAGTAACCGTTCCGCTTCCATCCGTATCCTGAAGTTTGATTTCACCTGGAAAGGCCCCCATCATTGTCTTTGCTGCATCCACTTCTGTCTTCTGCCAGATTCCTATCTTCTGATAGTCATAGAATACGCGTATGGGCTGCCCGATGAACCAGGCATTTCCTGTATCGCTTGTCTTATTTCCGTTGGCATCTCTTTGAGCAAGGTCCACAATCTGCTCCTGGTAGTGTGCGATGTTAAAATCAGCATCCCACTTGAATCCACCTGGAGAGGAGATGATGTTGGCATTCAGTGTTAATTCAAAGCCATTGGTTTTTGTTGCACCAATATTTGCCAGCACCAGGTTGTATCCCGTTGTTGCCGGAAGATTTCTTCTTAATAACAAGTCGGTTGTATTGGTTGTATAAATATCAAAGGTACCGCTCAGCCTGCCATTGAAGAATCCAAAATCAAGGCCAACGTCCACCGTGGCTGACTTTTCCCATCCAAGGTTAGGATTGGATATTTCTGAAAGCGAAAATCCAGCAGCGTTTGCTTCATCCCATGAATAGATAGATTTTGCAAGGATCCCGGCTGTCTTATATGGATCAATGGATGTATTCCCAACGACTCCATATGATGCCCGCAATTTCAAATCACTGACGAAACCAGCACCAGACATGAAATCTTCATCTTTAATTCTCCACCCTGCAGATAATCCTGGGAAAGTGGTCCATTTCTTACCTGTAGCAAGTCGTGAAGATCCATCCGTTCTAATCGTTGCCTGGAGCATATATTTACCATTGAAAGTATAGTTCACACGCCCCATCCAGGATGCAAGGCTCCATTGCTCATACCGGCTTCTGACAGCGTTGATGGTGGCAGCGGTTGACAAATTGAACCACTTTTGTGATTCGTAGGGAAGTCCTGACACAGAAGTATAATGGTTCTCATAATTATTCTGCTGAACACTTTGAAGGAAAGTTAATCCTAAATTATGCTTGCCTCCTATAACCTTATTATACGTTAGGAGGTTTTCAATCGTATAGCCCTGATTGAACTGATTTTGATATTGAGCCGCAGGATCACCATTTTTTCTATTATTTGTAAACCTGCCTTCAAATATTCCTCGCGTGTTATAGCGCAAATCTGTACCTGCCAGCAGCTTATACTTTAGTCCTTGAATAATCTCGGCTTCAACATAGGCCGACGAGAAAATCCTGTCGACTTTTTCTTCATCAATTCGCTTTCCTGGAACTAATTCGCTGAGCGGATTTGAACGGATACCGTCAGAGATCGGCAAAAAGATAATGGCTCCTGCGGCATCATAAGGTAACCCCAGAGGCGTTTGATTCACTGCCTCCGATAGAACGTTACCCGATCCATTATTTTGAATTGAATGTGTTAATTGGTTAGACATTCCAACCTTGAACCGTTTACTGATCTGATGATCTAAATTAATACGTGCCGTCATCCTGGTGAAGTCCATTCCAGTAATGGTACCTTCTTGATTGAAATACCCGAGGGAAATATTAAACTGCGTCTTTTCATTTCCTCCATTGGCACTTACCTGGTGATTGACCTGACTTCCGCTGTGAAATATTAGGTCCTGCCAATTGGTCGAAAGGTTATTGTTGACTGAATTGAGTTCTACAGGATCATTGAATGAAACTGCGTCTGAGGGAATGGTTCCTTCCCATGCTGTTCTTCCGGTAACTCCCAAAGGACTTATGCGGTTGGCTTCCCTTCTCAAATCTGCAAACCTCGACCCACTCATCATTGGAAACTTGCTGAAAGGTTCTGTTACTCCATAGTAGCCTGAGTAGGACACAGAGGTCTTACCGGATTTTCCACGTTTCGTAGTAATGAGTACAACTCCATTAGCACCTCTTGATCCATAAATTGCAGTGGCTGCAGCATCCTTCAGAACTTCCATAGATGCTATATCCGAAGGGTTGAAATCATTCAATGGATTGCTTCCGGAAGTGGACACGACGCCATCAGTGCCAGTGCTTGTCCCTGAGGTCATCGGCACGCCATCGATCACAAACAAAGGATCATTGGATGCATTGATGGATCTGCGACCACGTATTGTAACGGTCGGATTTGCGCCAGGGCGTCCGTTTGACTGGAGCACATCGACCCCTGCGATTTGCCCTTTCATCGCTTCCAATGTATTGGGATTAGCAATTCTAACAAGAGCGTCCCCTTTGATGGATGAAATTGAAGCTGTGACATCGCGCTTCTCCTGAGTTCCATATCCGGTTACGATTACCTCTGATAAGGCAGTAACATCCAAGGCAAGAGAAACATCAATTGTGGACTGTGACCCGACCACCATCTCTGAGGTCGTAAAGCCAATAGAACTAAAGACCAACACAGATTCTGATGATGGCACATTGATGGAATACCTCCCATTGGCATCACTCACAGTCCCTTGTGAAGTACCTTTAATAATAACATTCACTCCAGGTACCCCTTGATTGTCTTCAACAGAAATTATTTTTCCTGCAACAATATGCTCCTGAAACGAAGGGTCTGTTTCAATACCTGCCCATGTTGGGCCGGCACAAAGCACCGCAAACAAGAATCCGAGCCTGATGCGCAGAAGGATCCTCTTTAAGCCAGATAAAATTTTATGCATAGTAAAAGGATTAGGGTTGGTTTAGGGATTAGGGTTGGCTATTCTTAGTTCAATTTATGTAAATTTTTGCTCTTGTGCTCATTATATAAGATCCCGCTTTCTAGGACGTGTGAAGAGATGATCCTCCCTGACACCCCTAATGTGGTATTTACTCATTCTTTAAACTATGCCGTAATGATTTAAGGGCCCGTCCCATTTGTGTTTCTATCGTTTTGACACTCAACTGGAGTGTTGCTGCGATCTCATTGTATTTCATTCCCTCGTCCCGGCTAAGCTGGTACACCCGCCTGCATTGCTTTGGCAAATGCGACACTGCCCGTTCAATTCTTCCTTCAAGCTCCTGAAATTCGGAATTTCGTTGCGCGTCAAAGTAGTCGCATGGAACCGCTGCTGCTTCCTCCAAATTGGCCCATAATGATCGTTTTTCTTTTCTTAGATGGTCAAATGAAATGTTGCGGACGGCAGCGTACAAATAAGATTTTGGTGAACTTGAAATGACAATGCGCTTGCGGTTGCTCCATATTTTGAAAAATACCTCGCTCACAAGTTCTTCAGCGACCTCATTGATATGCACTAGTTTCTTGCAGAAGTTGCGAAGCGGGTTGTAGTGGAAAATAAATAGTTTCTCAAAGGCTCCATAATCATCATGTCTCAGCACCCTCCAAAGCAACCCGTCAATATCAATAGCAGTCTCAATTTCCTTACCCATGGATAATCTTAAGTACTTTTTGCTAGATCTTGCCACAGGTAAATCTGTCCTCATGATGCAATCGATTGTTGAATTCTACACTAGGATAATCATTGCTTCACCAAAAAAACAGGCTGCGGCTTCATTTTTTAGCGGTATCCGTCCCGGGAACGGTCCCGGAATTTTATTTATTTTTGGTAATTGACGCCAAAATAGAATATGTCTAAAAGGCCTTCTACGATAAGAGACATCGCTCACATTCTGGGGATTTCAAAATCTACGGTGTCCAGGGCTCTGAATGACCACTTCGATGTGAACCCGGAAACGGCCCTCAAAGTCAGGGAATTGGCAGCAAAGATCGACTACCACCCTAACGTGCTGGCGCAGCATCTTAAACAAAAACGCACCAACACGATCGGTGTGATCATACCTGAAACAGTAAACCGTTTTTTTGCCAAGGCCATTGGCGGTATTCAGGAAACGGCGAACCGGGCAGGTTACAATGTGATGATATGCCAATCGAATGAATCGCTCGCTCTTGAACAAAACAATTTACAAACATTGATGGCCAGCAAAGTTGACGGTTTGCTAATTTCTGTTTCCCGTGAGACTGACCGGCACGATCATTTGCAATATGCCATTGACAAAGAGGTGCCCCTTGTATTCTTCGACCGAATTGTAGAGGAGTTAAGTGCGTCACAAGTTTACTCTGACAATTATGACATTAGTTTTCTGGGCACCACACATTTGCTGAACCAGGGTTGTAAGAGAATTGCTTTCATCGCCGGCCCTCAACATTTATACAACAGCCGCTACCGTTTGGAAGGTTACCTGGGAGCATTGAAAAAACACAACATCACTGTCTCCAAGTCACTCATTGTGGCCGCTCATTACAAAAACAACGAAGTAGAGGAATATATGCATCACCTTTTCAATCTACCGCAAAAGCCCGACGGAATATTTGCCATTAATGATATGGCAGCAATTGAGATGATGCACATTCTAAAAAAACGAGGTTTGAACATTCCGAAAGACGTAGCAGTGCTCGGCTTTAACAATGAAACGATCTGCAGGTTTGTCGAACCGTCCCTGAGCAGCATTGACCATCCTGCTTTTGAGATGGGTGCTGCGGCCACTGAAATTCTGTTAAAGCAGATTGTCAAAGGTGAAATCTTCCAGGAAAAGAGACTGATCAAAAGCAGGTTGGTGGTGCGGGATTCAACCAACCGGATCGGGTGATGGATTGAACTGTGAATTATAACTCTATATTATCCTGAAAAAGAATATGGAATGTCCAACGCCGAACGCCCAATTTCCAAGTTGCTCAACTCAAAATTAGATATTCGGCGTTGGACATTCAGAAATCAAATTCTTTAAACATCTGACCTCGTAGTTTACTGCAGGATTTTCACTGGATACTCCTTCCTCTGAAGTTCAGGAACCATCTTCTTTAATTCTGAGCTGGCAAGTCGCTTTGCTCACAAACCATGACGACGGGGCTAAGGGCAAGGATGGATTTTTTCGTCTTAACGTTATTGTATATAATGCTATATTTATTTTATTTCTTTAGGATATCAAGCAATGATTAAAATCAATTCGGAAATAAGACCATCAGACCTCACCACTAAACTGGACCTATTCTGGACCTTGTCCGGAGAAAAGATAAATCTGATTGAAAAGAACTATGACGCTCAGAAAGGGTCACCCGTATTTACGATAGCGGGAAAATATTCAACGCGTGGATGGACTGAATGGACCCAGGGCTTTCAATATGGATCCTCCATTTTGCACTATGATGCAACCGGAGCAAAAAGTTATTTGGAATCCGGTCGCAACAAAACAGTGGAAGTCATGGCTCCCCATTTGAGCCACGTCGGTGTCCACGACCATGGCTTTAACAATGTAAGCACCTATGGCAATTTGCTCCGGCTCATGAAGGAGGACAAAATTCCTTTTAATGAGTGGGAGAAGAACTTTTATGAATTGGCTTTAAAAATCTCAGGGGCCGTACAAGCAAGCCGGTGGACCGCCATCAAGAGCGGAGGCTTTATACACTCCTTTAATGGTGCTCACTCCTTGTTTGTAGATACCATCCGTTCGTGTCGCGCCCTCGTCGTCAGCCATAAACTAGGTCATGTGTTTCAAGCCGAGGGTGATGGCAAGATTAATCTATTGGAAAGGGCTTTGCAGCACATGCGCGCGACGGCTGATTACTCTATATATTATGAAGAGGGTCGTGACTCCTATGATCTTTGGGGAAGGACAGCCCATGAGAGTATTTTCAATGTGAAAGATGGAAACTACCGCTGCCCCAATTCACAACAAGGATATACAGGGTTCACCACCTGGACGCGAGGTCTTGCCTGGGCCATGTGTGGATTCGCCGAGGAACTGGAGTGGCTGGATGCTGAACCTGCCGCAGCCCTAATAAGTTATGGCGGAAAAGAACCCCTCACCACCTTCATGCTGAAAGCTGCAAAGGCTACTTGCGATTTCTATCTGGAGCACACACCCATTGATGGCATCCCTTATTGGGATACAGGAGCGCCACAGCTTTACAAAGTGAAGGACTACTTAAATAAACCAGCTGACCCTTTCAACGAGTTCGAGCCAGTTGATAGTTCGGCTGCGGCGATTGCGGCACAAGGGCTATTGCGTCTTGGAAAATTTCTACAATCCAAAAATGACAAAGCAGGGCAACCATACTGGCAGGCAGGGCTCACGATTTTGAATACTCTTTTGGATGAACCATACCTAAGCACAAATTCTTCTCATCAGGGATTGATTCTTCACTCGATCTATCATCGGCCCAATGGATGGGACTATATTCCTAAAGGCAGTAAAATTCCCAATGGTGAATCCAGCATGTGGGGCGACTACCATGCCCGTGAAGTTTGTCTTTATTTGAAAAGAATCATCCAAGGTGAAAAATATTATACTTTCTTCAATTGTGTGCAATGAGCGCAAAGCCACTAACCGATCTTTCACAATTATGCATTCACACCATAACCACCAAGCCGTGGAGTATTGACACTGCGGTCAACCATTTTTCAAAAGCAGGTGTAAAGGGAATTACTGTTTGGCGTGATGCGTTAGAGGGGCGAAATATCAAGCAAACAGGAGCGTTGATAAAAAATGCCGGGTTAAGCATTGTCTCTCTCTGCCGTGGCGGATTTTTTCCTGCAAAAGACGTGGCTAAAAGAAAGGTCGCCATCGTTGACAATAAGAAGGCGATTGAAGAGGCAGCCCAATTGGGAGCCCCCATGATTGTACTGGTTTGTGGCGCTGATCCATCTCAGTCATTGGAAGACTCCAGAAAACAAATTCACGATGGCATCGCAGCCATCCTTCCTGAAGCAAAAGCAGCTGGAGTGAAATTAGCCATTGAACCCTTGCACCCCATGTATGCCGATACTCGCTCGGCCATCAACACCCTCGCACAAGCCAATGACATGGCTGTCGCATTAAACTCTCCTTTTGTGGGGGTAGCCATTGATGTTTATCATCTTTGGTGGGATCCTGCATTGGAGCAGGAAATAAAACGATGTGGAACAAACAACCACCTCTTTGCTTTTCATATCTGCGATTGGAACGTGCCAACAACAGATTTTTTGCTGGACCGCGGAATCATGGGTGAAGGGTGTATTCCGGTCAGAAAGATCAGGTCTTGGGTAGAAGCTACAGGATTCAAAGGCTTTCATGAGGTTGAAATATTTTCCACCAAATTTTGGAAAGAAGACCAATCACAATTTTTGAATAAAATAATAACCGCTTACAAAGAAAAATCTTAAGACATGAAGGAGCACAAAGTAGGAATCATCATGAATGGAGTAACGGGACGAATGGGGACCAACCAACACTTGTTACGTTCCATTGCCGAAATCATGAAACAAGGCGGCGTCAAACTCAGCGGAGGAGAAACCATTATGCCTGATCCAATACTTGTCGGTCGGGATCTTGCCAAACTAGAAAAGCTGAAGGCAATGTCTGGCGTAAAAAAGATAACCACCAATCTGACGGATGCGCTTTCAGACCCTGCCAATATTATTTACTTCGATTCACAGACTACCGGAAGAAGAGCAGACGCAGTTCGTCAGGCAGTGAAAGCTGGCAAACACATCTATTGTGAAAAGCCCATTGCCGTCGATACAAAGACCGCACTAGAACTCTATAAGCTGTGCAAGGATGCTAAACTTAAGAACGGCGTCGTCCAGGATAAACTTTGGCTGCCGGGAATATTGAAATTGAAACGGCTCATACAGCAAGGCTTCTTTGGAAAAATACTATCTGTAAGAGGTGAATTTGGTTATTGGGTTTTTGAGGGGGACTCTATCCCGGCCCAGCGCCCATCATGGAACTATAGAAAAGAAGATGATGGAGGCATCATTGTTGACATGCTATGCCATTGGCGTTATGTGCTGGACAATGTGTTTGGCAAAGTGAAGGCAGTTTCGTGTCTTGGTGCAACTCATATTCCCCAGCGAATTGATGAACAAGGAAAAGCCTACAAATGCACTGCAGACGATGCAGCGTATGCAACTTTTGAACTGGAAGGCGGAGTCATTGCGCATTTCAATTCATCATGGACGGTGCGGGTAAGGCGCGATGACCTGCTCACCCTGCAAGTGGACGGAACAAAAGGATCTGCCGTGGCGGGCTTGCGCGAATGTTACATTCAACATTATGGTAACACCCCCAAGCCGGTATGGAATCCTGATATCGCACAACCTATTAACTTCTTTGAAGGCTGGTCAAAAGTGCCGGAGCAAGAGGTGTATGACAATGCTTTCAAGGCTCAATGGGAACTGTTTCTAAAACATGTGGTGAAAGACGAACCCTTTCCATGGGATCTCCGCGACGGCGCCCGGGGTGTGCAGTTGGCAGAGAAAGGAATTGAAAGTTGGAGCAAACGCTGTTGGGTAGACGTACCTGAACTATAACGCATCATCAAAATGAAAAAAGTTGCATTGGTCACAGGCGGCAGCCGCGGCATTGGTTTGGGAATCGCAAGGCACCTTGCAAAAAATGGTTTTGATCTTGCCATCAACGGCGTCCGGGAAGAATCTTCCGTTGTGGACGTATTGAAAACCTTGCGAGACATTGGCGTGACTGCAGTGTATTGCCAAGGGGATGTCTCTTCCAATGAAGACCGAAAGAAAATGGTCGAAAAAGTGAAAGACCATTTTGGCAGACTGGATGTGCTTGTCAACAATGCAGGCATTGCTCCAAAAGAAAGACGTGATGTCTTAGAAACTTCCGAAGAAAGCTATGATCAGGTACTTTCCACCAACCTTAAATCAAACTATTTTTTGACACAACAAGTTGCAAACTGGATGATTGCCCAAAAGAAAATAGATCAGACATTCACAGGGTGTATTATCAATGTGTCTTCCATCTCAGCCACGGTTGCTTCTGTGAACCGTGGAGAGTACTGTATTTCAAAAGCCGGAATCAGCATGGCCACACAACTCTTTGCTGTACGATTGGGTGAGTTTGGAATCTCCGTATTTGAAGTCCGGCCTGGAATTATCAGCACGGATATGACTTCGAAGGTGAAAGATAAGTATGATCAATTAATTGAAAATGGTTTGACTGTCCAGAACCGTTGGGGATATCCAGATGACGTGGGGAAGGCAGTAGCAGCCTTGGCTTCTGGGAGTTTCCCATTCTCCACGGGTCAGATAATTATGGTGGACGGTGGACTTACGATTCCACGGCTGTGATAGCGATCGGGAAGCAGTGCGGCGGAAATGAATAACCTATTTAAATCATCTTAATATTCCCACTCTAAACTTTTTTCATGTCCGATCTTAATTCAGGAAATAAAAGCATTCCCAGCCAGGTCTTTAGCTTGCCGGTGCTGGTTGCGGCGTTGGGTTACATGGTTGATATGTATGACCTTTTCTTGTTTAGTATTGTCAGGGTGCCCAGTTTAAAAGCCCTTGGTCTTGATGAAAGTCAGTTGTTGGGGGACGGGATCTTTCTATTAAATCTTCAAATGGCCGGATTGCTGGTCGGGGGAATTGTTTGGGGAATTATCGGTGATAAAAAAGGAAGGCTCTCGGTGCTCTTTGGTTCCATCCTCATCTATTCATTGGCAAACATTGGCAATGGATTTGTTACGACCCTTGATCAGTATGCTGTACTAAGATTTATTGCAGGCTTCGGGTTGGCCGGTGAACTCGGTGCAGGGATCACTTTGGTGGCGGAGATTCTACCCAAAGCCATCAGAGGTTATGGCACCACATTGGTCGCCACAATGGGCGTACTAGGCGCCATCCTCGCCTACCTCATCACCTACCTGTTTGACTGGCGCCTGTCCTATTTCATTGGTGGTGGTTTGGGAGTGGTTCTTTTGATTCTTAGAATCAGTGTATTTGAATCAGGCATGTTTGAGAAATTGAAAGTCAGGAACATCAAGCGTGGAAATCTGGTGATGCTCTTTGGAAATAAAGTCAGGCTGTCCAAGTATCTGAACAGCATTCTTATCGGATTGCCCATTTGGTTCGTCACCGGCATCCTCATCACCTTCTCACCGGAATTTGGAAAGGCGCTCGGCCTCGCTCAACCAGTAGATGCCGGTAAGGCCGTGATGTTTTTTTTCACAGGCCAGGTGGCGGGAGATATCATCAGCGGATTCTTAAGTCAGTACCTCAAGAGTCGGAAGAAAGTGATTCTTCTTTTTATTGTATCCTCTTTTTTCTTCGTCGTGCTGTATTTGCTATTCCCTACACAAAATCTAACCACCTTTTATATCCTTTGCTCCTGCCTGGGTGTTTGCAATGGCTATTGGACGTTGTTTGTTACTGTCGCCGCAGAGCTTTTCGGAACCAACCTTCGCGCCACGGTGGCTACCAGTGCCCCTAACTTTGTGCGAGGCGCTACGATTCCGTTGACGGCTTTGTTTATAATTGGAAAGAATAACTTTGGCGTTGCTTATGGTGCCCTCGCCGTTGCTGTGATTGCTTATGGAATCGCATTGCTTGCGCTCCGGTTTTTGGAAGAGACGTATTCAAAAGATCTGGATTATACTGAAGAGGACGTAAGTAGAAAGACATAAGACGTAAGTAGAAAGACATAAGACGTAAGTAGTAAGACATAGGACATAAGTAGTAAGACATAAGAAGGACAAATACATGAGCAGCTGCGCTCGGTCTTGCTACTTACGTCTTAATACTTACGTCTTAATGCTTACGTCTTACGTCAATATTGTTGGTGACCCACCGCCACGCGCTATCTATCGGAAATCCAGTTTTGCCTGTGGTAGGTGTTGTCACCTACCACCTGGAGTATGGATTCGGTGGAGCATGTCAATTTTGTTGGTACACCACCGCCACGCGCTATCTATCGGAAATCCAGTTGCTAACATTTGTTGGCTAACTTAGGGAGAGCATGGGAACACCAACAAAGGAGTGGGGAAAGACGTGAGACATAAATAGTAAGACATAAGAAGGACAAATACATGATCAGCTGCGCACGGTCTTACTACTTACGTCTTACTACTTACGTCTTACGTCTATCCAGTTACTTCTTCTTATTCTTCAGGTCCCTAAAAAACCTCGCCCAGTTAAAGACGTCGAGGAAAGGGTTGGTCCGGACTGAAGACCGGTCAGAGATTGATTGATTGTATTGCGTCATGTAATAACGGTAATTGAGATTACCGTCCATGGGCGTATTCTGCATCATCAACGCCAGCAATTCTGCATTCAGGTTTCTTTTATCAATGCCATTTTCATTCAAAGGAACATTCAACGCCAGCACAGCCTGCTTGAAAACTTCTTCTGTTGGGAATGGAAGTATGGTGACTTCTTTTAAGAACGTATTGTCCGTGACCATCTCAACAATGATCGTCATGAATTCTTCTGGATAGTTTGGGATGATGGTATGAGTTCGCTGATAACCAATCGAGCTGATCACAACACTATCGCCGACCAGCACGGGCATCGAGAAAAATCCAGTTCCATTGGTGGTGGTGCCTCGTCCCGCCTTCGGCACATAGACGTGTACGCCAGGAAGGCCACTCACGCTGTCCTCTCCCAGCACAACCCCGGATAATTGTATGATTCGCTTTCTGTTTTGAGCATGCCCATCAGAAACTGCCAATACCCCTCCCACGGCGACGATCAATGCGAACAAATAAACCCTTTTCACCTCCATAACATCATTCGATTCAAAGGTAATGAGAAGGGTACTATTCGCCTAACCTGTTTTACAGCAATGGTTTTTTGCTACTTTAGTAACGAAAACGTGAGACTCAAACATTTCAACATCGATCTGGGGGCACAAATTTTTCTTGCCTGCTCCGACACCTCAAGGCTTCGCATCCTCAATTTGATTATGAGCAATGGAGAAATGTGCATCAGCGACCTGGAGCACATCCTGGACTTTACGCAGGCCAAAACCTCCCGTCACCTCATCTATTTGAAAAACTCAGGCATCCTTTCTTCGCGCAAGCTGAACCAATGGGTTTTTTATCAGATCAAAGAAGAAGTACTTGACATCCTCAAACAAATGTTGGAATTCCTGCGACGAGACCCGGCCTTGCAGCACGACCAACAGATTTTTCAAACCTTGTTCACCAACCGGGAACTGGCACTCAACAAGCACCAAATTCGCCCGCTTGGCATTTCTGCTGTTAAATAAAATATTCTTTGCGTTTCTTCGTGCCGCCTTTACTCAGAGGAACCATACAACGCATTAGCCAATGAAACAATACGCCTGCATTCTTTTTGACCTCGACCATACGCTGTGGGACTTTGAAACAAATTCACAGGAGACGCTTAAAGATCTATTTCACGAATATCATCTTGATGAAAAAGGGATTTCCAGCTTCTCTTATTTTTATGAAACCTTTGTCCGCATCAATACCCGGCTGTGGGACCTTCACGACAAAAATATTATCGGATCTGAGGAGATCAGGCTACAGCGTTTTCACAAAGTGTTTGTAGAAGCAGGCCTTGATAATTATCCTCTTTCATTGGAATTTTCAGTAGACTTCCTCAAGGTGCTACCTCATAAAAAAAATCTTTTGCCTCACGCAATGGAGACCCTGGATTATTTACGTCCAAAATATCCTATGGTCATCATCACCAATGGTTTTGATGAGTTGCAGGCTGCAAAAATGAGTTCTTCAGGGATATTCCATCATTTCAAAACCATCGTGACCTCACAGCGCGCAGGAAACAAAAAGCCATCAAAAGAAATTTTTGAATTCGCATTAAAAGAATCCGGTCATCAATCTGAAGGCGCCGTCATGATTGGTGACAACCTACAAACGGACATGGCAGGAGCTCGCTCAGCGGGCATCGACACCATTTATTTTAATCCTGCGGGACAAGCACATTCTGAAATGGTAACGCACGAAATAAAAAGTTTGGTGGAATTGAGGGGATTGTTGTAGTCCTTGAGACCCAAAAGGTTTGCCCGCAGATTTCTGCAGATTGAATACAACGCAGACGAGCGCAGAAGAATTCGAATAAAAATCAGCGCAAATCTGCGTGGGCTCAAATCAGCGAAATCCGCGGGAAATGCACTCGCGTTTTTAGTACTTTTGTCCACTTAATCAACCATTTATGTCCAAAGGATTTTACTCCATCCCGCATCCCAAAAACGAAACCGTACTATCCTTCGCTCCAGGCACAAAAGAAAGGGCTGCGTTAAAGAAAGCCATTGAAGAAGCGCGCAATACCATCGTTGACATCCCGATGTACATAGGTGCGGAAGAGGTGAGATCAGGAAAGAAGAAACCAATCTCCCCTCCTCACGATCATCAGCACATACTTGGATACTTTCATGAAGGTGACAAAGGACATGTGGAGCAAGCGGTGAATGCTGCGCTGGCGGCAAAAGAGCTCTGGGCAGCACTGGACTGGGAGCAACGTGCAAGCATTTTTTTGAAAGCTGCCGACCTACTCGCTGGACCTTACCGATACAAAATGTTGGCCGCCACCATGCTGGGGCAATCAAAGAACGCTTATCAAGCCGAGATCGATTCTACCTGTGAGCTCATCGACTTCCTTCGATTCAATGTGCATTTCATGGGTGAAATTTATCGCGACCAGCCTGAGTCAGGGCCTGGCGTATGGAACAGGATTGAATACCGGCCATTGGAAGGATTTACGTTTGCACTCACGCCTTTTAATTTCACGGCCATCGGCGGCAACCTGCCCACGAGCATGGCCCTGATGGGAAACACCGTGGTTTGGAAGGCTGCCAATACTCAGATCTATTCAGCGAATGTCTTCATGCAAATTCTGAAAGAAGCCGGACTGCCGGATGGCGTCATTAATTTAGTCCACGTCAGCGGGCCGAATGCGGGGGATGTAATTTTCAATCATCGTGATTTTGCCGGTATCCAGTTCACAGGCGGCACAAGTGTGTTTCAAAATATCTGGAAGACCATCGGCGAAAACATTCATAAGTATAAATCCTATCCACGCATTGTCGGCGAAACCGGTGGAAAAGATTTTATCGTGGCACATAAAAGTGCAAATGCCAAAGAAATTTCTACCGCCATCGCACGCGGGGCATTCGAATATCAGGGGCAAAAATGTTCTGCCGCCTCACGCTGTTACATTCCATCCAACCTCTGGGACGATGTAAAAAAATATCTGCTCGAAGATCTGAAGAGTTTTAAAATGGGAGGCCCCGAGGATTTTGGCAACTTCGTTAATGCCGTCATTGATGAAAAGGGATTCACCTCCATCACCCACTACATCGAACAGGCGCGGAAAAATCCCATGAATGAAATCATCGCCGGTGGAAAATATGATAAGTCGAAAGGCTATTTCATTGAGCCGACCGTGATCCTCACCAAAGACCCCTCCTCCCTGACGATGTGCGAAGAAATCTTTGGGCCGGTGATGACCATCTACGTTTATCACTCCGAGAACTTTGAGCAGACCCTCGAGTTGGTAGACGAGACTTCGCCGTATGCATTGACCGGTTCCATCATGGCGAAAGACCGATATGCGATCGAGCTTGCAACAAAAAAATTATCCAACGCGGCAGGAAATTTTTACATCAATGATAAGCCTACCGGTGCCGTTGTTGGCCAGCAGCCATTTGGTGGCGCCAGGGGTTCCGGCACGAACGATAAGGCCGGGGCGAAAGTGAATTTATTGAGGTGGGTATCTCTCCGTACGATCAAAGAGACCTTTGTAACACCGGTGGACTATCGATATCCTTTTTTGGAGAAAGAGTAGGTATCAAAATTTCCTGCAGATGGGCGCAGATTTGAAATGCAAAAAGTTGATTAAATCAGTGGCAATCTGCGTGTGCCCGATCTGCGAAAACTGCCGGAAACCATCGAAAATGGAATTGCCTCTTGTTGGTTTTACTTGTTTGCCTTAATATTGCAGTCCCAAATCATGTCACAGCGGCTTTATTTGCGGAAAATTCGATTAATAATCTTCCTTAGCTCAGCTGGTTAGAGCATCTGACTGTTAATCAGAGGGTCCTTGGTTCAAGTCCAAGAGGGAGAGCAAAACCCCGGTCTTTTTGATCGGGGTTTTTTTAATATGTACTACATCTACATATTGTATTCACCTTCATCAGAC
>JAYVQY010000089.1:0-64348 GCA_043776715.1 Cyclobacteriaceae bacterium | reverse complement strand
TAGAAATCACACCCAGCATCCAGGAGGACTCAGAAGAACTGATCCAGCTGATTAACCCTGAGCAAGACTCTGATCTTAAGCCAGAAGAGCTTCCGGAGGAACTTTCTATACTCCCAATAAAGAATACCGTACTTTTTCCGGGCGTAGTCATTCCTATTACAGTCACACGCCAAAAATCAATTCGACTGATTAAAAAAGCATATCAAGGGAATCGCATTGTTGGAGTGATCGCACAGAAAAGCAAGCAGATGGAGGAGCCTGCGATCGAAGATGTCTATCGCTTTGGTACCGTAGCCCGTATTATTAAAATGCTGGTACTTCCAGATGGAAATACCACCATTATTATTCAAGGAAAAAACCGGTTTTCAGTGAGGGAATTTGTTCAGGAAGACCCTCACCTCACGGCGCACATTGATTTGCTCATTGAGCCTCGGCTGGATTTGGATAGTAAAGAAGTCAAGGCACTGGTTCAATCTCTCAAAGACGCCGCGGGTAAAATACTACGCCTGAATCCTGATATACCACAGGAGGCGCAGGTGGCACTTGATAATATTCAAAGCACCTCCTTTCTGATTCACTTTCTTGCTTCCAACCTGAATGTGGAAGTGAGCGAGAAACAAAAGATTCTTGAAACTGCCAACATCATTGACCGAGGCACCTTGTTGTTGCAGTACATGCTGAAAGAAATTCAGATGTTGGAGATCAAGTACGAGATACATAAAAAAGTACACACCGACATCGATCAACAGCAACGCGACTATTTTTTACGTCAACAGATTAAAGTACTGCAGGATGAGTTGGGCTATGATGGGCCTGATAAGGAGATTGAAAAATTAAGGAAGCGCGGAGCGGACAAGAAATGGCCCAAGGCGGCGGCGCTCCATTTCAACAAAGAACTTGACAAACTTCAAAGGATGAATCCGCAGGCTGCGGAATTTCCGGTATCAATGAATTATGTTGAGCTCATGCTCGACTTGCCATGGGAAGATTTTACAACGGATAATTTTGATTTGAAACATGCGTCAAAGATTCTGGACAAAGACCACTTTGGTCTTGAGAAGGTAAAGAACAGAATCCTTGAATACCTCGCGGTACTGAAGTTAAAGCAGGACATGAAAGGTCCGATCCTTTGTTTGTATGGACCTCCAGGTGTTGGCAAGACATCTTTGGGTAAATCCATCGCTAAATCTTTGCAAAGAAATTATGTCCGCATATCTCTTGGTGGTGTGCATGATGAGGCTGAAATCCGAGGTCATCGAAAGACCTACATTGGGGCAATGCCTGGAAAAATTATCCAAAACATAAAAAAGGCGAAATCTTCAAATCCGGTATTTGTACTGGATGAGATTGACAAAATCCGCACGGACTTCCGGGGTGATCCTTCCTCTGCTTTGCTGGAAGTACTGGACCCTGAACAGAACAATTCATTTAATGATAATTATCTGGAGGTGGAATATGATCTGTCAAAAGTATTGTTCATCGCCACGGCCAATTCACTGGACACCATTCAGCCGGCCTTACGCGACCGCATGGAAGTGATCGAGATTACGGGATACACCGTGGAGGAAAAATTACAAATCGCGATCAAACACCTTGTTCCAAAGCAATTGAAAGAGCATGGGCTAACCTCAAAGGATGTTAAATTTACAAAACAAGGCCTGCTTAAGATCGTTGAGCACTATACGCGTGAATCCGGTGTGCGGAATCTCGAAAGAAAAATCGGATCCGTCGTGCGGAGTGTAGCAAAAGCGGTAGCGATGGAAGAGAAGGCCGAAAAGTTAATGAGCGAGGAATACGTAGTGAAAATTCTTGGCTCGGAAATTTTTGATGAAGAACTCTACCAGGACAATGAAACCGCGGGGGTTGTTACTGGTCTGGCGTGGACACAGGTTGGTGGAGATATCTTGTTTGTAGAATCAAGCGTAAGTCGCGGCAAAGGACAGCTTACGCTATCCGGCCAGCTTGGCGATGTGATGAAGGAGTCGGCAGTAGCAGCACTTTCCTACCTGAAGTCCAACGCAGAGACTTTGGGCATTGATCATCGTGTATTTCAACAATATGACCTTCATGTGCATGTTCCGGCTGGTGCGGTGCCAAAAGATGGCCCTTCCGCGGGAATCACGATGCTCACTTCTCTGGCTTCCATTTTTACTCAACGGAAAGTAAAATCCAAACTTGCCATGACTGGGGAGATCACCTTGAGAGGAAAAGTGCTCCCCGTGGGAGGGGTTAAGGAAAAAATACTCGCAGCAAAACGCAGCGGCATCAAGGAGATTGTCTTGAGTTCAAAGAATCGAAAAGACATCGAAGAGATTGAAAGACACTACCTCAGGGGAATGACATTTCATTATGTGAATACGGTAGAGGATGTATTAAAGAAGGCGTTGCTGAAAGAAAAGGTGAAGCATCCGGTTGAATTTAAGTTGACCGAGGAACGGAAAGGTTAGATTTTTCAGAAGCTTCCGTGACATTCCTTCATTGTAAACTTGTTGAACAACTCGTCGCGGTTAACTTTGCCGTGCTTGAAACTTATATCTAGGCGATGATGAACTCCAGTGCATTAACACCCCAGCAGATTGTAGCCGAACTCGACAAATACATCATCGGACAGGATGATGCAAAAAGAAATGTGGCCATTGCCTTGCGCAATCGTTGGAGAAGAATGAACGTAAAGTCGGATATTCAAGAAGATATTATTCCTAACAACATCCTGATGATCGGTGCCACCGGTGTAGGGAAAACCGAGATTGCACGACGCCTGGCCAAAATTGCAGACGCACCTTTTGTAAAAGTTGAAGCTTCAAAATTCACCGAGGTAGGTTATGTAGGCCGTGACGTGGAGAGCATGGTGCGAGACCTGGTAGAGCAATCTGTAAACATGGTCAAAGCACGCAAGAAAGAAGAAGTGAAGAGTAAAGCGGCCATGGTGGTGGAGGAAATTATTTTGGACGCTTTAATACCTGCCATCAAGTCACCCTCATCAAAGGCTGAATTTGCTCCTTCTTCGGATCCGGATGAAATGCCCGCCACAGATGGTGAACTCAATGAAAGAACGCGAAACCTCTTTCGTACCAAAATCAAGAATGGAGAATTGGAGGATCGGAAGATTGAGATCGACGTGAAGCAGAGCGGTGGCGGTAATGTTGGAATGATCGGTGCAGGCATGATAGACGAGACATCCATGATGAATTTGCAGGAAATGATCAGTGGGATGATGCCAAAAAAGGCGAAGAAAAGAAAAGTGACCGTGGGCGAGGCTAGAAAAATCCTGCTGGAGGAAGAATCAGCACGTCTCATTGACATGGACGAAGTAAAAGAAGAGGCCCTGCGAAAGGCCGAACAGGCGGGGATCATATTTATTGATGAGATTGACAAGATTGCCTCAGGCCATGGCAAGGGCGGAGGGCCTGATGTAAGCCGCGAAGGGGTTCAACGGGATTTACTCCCAATCGTAGAAGGCAGTACGGTGAATACGAAGTATGGGGTCATTAAAACGGATCATGTCTTGTTCATTGCAGCAGGGGCCTTCCACATTTCGAAACCTTCAGATCTGATACCTGAATTGCAAGGTCGATTTCCCATTCGGGTTGAGCTGAGCGGCCTCACCAAAGAGGACTTTATCCGGATACTCAAAGAACCAAAAAATGCTTTGACGAAGCAGTATGTGGCATTGTTTGATGCTGAAGGGGTAGAAATTGTTTTTACCGATGGTGCAATTGATGCCATCGCCGAAGCGGCATTCACCATTAACGCCGAAATTGAAAACATTGGCGCGCGCAGACTTCAAACCGTCGTCAGTCGATTGCTGAATGAATATTTATTCGATGTTCCCGATAAGATACAAGCAGGAAGGAAATTAGAAATATCAAGCGAAATGGTGTCTGAAAAACTGAGCGGACTGTTGAAGAATAAGGACCTTAGAGAATATATTTTATAATGATCAGGGTTGCGCTTATCATTGGTGCATCGTTTATCATAATCTTTCCGGCTCAGGCGCAAAAGAGGGATTCAGTTAGAGATAAATATGTCGCACGGTTCCCGGATTATTTTTTTATCTGGCCTGTGATTAAGCAGCGCTCAACCTCAATTCAGATAGAACAAATCAGGAATAGGAGCAATGCCCTCACCTTTAAACCAAATAATTCGGTTGGGGCAGGCCTTGGGGTGTACCTTTTTGAAGTGGGTGCCGAAATTACTTTTTCGGTACCAGTCAATCAGGAAAAAGATGAGTTATATGGTGAATCAAAAGCGCTTGATTTACAGGCCAACCTGCTTGGAAAGAACTGGGGTGGAGATATTTTCTATCAAAAATATTCTGGTTTCTATGTAACAGACCCGAATAAATCGATTCCTGCAAATACACCGTACCCACAGCGTCCGGATCTTCATACACTCAATTTTGGATTGAACGGAATCTACATCTTTAACAAAGACAAATTTTCTCTTAGATCAGCTTATAACTTCGCCGAGCGTCAGCGCAAAAGCGTGGGGTCATTTTTGCTTGCAGGCACGATCAATTCCTTGCACCTGGAGGCGGATTCGGCCATCTATGGAAAGAATTATGAATTGCTTTTTGGAAAGAGTGCTCAAGTCGATGATTTCCGATCTTTTACAGCGAGTATATCACCAGGATATACCTATACCGCAGTGCTTTATAATTTTTTTATTAACGCCTCATTCTCCGTCGGGCCAGCCTTTCGACAAACAGACTACACGGTTCATGACACGAGTTATAGTTCTACGGGAGTAAGCACGTTCACAGATTTCAGAGCAGCACTGGGTTACAATGGCAATCGATTTTTTACTGGTTTGAGCTATGTGAGCCAATCACGTGCCGTTACTTTTGATGAAGCAAGGCTCACCTCCATCAGCAGTACATTCAAATTGCTCTTCGGCTACCGTTTTCGGGAGTTTGGGATTTTGAAAAAGCGGGCGCTGGATTTGCTGCCCCATGCGAGCACAAAAAATTAATCCTTATTCAACATCTTTGGGGAATCAAAGAACCGCAGCGTGCCACATCCAGGCTTAGCGTCTTTCCACGATTCTATTGCTAGGCGACCCGACACAACGCCTGTCGTAGGGATGTTTACAATATTTTCACCCAACAACTCATTGGCAAATTCAGTGATCCCAGGATTGTGACCAAAAAGCATGACTTCATCATAGTCGTCGGAGAGGGTGCGCAGGAAATCGAATAAAGTCTCCTCATCGGCATGATACAACTGACGATCTGTTTTAATTTTATTTTCTGGGTATCCCAGTTCAGTGCTTATTAGTTTGGCCGTGGTCAGGGCTCGCACGGCAGGACTCGAATAAAGAATATCGGGTTTAATCTTTTTCTTCTTTAGCAGCTTACCCATTTTCGGTGCATCAACATTACCTCTTTCATTAAGCGGCCGGTCAAAATCATCCAACATGGATTGATCCCAACTGGATTTTGCGTGACGTACAAGAAACACTGTTTTCATGGCAATTCTAAAATTCATTTAAGCTAGACAATATAACGCATCCAGGTTGTTGAAACACAATGAAAATTTCGTGCCAGAGGCTGGACTGAAGGAATTTAAACTTAATGAAACTGAGTCTATCTTTGGGATTCTTAAGAATTATGGCTGACCGACCTTTACGGAAAGAGATTAAGTATGGTGCCTTGTATGGATTCGTCCGAAGCCTGATTTTTCTATCCAACCTAATGCCGCGTATTTGGTGGCTTCGCTTCTGTGGATTCCTGGGGTGGCTTGGATATCTAGTTTCACCCAAATCCCGGGCACTATCCATCAAGCACTTGGGGATGGCGTTTGAAAAAGAAAAAACCCCGGCTGAAATTAAGAAGCTGGCCCGGCGGATGTTCATAATGCTTGGAAAGAATGCCGGTGAAATTATGAGGGCCTCACGAATCAAGACGCTCGCCGACCTTGAAAAATTTGTGGTGGTGGAAGGATATGAGAATGCCGAGGCGGCCAAAGCGAAAGGCAAAGGGATCATCTTCTTGCCCAACCATCTTGGGGCATTTGAGCTGATGGTCACTTTTGTTGCTTTGCGAGGCTTTAAGCCGATGGTCATTGGGACGCCCTTAAAGGACGAACGTCTTAATTCGCTCATGGTTAATTACAGGAACGCTCATGGTGCTATACCCGTGGAGCGAGGCAAGGAAACACTTCGTTTGTTCAAAGGATTAAAATTGGGAGGCTCCACGGCAGTATTGATTGATCAGGACACGAAAGTGAAGAGTCGGTTTGTTGATTTTTTTGGTCGGCCAGCCTCCACACCCATCGGCGCGGCCATCCTGGCGATAAAGACGGGCGCGACGATATTGCCATCCTATATTCATCTGGGAGAAGATAATCTTCAACACATTCGATTTCTTCCTGAGATTCCCCTTGAGCTCACGGGCGACGAGGAAACGGATATTATCCGAAACACTCAGAATTATACCCGGTTCAATGAACAAGTCATTCGTGAACACCCGGAGCAATGGGTCTGGATGCATGAACGTTGGAAGACTCAGCCAGGGGAAGAAATAAGATGAATGGGTTGCAAAATGATATTGCTTCATAAACTTCTTAGTTGTTTCTTGGTTTTAAAGTATAACTAAAAATCCGCTCATGATCCCTGTTAAAGGCTACGCTGCCCAAGCACCCACTACTCCCTTGTCATCCTTTCGTTTTGAACGTCGGGAATTAGGACCTAAAGATGTATTGATTGACATTTTATATTGTGGCGTTTGTCACTCCGACCTCCATCAGGCTCGCGATGAGTGGGGTGGTTCGATCTTCCCGATGGTACCGGGTCATGAAATCGTGGGCCGCATCAGCAAGGTTGGTAGTGCCGTCACCCGATTCAAGATCGGAGACCCTGCGGGTGTGGGAGTATTTGTAGACTCTTGCCGGGAATGTGCCCATTGCAAACAAGGCCTGGAGCAATACTGCGACAAAGGAATGATCGGCACCTATAACGGATATGAGAAGGATGGAAAGACCGTTACTTACGGCGGATACTCTTCGCAGATTGTAATGGACGAGCAGTATACGTTTAATATCTCATCTCAACTTAAATTGGATAGGGTGGCTCCGTTGCTTTGTGCCGGCATCACCACGTACTCTCCAATCATGCATTGGAAAATGGGCAAAGGTCATCGGGTTGGAGTGATGGGATTGGGAGGCCTGGGTCATATGGCTGTGAAATTTGCAGTATCCTTAGGCTCGGAAGTCACGATGCTCAGTACTTCCAAAAGCAAAGAAGCAGACGCGAAGCGATTGGGCGCGCATCATTTTGCGCTGACGACCGATGAAGCGGTGATGAAATCACTGGCTAAATATTTTGATTTTATCATCGACACCGTCTCGGCTCCACATGATATGAATGCTTTCTTAGATCTTCTGCGCATTGATGGGACTCTTGTATTGGTGGGGGTTCCGCCTGGTTCTATGGAAGTGCATCCATTTTCGATCATCACAGGACGTAGAAAGCTGGGAGGCTCCATGATCGGTGGGATCAAAGAAACTCAGGAAATGCTCGACTATTGTGCCAAACACAATATCATGTCGGACGTTGAGGTCATCCCCATTCAGCAGATCAACACCGCTTATGAACGCATGTTGAAAGGCGATGTTCGCTACAGATTTGTGATCGATATGGCGACGCTTTAAAAATATCGAATAATAAGTGCCAAATGCTCACCTTAACACCTTAGCGCCTTAAAACCCTAGCACTTTAACACTTTAGCACTTCAACACTTTTAAGGCTTCTTAAAAATGAAATACACCGCCAGCACCAGAAAGATAAATCCGATGATGTGATTGAGTCTGACCGTCTCATTCTTGAAGAAGATCAAGGAGAAGATCACGAACACCGTGAGGGTAATCACTTCCTGAATCACCTTGAGTTCGACCAGTGAAAATGGGCCGCCGTACTCTTTAAAGCCAATCCTGTTGGCGGGCACTTGCAGAATATATTCAAACAGTGCGATGCCCCAGCTGATGAGAATAATGCTGACCAGTCCAAGGTTTTGACTCCAGCTCATTTCTTTTGATTTCAAATGACCGTACCACGCAAAAGTCATGAAGGTATTGGAAGCCATGAGTAGGAGGATGGTAGAGAGAGCTTTCATGATTGGTTGTGGGTTGATGGTCATGAGTTGATGGTCGTGAGCTGATGGTTCGCGGGCAACCAGGAACGATCAACGAACAACTATTTTACAAGCTTCTTATACTTAATTCGGTGCGGCTGATCATCCCCCAACCGTTTCTTCTTATTCTCTTCGTATTCACTAAAGCCTCCTTCAAACCAAAAGACCTGGGAATCACCTTCGAAGGCGAGGATGTGTGTGCACACGCGATCCAAAAACCATCGATCGTGAGAGATGATAACCGCACATCCACCAAAATTATCAAGGGCCTCTTCCAATGAACGGAGCGTGTTAATGTCCAGATCGTTGGTGGGCTCATCCAATAGCAAAAGGTTTCCTCCTTGTTTCAATGCGATGGCGAGGTGGGCGCGGTTGCGCATACCACCCGAAAGCTCTTTCACTTTTTTCTGCTGGTCTGTTCCGCTGAAATTGAACTTACTCACATAGGCACGGGAGTTCATTTCCTTTCCTCCAATGATGATCAGGTCATTTCCTCCCGTGATGGCCTGAAAGACGGTGTCCTCCGGTTTGAGATCATCATGCTCCTGGTCGACGTATGCGATCTTTACCGTTTCGCCTACTGAAAATGTTCCAGCATCGGGTTTCTCCGAGCCTGTGATCATCTTGAAGAGCGTTGTCTTACCAGCGCCGTTCGGCCCAATGATGCCAACAATGCCAGCCGGTGGCAATGAAAAGGTCAGGTTCTCATACAAAAGTTTATCGCCATACGCTTTCGATACGCCTTCTGCTACAATCACTTTGTTGCCGAGACGCGGCCCAGGTGGAATATAAAGTTCCAATTTTTCTTCTTTATCACGACCCTCTTGCCCAATCAGCTTTTCGTAAGCAGTAAGGCGCGCTTTTCCTTTAGCCTGCCTTCCTTTAGGATTCATTCTTACCCATTCTAACTCTCGCTCCAGTGCTTTCTGTCGTTTCGATTCTGTTTTTTCTTCTTGCTTTAACCGTTTCTGCTTCTGATCGAGCCAGGAAGAATAATTTCCTTTCCAGGGAATTCCTTCCCCGCGGTCAAGTTCCAGGATCCAGCCCGCGACGTTGTCAAGGAAATAACGGTCGTGCGTAACAGCGATGATGGTGCCTTTATATTGACGCAGATGCTCCTCAAGCCACCGCACCGATTCTGCATCCAGGTGGTTGGTTGGTTCGTCCAGCAGGAGAACATCTGGTTCCTGAAGCAATAGGCGGCAAAGTGCAATTCTTCTCTTCTCACCACCTGAGAGGTATTCAACTTTTGCATCCGGTGGAGGACACCGAAGCGCATCCATGGCACGTTCTAGCTTGTGATCGAGTTCCCATGCGCCGACTGCATCGAGCTTTTCCTGGAGAACGCCTTGCTTCTCAATGAGTTTCTCCATTTTGTCCGGATCTTCCAGTACTTCGGGATCGGCAAACTTTTCATTGACCGCTTCAAATTCTTTGAGAAGGTCAATGATTTCTTTCACGCCTTCTTCAACAATTTCTTTTACCGTTTTGGATTTATCCAGTTGTGGCTCCTGCTCCAGCAGCCCAACGGTAAAACTTTGATCCGAAACAACTTCACCCTGAAACTCTTTGTCGATGCCGGCGATAATCCTCAAAAGCGAAGATTTTCCAGAGCCGTTAAGGCCAAGGACACCAATCTTGGCACCATAAAAAAAGGATAGGTAAATGTTCTTAAGTACTTGTTTGCTCGGTGGGTAGATCTTGTTGACGCCCGTCATCGAGAAGATAATTTTTTCGTCGGCCATGCAGGTTTTGTTAGAATCGCAAATATGGTTGTTTTGCCGAAGAGTCCATAGCCAAAATAGGCCCATATGGGCCAAAAAGAGGTTACTTTTTAGGTTTTGAAACTATCAGGCCTTGACTATTGACTATGGAGTAATTAATTCTATTTTTGCGGAAAATTGAATTGTAGTTATGTATTGGACACTGGAATTGGCATCATACCTCGAGGACGCACCCTGGCCAGCCACCAAGGATGAATTAATAGATTTTTCCATCCGCTCCGGCGCTCCATTGGAAGTTGTTGAAAACCTTCAGGAGCTTGAAGACGATGGTCAGCCTTACGAAAGCATCGAAGAGATATGGCCAGACTATCCAACGAAGGAGGACTTCTTCTTTAATGAAGATGAATATTGAGAAGGAAGTAGTAAGTAACAAGTAGTTAGTAGAAAGATAGATCCCCCTCAATTTCTCTAACGAGCCAATTATTGATAATCATCTGACGACCATCAACATAAATTCTATTTTTGTCACCCTTTTTTATTTCTTACGTCTTTCTACTGACGTCTATTTTTTAAAAGCGCTTCCGCGATGATCAAATCCTCGGCAGTAGTGATCTTAATGTTTTCATAACTTCCTTCAAATAATGACACGATATGCCCTGAACGCTCGGCTACACTGGCGTCGTCTGTAAGGGTAGGATCTTCTTTGATTTGATAAGCTTTCTTAATTAACTCCAGATCGAATGTCTGTGGTGTTTGTACCAGTCGAAAGCGTGATCGGTCCATTGCTTTCGTACGATCCTGGTCCGTGATCCGAATTGATTCTTTCAAACGTACTGCAGCCACAGCGATCCTATGAATGGCCGCGAGACGGAAGGAGGCACCAATAATGTCCTCACTCACCAGTGGCCTGACGCCATCGTGGATCGCGACTAGGCCTTGGCCATCAATTCTATCCAGACCATTTTTCACCGATTGGTACCGGGTCTCACCGCCCTTTTGGAGTATGACAGGTTTTGTGAAACGATGCCGTTTTGCAATTTCCTCCCATTGCCCAAAATCATCTTCTGGCAAGACCAGAACAATTGACAACGAATGGGAGTATCGATAGAAAGCCTGAAGTGTATGCAGGATGACAGGCTTGCCGTTTACCTCAATAAATTGCTTCGGCACATCACTTTTGATGCGTGTGCCTTTGCCACCGGCAACGATTAGAGCATGTTCTGGCTGATTCAAAGTTGAATTTGTAAATTTCCAAAAATAATTCGCATGCTACGGTTTTTGCTCCTGGTCCTCAATGCCGCTGCAGTCGGTTTCCTGATTTACCGGCTGCTGAAAATCTATGAGCAACCAGTATCCAAACCTAAAAAAGTGGAGCACCTTTGCAGGAGGAATTATTCTGCTTCTGCTGCCAGTCACAATGATTTTTGGCATATTAAAACCTTCGCCCGCTTACCTCGTCATCTACCCAATGGGCATCCTCTTTTTTGTGTACCTGTTTCGTTTACCGGATTAGATATCGGACATCTTTGACATGTCTGATATCTAAGTTAGATAATCAACATGGCGTCACCATAGGTGAGGAACTTATACTTCTCCTTCTTGGCCACAGCATATGCCTGCATGGTTAAATCATAGCCACCAAAAGCACATGCCATCATAAGTAATGTCGACTCCGGCTGATGAAAATTGGTCACCAGGGCACTACAAATCTTGAATTCATAGGGAGGGAAAATGAATTTGTCAGTCCAGCCTTCGCGCTCTTTCAACCTGTTGCTCGCCGACACAGCGGTCTCTAACGACCTCATCGAGGTAGTGCCAATGGCACATATTTTACTCTTAGTATCCAGAGCTTTGTTCACGACTTTCACGGCCTCCGTTCCAACGATAAAGTTTTCGGAATCCATTTTATGTTTCGTGAGATCTTCTACATCCACGGCCCTGAAAGTACCCAGGCCAATGTGCAAGGTGACATAGGTCATTTCAATGCCTTTCAACTGCATCCGCTTCATCAGTTGTTTGGTGAAGTGCAGGCCAGCCGTAGGAGCAGAGACAGCGCCTTTTTTATTTGCATAAATAGTCTGGAACCTTTCTTTGTCCGCAGGTTCAATTTTCCGGCGGATGTATTTTGGAAGAGGCGTTTCACCAAGGGTCTCCACTACTTTGTCAAATGCATCGGAGTCACCGTCAAATAAAAAACGGATCGTACGGCCTCGTGATGTAGTATTATCAATGACTTCAGCAACGAGGTCACCTTCGCCAAAATAGAGTTTGTTGCCTACGCGGATTTTTCGGGCAGGATCTACGAGTACATCCCACAGATGCATTTCTGAATTCAATTCGCGGAGTAGGAACACTTCAATTTTTGCGCCCGTCTTTTCCTTTCGACCGTACAATCGGGCCGGGAATACCATGGTGTCATTTCCTACAAACACATCACCTTCATCAAAATAATTCACGATGTCTTTAAAGACCTTATGTTCGATCTTGCCAGTATCTTTATGAATCACCATCAGGCGTGAGTCATCGCGATTTTCTGACGGGTGAAGCGCAATCAGGTTGTTGGGAAGGTCAAACTTAAATCCAGATAATTTCATTGCTTAATAGTTAATTTTATTTTGGTCCTTTTGATTCGATGGGCCGGTTTGGCTTTTTTGCAATCGTTGTCCGCAACAAATAATAATGGTCGGAACACCTGTGGGACATATCATAAGCTTACGGGCTTTGGCCCCTTCGTCGGTCGGGGCCTAAATTTAATAAGGTGCAAAAGTAAGGATTTGTTTTAATTGAGCGTTTTCCACAACCGAAATCAGTTATTTCGCGTTATTTGCCTAATGCTTGTACTACGCCTCATCGCCGAAAGCTTCGCCTTTGCATGGAAAGCGCTGAAATCCAACGTGCTACGTACAATTCTATCCCTCCTGGGTGTCACAGTCGGAATATTTGCCATCATCGCCGTCTTTACCCTCGTGGATTCATTGGAGAAAAATATTAAGTCAAGTTTTGACTTTTTAGGAACGGGGGTAATCTATGTGGCCAAGTGGCCCTGGGCGCCTGAAGCAGATGGTACCCGGAGATGGTGGGAATATTTTAAAAGGCCAACAGCTACATACAATGAATATAAGTTCCTCAGCGCAACGATGAGGAACAAAACAGCTATCTCCATTTTTGCAGTGAAAGGAAATGTGGTGGTTAGAAGCGGAAGCAATAGCATTGGTCAGATTGGCTTAAGAGGCACTGGAGAAGGATATGACGAAATTTACGATGTCAATGTTGAAAACGGTCGCTATTTTATCCGCGACGAAGTGGAAGGAGGCAGAACGGTCGCGATACTTGGTTATGAAGTAGCCCTTGCCTTGTTTCCAAACGGCAGAGATCCCGTGGGTGAAGACATCAAAGTAAGTGGCTTCAAGTATAAAGTAATCGGCGTAATAAAACGGGAAGGGCAGAGTTTCCTGGGAACACCCAGCAACGATTACACGGTTCTCATTCCTTACCATTCATTTCGGAAGTTATATCAGACCGGAACCGGGCGATGGGATGAACTTCAATCCACCATTGGAGTGAAGGGAAATGAATATGACCTGGGCCTGGTAGAACTCGAAAATGAAATGAAGGGTTTGTTAAGGATCAAGAGAGGGCTGCGCCCGGCTCAAAAAGATAATTTTGCTCTCAATAGGCCCGAAGCCATTGCTAATGTGATCAGCGGCTTGTTTGATGTGGTGGGAATTGCTGGCTGGATCATAGGCGGATTTTCAATTTTGGTTGGCGGCTTTGGAATTGCAAACATCATGTTTGTATCGGTGAAAGAAAGAACGAGTATTATTGGACTTCAGAAATCGCTTGGCGCCAAGAATTACTTCATCCTCTTTCAGTTTTTATTTGAGGCGGTGTTCCTCAGTTTGATTGGAGGACTTGGTGGCATTCTACTGGTTTTCTTAATTACATTTATTCCTTTTGGAAGCCTCGAAGTTACGCTAAGCTTTAAGAATATTGTTTTGGGACTTGGCGTCTCTTCCATCATTGGATTGATCGCCGGAATTGTTCCCGCCGCCGTTGCCGCCAGACTCGACCCCGTGATCGCCCTCAGATCAAACGGATAATAACTATCAAGTAGTAAGACATAAGACGCGGGGCAATACATTGTTGCGTTTGTGTTATTTCATTCTACTTACTTCTTTTGTCTAATAATTCAATAATAATTCAAAACAATTGGTGAGACATATACATTTGTCTTATGCCGCGCTACTTATATCCTTTCCATCTAATTGAATACATCATGAAAAGTCTCTGCTTACTGATCATTGTTTCTATTTTAAGCTTCCCATTGCAAGCCCAAAAAGTTTCAAAGAAATGGGATGTCGCCAATCCAGCCGGGTGGAGCTATAAAGAAATACCACTTTCAACAGACGAAGGGACATGGATGAACCTCGATGTAAGTCCGGATGGGACTGAAATTGTATTTGACATGCTAGGCGACATCTATATTATGCCGATGATGGGCGGCGAAGCAAGGGCTTTGCGCAGTGGCTTGCCGTTTGAGGTCCAACCGCGATTCAGTCCAGATGGGAAATCTATTTCTTTTACCAGTGATGCAGGTGGTGGAGACAACATCTGGGTAATGAAGCGCGATGGTTCCGACGGCCACCAGGTGACAAAAGAAGACTTTCGATTGCTGAACAACGCGGTGTGGTCTGCTGACGGAAACTACCTGATCGCACGCAAACATTTCACATCCCAGCGGTCATTGGGTGCGGGTGAGATATGGATGTATCATAAATCAGGTGGCTCTGGCCTTCAGATTACAAAGAGAAAGAATGATCAACAGGATGTAAATGAGCCAAGTGCCTCGCCAGACGGCTTGTATGTTTATTACTGTGAAGACATGTACCCGGGAGGATTCTTTCAGTACAACAAGAATCCCAATGGACAGATCTACGCTATTAAGCGTTATGACTTTTCCTCAGGAAAAACACAAAATATTACCGGAGGCCCCGGAGGTGCTGCCAGCCCACAGGTTTCTCGCGATGGTAAGAAGCTGGCTTTCGTCAAGCGCGTTCGGGAGAAATCCGTATTGTACATACACGATTTGCAAACCGGCGAAGAGAAACCGATTTATGATGAGCTGAACAAAGATCAACAAGAGGCTTGGGCAATCTTTGGAATTTATCCGGACTTCAATTGGACACCCGACAATTCAGCAATCATTATTTGGGCGAAAGGAAAGATCAAGAAGATCGAAGTGTCATCGTTCAAAGCGTCGGACATCCCATTTAAAGTAAACAATACCATAAAAATTGCGGATGCCCTCCACTTCAAGAATGATGCATTCAAAGAAGAGTTCCACAGTCAGGTGATCCGTCATGCAGTGACTTCGCCCGATGGCAAGAAACTAGTTTTTAATGCAGTGGGGTATATATGGGAAAAGGAATTGCCCAACGGAACTCCCAGGCGCATCACCAACGGTGTTGATCTTGAATTTGAGCCTTCCTTCTCAGTCAATGGAAATGAATTGGTATATGTGACCTGGGACGATGAGGGGATGGGGGCAATCATGAAACTGAATCTTAAATTGAAAGGAGCCAAACCGCAAAAGGTGACCGTTGAAAAAGGAATCTACCGTACTCCGACCTTTTCTCCAGATGGAAGTAAAATTGTTTTCTTAAAGGAAAGGGGAAATGATCACCAGGGATTCAGCTTTACTAAAAACCCAGGGATATACTGGATGGCATCAGTCGGTGGAGATGCGAGACTGATTACCACAGACGGTGAGTATCCCCAATTTAGTAAGGATGGAAATCGTATCTACTTTTCAACGAGCGACGGAAGTTCGATTACATTAAAGTCTATCAAGATGGATGGCAGTGATGAACGTTCTCTGGTCACCTCCAAATTAGCGACACGACTGGTACCCAGCCCGGATGAGAAGTGGATTGCTTTTGCGCAATTACACAAGGCCTATGTGGCCGCCATGCCACTCATTGGGAAGACCGTTGATCTTGACTCCAAAAGCAATGACTATCCCGTAAGTCAACTGGCGCGTGATGCCGGCATCAACATTCATTGGTCGGTTGACAGTAAAAAAATATGCTGGACTTTGGGTGATGAGTATTTTGTGAATGACCTAAAAAACCGGTTTACATTCTTTGAAGATGCGCCTGCCAAACTTCCCCCTCCTGACAGCGTGGGGTTGAAAATTGGGCTCCATATAAAATCTGATCTTCCGGAAGGGAGAATTGCTTTCCGGGGTGCAAGAATCATTACCATGGAGGGGAACGAAGTGATTGAGAATGGGACCATTGTCATCAATCGAAATAAGATTGAAGCGGTTGGGAAAAGTAGTGAGATAACCATTCCTCCCGGAGCCAAAGTGTATGATGTAAATGGGAAGACCATCATGCCTGGTTTTGTGGATGCACATGCCCACCTGGGAAATTTTAGGTATGGGTTGAGTCCGCAGAAACAGTGGGAGTACTATGCAAATCTTGCCTATGGTGTCACCACTTCACATGACCCATCGGCCAATTCTGAAATGATTTTCTCCCAAAGTGAAATGATCAAGGCTGGCAACATGGTGGGCCCAAGGGTATTTTCCACGGGCACAATCTTGTATGGCGCCGAGGGTAGCTTCAAGACTGTTATCAATGGCATTGACGATGCGCGAAGTGCGGTTCGCCGAACAAAGGCCTATGGCGCATTTTCTGTTAAAAGTTATAATCAACCCCGTCGCGAACAACGCCAGCAGATTATTCAGGCAGCGCGCGAATTGAATGTCGAAGTGGTGCCGGAAGGTGGGTCCAGCTTTTATACGAATTTGTCCATGATCATGGATGGCCATACAGGGATTGAGCATAACATTCCCGCAGCACCCATTTACAAGGATGTTGTCACGCTTTGGAGCAATAGCAAAACGGGATATACACCTACCTTGATCGTAAATTATGGCGGACTCAATGGAGAGTACTATTGGTATCAACATACCAATGTGTGGGAAGATGAAAAACTCATAAGATTCATGCCACGGGGAGACATCGATTCACGCAGTCGTCACCGCACCATGGCTCCTGATCTGGAATATGAGAATGGACATATCCTCGTATCGAAGGTATGTACTCAATTAACCAATGCAGGAGTGAAGATAAACTCGGGAGCACACGGTCAGCTTCAGGGACTTGGTTCTCATTGGGAGCTTTGGATGTTGGCTCAAGGCGGTATGAAGCCGATGGATGCTCTGCGATCAGCCACGATCAATGGGGCATCTTACCTGGGAATGGATGAACAGATCGGGTCATTGAAGGCCGGAAAACTCGCGGACTTGATTGTTCTTGACAAAAACCCATTGGAAAACATTCAAAATTCCAACTCACTGGTCTACACCATGGCCAATGGAAGAATATATGATTCAAATAACCTCAATGAAATTGGAAACAATTCTAAGATTCGTTCTAAGTTTTATTGGGAACAGAGCGGATACAGTCAGAATTTCCCATGGCATGAAGAAACGCATAGTTTTCAAACCCAGGGATGTGGGTGTTTTGGGAACCATTAAGAACATATACCATCAAAGAAAAAACGCCCTGATCTCAGGGCGTTTTTGTTATTATATTAGTTAGATACTAGCTCATGCCTCTTTTTCCTCCAGCACCTTTGCGGCATCCGGAGACACGAGTTTCTCCTTGATCTTCTTTTCCAGATCTTCCATCAATTCCGGATTGTCTTCGATGAGTTGTTTCACTGCATCCCGGCCCTGGCCGAGCTTGTTACCACTGTAAGAAAACCATGACCCGGATTTCTGAATGACATTCAATTCAACCCCGATGTCTACAATCTCACCCGACTTGGAAATGCCTCTGCCATACATAATGTCAAACTCCACTACTTTAAATGGGGGAGCCACTTTATTCTTTACCACCTTTACTTTTACACGGTTACCCGTGATGTCGTCGCTGCTTTCTTTAATCTGTCCGATGCGGCGTATGTCAAGGCGCACGGAGGCGTAGAACTTAAGCGCATTGCCTCCTGTCGTAGTCTCCGGATTGCCGAACATGATACCGATCTTTTCGCGAAGTTGGTTGATGAATACACAGGCACAGCCTGTCTTACTGATCGTCCCCGTAAGTTTTCGAAGGGCTTGCGACATTAACCTGGCTTGTAAGCCCATTTTGCTTTCGCCCATCTCACCTTCCAATTCAGCTTTCGGCACGAGCGCGGCTACTGAGTCAATAACGATGATGTCTATCGCACCAGATCGAATCAGATGTTCGGCAATTTCAAGCGCCTGCTCACCATTGTCTGGTTGAGAGATCAACAGATTTTGCGTGTCAATCCCAAGTTTTTCAGCATAGGCCTTATCGAAGGCATGCTCTGCATCAATGAAGGCAGCCAGTCCACCTTTCTTCTGTGCCTCGGCAATCATATGCAAGGTCAGGGTTGTTTTCCCAGAGGACTCGGGGCCATAAATCTCGGTTACACGACCACGGGGGATGCCGCCAATTCCCAATGCAATATCCAGACCTAACGATCCGGTAGAAATGGCTGGAACGTCCAATACCTTCTTATCGTCCAGTTTCATTACAGTACCCTTCCCGTAGGTCTTTTCAAGTTTGTCGATGGTCAGTTGCAAGGCCTTCAGCTTCTCTTTGTTGTCGACCCCGTTCTCATTTTTACCGTTGCTCATATGTGTGTGTAATTGATAACTTGATTATTAATATGGCTTGAAATTAATACTTCAAAAATAAGAAGAAAACTAAAATGCTAAAAATTTTAGCCACAGGAAATCCTGATATTTTTTAACTTGCTAAGTATTAACGATTAACGGGCAACAGTCTTAATTTGCACTTCATGAGAATTAGCCAGGTCGCCGTTATTGTTTTGCTCGGCTTTTTGGCAATTTCTGCCTCCGCCCAGCTCAATAACAAGGTTTTTGAGGATCGAATGGCGGTCGAAGAGGCTGACTCAGGGAAATTTTCAGCAGGGCTGAATGCTCTCGGGTTCTTCAAAAACAACGAGTATACCCGCACCATCATCGATGGTTATACCCTATTTGGCTACCAGTTCCAGCCCTACGTTACCTACAACCTTACTAAAAATATTCGCATTGACGCCGGAGCTTACTTACAAAAGGATTTCGGGAACAGTAAATTTTCAACCGCCGCTCCGATATTTTCCATCAAGTGGAGGAAGAAGGAATACTCTGTCATCTTCGGAAACCTTGAGAGCAGTCTCAACCACCGTCTGATAGAACCGCTTTACGACTTTGAACGCATGCTGAACAATCGACTGGAAACCGGCGTGCAGTTGCAATACAACCGTGAAGACTTTTTTGTGGATGCGTGGATCGACTGGCAATACATGCAATATTGGCAAGACCCTAAACAGGAGCAGTTGGTGGCGGGGCTGTCACTGCAAAAGCGGGTGTTAAAAATAGGGACTGGATCATTGAGCATACCCATTCAAATTCTTTCCCGGCATCAGGGTGGTCAGCTGGACGTGGCAGACCTGCCCATTCAAACTCTTTTCAACACGGCAGTTGGCTTGAACTGGGCGCAGCCAATGAACGGTGTAATAAAACAGATGGTGCTGAATGGCTATTATGTTTATGATAAAGACATCACCCACTCCCGACAGGCTTACTATGATGGAGATGCTTTCTACTTCAATGGCACAATATCCACACGGTTTGGTTTGGACCTCATGGCGAGCTATTGGCAAGGGAGCGAGTTCATGTCTTTTCAAGGTGGAAAAATTTATCAAGCAGTTTCTTATTATGACCCTACTCGGATTCAACCTTCGCCACAATTAATGATTTTCCGGTTCTTGTACGATTATAAAATCGCAGAAAACCTTTACCTCACACTCCGTTACGAGCCCTATTTTGATTTATCTTTTAATACGTTTCAATATTCCTATGGTCTGTACATCAATTACCGCGACCGTTATTTCTTGACGAAGAGAAAGAAATAATATGGTGAAGCGTATGGTGGTAATTATCTTATTGGTGTTGCTAGCGCTTGGTGCCTATTACTGGTCGTTGATTTCTTACGGAATAGCGCAGGGACGTGGACAGTTAAAAATTATCATGGAAGCGAGGCCGGTCAATGAATATATTCAAGACCCTGCCTTTCCGGATTCCCTTAAATCAAAGCTGAAACTAATTCAAAAGGCCCGCCAATTCGCAATTGATTCATTAGGATTAAATGATACGGACAATTATAAAACAATGTATGACCAAAAAGGACAGGAATTGATGTGGGTGGTCACCGCCTGTGAGCCGTTTCGGCTGAAGGAAAAGCGTTGGGAATTTCCGGTAGTCGGTTCTGTACCTTACAAGGGATATTTTGATCGTGACAAAGCTATTCACGAAAGGGAATTGCTGGAAAAAGAAAATTGGGACGTGAGCATACGCAATCCTGGCGGCTGGAGTACGCTGGGTTGGTTTACAGACCCGATTTTGAGTGGTATGTTGCGGCGAAGCGATGGTGACCTTGCGAGCCTGATCATTCATGAAATGGTTCATGCAACCATTTATGTCAAAGACAGTTCAGACTTCAATGAGAACCTGGCATCTTTCATTGGTGATCGTGGAGCGGAAGTTTTTCTCGCCAGATCCTTTGGCGATACGTCCCGTCAATTAAGAGAGTATATTTTTGAAGATACTGATTATCGGAAGGTGGCCGACCACATGTTGCGGGCAACGCAAAAACTCGACAGCGTCTACAATACATTTTTAGACAGTGATCCACTCGAATTAAAAAAGGACAAGAAGACAACGTTTATTCAGAAGATCGTTGATTCCTTCGATACCATTTCTTTTAGCGATGGCAAAAAAAGATCTAACCGGTTTGCGCGCAGGCTCCCGAACAACACCTACTTCATGTCTTTCAAGACCTATGAGTCTAAGCATGACACGATGAAAGATGAATGGACGAGCTCCTTTCGCAACGATCTTCGATTGATGATCAATCATTACAAAAAGGAATACCCGTTCTTATGATTACCCACAGGTTAAGTATTTGTTAAGAACTTAACGTTGATTTTTTATTGGATCGAATCTGTCTACTTTTGATTATTAAAAGAAATTATATGGGTAAAAAGCCCTCCTATAAAGTACTGGTGGTTGATGATGAGGAACCAATCCTCGAATTGTTGAAATACAACCTCGAGAAAGAGGGATACGATGTCAAAGTCGCAAACAACGGTCAGCTTGCAGTAGACATAGCGAAGAAATTTAAGCCTGATCTCGTATTGCTGGACGTCATGATGCCACAAATGGATGGGGTAGAAACCTGTCGGCAGCTACGGACCATGACTGACCTTGTCAATACATTTATTGTTTTTTTAACTGCCCGTTCGGAAGAATATTCTGAAGTGGCAGCATTTGATGTAGGGGCGGATGATTATATCACAAAGCCGATCAAGCCTCGCGCCCTCATGAGTCGCATCAACGCTCTTTTCAGACGGGATTCAAAAGGAAAGACGCCATCTTCTCAGGTATCGATGGGAGATTTATTAATTGACCGCTCCAGTTATACCATCAAGGTCAAGGGCAAGGAGATGAATCTTCCTAAAAAGGAATTTGAGCTTTTGTTTTTTCTTGCTCAAAACCCCAACAAAGTGTTCAGCCGTGATGATCTTTTGCAGAATATTTGGGGCTCCGATGTGTATGTGCTGGCCCGCACAGTCGATGTTCACATCCGAAAAGTGCGAGAAAAGATAGGAGATGACTACATTACGACCGTAAAAGGAGTCGGCTACAAATTCAATCTAATCTAATACATGGTTTATAGTGCCCGGACGATGGCCCTGCTCCTGGCGGTGTTCATCGCCCTGGTGACAGTGCTTTTTTTGTCGCTCGTGCAGAGCGTTGACCGCGTCGCACTGATGGTTGCAGGAGTCATCAGTTTTTCTGGGTCTTACCTATTGATTTATGTGGTATTGGAATTTCTCGTCTTCCGGGAGATAAACAAGATATACAAGATGCTGGAGAAGCTGAGAAAGAAAGAACTCGGAGGGATCAAAAAAGAAAAATCAGGTGCGCTCAATCCACTTCAATCCATCAATGAAGAGATTTACTCCTTCGCACTTCTCAAGCAAAAGGAAATTGATGAGCTCAAGAAATTGGAAGCTTTCCGGAAGGAATTCATCGCCGACGTATCGCACGAGCTGAAGACTCCCATTTTTGCCGCGCAAGGTTTTGTTCATACACTGCTCGATGGAGCCATGAACGACAAGCACGTTCGCACTCGGTTCCTAAAGAAGGCTGCCAAGAGCCTCGATGGCCTGGATGTGCTGGTACAAGATCTGCTGACACTTTCACAAATCGAGTCAGGGGATATCAAAATGAAATTTGAGCCGCTCGACTTACTCAAGTTATGTGCAGAGGTGATTGATCAGTTTGAGGAAAAAATTGAGAAGAAAAGAATCCGTCTTAAATTGGTCGATCCACAGCACAAACTCATGGTGCATGCAGACTGGCAACGCATCACTCAAGTGGTGACGAACCTTGTTTCAAACGCCATCAACTATACCCCTGAGGGAGGTGACGTGACAATATCTTTCGAAATCAGCAAAAAGAACGTCACAACATTCATCATCGACACGGGTGAAGGAATCCCGCAGCAGCACATTTCAAGAATTTTTGAACGATTTTACCGCGTTGACAAGAGTCGCAGCCGTGAGAAGGGCGGTACTGGACTTGGGCTTGCCATCGTGAAGCACATCCTGGAAGGACATGGCTCTCACACAGAAGTAGAAAGCGTGGTAGACAAGGGTTCCACCTTTAGTTTTAAGTTGCCACGGGCCAAAGGCGACGATGAAAAAGAATGATTAGTTTACTTTACTTATCATTGCGAGCCAAATCTAATCTGGAATCATAATGATTCTGAAGCACAGCTGGCAAATCCAGTCAAAACCCTTTGAGAAATCAAATCAATCTTGAAAGCATCATCCTGTTTGAAAACCAGGATTACATGGTCATCAATAAGCCTCCATTCATAGCGACGCTTGAAGACAGGGTTGAGCCGACCAATATTTTAGCCCTGGCCAGAACCCGCGAACCTGATGCCCAGGTTTGTCATCGACTCGACAAGGAAACTTCGGGTGCGCTGGCCATTGCCAGGAATCCGGCTGCCTATCGACACTTGAGTCTTCAGTTCGAACATCGGCAAGTGAACAAAATCTATCATGCCGTGGCAGACGGATGTCATGATTTCAAGGATGTCTTGGTCGATGCCCCAATTTTGAAGCAGAATGATGGTACGGTGAAGCTTAGTTCTCAGGGGAAAGATGCCCAGACGACCTTTTCTACCCTGAGGATTTTCACCCGACATACACTTATAGATTGTAGGCCCGTAACCGGGAGAATGCATCAGATCCGGATTCATTTGGCCTCACTGAAGGCCCCGATTACTGGTGATGAAGAATACGGTGGAAAGCCATTTCTAATTTCGTCCGTCAAGCGAGGTTTTAGAGTTAAAAAAGATACCGAAGAGCAGCCGGTGATGAAAAGGATGGCGCTTCACGCATTTTCACTTGAATTTCATGGGCTGGACGACCAGCCAATCCGCACTCAAGCTCCTTATCCTAAGGACTTTACAGCGCTGATCAAGCAACTTTCGGCAAACGTCCGGTAAAATCAGAACACAGCTTGCATAATATATTTATTGGGCCTACTTTTGTGTCCCTTTTTGAGGTGGGCTGTGATAATTAATAAGTTTAACCGTTAATTCAAGTGGATTCAATCAGTTTTAAAACTAAGAACGCAAACAAGGCAAGCGCCGAGAAAAACTGGGTTTTGGTGGATGCCGAAGGCCAGGTATTGGGTCGCGTGGCAAGTGAAATTGCTAAAGTGATTCGCGGAAAGCACAAGCCTAGCTACACTCCCAACGTTGATTGTGGAGATCATGTAGTGGTCATCAATGCCGAGAAAGTTAAAATGACCGGCAAGAAGTGGACCGACCGTGTGATATTCACCCATTCGGGATACAATGGCGGTCAAAGAGAGTCGACCCCGAACATGATCAAGGAAAAATATCCTGAGAGATTGATCGAGCACGCTGTACGCGGAATGCTTCCAAAGAACAGCATCGGTCGCGAACTTTTCAGGAGCCTTCACGTGTATGTGGGCACTGCCCATCCGCACGAAGCACAACAACCAAAGACACTAAAATTCTGAAATAACATTCATGGAGATTACTAATACAATCGGTCGTAGAAAAACTTCCATCGCAAGGGTCTATGTACAACCAGGCAACGGAACAATCTTAATTAATGACCGCGAACTCAAGACTTATTTTCCATCTGAGATTCTTCAGATCACGGTGAAGCAGGCATTGACGCTCACAAAGTCAGATGGAAATTACGATGTAACCGTGAATGTAGAAGGCGGCGGTATCAAAGGTCAGGCAGAAGCGATTCGCTTGGGCATCGCAAGGGCATTGGTGACGATCAACAATGAGAACCGTCCATCTTTACGAAAAGAAGGCTTGCTCACACGCGACTCACGCATGGTGGAGCGCAAGAAGCCGGGCCGTAGAAAGGCAAGAAGGAAATTCCAATTCAGCAAACGTTAATCGATCGAGTAGAAGCATGGCAGATAAAATGACAACCCAGGAATTGATGGAGGCCGGTGTACATTTCGGACACCTGACCCGTAAATGGAATCCAAGAATGTCGGAGTACATTTTTATGGAGAACAATGGCATCCACATCATTGACCTTAACAAGACACTCAAGTGCCTGGAGGAAGCGATTTTTGCGATTAAGAACATCGTTCGTTCAGGCCGCAAAATCATGCTCGTGGCGACCAAGAAGCAAGCGAAGGATGTTATCGTAGAAGAGGCCACTCGCCTCAACATGCCGTTTGTGACTGAACGTTGGCTCGGTGGTATGCTTACCAACTTTGCCACCATTCGTAAATCGCTGAAGAAATTGGCGCACATTGACAAGTTGATGAAAGACGAAGCCTTCAACAACCTGGCCAAACGTGAGCGACTGATGATTTCCCGTGAGAAGGCAAAGCTTGAAAAACTATTGGGTGGGATTGCAGACCTCAACCGTCTGCCAGCAGCATTGTTTGTGATCGATGTAAAACGTGAACACATCGCTGTCGCTGAAGCTCAGAAATTAAATATCCCTGTGTTCGCCATGGTGGATACCAATTCAGATCCTTCGGATATTGACTATCCAATACCTGCCAATGACGATGCCTTCAAGTCGATTTCGATCATCACCAAGTACATCGGAAAAGCGATTGAAGAGGCTTTGATGGAGCGTAAGAAAGACAAAGAAGATGCAGGCATGAAGAAAGAAGAAGAGGAGAAGAAGAAAGTGGACGAGGCCGTTCAGGAAGCCTAACCGATATAAGCAAAACGTAAATGATCGTCCTGCTTACCTGATCGGTGGCAGGACGATCTTTTTATAGTCGTTCAGGCAAGGTAATCGGGCTTTAGCCCTGACAAACTGAGTGAGGAATTCTAAACAACAACAAACACAGCACTCCGCCTTCGCGAGACTCTATGGCGGACGAGGAAGTAAATTACTGTTAAACAAATTCTAAAATCTTTCAATCTTAAATTCAAATATATGTCAGCAATCACAGCACAAGATGTAAACAAGCTCCGCACCATGACCGGTGCCGGAATGATGGACTGTAAAAAAGCATTGACGGAAGCAGATGGTGATTTTGAAAAAGCCATCGAAATACTAAGAAAGAAAGGACAGAAAGTTTCCGCATCCCGTTCTGATAAAGAAGCGAAAGAAGGTTCTGTTTTTGTTAAGGTTTCTGATGATAAAAAGGAAGCAATCTTGATCGCATTGAACTGTGAAACGGATTTTGTCGCTAAGACGGATGACTTCCAGAACCTTGGCAAACTAATTGCGGAAACTGCTTTTGCCAAAAAGCCCGCTTCGAAGGAAGCCTTGCTCAGCGAAAATGTGGGCAGCCTCACCATCAACGACAAGATCACCGAGCTCGTAGGTAAAATCGGCGAGCGGTTGGATGTGAGCACCTTCATTCACATGAGAGGTGAGACCATCGTTCCGTACATTCATGCGGGAAGTAAGTTGGGTGTATTGGTATCTTTGAAGGGTGTAAACGGTAAGGATGTCACCGAGGCGGGCAAAGATGTTGGTATGCAGATCGCGGCGATGAACCCCGTGGCTGTAGACGAGAAATCCGTTGACAAGAGTGTGATTGAAAAGGAGATCGAAATTGCAAAAGCACTTATCATTGCCGAAGGCAAACCAGAAAATATGGTTGAAAAGATCGCCCTGGGCAAGTTGAACAAGTTCTTTAAGGACAACACGTTGTTACCACAGGTATTTGTGAAGGACAGCTCTAAAACAGTTGCCCAATATTTGGATGGGGTGACAAAGGGATTGACCGTCGCGGAGTTTAAGAGGGTGGCGATAGGGTAGTTTTCTAAGTCACTTGAAAAGAGGGTCTTGATATTCAAGACCCTCTTTTATTTTACAAAGTTTCTTAACAACTGTGGTATTTGATTTTTTAGAAGTCGCTTAAATGATTCTTTAGCGTACAGATATTCGCATCAATAGTTTCAGAATGATATAAGCCAATAACGATAAACAGAAAATAAGCAGTCCATAGATCACCGTAATCACGGCCACCTTCAAACCACCCATGATCACCTGAAAGGGAAGCACTTCCGGGGTGGCTTCAAGCGCCTGGAATGCTCCATACAGTCCAACAATGGTCGATACGGCTCCCCATGCCGCTGCCAATCCTCCAATTTGTTTGATGACATCGAGCCAACGCCCGTTCACCTCTTTTTTCTGAATCAATGAAGCTACTATGAATAGGACAATGCAAACATTGACAGCGAGAAGCATTGACAAGGGCGCCATGAAAACGAACCCTCCCTCAACGTGCAAATCAAAAAGCGATGCAAGGATCATAATTTTAAATTTAGGTTTAGAATTTGTTTTTGCAAGTCTAAACGGATTGTGGATTTAAATTTCTTTTTTCCGTTGAATGGAACGATTTCTGTGGGATAAGCTGATCCTGGTAATGGATGCGGCGAAAGGGTGTTGAATTCTGATGAAAGGTTGCTCTATGACGCATGGAGCCTTCAATTCTAACTTTTGGATTGATTTTTTCCTTAATTATGTAGTGGATGAATCGCATTGAAAATATTGCAGACTTTCTTTTTACCAGCCGGCGTTGGATGATTCACGTGTTGTTTTGGCTGTTGGTGCTATGCTTTTATGTAGTCTTCTTTGGGCGCAAAAACAATAACTATCTGCAGACGTTGTTCTTTGTCGGCTTTTTAATGCCCGTGACCATCGGCACCACTTACTTTCTAAATTATTATTTGGTTCCCCGATATCTCATGAGGGAACACTATGGGTTTTTCCTACTCTACTTCATTTATACCCTCATTGGGTCAATCTTTCTGGAGATGATGATTGCCATGCTCACATTCATCATCATGGCGGAGCTAAACATCCACTACATGAGCCCCGCATCCATCGACCTGGTCTTTCTCCTTACCTCATTGCTCATGATAGTGTTTTTCGGTGTAGCCATCAAAATGCTCCTTCATTGGCGAAAATCAAAGGAAGACTATGAGCGACTCATGCGGGACAAAGTGGAGGCCGAGCTGAAATTCCTGAAGGTTCAGCTTCATCCTCACTTCCTCTTCAATACCCTTAACAACCTCTACTATCTCACCACTGAAAAATCTGAAAAGGCCCCGCAGGCAATTCTTCAGTTGAGTGAAATGCTGGATTACGTGCTGCACCAGGGCAAATCTGTTTTTGTGCCGCTTGACAATGAAATAAAGCAAGTCGATAATTATGTAGCTCTTGAGCTATTGCGTTATGAAGATCGCGTGGAGGTAAGAAAGACTGTTACCGGCCTAACGGATGGGCACATGATCGGTCCCATGATGCTCATCAACCTGATTGAAAATGCCTTTAAGCATGGCGTGATGAAATCAGCATCATCGTCGTGGATCGACATCACGGTAGATTGTCAGGTCAACAAACTCGTGATTTCAATAAGCAACAATGGTAGTACAAAGCCGGCACCGGAAGGCATCGGATTGGAGAACCTTCGCGGTCAGTTAAACCACTTATATCCTGGAAAGCACAAACTTGGAGTAGAAAATAAGAACTCAGATGAATTTTTTGTTAATCTAATCTTGGAGAAATGAAAAAGACTTGCCTGATCGTGGATGATGAGCCCCTCGCCCGAAAACTGATTGCTTCACACATATCAAAAATTGAGAGTCTTGAATTAGTGGGAGCGTGTGTCAATGCCATTGATGCAGGGAATTTTTTACAGAAGCGAAAAGTGAATTTGCTATTTCTGGATATACAGATGCCGGAGGTAACCGGTCTCCAGTTTCTTCGGACGCTGAAAAACCCTCCGTCGGTTATACTCACCACTGCATTTCGCGATTTTGCGCCGGAGTCGTATGACCTGGATGTGGTTGATTATTTGTTAAAACCAATTTCTCTTGAGCGGCTCATGAAATCCGTCAACAAATTTTATGAACGGCTCGCGGCAGCAGGGTTGACACCAATGGACAGTCCTGATCAACCTGAGCCTTTTATTTATCTGAAAGCCGACCGAAAGTTGAACCGCGTTTCATTGAATGAAATACTTTTTATCGAGAGCCTTGATGAATATGTAAAAGTTCATCTCATCGATAAGATATTGGTTACACGTGAAAACATAAGTTCGCTTGAACACAAGCTTCCACATCCTCTATTTATCAGGATACACCGTTCATTTATCATTAGCTCTAAATTCATTACAGCCGTCTCCGGTGAAGGTGTGGAGATTGCAAAAAGGGAGCTTCCGTTCGGGAGGGCCTACAAGAAATCAGCGCTGGCAGCACTCTCTCTGAGCGAGGGGTGAGTTAATTATGAAGATGATTCAGCACATATTTCAATAAACATTCGGTTTTTACAACATTTATTCGTCCTTTGCCTTAAGCATTCATATTTATTGCTGATAGGCCGATGAAAATGGTATCATAATTCAACTGCTCAGACGCTCCGCTTCAGCGGATCATAGTTGAATTTATTTTGGTTACGAGCCAAACGTCTTTTACTCCAAGGGCGCAATCATCTATTAATTACCTAATTTTCTTCCAATGAACGCTTATCTAAAAAAAGCAGTATCTATTTTTTCTCTTTTCAAACAAGCGGTAACGGGCACGGAGCAAAACTTTACCGAAGGCAGCATCAACCGTGCTATTTTTCTTTTGTCCATTCCCATGATTTTGGAAATGGCCATGGAGTCACTGCTCGCAGTGGTCGACATTTTCTTCATTAGCATATTAGGCAACAATAATGCCGTCACCGCTGTGGGCCTTACCGAATCTGTCATCGCGATTGTCTATTCCATTGCAATGGGGTTGGGTATGGCGGCCACTGCTATGGTGGCAAGAAGAATCGGCGAGAAAGATGGGCCGGGAGCCGCCATCGCAGCCGTCAACGCTTTGTACATCGGTTTCGTGTTGTCTTTGCTGTTTAGCATTGCTGGATTTATTTATTACGAGGATATCCTTAGGCTCATGGGTGCGTCTCAGGATATCATAGATGTTGGTGCCGGCTACACGAAATGGATGCTGACGGGAAATATTACTATTATGTCACTGTTTATCATCAACGCCATTTTCCGGGGAGCGGGCAATGCAGCCATCGCCATGCAGTCTCTGTGGATTGCCAACATACTTAATATGATCCTCGACCCGATTTTCATTTTCGGATGGGGACCCATTCCAGCCATGGGCGTGGAGGGCGCCGCCATCGCGACCAATATCGGCAGGGGTGCTGGTGTGTTGTTTCAACTTTACTTTCTGGCTGGGGAGAAAGGGATCATCAAAATCCACAAAGAAAATATAAAAGTGGATGGAGAGATTATCCTACGTCTATTGAAAGTCTCCGCGGGGAATATTGGTCAGTTCTTGATTTCCACGGCCAGTTGGCTCTTCCTTTCAAGGATCATTGTCAACTTTGGAAGTGCGGCATTTGCCGGTTATCAATTTGCAATTAGAATTATCATGTTTACCATTCTTCCTTCCTGGGGTATGGCGAATGCAGCTGCCACACTTGTGGGACAAAATCTTGGAGCGAACCAACCAGACAGGGCCGAGAAATCTGTTTGGATGGCAGGCTTATTGAACATGGTCTTTTTGGGATTGATATCCATCGTTTTCTTCTTCATTTCAGAACCGATCATGGGAGTTTTTTCTTCCAACACAGAGGTCATTCTTTTTGGGACACAATGTCTCAGGATCGTTACCTTCGGATACGTTTTTTATGGATATGGAATGGTAATCATCCAGGCATTCAATGGTGCCGGTGATTCACGCACACCCACCATTCTTAACTTGTTTGGCTATTGGCTGTTTCAAATCCCATTGGCATATGTGATGGCGATGAAATTAGATTTTGGGGCTTCAGGTGCCTTTTGGGCCATCGCGATTGCGGAGTCTGCCATGGCGGTCGTAGCCATCATTATATTCCGGCAAGGAAGGTGGAAGACTGTTAATATCTAGTGTCTGGTAGCTGGTATCTGGTTTCTGGGGATCGCAACCAGATACTAGATACCAGATACCAGTTACCCCTTCTTCTTAAACGCCGCTTTCACTGCGTTCTCCAATTCTTCACCGGCTTTCTTTAAACTCAATTCTACTTCCTTCCAGCGCTCTTTGTTTTCAGCATCGTTCTTCAATTTTTCAGCGGATAATTTCAGCTCTTCATATTTTTTCCTCAAATCGACTTCCGCACGAGCCCCGGCGTCCTTTGCTTCCACAAAGAATTGATCGAGCTTCTTGCCGAAATCCTTAAAAAAGGCTTCAGCTTTTCCTTCCTTGTTATTTTCCATATTAAACGGATTGTTTTTGATTCCCTAAATTACAGACTTAAAATCGAACCACCATGAAAAAGGAGCAAGACCCGCTCGAGCATATCCAGCGTTTGCTGGAAAACAAATCGAATGCCAAGCAGATCACCTACAAGAACCTACTCAATTTCTTTGAGTCTCTGGCAAAGGAGGCCAAGCGCGTTGCCGGTGAACTTAAAAAGAGAGTAAATCCAACCGATCATGATGTGACGGTCGATTATAAGAGAATCAACGATCATGAATTCCAGATCAAGTTAGCGGGTGACCTGCTCATATTCGTATTACATACCAACGTAGTAACGTTTGAGGAAGGGCATAAGGTGATGAAAAACCCTTACATCAAGGAGAATGAGATCAACCGCTACTTTGGACAAATCATGATATATAATTTTATGTCCGATTCTATCAAGTTCAACCGCGTGAACGATCCTGGTTATCTCCTGGCACGGTTGCTCGTCAATCACGAAGGACGATACGTTGTGGAAGGTGAAGGAAAATTGGGGTCGGTGTTTGGCCAGATTTCTCCAGCTCCTCTTTCCGAGAATGATCAGACGATCCTTATAAAACTTGCATTGACACTGGCCATAGAAAATGATCTAATGGCGCCACCTTATCCACAAGTAAAGTTCATTACGCTTTTTCAGAAGTTGGAGAAGACACAGGAGTTGGGAGCTGGGCAAAAAATCGGGTTCCGGATGGGCCATCATGGAAAGTTGGAATTGTAATTGGTTGATATTCTGCTTAGCTCATGGACGGCCAAATCGCAGATTTGAGAACCAAAGAAAGTCTACCTGAAAAGGTTGTTGAACTGTCAAAAATATTACTTTTGAGATTGACCAAAGACGGATGATTCTAAATAAACTAAGATTCTCTTATTTTTTTCTCATCGCCGTCTTCTTCTTTGCTTCATGTGCATCATCAAAGCATCCACATAAAAAGCTGAAGCGTGGCAAGCCGATTCCATGCCCACTCAAAGACTGCTGACCGATGAGGAAGATCATCATCGCCATCGACGGGTATTCTGCTTGCGGAAAAAGTACGACTGCTAAAGAAGTAGCAAAAATTCTGGGATTTAGATATATCGACTCAGGGGCGATGTATCGGGCGATCACACTCTTCTTTCTGGATCATCACGTTTCGCTCACGAACCCAAAGGAAATTGCTCGGGCGCTTGGCGAGATCAAAATCTCGTTTCAGGTAAATGGAAAAGGGAAGACCGAGACGTTTTTGAACGGATTGATTGTTGAAAAGGAGATTCGAGATATGCGGGTTTCAGAATATGTGAGCCAGGTGAGTACCATTGCCGCGGTCAGGCATGCCATGGTGGAGCAGCAACGCAGGATGGGCAAGGAAAGGGCCATCGTCATGGATGGGCGCGATATAGGAACTGTCGTATTCACGGATGCCGAGCTAAAGCTTTTTTTGACTGCCGATATTCTTGTCCGGGCTTTTAGGAGGCAAAAGGAATTATTGGATCGCGACGAAATGATCGACATTGATACCATCATTGAAAACCTCATGAAGCGCGATGAAATCGATAGCAACCGGCATGAAAGTCCTCTTCGGAAAGACAAGGAAGCGATCGAGCTAGACACTACCCACATTACTATCGGCGAGCAGGTGGATGAGGTTATACGATTGGCGCTTGGGCGTATGCTGGAAAGGAAAAAATAGGGCGGGTCTGTTCAACCTAAAAACATCTAACAAAACCCGTAAAATCACTTGCCGGGTACGGATAATTGCTAATTTTGCCCCGGCCTAAATCTTATAGTTGCCATTCATATCTCATGGGCAAATTTATTCGTCTCAAGAAAGGATTTACGATTAATCTTTTCGGTAAAGCAGTACCGAAAATTGCAGAAACTGAGCCGGCGGAAACGGTGTCTATCAAGCCTGGCGACTTTCATGGGCTCTACATCCCAAAGGTTGTAGTCAAGGAGGGTGACAGCGTCAAGGCAGGAAGCGCGCTTTTTCATGATAAGAAATTGGAGCGCATTCAATTCACGTCCCCCGTCAGCGGTGAGGTAGTCGAAATCAAGCGCGGTGAAAAGCGATCTTTGCTGGAAATCAAGATCCTCGCAGATAAGAAAAACGAGTACGAGAGCTTCGGAAAACACACGGTTTCAGAAGTCGCAAATCTTTCTGCCGAAGACATCAAATCCAAACTACTTCTGGCCGGGGTTTGGCCCAATCTGATCCAAAGACCATTTGGGACAGTGGCAGACCCAACTTATACTCCTAAGGCCATCCACATATCGTCTTTTGATACTCATCCGCTCGCCCCTGATTACAGCATCCTCTTCAAGGGACAGGACCAATTCTTTCAGGCGGGGGTTGATATTCTGAAAAAATTGACTTCGGGAGCAGTCCATGTAAATATTCACACCACCAGTGAAATTTCGACCGTATTCTCTCAAGTGAAAGGGGCGGAAGTAAATAAATTCTCAGGACCACATCCTGCCAGTTGTGTAGGGGTTCAGATTCATCACATCGACCCCATCAACAAGGGTGACATTGTGTGGACTGTCAACCCTTTTGGTGTCATTCAAATCGGTAAACTCTTCCTCAATGGAGTCTATGACGCATCTAAAATCATTGCCGTCGTAGGTTCAGAGGTGAAGCAACCTCAATATTATAAAACCGTCACGGGTGCTTCGATAAAAAAATTGATTGCAAATAATCTTAATGGGGAAAATGTAAGGTTCATTTCGGGCAATCCCCTGACCGGAACAAATATTGGCAAGGAAGGCCACCTTGGTTTTCACGACCTTCAATTGACCGTCTTGCCTGAGGGAAACCATCATGAATTCATCGGATGGATTACACCGGGATCAAATAAACTTAGTTTTCACCGCGCCTTCGGATTGATGTCATTCCTCACGCCTGGCAAGGAGTTTAAATTAGATACCAACACGCACGGTGAGCCACGCGCTTTCGTGCAATCGGGTGTATTCGAAAAGGTACTACCGATGGATATTCTCCCAACGCACTTGATAAAAAGCGTATTGGCAGAGGACATCGACGAAATGGAAGCGCTTGGGATTTATGAAGTAATTGAAGAAGACCTTGCGCTTTGTGAATTCGTGGATGTCTCTAAACATAATTTACAAGAGATACTTCGTGATGGACTTGAATTGCTACGCCTGAGCTAAACAGATATGAATTTCTTGAGGAAACAGCTTGACTCAGTCAAGCACAATTTTGAGAAGGGTGGAAAACTGGAGAAGTACTATTTCGCCTACGAAGCATTCGATACATTCTTGTTTGTGCCCAATACAACTACCGAAACAAAAGGGGTACAAGTAAGAGATTCGGTTGACATGAAGAGGCTCATGATGACGGTCATCATTGCCATGCTTCCTTGTTTGGTTTTTGGAATGTGGAATGTAGGCCACCAGCATTTTCTCTCCCTCGGTCAGGCAGCTACACTACAAGAGAAATTTTGGATTGGGCTGGTAAGAACCGTTCCCATCATCGTTGTATCGTATGGTGTGGGCCTCGGAATTGAATTTGTTTTCTCTACCCTCCGCCGACATCCTGTAAACGAAGGATTCCTAGTGTCAGGAATGTTGATTCCACTGGTCATGCCGGCGGGCATTCCACTCTGGCAGGTGGCAATCGCTACTGCATTTGCAGTGATCATCGGAAAGGAAGCCTTCGGAGGCACTGGCATGAACGTTTTGAATGTGGCATTGATGGCACGGGCGTTCTTATACTTTGCCTATCCTTCGCAAATCTCAGGTGAAGTTTGGACCTATCTTGGTGAAGGGGCCAAAACAGTATCGGGTTATTCCGGTGCTACTCCGCTCGCATTGGCAGCGCAATCCACGGGGAACGTGGTGACTGACTTGAATTCCTTTGGGGCAGGCTGGGCAGATGGAATTTATAACTTCTGGAATATGTTCCTGGGAGTGATGCCCGGATGCATTGGGGAAACGTCAACACTCATGTGCCTTGTTGGGGCCGCGATCCTCATCATTACTGGAGTTGGAAGCTGGAAAATTATCTTCAGCGTATTTGCCGGCGCATTTGCGATGGGGCTTTTCCTCAATGCTGTGGGTACGAATCCATTCACACAAATGCCCGCCCATTATCACCTGGTGATCGGTGGATTGGCTTTTGGAGCGGTCTTCATGGCAACGGATCCGGTAACGGCCGCACAGACAGAGCGGGGAAAATGGATTTATGGTTTCCTGATCGGTATCTTCACAGTTCTGATCAGGGTATTTAATCCGGCTTATCCGGAAGGGATCATGCTGGCGATATTATTAATGAACGTATTCGCCCCGCTGATTGATTATTTTGTAGTGGCAGCAAACAAAAAAAGGAGATTACAACGTGCGACAGTCTAATACCTACATCATTTTATACTCCGCCGCCATTACGGTCGTGTGCGGTGGATTGCTTGCATTTGCAGCGGTCAGTTTGAAAGACAAACAGGATGCAAACATTGCTATGGAACAGAAGGAGAATATTTTATCTTCTGTTCTCATCTTAAAAGAAGAGGATAGCATCGATTCAATTTATTTGAAGAAAGTCAGGGGATTTGTCATTGACTTTGATGGGAATATCAAGGACGGATTGAAGCCCGAGCAAGTGAAAGTAGCGGTGGAATATAAAAAGGCACCGAAGGAAAGGCTTCTCCCTGTGTACGAATTCCGCAATGATTCAAACAAAGTGGAGTATGCGGTAATGCCTGTATATGGATACGGACTTTGGAACAACATTTGGGGCTTCGTGGCAGTGAAGTCTGATTTTAATACCGTACAAGGTGTCAAGTTCCAACACGCCGGAGAAACACCGGGACTTGGAGCGCGCATTGAATCTGAAGAAGTCCAGGAACGTTTCAAAGGAAAATCAATTTTTGAGAATGGATCGTTGGCGTCTATCATCATGCAAAAAGGTGAAGGGAATGACTATTCAAGCAACCCGCATAAAGTAGATGGAATGTCTGGGGCAACACTGACCGGCAAAGGAGTCAACAACATGCTGAAAGACTATCTGGCGTGTTATGAAAAGTATTTGAAGAAGAATGTGGAGTCAAATAAACAAGCAACATTATGAGTACAGAAGCAGCCGTGGTGGAGGAAGTAAAAGTGAAGAAAGCGGAACCGCTTTTCTCAAAAAAGAATAAGAAGCTGATTTCAAATCCATTAGACATTGATAACCCGGTGACGGTTCAAATTCTGGGAGTTTGTTCTGCCCTCGCGGTGACCACCCAGATGAAGCCCGCATTTGTGATGTCGCTGGGTCTTACCATTGTAACGGCTTGTTCAAATGTGGCCATCTCAGCACTAAGAAATACAATCCCATCACGGATCCGAATCATTGTACAATTGGCCGTCGTGTCGTTGTGGGTGATTATGGTAGACCAGTTGCTGAAGGCTTATGTATATGATGTATCGAATCAACTTTCTGTTTTTGTGGGATTGATTATCACCAACTGTATTGTGATGGGCCGACTGGAAGCGTTTGCCATGGGAAACAAACCCTGGCCTTCTTTTTTGGATGGATTGGGAAATGGGCTAGGCTACGGAATGATCCTGATGATGATGGCTTTTGTACGTGAGCTTTTAGGTGCAGGCTCCATTTTCGGATTCAAAGTTTTTGCCTCTATGGGAATTCCTTACCAGGGCAATGGTTTGCTGCTCTTGCCGGCAGGAGCTTGTATCCTGCTGGGAATTATTATTTGGGTGCAACGGTCAATGAACGGTTATCGTGAGTCACATTAACTGACAGAATATGGAAAACCTCGTCAATATTGGAGTCCGGTCGATCTTTATCGACAATATGATTTTCGCATACTTTCTGGGCATGTGCTCTTTCCTCGCCATCTCTAAGAAAGTGAACACTGCTTTTGGTTTGGGTATTGCTGTGATTTTCGTAATCGGAATCACCGTGCCCATCAATTGGCTCATTCAGAATTATGTGCTCACCGCCGGATCGCTTGCCTGGCTAGGGGAAGATTTTGCCAACATCGACATTAGCTTCCTGCAGTTTATCGTATTCATCTCCGTCATTGCTGCCGTCACTCAGTTAACGGAGATGGCGGTGGAGAAATTTTCTCCTGCTTTGTATGGTACCCTTGGAATTTTCCTTCCCCTGATCGCCGTGAATTGTTCTGTATTGGGGGCTGCGCTCTTCATGGTCGGCCGACCTTATAACCTGGGAGAAGCAACAGTATTTGGTCTGGGCTCAGGCATCGGTTGGATGCTGGCCATCGTAGCATTGGCGGGTGTTCGTGAGAAAATGAAGTATTCCAATGTGCCTGCCCCACTGCGGGGATTGGGCATCACGTTTATACTCGTTGGGTTGATGTCGCTTGGATTTTTGAGCTTCCTGGGTTTCTCGCTTTAATGCATTTACCGCAGGCGCTAAGGCGCGGAGAATACTTGAATTCTTCTTTGCGGCTCAGCGCCTCAGCGGTTAATTTTCGTATGAGAAAGCTATTTGGTAAAATTGTCAGGTACTTTTTTAACGGCACGCTCTTCATCGTGCCGCTGGTGGCGACGATCTATTTTATAATCCAGGCTTTCCAGTGGCTCGACAGCCGATTGGATTTACCTTATCCAGGTGTTGGGTTTGCCATCATCCTCAGCGCCATCACCATCTTTGGTTATTTCACCTCCAACTTTGCCTTTCAATCGTTCTCCCAATGGTTTGATCATTACATCAACCGGATTCCGTTGGTGAAACTTATTTATTCCTCCGTCAAAGACCTGCTCTCTGCTTTTGTAGGCGACAAGCGTAAGTTTGACAAGCCCGTGCTCGTCACCATCAATAGAGAAAACACGATCCACCGCATCGGTTTCATCACCCAGTCCGACTTGTCAGAAATCGGGTTGAATGATATGGTGGTCGTCTATTTTCCGCAGTCATATGCCTTTGCAGGGGATCATTTTTTGGTTTCAAAGGAGAATATCAAGCCGCTGGATATTTCGGGCTCGGTGGCGATGAAGTTTATCGTTTCAGGTGGCATTTCGGGATTTAAAGAATCCTGATCCTGAATCTTATCTTTGCTGTATGAAAAAATGGGTTGGGCTGGGTTGGATTCTTTTCTTGGCTGCCTGTCAGGTCAATGAAGCCGATGTGCCCGAATTACTCACGGAGGAAGCGCAGCAGATCGGCTCCACCAGTGTGGTGATGGGTGCTGAGATCAAAGAGATCGGCCCCGTGAAGCCTGTGAACTATGGTTTCCTGTGGGATACCCAATCGGACCTCACCATTGCCACCGCGAAGAATAAAGTCATTCTGGGATCGACCAGTGATCCACGAAAGTTCAGCATCAAGTTGGATAAACTTGTGCCCTCCACGCCACATTACTACCGTGGCTTTGCCGCCAATGGCGATTATAGCAAGATCTATTATGGTGGTGCCGTCACCTTTACAACCTTGCCATAATGGCGCTGCGACAGCAAGTGTAGCTTGCTTGCCGTAGTTCAGACAAATGCCTTGGTTCGACAATCAAGTAAAGAATTTTGATTTCTAACTCTGCCTGGGGTTGTACGGTTTTCCTGATAGATTTTATGAATTCATTCAATTTGGCATGATTTCAATTTGGACCAACAACTGGAACTTGATGGCAATAAAGAAATGGATTATTTTGTCAAGTGGTTACAAATCTTTGAATGAAAAAAGCCTGTCTGATTTTTCTATTCCTGTGCACTTGGGTGCAATCTGTGCATTCACAAAAATTTGAGAAGGGGTACATTATTCAGGCATCGGGTGATACACTGAGGGGTGAAATTTTTCTGGAAATGAAAACTGGCAGTGTCAGGTCCGTCCAGTTTAAAAATGGCGGCGCGATGAGAAAAATTATAAATCCTTTTGAATTGAAAGGTTTGGGGACTCAGGAGGTTAGCTATTTGACCAAAGTGGTCACCATTGATAAATCTCCAAAGAAGCCGCAACTTTTTATAGATACCCTGTTCCTGGAAATCCTGGTCCGCGGCTCGATCAGCCTTCTTTTCTATGCGGATGAATTTGACAAAAGCCATTTTTATGTTGAGCAGGGCAATGGGTCGGTAGAGGAGCTGGGCCTAAAGTTTTTGGACCTGGGAGATGGTATCCACTTTCAGAAGCTTGAACCTTATAAGGACAATCTAAAAAAATACTTTCCGAAGTGCCCTCAATGGTATGCCGAGATTGACAAGACTCCTTATGAGAGAAATAGAATTCAAAAGCTCTTTATTAAATGTTATCAGTGCAACTTTGGAAAGGAACCACTCAAAGAGGGAAAAACTGAAGCGACAACCGTAAACCTTGGGGTCATTGGATGCGCATTTTCCTCACAATTGAAGTTTGAGGACAACGTAAATTCAGGATACAGAGCTCCGTTATACACTTTCGACAAATCGGTTGGGCCGATGGGTGGAATTTTTATCGACTTGACGTTCCCGCGGATTAATAAACTGTTTGTATTGAGAAATGAGCTTCTCTATCGCAAGATTACCACCGCTTCACCGGAGATTGTAGAGTCGTCCCTAATTCAAAAATATGTGAAGTCCTCAGGATACATCAGCGCCAGCTACATCAAGTACAACCTGATTCTACGTCAGAAGCTGTCATACGGGAAAGTTGCCCCTTTCATCAATGTAGGATTTGCGGCTTCGATTCTCTTATCGCATACCGACTATGCCACGGTTTCAACCTCAACCTTCGGTGCACCGCCTGTAATCACTCAGGAGCCTTTGCTTGGAAAGGTGAGCAGTTTTGAAGCTGGGTTTTTGGCTGGAGCAGGAGTGCTAATGAGTAATTTTGGTTTCGAGCTTCGCTGGGAAGGCTCAAACGGTCTGCAACCTCAGTACAGCCAAACTTCCCCGGTAACTTCTCTTTACTTGCTTGCCTCTTATATGTTTTAAGGTCTGAATAATTAGGTCCCCAAGTCCCAGCGTTTATTGCATGGGAGAAGTAGTCAGCATAAGGTTTAACCGTCCTACTTTGTCATGTTTCCTGGCGTGTCATTCTATAATTGCGAAATGAATGATAGGGCTTTGATTATGTGGATTATTTTCCCCGCTTAGTTTAGAACAGAACATTCCATTGCAAAGCCCGCGGCACTTATCCGGGTTATTTGCTTTCTCCTGCAAGGACGACAGATCACGGACGGAGGTATGCTTTTTGTACTGATTTCAATAAGAGGTGATCAGTGCACATGGATGATGGAAATTCCTGACATGGATTCCATACAACTGTGGCAAAATTGACTTTTTACCAATCTTAACCAAACCATTATGAACGGAGTCGAAAGAAAGAGTTGGCGCGGCAATGATGTTCGCTGCCGCCAGGTACAATGCATTTGAGGCATCGTCAAAGTCCAATAATTTAGGAAAGGATAAGGAAGATGCTCTCAATTGGTGCACTAAGGAATACAGAAAAATGCTGGACGCAAACTTGGATGAGTTGATTGAGATGCGGGGTTAATAGCTAGAACGCATGAAAACAACGACCGGAATTTTGATGCTGTTATTTTCGGCCATGCTATTGAAGACAACTCTCGACTCCGTTATTTTCCTCGTAATTCTTCTAGTACGTCGGCGCTAACCCAATAGATGTCCATCGAGGTTCCACCACGATCACTTCCAAAAAAAAGGTATTTTCCATCTGGAGAAATTTTCGCAAAGCGCTCAGTAAATTTTGAATTCACTTTACTTCCCATGTTGACTGGTTTGCCCCACAAGCCGTCTTGTTGCTTAAAACAAATGTATAAGTCAATACTTCCGTCGATACCTTCAGGTCTACCAGATTCAAAAATTAAGTATTTCTCTTCAGGATCAACAAAAGGGCCATCTTCATAGCTGCTTGTGCTTACCCCTCCATAGATTACCTGAGGCTTAGCAAAGACATTTTCACCACGCCTTTCTGCAAATGCGATGTCAAATACTTTTCCTCCTTCCTTCCGAAAGCTTGTGAAAGAAGGATTATGAGGTGTCGACCATGCGCCATTTTCAAGCCTTACTTCGAGCAAATGGGCAGGCTTGTCCCGAAAAACAACTCCCCAAATGGCCCTCGTTCCATCTGGCGAAAATGCGGGGGAACTATGTTCATATTCGTCTGTTGAGACAATGCCTTTCGCAAATAATAGCGGAGTTGAAGCAGGTGGCTTTTGTGCCAAATATGTTTCGCTTCTTAAAAGTGAATCTTGCGCGAATGAACAAAATGAAATAAGGAGTGCACTGAAAAAGAAGTAGTAATAATGTCTATCCTTCATCATGACTCAAAAGATTAGTCGTTTTTATTATGCTTAATTAATATCCTCAGGAAAACGATGATCATTTCTTCATCAACACCCCTGAGAGGTATTGCATACATACGATATGCTGGAGAAACGGTTGCTTTTTGTAGCCATTTTAACATTGAACTGTGTTTAGTAAGAGGAATACGCAATTCTTCATCGCAATAACTTAACAACATAAGTTGATGGTAGTCCTGCGGGAAAGTTACTTCTCTGCCAGGAACAAAGGCTGTTGTGAGGGACAAGGATGCCTGAGTGTGGTCCTCGGCGGGTTGGATCAAGATTGAATGCAATGACTTTAGGTAAAGTATCGTTTGTTAACAAATTATATTTTGTTTGATTTTTTTGGAACAAGGACCTCAAATCTTTAATAGGAACATAAAATGGGAGGGCATTATATATACTTTAGCAACATGAAAAAAATGTTAATCACCGGAGCGACAGGAAATGTTGGGATGGAAGTAATAAAATCACTTGATACTCTCAATCATAATTATCGGGTTTATTTAGGAGTGAAAAATGGGCAGGCAGATAAACTAAAAATGAAAATCTTTAATGGGCAGCTGATCGAATTTGACTTTACGAATAGCAATACGTTTCGGCTGGCATTAATGGATATTGATGTTCTTTTTTTATTGCGTCCGCCACAAATTTCAGAAGTGCAGAAATACTTTGAACCGCTTATTGAATCCGCCATTAAAAATGGTGTGAAGCACATTGTTTTTTTATCCGTTCAGGGTGCTCAGAACAGTAAAATAATACCACATCATAAAATTGAAAAGCTAATAGTAGCAAGTAAAATTCCATATACGTTTTTGCGACCTGCCTATTTCATGCAAAACTTTACAACCACCTTATTTAGCGACCTGAAGTCAAAAAACAAAATTTACCTGCCTGCTGGAAAGGCCAAATTTACGTTGGTCGACGTTGCTGATATTGGAGAAGTTGCTGCCAAAATTCTTATAGAACCAGTCAATCATAGAAATCAAATTTACGAATTGACTTGTAATGAAAAATTGACCTTTGCGGAGATGGCTGTGAAATTAAGCAACGGTCTTGGCAAAATGATTAAATACGAATCTCCCAATCTGATAAGTTTCTTCGTCACGAAAAAGAAAGACAAAATGCCGTCCATGCTAATTCTTGTAATGATAATGCTTCATTATTTTCCGAGGTTTCAAAAAGAACCGAACACGAGTGATTGTATTGCTAGTATTCTTAACAAACAGCCTAAAACGTTTGACCAGTTTATTTTTGATAATAGAAGTTATCTCTGCTGATTATTTTGACAGTACCCTTACCATATCTGTGAGTAACCTGCCGCACACATTGATACCGTAATTCCTGCCAACTGCAGAGCTGTTGACATGAGCATTAAATAACTCTTCTTTAACTCCAAGGCAGGGAACACAAGAGGAATCGAGGGGGTAAGATTATACGTTTTTGACCGCTGCTGCGACAAGCAAGCCTTCATGGGAGGAAAGATGTCAGACCAGCATAGTATACTGAATGTAAACGAGTTATTTAAAGAGTTTTGGCTCTATCGGACTCAACGTTGAGTTTGATGATTGTGTCAAGCTTGAATAAAAGAGACAACGAAGGATAGTCCAAGTTTTTGTTTGCATATGAGCAAAACGGGAATCCGTAAGTGATTTGTAACAAATTAATTCTAAAGTTTGTACGGCTTTCCTGATTGACTGCAGTCATTCATCCCGAGTGATTGATTAATTGAATTTTCTTTCTTGAATTGCTTGCGAAAGGAACGAACTGAAAAAATCACAATTCGATTTCTTGCAAAAAATGAAAGATCAATTTTCAAGCGGATTGCAAATATTCATGGTCTCATTGGTGTTTGCTTTTTCTGTAGTAGGTGTCAACGCCCAAAGTGATACTCCAAATCAATTTACTTCCCAGGCACTTCCGATGGCCCCCAATGCTGCTGCTCTTTCGAGATTTGTTGATGTCCCAGTTAGTTTTTATACGGGAACGCCGCAGGTCACTGTTCCCATCTACGAAGTGAAGTCTGGTTCCTTGTCGGTTCCCATTTCAATAAGCTATCATGCCTCAGGTCATCGTGTTGATGAAGTAGCGTCCTGGATAGGACTAGGCTGGAACTTGAATGCCGGAGGCACAATTTCACGAAGCGTCCGCGGCTTGGCGGATGAGAGCGCTTATGGCTTTTTTGTTAAAGGCAACCTTATCGAAAACCCTGGTTCAGATTGTGACCAAACCAATTTGCTTCCATGCAATTTCCTGATGAATGCATCGGTAAATAATTTGTTTGACGCTGAGCCGGATTCATACTTTCTGAACTTGCCAGGTGGGGGAGGTGTGAAATTTACTTTCGATTACAAGGGGAATCTGGTGATGCAAAATTATCAGGATATTAAGATAGTATGGAACCGTTCCGCCCAGCAATGGATCATAGTAACAGCAGACGGAGTCCAATATCTATTTGGGAAGTTTGGTAGTTACGGTGAAAAGGATTTGGTTACTGTCTCTCCGGAAGGCAGTGCAGCGGTCACGAGCATTTCCTCGTGGCACCTTAGCAAAATGATATCAACGGATAAAGTTGATACCATCTATTTCGAATATGGAAATGGGTCAGATATTTTGAGCGACGACCCAATTCAGGAAATTTATTATCAACGGGACTTATCCGGAGCGGCGGGAACTCCATTGCAGTTAAACTGTCTCGATTTGCCACGCGCCTCCCTCAACCCGGGCACTACGGCGATGACTCAAAAAGCGATTTCAAAGATTAGTTTCGGGGAGGGAGTTGTTGAGTTTATTGTCGCCGGTGCTTTTCGTCTGGATATTCCAGGTGACCATGCTCTTGAGTTGATTAAAGTAAAAAGAAGGCAAGGAAGTTTGCTGAAGTATTTTAATCTGCAACAGGGATTTTTTGGTACTCAAGGAAATGATAATTATCGTTTGAAGTTGAGGAGTATTAGGGAATTCGCAGCGGATGGTCAGGCGTTGCAACCCTATCAATTTGAGTATGACGAAACGCAGCCTTTGCCTTCAAAGGGGTCCTACCAGCAGGATCATTGGGGTTTTTACAACAGCAATACGGCATCAACGCTTGTGCCAAAACAGATCAATAAGGGTGACGGGACTTTCGTCTATTTTTCTCAAGGTGCCAATCGCGAGGCTGATTCAGTCAGAACTAAATCATCCATACTCAACAAAATCACTTACCCTACCGGTGGGTATGATGCGTTTGAATACGAAGGGCATGAGGCTGGGATTATAGGGAATCATACGGCCACAGAATACTATGAAGAGACGCACAGCTACTCCGCCAAGTCGTCGAGTTCCTATCACAATGAGTCATTTACAGGGACCCTTACAATAGACACTCCTACATCTGCGATGTTGAGCATCGGAGGTGGCTGCAAGGGTTTGTGTGGCTGGGCTGGTACGGCGGGTGCCAATAATTGTGAGAAAGCAAGTGCTTCCGTCAACTTTATCAATCATGCCTTTGGAGGTTTACAGACTGGTTGGGGTTGTCTGGAAGCATCGAAAGTCTTACGTGTTACATTAAACCCTGGCACTTATAATATCGAGCTTCAAAGCGAGTACATCGCACCAGAAGTGCATTCGAATTCCTATCTCAACATCACTTTGTATAAGCAGCGTGTGGTGTCATTCCAAAGTCCATCCATTGTGGGAGGGGTACGCATTAAGAGAATCAAACGCTATGACGGACTTTCATCATCGCCCAAAGTTACCCGCTATAAATACAATACTTTGAAGAATGGACAAGCGGTTACGAGTGGTGTATTGGTAAGGAAGCCAAGCTATTACTTCAAACACACTGGGACGGCAGCGGTTGGGGATGGGTACACAATCCTTTGTCCCTACGATGCTGGAGCCTCGACTCCTGTAATTTCTTTGGGAGAAGGAACGCATATCGGATACAGTGAAGTGCGTGTACTGCAAGGAGAGCATGGCGAAAATGGCTATGAAACATATAGATATACTACTGCAGCCGATTTCCCTGATTCAGGAGGCGACAAATTTCCGAATCCACCACCAGATTCACGAGATAGTAGACGCGGCTTGTTGAAGGAACATCTTGTTTATGATAAGGATGACAATCCTATCTCGCAGACGATTAATACCTATGTACAACGTTCCGACAATTTTTATCTAAGTGCCAAAGGGCTTAAAGTCGGTATGACCTTACCTCGGAAAAATGACAAGTTCTTGTCAGATTATAAATGGGAATATTATTATTTCTGGCAGGAATGGCAATACCCTTCCACGGTCAAAGAACGGGTTTATAATTCATCTCATGATGGAACGTATTTTGAAACGATCACAACCAATTATTATGATCGCCCGGCCAACCATGTTCAACTTACCCAACAGGAAAAGGCGCTGGGTGATGGCACTACAATCAGAACACTCTATAAGTATCCCACGGATTATTACGTCGGGAGTCCTGGCCTGCCCAACATCAATGCACTCCGCAACGCTCACATTTACTCAATGCCTGTTGAGGTCCAAACATGGAGAACAAGCGGTAATGTGGATAGGATGATTTCTGGCAGCATCACGGATATTGATCCAGCTTGTTTCAAACCTTCAAAGGTTTACTCTTTTGAGTCTGATTCTCCTCCTACTTCTTTAGACAATGAGACACTGTCTGGAGGCCTTTACACGAACCTCTTAAGTGATTCCAGGTATAGGATCAAGGCTGAAATGATATATCAAAATGGAAGAATCATTTCTCAACTCAAAAATTCTGATGTGCAAAAATCTTTTCTGTGGGGATATAGGAATGCTGTGCCCATCGCCGCCGCCGTAAATGCTCAGCCTGCATCAATCTCTTATTCAAGTTTTGAAAATTCAGACAATGAAGGTGGTTGGGTATATCACTTTACCAACAGCGTCGGTGGCAAGACTGGCAATAAATCTCACCTGATTTCAGGTTATCCGATCATCCGTTTTGGATTGAATGATGCCGCCGTTTATATCATCTCCTATTGGGCAAAAGGAGGAATGCCTGCAATAAATGGTGGCGTCCAATCAGACAATGATGCGGTAAGCGCGAAAGCAGATGGTTGGCGATATTTTGAAAAAAGGATTTCAGGAGTAGGAAGCATCACACTATCTGCCAACGATCCAAATATATATGTGGATGAGCTCCGATTGTTTCCTCGAGATGCTATGATGACTACCTACACTTATGATCCCTTAGTGGGTATTATCACCTCAACAGATGCTAGTTCGCAAATCACAACTTACTTATACGACAACTTTGGACGCCTTCTGGCGATCAAAGACAATGGGGGAAAGGTTGTGAAAACGTACGAGTATCATTATAAAAGTGCGACAAATAGTGGTCAGCAATGATAGAACATTTTAATAAACAGTCACCTCAGTGAATGGTGATGAAAATTGATCCAATATTTAATACTTGAATATGAATTTACGAGACAAGCAATTGACCAAGAAAAATATGATATGGGAGCTGTTCATGAGAGCCAATTGTTTAACAGAAGTTAGGTGTATTATTTTCATATTTTCACTTGCAATAGGTCTGGTGGCTCAGCGCATCCCGGCTTATTCTCAGAGCGTAGCCCTGGCAAACGGATCCCTTTGCGTTGGAAGCGATATTGTTTTTATCCTTCAGGGAAGTTGTACAAGCACATCATGGTCCGTAACCAATGGAGGTATCATTTCTTCATACGATAACAACGCGGTTCATGTAAAATGGAATACAGCAACAACGGCCAGTGTCACAGCGAGTTCCTATTGCAATGGGAACTCCTGGCAAAGCTATTCTTTAAACAACATAGATATCAACCCTGTGGTAACTTCCTTAGTGTCCATTTCATTGGATAACACAAGTGTTTGCCAGGGTAGTGGAAGTATTACACTCACAGCTTCTCCCACAAATGGAGGAAGCACCCCATACTATAATTTCTATGTGGATGAATCTTCAACACCTGTTTATGGTGGGCCTTCCAACTCATACCTCTACTCCACCAATGGTTTATCAGCCGGGCCGCATTCCGTGTATGTAGCCATGATAAGTTCTTATCCGTGCGTCACGCCCGGCTCTTATGTCTCCAATTCAGCCACCATCAGTTTTGATGTTGTAGCAAGATCCAGTTACTCCGTCACTGCGAATGGCCCAAGCCAAATATGTTCAGGCTCCCCGAATGCCCAATTTTATGCCAACGTGTCAAATGGAATTGGGAACCTGTCTTATCAATGGTATCTGAATGGGTACCCAATAAACGGGGCCACAACAAATTCTTATACTATTAGCGACTTAACGCATGGAAACACTGTTTTTTGTTCTGTCTCCTCCGACTATTGGTGCGTTAATACTCCTGTCCAATCCAGTACCTACACAGTTAATATTACAAACAGCGTTACCCCTACGGTCGGTGTCCAGGTTTTGGGCCTGAATTATTGTATCGGACAACCAATCACATTCACGGCAGTAAGCTCCTTTATCACAGGATCATCCACTTTTGTATGGTATCGCGATGGGAATCTCGTTTCCAATACTGGCTCATCTATTAGTTTGACGGCGAGTACTACAAGTGGGCCAGGACTTTTTTATCCTGGAAGCGTTGTGACGGTCACTGTTTCAGGCCTATCAGGGACATGCCTTACATCCTCCACCGCGCAGGGCACAACGAGTGGTACGCCCTTTGTCCTTTACAATATCCCCATTGTGGCCTCATCAGTTGCATCCCAGGCGATTTGCTCACAAACTCAAACTTCGATAACCCTCACCAATCCAAATGGTATTGCCGGAACTACATTTAGCTGGACGGCCACTGCCAGCAATGTCACCGGTGCATCAGGCGGCAATGGATCATCTATTATCCAGACGTTAAGTAGTATCGATGGTATAAATAATGGAACCGTTATTTATGCCATTACTCCTACGGCCAACATCTGCACAGGTCTGCCTATTTCTGTAGCCGTCACTGTGAAGCCAAAGCCGACCGTTGCCTCCTCTGTACAAAGCCAATCGATTTGTTTGCCAGGACAAACATCGATCACGCTGTCTGGTGGAGTACCTGGGACAACTTATAGTTGGACCACAAGCTCCAGTAATTCCACAGGTGCCTCTAATGGAAGCGGCCCATCCATTGTACAGGCATTAAATAGTCTAAATGGGACAAGCTCTGGAACTGTGACCTATTTGATTACCCCTACTGCCAATGGATGTACAGGGTCGCCTATTTCAGTCGACGTCACAATTCAGCCGAAGCCGTCGGTTACATCTTCGGTTGCCAGTCAAACGATTTGTTCAGCAAGTCAGACTTCGATCACACTGGCTAACCCTAATGGCGTAGTTGGGACTGCTTATAATGTTGCTTTCAGTGCCGTCAATGCTACTGGAGCTGTCACTGTCACTGGAGGCGGGCAGTCTATTAACCAAACATTGAAGAGTATCGATGGAGTAAATTCTGGAACGGTAACTTATACAATTACTCCCATTGCAAATGGCTGTGCAGGTACACCAGTTTCTGTGGCGGAGACCGTAAAGCCGACACCTGCCTTCAACCCCTTGCCTCCTTTAGTTTCAATCTGGTCTGGCGCTACGGTTGGTTATACACCTGCATTTACCATTCCTGGCACAATGTATTATTGGATAAGCACGGTCAGTGGCACAGTTAATGGCGCGTCAGCAAGTGGTAACACAGCAATCAACAATCTGCTAGTGAATAATAGCACCAGTGCAGGAACTGTTACCTATGCCTTCATGCCTGTTTATAACGGATGCAATGGCCTTCCTCAAAACCTTGCTGCCACGGTCAATCCCAATCCCATGGTTACCGTCTCAAGAACCGCCAACACACAGGTACTTGACGGTGGTGCAGGCTTCACAACATACACGTGGAAAAACAGTCTCAATGCGGTTCTGGCAACTACACGGACTTATTCGACTTTCTCGTCCGACACACTTACGATCAACGTGACTAAAACTGGTGTAACTGGTATAGGATCTTCTAAATATGTGCTCACCCAGTTTGCAGCCATCGATGAGAATTATATTGTTAGTAACACATTACTTGTCAATAATATAACAAATCCAGTTGCCGTCGGGAACCTGACCGCGGATCAGCGTGCCCAGTCTGTCCAATACTTTGATGGGCTTGGCCGGCCAAAGCAAACGGTGAGCACGTGGGGATCACCTTCAAAAAAGGACATTGTACAACCGGTTGTCTTCGATGTATTCGGCAGAGAGGCGGCAAAATACCTGCCGTATGCCACAGCAGAGGGAAACGGTTGGATCAAGATTAATCCAGTTAACATTGGCGGCGTCTATTCTACTTCGGATCACTACAACGCTTACAATAACGCATCAGATAAGATCGCCGATGATATCAAGCCATTTGCATTAACTTCCTTTGAGCCATCCCCTCTAAATCGTGTAACCGAGCAAGGTGCTCCCGGCACGGCCTGGCAGCCAGGCTCCAATCATACTGTTAAGAAAACACACACGTCAAACGGAGCCAGTGAGGTGTTCCTGTTTTGCTACGATGCTGCCACCAACCTGATATCCCTCACGCCCAGTGGGAAATTTTATCCGGCCAATCAACTGTATGCCAATGTTACCACAGATGAACATAGCAACGATGTGATCGAGTATGTGGATAAACTTGGGCATACCATATGCAAGAAAGTCCAATACGACGGAAATGGAAGTGGAAAGTTATATGCCAGCACCTACTATCTATATGATGATTTTGGCAATTTGACTTTAGTGCTTCCGCCTGAGGCTGTTCGAAATTTTCAATAAACAACTAACGAGCAAACCATGCGCACTTTATTATTGTCTTCTTTATTGAGTTTCCTTGGCTGGCCAAGCCCCGCTCAATGTCCAAATCAGAATTACATGTATAATATTGGACCATGGAATATTTGTTCTTCTCCCGGGTCTATAATGCTAAACTATTCTGAGCAAGATGCCAGTTACCAGCTGAAGATAGATGGCGTAAATGTCGGTGCTCCATTGCCGGGGAACTGGAATAGTTTGACATGGCATGACCTTACAACACCTGGTACTTATACTGTCATTGCCACAAACGATAATTCTGGCTGCTCAACTCTACAATCCGGAAGCGTAGCACTCACAGGCTCCACGACAACTAGGTTCACCCTGACCGGGACCAATCTATGCGTAGGTTCAGGTGAAGGGACCGTTACGCTGAATGGTTCGATGTCCGACGTCTATTATATGCTTCTAAGGGATGGAAGCAATTACCAAAGTGCGTATGGAACGGGAGCACCCCTTTCTTGGACAACCAACAATAACTTGGGCATCTATACCGTACAGGCCAACGTCAACGGATGTAAAATTAATATGGATGGGAGCATCGAGTTCGCAAATCCCCTATATCAGTATTCTGTAAGTGGTGGAGGAACGATTTGCAATCAAAATGATGCGGCAACGGTCTATTTAAATTCTTCTCAATCCGGTGGGAGCTATCAATTGAAGAAAGACGGAAATAATGTCGGCTCACCAAAAATGGGAATAGGAAACCAATTGCAATGGAGCAACCTCACAGCGGCGGGCACCTACACCATTACCGGCACGCAAGGATGTTCTGTTGAGATGTATGGCAATGCAATTATTTCTAACAACCAGCCGACGCTATTTAATGTTAGCGGCACAGGTTGCATGAACTCTATGCCTACACTTACGCTGAGTGGCTCTCAAATTGGGACTAACTATAATTTAGGCTTTAATGGTTATGACTATGGGAATACATTATCTGGAACTGGAGGGCCGCTCACCTGGAACAATCTCTCATATGGCGGAACCTACACAATCATAGCACGCAATCCTGGTTCTGGTTGCACGGCAATCATGACAGGAAATTTTGTTTTGGCAAATGCGCCTTATCAATATTACGTGTCAGGTTCAGGATCGAATTATATCTGCAACCAAACTGATCAAGCCAGCATAACACTCAATGGTTCCGAGAGTGGGGTAAGCTATCAACTTAAGAAGGACAGCGTTAATGTGGCGGTGCCTAAAACGGGAAGTGGCTCGTGGTTGCAATGGAACAATGTGACGATTGGAGGAACGTATACAATAACCGGAACCAGAGGTTGCTCTGCGGAAATGAATGGAAATTTTATCATCACGAACAGCCAGCCGTTGGTATTCAATGTTAGCGGAAATGGATGTGCTCATCAGGGCGGCGGCGGCACCGTTACTCTCAGTGGCTCACAAGCCAGGGTTAATTATAGCCTGCGCATGGGTGGCAATGATTATGGATATTGGAAACCGGGCACAGGAGGGCCATTAATTTGGACAGGTTTGACCTATTCAGGTGTCATTCACACAGTTGTTGCATATGATAATTCCAACTGTAACGCTCTCATGTCCGGAAGTTTTTTACTTTCAAATGCCCCAATTCAATATTCAGTGACAGGAGGGAATAATTACCTATGCAACCAAGCCGATGTGACGTACATCGGGCTCAATGGTTCTGAGAGCGGCGTAAGCTATCAACTGAAGAAAGATGGAAATAATCTCGGATCACCCATAACAGGAAATGGATCGTCCTTGCAATGGAATAGCCTAACCGTGTCTGGAACCTATACCATCATCGGAACCAGGAACTGTTCCATCAACATGTATGGAAATTTTATTATTACCAATAATATGCCGTCGCAATTTAATGTAAGCGGAGTTGGATGCTCAGGGCTGGGTGGTACCCTTACTCTCAGCGGTTCGCAAGCGGGAGTAAACTACAATTTGCTCGCAGGCGGTAGCTATGTGAGCCAATCAATAAGTGGGACTGGCAGCCCGCTTACCTGGCAAGACCTTAGCCTTACTTCGGGTGGGCAGATATATACAGTGTTAGCAAATAATGGCTCTGGCTGCAGTGCAACTATGACAGGGAGTTTTATTCTGTTGAATCCTCCGATACAATACTCTGTTTCAGGCGGGGGAACATTCTGCAACGGAAGCGCAGTAGCTTCCGTCACGCTGTACGGCTCTGAGACCGGCGTCAGCTACCAACTTAAGAAAGATGGAATAAACGCCGGGTCGACGATGGCAGGAACTGGCTCATGGCTGCAATGGAATAACCTTACGGCCGTCGGATCATATACAATAACTGGAACCGGATCCTGTGCGACTAATATGTATGGAAGTGCAATGGTCTTAGACACCAGGCCTTCCACATTCAACTTGACCGGGGGAACTTGCACCGGTGGAATCCTGACCCTTAATAGTTCACAAACAGGAGTTTATTATACTATGATGATTAACGGATCCGAAAGCGTTCAAAAATGGGGAACAGGGGGGCCATTGACATGGACAGAAACTAATACAGCTGGAACATACTCCCTGAAGGCCACAAGCAATAGGGGCTGCAGTCAATTGATGAATGGAAGTGTCCAGATGAATGCACGCCCGAGTGCATATCAACTGAGTGGTGGTGGAAACATCTGCGCCTCTGGGCAGCTGTTGTGGATTAATCAAAACAGCTCCCAGGAAGGAGTAAGCTATCAGCTTAGACTCGAAGGGGTAAATGTTGGCTCTCCTAAGATTGGCAATCTCGATCCCGAAGGCGTACCTAATCCAATTTACTGGCAAGTATCACCAAGTGGTACCTACACTGTGGTGGGCATGCATCCCAACGGTTGTTCAAATACCATGTCAGGCAATGCCATTGTGAAGCCAATGCCCACTTTGTTTTCCGTGAGCGGCGGTGGCACTTATTGCCAACAATCAGCAAGTGGACTTAACATCACGCTCAGTGGCTCTGTCGCCGGCTCAAACTATCAATTGTTTCTTAACAATGGATCTGGAAATAGCTATTGGGATAATCCTCTTAGTGGATCGGGTGGTCCTCTTACCTGGGCGAATCAAACATATCCTGGTACTTATACTGTTATTGAAACAGGCTGTAACCTTTCGATGAACGGGAGCGCTGTTATTAACAGCAACTCATATTTGAATCCTTATAGCGTCGGGGGCGGAGGTAGCTATTGCAGCGGAGGATCTGGTGTGAATATAACACTATACGGTTCTCAACCATCAACGAGCTATCAACTACTTCTGAACGGCACTAACAGCGGGTCGGCTATATCTGGTACAGGATCCGTTATCACGTGGGCAAACAAAACTGCACCAGGAACTTATACTGTAGTTGCTAGCAATGGCGGTGGGCTCTGCAGCCAAAATATGTATGGCAGTGCGGCCATCACCATCAACCCATTACCGGCGTTATTCTCTCTCTTTGGCGGAGGCAGTTATTGCGCCGGAGGAGCCGGCACTACGGTTTCATTGAGTGGGTCCGAAATAGGAGTGAACTACCAGCTAAGAATAAATGGAGTTAATAGTGGCGCGTCACTCGCAGGAAATGGAACTCCTCTCAACTGGACTAATCAAACCGCCGGTGGCGCATTCACCATTGCGGCGGCAAGGGTAAGCACTTCATGTTCAAACACCATGACTGGAAGTGTTACTGTTTCAGCGGTCCCCATTCCCTCATCATTCAATATTGCTGGTGGGGGTAACTATTGCCCAGGTGCGAGCGGAGTCCCGGTCACACTAAGCAGTTCACAAAGCGGGATGGTCTATAAACTGTTGCTTAACGGAACCGAGGTTGGCAATCCTCTTATCGGAACAGGAAGCGCACTCACCTGGACCAACCGCACTGCCGAAGGCACCTACACGGCAACAGCATTGAACATAGTCACTGAATGCGCAAGCACCATGACTGCCGCTGCAACGGTAACGATGAACTCCGCACCATCAATCTTTGATGTTACAGGTGGTGGAATTATTCAGACGGGACCTGCAGGAGCAACAGTAACATTGAGCAATACAGAATCGGGTGTGGCCTATCAGTTAAGATTAAACAGCGCTGATGCAGGCACCCTTCTTGGTTCGGGAACAGGCTCTTCATTTAGCTGGCCTAGCCTGGTGTACGAAGGCTCCTATACGGTTGCGGCCACCAAAACCAGCAACGGATGTTCGCTTGTAATGAATGGGGCGCCTGAAATAATGTTTGCCCTCTCCAACGGAACGGCGGTGCTTAATAACTTCTCTTTTCAGTACAAGTACGATGGCCGTCACCGGATGATTTCCAAGAAAGTACCTGGCGCCGATTGGATATATATGATCTATGACACCCGCGACCGCCTCGTGATGACCCAGGATGGAAAGCAGCGCTCCTCCAACGAATGGGCGTATACCAAATATGACGCCCTCAATCGCCCGGTAATAACAGGAATTTATACCCATCCGGGTGCATTGGATCAGGCGGGTATGAATTCCTTGATCAGCAACATAAATTTTTTTGAGACATACAACGGAGTTCCCGCAACCGAAGGATATACAAACACGGTTTTTCCGACATCGGGTACCAGCGTGCTCACGGTAACCTATTACGACAATTATTCCTATAAAAGTATGTGGAGTGGTGCTGCCTATGATTATGTAAACGATGCTTTGAATTATAATAGATACTCACAGCCGGGGGCCTTTGCCTTCGTAACCGGCTATCCAACTGGAGCGAAAATCAAAGTTCTCGATGGAGGAAACACCTATTTGAAGACTGCAACTTATTATGATGATCACCATCGTGTCATACAATCAGTAGGCGACAATTTCAAAAATACGACCGATCGCTCCAGCATGCTGTATGATTTTACAGGAAAAGTAATAAAGAGCAAGTCGGTTCACATGGTGGGCACAGCATCTGAAAAAACCATTGCCCACCGCATGGACTACGATCATGCAGGCAGACTGCTGCGCACATGGCACCAGATCGGAGGTCAGGCCGAAGTCCTGCTGGCAAGCAATGAATATAACGAACTGGGGCAATTGGTGGACAAAAAACTCCATAGCACCAACAATGGAAATTCATTTAAACAAAGCGTAGACTACCGCTATAACATTCGCGGGTGGTTGACCTCCATTAACGACTCGCAATTAACGATTAATAGCAACAACGATGAGGTCGGTGATCTGTTTGGTATGAACCTTCACTACAACGACCTTGTAACCGGACTCAATGCATCCAGTGACGCTCAGTACAACGGAAACATTTCTGCCATTGAATACAGCAGCAATTTAGCGTTGGGCACAATCAAGGAACGTGGCTATAAGTTTGGATACGATCCACTTAACCGGCTGCTGGCTGCGACACATAAGGAGAAGGCTGTTGCCTGGCTTGGATCAAACTCCTATCATGAAAACAACCTCAGCTACGATCTAAACGGCAATATATTATCCCTCTCCCGCAAAGGGGCAAATGGTGTTGCGATGGATGCCCTAGCCTATAATTATGGGACTGGAGACAAGCGCAGCAACAAATTGATGGCGGTAGCCGACGCCGGGGACAAAACAAAAGGATTTGTGGATGGAAATATAACCGGAGACGATTATGTTTATGATGTGAATGGAAACATGATCATAGACAGGAACAAAAGTATTTCGGCCATCGCTTATAATTATTTGAATCTACCTTCACAGGTATCCAAGGCCAGCGGCGAATATTTGAAATACACCTACGATGCCACCGGAAGAAAACTCAGGCAACAGGTGTATTCGGCTTCCAATGCGCTGAAAAAAAATACAGATTATGCCGACGAGTATTTGTATGAAAACGACACATTGAAGTTTATCAACCATGAGGAAGGAAGGATCGTCATGAATGGATCGATACCCGAATATCAATACCACCTCAAGGATCATTTAGGCAATGTGCGCACCACGTTTACCACGAAGGTTTCTGCGGATGTCAGCATTGGTACCATGGAAGCTGCCAATGTCTCTTCCGAGCAAGGCAAATTCCAGCGCTATGAAAATGCAAAACGGGTGCTATCTACATTATTAGATCATACGAACGGAACGTTGCCTGGCTATGCAGCGCGACTCAACGGATCGACCAATGAGAAGTTCGGATTGGCCAGATCCATCAGCGTGATGCCCGGCGATACGGTGCGGATGGAAGTCTATGGGAAATATCTGGATCCCAACAATGCGAACTGGTCTGGAGCGCTCACCACACTGGTTGGGCAGACTGCCGCAGGCGCAGGGAGTTCGGTGATCGATGGTGCCTCCTATTTGAGCAGCACCACGTCATTCCCATTTGCAGGATTATTAAACACCTCCAGCAGCACCGGTGGACCGAAAGCGTACCTCAATTGGCTGGTCTTCGATAGAAATTATAGCTTTATCCCGGGAAAGAGTGGCTATAAAAGAATGAGCACAACTGCCAAAGAAGCAGGGACCGACGTAGCGCATGAAAGGCTTGCCAGCCCGGACATCATTATCGGCGAACCGGGGTATCTGTATGTTTATTTGAGCAATGAGGAGACGACACCGGTGGAAGTTTACTTCGATGATTTTAAAGTGACACAAATGAAGAGCCCGGTCATACAGACGGATGATTATTATCCCTTTGGGTTGACGTTTAACTCTTATTCGAGGGAGAACAACATGATAAACAAATACAAATTCCAAAATCAAGAACACGTTGATGATCTTGGATTGAATTGGGATTCATTCAAGTGGAGAAACCATCAACCAGATATTGGAAGGTTTTTCAATGTTGATCCTTTGGCGGAGAAGTTCTATTATAACAGCCCATATGCTTTCAGTGAAAACAAAGTAACAACTCATGTTGAGCTTGAGGGTTTGGAAGCCTTTGGGATACATGGAACCTGGTCTTCCAGTGCCACATGGGAGAATCAGTCGGGACTCTCAGAGGTGATGAAGACAGTTTATGGCAATAACGAATCCAACTTTGAATTTAACTGGTCGGGTGACAATCTTTCATCAGCTCGTAGCGGAGCAGCTCTTGAGCTAATTTCGTATATCCGTGACAATAGAAGTGATAATCCCAATGAACCAATTACACTTATGGGTCACAGCCATGGCGGTAACGTGGCTATTGAGGCCGTAAACATGATGTCGGGCATGGAAGAATTTAATGGCATTAATATTAACCTTGTCACAATTAATACGCCTGTAAGGGACGATTATCAATTATCTGATGCTGCTGCTGCACGGGTTCAACATGTTAATGTTTACGATAAAAAGGATCCAGTTCAAACTAGGGGTGGAAATGATCCATCAAAATTTACCGGGGATACAAAAGTCAATACTTTGAAGCCGTACACTGTAGAAGCCGGAAAGCGAAATGGCTTGACCATGACTGGGGAAAAGGGTGACGCTGGCCGAACATTTGAGAACGCGATTAACATAAAGACTGCGAAGGGTCAAGGTGTTACCGGCGATTTTCATAACTCTCATAATCGTGTAAAAGACTGGAAGAACGAATTTTTGTTGAAGGCAGGCCAATAACGATTTAAAGATGAAGTTTTCTGCCGGTATTATAGTAATCATTGCAATTCCTCTGTCAATGGCGAATTGCGAAAGGGCTGTATCAATAGATGATTTAAAGAAGGATATGTTCTCTTACGATGAATTGCCCGACTCGGTTAAGGTTTTATTTGTTAATGCAAAACAGTATGCCACTCTTTCTGGTACGAGTAGCTTACTTTACTCGGACTCAAGTCTTCGATACACATTTGAAGCCTCAAAGTCAATTGGATCATTTATCGACTACTATGAAATAACAGATGAGAGCAGTAAGAAAAGAATTAGAATACCTTATGGGAAAATATTACCGTTCGTGATTCATGACAACATGCTATACATTCCAACGGTTTATAATGTTCAAAACAACTTATCAAAGGCTGAGCAGTCACGGTATGAAAGATATCACATGCACTGACTTGAGTAAGGTATCTTGTATCACAAAGCCTCGCAGAACGTGGGGCTTTTTTATTGGAGCAAATTTATTTTTTTGCTTGGGCTTTTGATCGCTTAGGCGCATAAGCGAGTCCGCATGGCATACATTTTTCTGAAAGCGAGATCGGATTTAACCCATTGCTTATAGGTGCACCGGTGGACCGAAAGCGTACCTCAATTGGCTGGTCTTCGATAGAAATTATAACTTTATCCCTGGAAAGAGTGGCTATCAAAGAATGAGCACAACTGCTAAAGAAGCTGGGACCGACGTAGCACATGAAAGGCTTGCCAGTCCGGACATCATCATCCTCGAACCAGGGTACGTGTATGTTTATTTAAGCAATGAGGAGACGACACCGGTGGAGGTTTACTTCGATGATTTTAAGGTGACTCAAATGAAGAGCCCGGTCATACAGACAGATGATTATTTTCCCTTTGGTTTAACATTTGACTCATACTCACGTGAGAATAGTATTCTAAATAAGTATCAGTATAACACCAAAGAAAAGCAAGATGCGCTCGGCCTTGATTGGCTGGACTACGGCGATAGAATGCTTGATCCAGCAACCAATAGGTGGAGAGTGCAAGACAAAAAATCTGAACTCTATTTCGCGACATCACCATACGTCTATGCGTTAAACCAGCCGACCAATGCTATAGATCCTGACGGAAAGATCGTAATTTTTGTGAATGGCAATCATTTTGGTTATTCGGCACCACAATCAAGTTATTGGAATGGATTTGACCAAAAGGTATTGAATCAATTGAATGATACGCACACTCCAAGGTATTACGATGGTTCAAATGGAGGATGGCATCCATTAGTTATAATGTCCGAAGGCGCAAACACGGCGAAGGGTAGACAAAGGTTAGGATTTGAGCAAGGACAAAAAGATGCAGAATCTATTGTTTCAAACCTTGAAAGAGATAAAAGTGGGAATATTACTGAATCAATAAAAATAGTGACTCATAGCATGGGTGGTGCTTACGGGAAAGGATTTGTTCAAGCTCTTAAAACTTATATTAGAACATTACCAAAAGAGCAACAGAAACAGGTTTTAATTTCTTTAGTCGCAGATTTTGATCCGTACCAAGCAGGTGATTTAACAGCAGACCCTGATATTAGAACCAACCAATATATTCATAAGAACAATAAGAATGTAATTGGTATGGGCTGGCTTGCTAATGAAAAAGAGCAAGGACTCGACAAAGAGGATGTTCGCATAAACTCAGGTACAAGTACAGACCATTCAATATCCACTTTTTTAAATGATATCTCTAAGCTGGAGGAAGGAAAATATACTTGGAATGGAAGTAAGGCTGTTAAGCAAAAATAAATACAATTCAAAGGTGTATAAAAGGTTTTTATTCATGCTTTTATGGTTATTGCTTAATGCCTGCAATTATGGAACTGGCACGCGCGAAAAAATCTATACCCCTGCAGAGTTCCTAAATGATGCGCACAATAATCAATCAAATTATTCCGCAGATAGTGCTCAACTTTTAGATCAGCTAAAAAGTGAATTGAAAAATCACAAGCAATCCTTTTACAGCAAGGAATATTTTGATTCTACAAAATTGATTATTGACACGGTTATCTACAATAGCACTTTTGATAGATTGGCTGTTTTTATTCTTTCCAAGAACCCAACATACAGGCAGCTGGTGCCAGATAAAAATCATGACTGGTATTATGATGCAACCTGTTATTTAGGCCTAAAACAGAGAGACACAATTTTGTTATCCTGGATAGGCCCGAATTTTGATAACTTCTATGATTCTCATGAGTTATCAGAAATGATAAGGGATGATTGCTTTACAGGTTTTGCCGAAAGGAGCACCGCAAGTGACGGGCTTTACAAATACAATCTAAATGACAGGAGATTTTGGCTTGGTCCCATCTGGAAAAAGAATTTTGAAGGCGTAAATGAATAGTTGCTAACGGGCTTGGGCCCCCACAACCGCAAGTCTTTCAAAAACAGCGAGCCTGGTTCAAGTCTTGAGCGATGACCGTGCGCGGTGGAGACTTGGACCTACTATGGGACAAGTCTTCAGACTTGCTTAAGATTTCACGACCATTCATGCAGCCATAACCCGGAAGTCGTTTCAGCCTGTGTTCGGTGTTGTCACCGCACACCAATGTAGACCTATAAATCACCTCTAAGACAAATTATCAGATAAACAGGAGCGGACTAATAGCCACTTTCGACAGCCTGTATCTAAGAACATTTGTAAGATTATCATTTAACAGAGATTGTCAAGTGGCCGGTGACGTGACAACACCGACCACAGGAAAAACAGCCTTTGCCAAGGGCCGTGCCTTGTTTAGGATTTTCTTTTAGTTCTTGTACCAGTTGCAGAAGTTCGTTTTTTAGCGACGCATATTTTTTGATCAGCCTTTTTGCCTGTCTCTCAAACACGGCAATGGATTTTACGCTATAGCTCATTCAAGAAATCCACAGCGTTACGGGCTTTCTTTCTGCCAGTCCTGATGAGTTTAATTTCTTTGATGGCTTCCCTTATCTCCTCCATCAGCAGCGCCTTGGCGTCCGTAAGCTGCTTGGCCTTAACGTAAGAAATGCTTTTCAAAACACTCATTAATGAAGTTGCCCTACTATCGGGTGTGTCTAACAGTATTTTCATGGTACGGTCATCTAGTTGGCGCCCGCTTCGTGCAGGCTTTTTTTATGAAGTTTGACAAGATTCTTCGAAAAAAAAATTGTATGCTGCAACTTAAGCAAAGTAGATCCTGGCCATTTCTGTTTGAGACCGAGAACCAGCTAGGTAGCGAACCGGAACCGGTAACTGGCAACCGGTATCCGGCAACTACTACCCCTTCAGGAATGACGATCTAAAAAACCCGGAGAAATTAAATATATTAGTACTGCTCTACCCTAAACAACCACCCCATGACCCCTGCCGCCAAATCCGTTTACTATTTTGGGTTCTACCTCCTCATCACGGGGGTTACGCTGACTGTGTTCCCGAACATGCTGCTGTCGATGGTTCAAATAGCACCCGCCACCGAACCGTGGATACATGTACTCGGCGCGGTGGTGTTCAACATCGGGGTCCTTTATGTATTGATGGCCCGTACGAATAACATCCTGTTCCTTACGTTGTCGGTCTATCTCAGGGCCGCTATCCTGTTTTGGTTTTCGATTTTCGTCGTGCTCGATTGGGCACCCTGGCAGCTCCTGCTGTTTGGCCTGGTGGATATGGCCGGCGCGAGTTGGACGTATGTGGGTTTGAGGAAAGCGTAGTGGGAGTGCCGGGATATTGACTAGGTCGGGCGCACAACACTTGCGGCAGGTGGTATTGGTGACGATATGAAATGCAAAGCGTTCCAAACACCCACTCTTGGGCTGCCCTCCGAGGATTTCAAGATAATCACCACGAGCTTGTTCAAACAGGTCGAGCATTTGATCTTGAGGTGTCACAGCAATTAGGCGATGAAAATCGAAGAAATCCTCTAACCCTTGAGATCGTTGTGCCGGATTGCAAATCCGGTACAACTGTTTGCAAATCCGGCCCAACTGTTAGTCACTTCTTTAGGCCACTTGCTTATATATCTGTTCCTTCCATTGGCATAGCAATGGATTCATCTTCGCAAACCAAAGCGGAGGAACCAATGCCATCATAATCATTGTAGGATATCCAAACGGAAGTTGTGGACTTTCATCATAGTGATTAAGCACTTGGTATCTTTTGATGGCATTGGCATGATGATCGGAATGCCGCTGTAATTGAAACAGAAAAAAATTGCTGACCAGATGACTGGCATTCCACGAGTGTAATGGATTTACCCGCTCATATTTTCCGGTGGCATCTTGTTTTCGCACGATGCCATAATGCTCAATATAATTTACGAGTTCCAATAGCGAGAAGGCAAAAACACTTTGCACAAAAAAGAACACGGGAACCTCCCATGTAATTCGGCCATTCATAAAGCTGAAGAGAATGGTTATGGTTATACAAAACAAGATAGGCATCAAGGCAAACCAAATCATTTCATTGTACAAGCTTACCACAGAATGATTTTTTCGTTGTAGACGCTCCTTCTCCAATTGCCAGGCATGGCCATAGCCATGGAATAGGGAGTTAACAGAAGGAATAAATGTTTCCCATTCATAACTCTTTCCCCAAATAAGTCCTTGTACAGTTATTGTCAAGTCAGGATTTTTAGAAATAAGATATTTCATCACGTCAACACAAGTATTTTCATGTTGATTAACTGTGCTGGAATTGAAGCACAATAAAGAACAAATGTTGAGGCAATATTCGTCAAGCCCCAATAACGCCAAACCAGATGTTGTGTGTAGTGCCTTTTTAGTTTCTGTTAAATATTCCGTTTGCGTTAATGCTATAAATTAGGTGTTGTATTTCAATTGGTTTCTTCCAATTACGATGTATCATTCTATGGCAGTTAGAACAAACAGGTGTCAGGTTTTTCACAGCTTTTTGCAATGTGTTTTCAATGTCATCGTCTTCATATTTGAATATTGGTTTTGTGTGATGAATCTCTATAAAACCTTTACCTATGTCGTTACCATAAAAGTCACCAAAATTGAAAGTGCAACAATTACAACTTATACGTCCATCTATTGTAAAATATTCAATCGCATAGTCTCTAAGTTTCTTTGAACGCTCATATACTGCGACTTCTGTTAGCCTTTTTACTCCTTCGGAAATAATTATATTCTCGTCAAATGTTTGAATCTTCTTATCTGTTGTTTCAATCTTTTTTAAGTTGTCTTTTATATCATTGTACTCGAAGTCGTTTGTAAGTAAATATTTAAGCTGAAATTTATGTTCAGCAAGGTATTGTCTTCCTTTATCTGTTATGTATAGTGGGCTACCAGACTTTGTATCTCTTTTAATAAAACCATTTTTAACGAAAGGGCGTTGGCTTGCTGTTAGGTTTCTAACAATTTGAGAAAAATAATCATCGTTTCTATTAGCAAGAATTTCAAGGTCTTCGCCAGAAGGTTTTAATATATCACGAAGAGTTTGGGACAATTCAGTTGTGTCGATGGCTCCATCCTTCAAACTTATAAGGTATAGTGCAGGTATTCTTAAATCATTCTCGTATATTCTTTCACTCATTTGTAGTTTGTAATTAAAAGGTGTTCAACATTTTTGTCGTTACGATTCATAAAACTTACAAGATATGTTTTCTCAAAAGATTTTATGTTTAATCCTTTGTTGTCGTATAGGTTATAAATGAAATCGGTATTTTTAATAATCATCATCCACTTTGCCTTGCATTTTGTTGTTAAATATTTTGCAAGTCTAACTTGGTCGTCTTTTGTAAATTCATTTTTTGCGTATGTACTAAACTCACTATCATAAGGTGGGTCAAGAAAAACAAAATCTTTCTTGGTAGGTGAATGCAACTCAAAGAAATCTGCAAAATCTAAATTCTCAATATTTGTTTGGTCTAAAAGTGATTTTAGTTCTTTGGTTCGCAAGTAATCAACTTTCTTTAAAAAGTTTTTTCTGTTGTAAGCAATGCCACCATAAGGAACATTAAAATCGCCACTTGAATTGTAACGAAACATTCCACTATATGCAAAATTGCGAATGAAAAGAAATATTGCAGACTTGAATGCAGAATTGAGTTTATACTTTTTTGAGTTATTGTAAAGGTGTCTAAAGTGCATATAAAATGCACTTTTTAAAGCAGTTTCAATATTGTCTAAAATATCATTGTCAGGAAGTAAGTTTTTGATTTGCTCCAATTCCTTCATCCTTTTTGATTTTCTAAGAAGGTTAATTTTGATTTCTTTAATGAAGTTTTCAATATTGAAATTGAAAATAACTGAAAACATTCCATTGAATTGTTCTGCGTTTTTGAGTATAAATTCAAAAAGAATGTCTTTAAGTTTTGTGTCGTCAATCTTGTCCTGCGAATACTGTTTGTAAGTATTGATGAAAAAGTTAGAATTGTCGTTAATAACAGTTGTCAATAAATCCCAATTGTGAATTATTTCGTAAACAGCTTTAAAAAAAACTTCTCTGTCTCCGTTTGTAATACTACGATAAAGTGAAATTAATTCGTCTGATTTGTCGTTGATAAAATAATTGTCAGCTTGAACTGCTGTATAAACTGCACCTCCACCCACAAAAGGCTCATAATAATCATTGAATTTGTCTGGCAGATTAGGAATAATATATTTTAGTTCTTGTTCTTTACCACCTGCCCATTTTAGAAGTGGTGATAATTTTCTTGCCTCTGTATAATTTACAAAGTCAAGTCCTGTTTGTCCATAAGTTGCTACTGGTTCGCTAACTAAATTCATTGCTGTAAAAATACTGTAAAATTGTCAAAATGTTGTAGGCTTGTGAAGAATTGTAAGTTGTCCGATGGCATTACACACAACGAACAGGGCTTTGTGCAGGTTGGGAATTAGAATTCTGTCTGCCCGTAACCGCTGCTGATTGAAAATATAAAGTTGAAGTTAAGAACTAATGCTCAATGTTGCTTGTCCTGCCCGAACAAAAGTAGAGTAGAGGACTGTCTCGTCCTGAATTTAGTTGACTCGTTAAGGCTGTTAATCCTGTAATTAGTTTACTAAGATAAATCATCCTAAATAATGTTGATTAAAAACGTTTT
>JAYVQY010000088.1:0-6610 GCA_043776715.1 Cyclobacteriaceae bacterium | reverse complement strand
GGTACGGGAGAAAAAATAGAAATATTAGATTTTACCCCAAAAATAATTTGAAATCCTTCATTTTGTTTCAAAAAGCTGCAATGTGGGTTAAACGGTATCTGCACCTGGTATCTGGTTTCTGGTAGCTGGTGTCTCGGGCGTGCTGCGACATTGAGATTCGAAATGAAAACCCGCGCTGGAAACCAATCTCACAGCTGATTCCTACATAAAGACGATCTCCGCGACCACGTCATCCCCAAACTCTTTCTTGAATAATTCGAGCATCTGAGATTTGTGGTAGCCAAGATCTTGCTTCATGGAGGGGGATTGCAGCTCCACGAACAGCACCTTGTTTCGTACAAATACCCGCTTTGTCCTTTTAGCAATGGCTTTACCCACAATCCGTTCCCAGGAGGCGACGACATTTGCTTCGTCGAATTTTGGCTTGAGGTGGTGCGACTTGAGCAGCGCCTGAATCGCCTGGCTAATGTGGATGGTGCTGTGGGGGTCGCGGGGCATGGGACGAAGGTAAGGAGATTGTTTGGTTGGGTGTTGCGGGGGCTGGGGGAGAGTAGGCAGTAGGCAGGGGCAGTAGGCAAAGTGCGCCCTATGACCACAAGACTGACAACATCATGACGCGTCTTCGCGGTTTTTGATGCCTCATCAAAATGCCGCGATCCAACAGTTTAATTCGAGGGCTTAACGATCGAGCCTGTGACAACCAGTAGACAGCATTATTTGATTTGTAGCAACTCGAAGGCTTTGCATTTCATAGTTAAGTTCGAAGATCGCGGCATCCCGACTCGTCGGGAGCCGCGAAGATCCACTAAATAGAAGATCGACTTGCATATAGGGCCGATGACTTTGACTTCGCTCACCCTGACGTACTGCCTCGCTCACGAGCCAGCACTGAGCGCAGTCGAAGCGCTACTTCCTCCTCTCAAAAATAAAGTCCCCTCCACCGTCCCCAGCGCCTTGAATGGTGCCATAGATCGGGTTGGTGGACGAGTTATTGATAATAGGCTCATAGATTCTATTATAAAGCTGGAAGCCGGATAGATAATCTTCCTGGTTGTCGCCCAGCTTTTTCAACAATTGCTGAATAAAGATACTCTTATCTGGAACTGCGCTGAGGTTTCCGCTGGTCATGGCTTTGCGACTGGGTTCTTTGTATAATTCGTTAATTCTCATAAGATTTTCAGCGCTCACTTCGCGGGTCTTTAGAATACTGCCACCAAAACACGCATCGGTAATGAGCAGGGTATGCTTTGATCTTATGACGTTGTCACTGAGAAAGTCCTTGATCTGACTGTTGGCGATCCAGGCACTCGTGCTTTCCATCTGGGCGTCAGAAGGCAGCCAGTAGCCAAGTTCTTTTTGTTTGTTCCAGACACCGTGGCCGGCATAGAAAATCAATACATTATCATTCTCAGTGGCTTCATTCGACAACTTGTCCATGGCATCGATAATGCCTTGACGGGTGGGGTCTTTCAGCAGGATCACATTTGCTGGTTCAAACTTATAGTTCATAGTCAGCATGTCATATAAGAGCTGTGCATCCTTAATAGGGTTTTCCAAAGACTGAAGGCGTGGCCCTTCATACTTGTAGTTAGACACACCCATAATCAAGGCACGGTTCTTTCGTTCAGCTCTTAATACAGGCACCTCGACGGCTGAAGGTTTGGAAAAATCCACGGTAACAGAATTGGTTTTCTCTTTCAATGTCTGGCCGAAGGTCATGGATGAAATGATGCTCAGGAGAAGTAGGATGAGGTTTTTCATATTTTTTAATTTAATGCTTCGCGTTTCTGGTTCCTAGTTTCGGGTTCGTGGTTCGTGGTTTCGGGTTTTCCTAACTTGGAGTTACAAGTTTCGAATTCTAATTCTATTTTTTCAGAAGCTTTTTAGTTGCTACTCCGTCTCCCACTTTCAGTCGCACGAGATAAAATCCCTGTGACTGGCCTTCACTTTCCCAAGTCCATCTTCCCGTTCCCGATAGTTTTGGGAGGGCGATGGATGAGACTTTCGATCCGATGATGTTATAGATTTCGATTTCTCCCCCCAATGTCTCCGCTTCTTTTGGTAATGAATATTCAATGGTCACCCGATCGGTAAAAGGATTAGGTGAGGGATCAAACAAAATCACCTGATTTGGAACAATCTCCTTCTTCACATATTCTGAAGTGCCATACACAACTCTAAACTCTTTCGAAGCAGTGTGATTGAACTCATAGCGCAACTCAATGGACATATTAGTGACTCTTTTAGTGGCCAAATCCACTAAGTAAATTTCCTTTCCACTTCCAAAATATGAATTGTCCCAGTTAAGTGATGTGATCTCTTCTTTAAGATTTGATTCAACACTAAACTGCCATACATAATTCTCATTGGTTGGAACAACATCCTTTGTATAAGTCATGCCAACATATTTCTTGGGGAATTTTACCTCCATGTATTCAATGAACCGCGGCGCATTGAAGTCATCGTAGTAATCAAATCCTTCCTTTGCATCTGGGCGCATACCGAGGCCGCCGAGGTTGTATTGCATGTCGCCCGCTTTCAGATTGAACAATATCTCCCAGGAGGGCTGGTCAAGTGAATTGGTTGAAATGCTTTGAGTCGAACCGACACGTCCCTGTATTGACGCATTTTTTGCTACGGGAATTTTTATGTTGCCGGCCGTCGATCCAAGATATTTTACAAACCCTCCTTCAAATGTTTTTAGCACATCGACATTTTCCACAGTTCCTCTAAAGGTTCTGATCTTGCTGGTGTTGCCTCCAAGGTTCGCGGTCTCCGATGGATTCGCCGCTACAACATCTGCCCATGAGATATTAAAGTTGTAAGGGTTGCCGATCTGGTTCCAACCCGGGTTCAGGGTAAGAGTGAACGGACTGCTGGTATTCACATCCACGGTAGTGCCCGGTCCGGTGTTGAGCGGTGAACTGCTGACGCAAATAAAGAAGTAACCCTCTCCCGGAACAAGCACTGAATTGCCATTCAATTCACCAAAATTTGAACCGTTGTACCTGAACATACGCCAGATTGTCGGATCATAACCACCCAGCACATTATTGAAAACATTATTGGCAGTTTTGCTTTGAAGCACCAGTGGAATGGCAATGATGCGGTAGCTAGTTGCAGTCTTGCCAGCGGCTGAACCTGGGTATGAAGATATGGTCAAACCGGAAGAATGATTAATTACTGTTTTGTAGAGGGTCTGACTGGCGGTATTATCAAGACCTGCGCCATTCACTACAAGATATTTGTATTCTACGCCAAGTTCTGTCACAGCTGCAAGTGGAATCGTGGCCAGATAGGATGGTCCAGACAAAGTCAAATCAAGGCTGGTGAAATTATTGGGTAACGCGCCGGCAATGGGCCGGTAGAGGACCTTGGCTGTGGCAATGCCTGTTTCAGGGTCAGTCAGATTAGCTGAAACAGATATGGCGGTGTTAGGTGCAACGGAGTTTGGTGTGTTGTTAGAAGAGACAACGGGTGGAGTAGTATCGGTGATGACTATGAAATTGGTCGGGCCGGTGGCTGTCTGGCTGGCCACGGTCACTGTAATCGTTCCTGTAGTGGCGCCAGCAGGCACAGAAGTTACAATGCTGGTTGCAGTTGGCGTTCCTGTGATAATCGATGCGGTGCCGTTGAACTTAACCGTATTGTTTGCAGGAGTTGTATCAAAATTGGTACCGGTGATTACCACTGATGTTCCAATTATACCAGACTGTGGAGAAAACGAGCTAATCGTAGGCGGTACTGCGTTTGCAATTTTATTGCGTAAAATGGAAACCGAAGTACTACCAGTATTTGCAAGCGCTAAGTCCGGCTTCCCGTCACCGTCCAGATCGCCAATGGCAACTCCACGATAAGGAGCTGTGCCTGTTGCGAAATCAACCTTGAATGCAAAGGAACTTGCCGTGATTACCCCCGTGGTGCTTGTATTTTTGAATACCGAAACCGAATTACTTGCAGCACCCGCATTTGTTACTGCTAAGTCCGGCTTCCCGTCACCGTCAAGGTCGCCAATGGCAACACCATAAGGGCTTGTGCCTGTCGTGAAATCAACCTTGGCCGCAAAGGAACTTGCCGTGATCGCCCCTATGGTACTTGTATTTTTGAATACCGAAACCGAATTGCTGCCATCATTTGTTACTGCCAAATCCGGCTTACCGTCACCGTCCAAGTCGCCAATGGCAACAATATAAGGATTTGTCGCGGTAGTGAAATCAACTTTGGCCGCAAAGGAACTTGCCGTGATCACCCCTGTGGTACTTGTATTTTTGAATGCCGAAACCGAAGTACTACCATTATTTGCTACCCCCAAGTCCGGCTTGCCATCTCCGTCCAGGTCGCCAATGGCAACACCTAAAGGGGATGCGCCTGTTGTGAAATCAACCTTGGCCGCAAAGGAACTTGTGGTGATCGCGCCTGTGGTGCTTGTATTTTTGAATACCGAAACCGAACTGCCGCCTTGATTTGTTACAGCTAAATCCGGCTTCCCGTCTCCATCCAGATCGCCAATGGCAACACTTAAAGGAGCTAGGCCTGTTGTGAAATCAACCTTGGCTGCAAAGGAACTTGTTGTGATCGCGCTTGTGGTGCTGGTATTTTTGAATACCGAAACCGAACCGCTGTTGTAATTTGCTACTACCAAATCCTGCTTGCCGTCACCGTCCAAGTCGCCAATGGCAACACTTAAAGGGGCTGCGCCTGTTGCAAATTCAACCTTGGCCGCAAAGGAACTCGCCGTGATTGCTCCACTGGTGCTGGTATTTTTGAAAACCAAAACCGAATTGACGCCATTATTTGCTACTGCCAAATCCGGCTTGCCATCACCGTCAAGGTCGCCAATGGCAACATCGTAAGGATATGTGAGACTTGTCCCCGTTATAAAATCAACCTTGGCAGTAAATGAATTTGCATCAATCGTTCCTCCACCTGAAAATGTCGTTACAAATGGTTTTGATGAATACGCTGTCAATCCGCCAACAGTAACGGTAATCGGTTGGTAGGTGGCGCCAGCCGGCACTGTCACCGTAAATTGTGTTGTGGTAGCAGCTGTTACTGTGGCTTTTGTTGCACCAAAGTAAACAATGTTGTTACTAGTTGCTGTGCTAAAATTCGTTCCCGCGATCGTTACGGAAGTTCCCACAGCCCCGCTGGTTGGGCTGAAGCTGGTGATGGTTGGAGTAGAAGCAGCGGTAACTATTGTATTGCGAAAAATGGAAATCGAAGCACTCCCATTATTTGCACCTGCTAAGTCCGGCTTACCGTCTCCGTCCAGGTCGCCAATGGCGACACTACGAGGATGCATCCCTGCTGTGAAATCAACCTTGGCCGCAAAGGAATTCGCCATGATCGTCCCTAATGTGCTTGTATTCTTAAATACTGAAACTGTGCCGTCGACGTAATTTGCTACTGCCAAGTCCGGCTTACCGTCTCCATCCAGATCGCCAATGTCAATAATAATAGGGCTTACTCCGGTTGAGAAATCAACCTTGGCCGCAAAGGAACTTGCCGTGATCGAGCCTGTCGTACTCGTATTTTTGAATACCGAAACATTATTACTGATAGCATTTAGAACGGCTAAGTCAGGCTTCCCGTCTCCGTCCAGATCGCCAATGGCAACATTTGTAGGGTTTGTGCCTGTTGAGAAATCAACCTTGGCTGCAAAGGAACTTGCTGTAATCGTGCCTGTGGTACTTGTATTTTTAAATACAGAAACCGAATTGCTGAAATAATTTGGTACTGCTAAGTCTGGTTTCCCGTCCCCATCCAGATCGCCAATGGCAACACTATAAGGATTTGTGCCTGCTGTGAAATCAACTTTGGCTGCAAAGGAACTTGCAGTAATTGTCCCTGTGATGCTTGTGTTTTTGAATATCGAAATAGTGGCGTTGGTACCATTTGCTACCGCTAAGTCTGGCTTCCCGTCCCCGTCCAAGTCCCCGATTGCAACATAAAAAGGATATGTCCCCGTTGTGAAATCAACCTTGGCTGCAAAGGAACTTGCCGTGATCGCGCCGATAGTGCTTGTATTTTTAAATACAGAAACCGAATTGCTGGCAGAATTTGCTATTGCTAAGTCCAGTTTCCCGTCTCCATCCAGGTCACCAATGGCAACACTATAAGGATTTGTCCCGGTCCCAGTACTGAAATCAACATTGGCGGCAAAGGAACTTACTGCAATCACCCCTGAACTACTTGTATTTTTGAATACCGAAAGCGATCCGCTAGTATTTGTTACTGCTAAGTCAGGCTTCCCATCCCCATCCAGGTCACCAATAGCTAAAGCACCGGGATTTTGGGGTGCTGCGAAATCAACCTTGGCTCCAAAGGAACTTGCATCAATCGTTCCTCCGCCTGAAAATGTCGTGACAAATGGTTTTGATGAATACGCTGTCAATCCTCCAACAGTAACGGTAATCGGTTGGTAGGTAGCACCTACCGGCACTGTAACCGTAAGTTGCGTCAGAGACGCTGCTATTACTGTCGCTTTGGTGGCGCCAAAGTAAACTGTATTGTTCGCACCCGTTGAACTAAAGTTTGTTCCCGTGATCAAAACCGAGGTGCCTATAGGTCCACTTGCCGGGGTAAAGGAAGTGATTGTAGGAATCTGGGC
>JAYVQY010000087.1:0-24959 GCA_043776715.1 Cyclobacteriaceae bacterium | reverse complement strand
CATACAAACTGCCAAAAACATAGGCGTTGGGAGATGTGTTGCGATTGTTTCCGTTCGTATAAACAGCAATCACTTTCTCTTCAAACTTATTGGGCCTTGTGTATTTTATTTCGCTCACCGATTCAGAGATAAAAACGCGGTCTTTCGTGATGCCTTCTTTCTCGAGGGCTTTCTTGGCCAGCCAGGGGTAGTCCTTTAATTGTCCTTTGCCCTTGATATAAACTTTGGCTGTATAGCTGTCTATTTGCTGGGTATGATATTTTGCTTTGGCAATCGCCTTTCGCATGATCGTGTAGGCCGGGTCTTCCTTTCCGGCCCTTACGGTGACGGACTGTAGTTGAATGACTTGTGTCTTTAGCGTGATATTAATCTCAACGAAAGCATCGGTAATTTCCAAGGCGCGGCTTTGCGTTTCAAAACCGAGGTAGTGAAAAACAAGGTCATAATGACCAGGAGTGAGGGTAATTTCATAATGGCCTTCCGGGTCGCTGACGGCGCCGGATCCTGTTTGTTTGACATAGATGGTCGCGTAGGCCAGTGGCACTCCATCATCTCCCTTGATCAAGCCGCGAACACCTCCTGCCTGAACCGAAGCACAAACTGCAACCAAAGTAACGACACACAGAAATCTTATCATTCCATGCAAAGACGCAAAGCAAGCCGATGTGGTTGCCATTTCTGGAATTTACTTGTAAAAATTGCGCAAACGGATCATCTGCTCCACTTGCTCTGGCACGAGATAACGCACTGACTTATTGCTTTTGATGCATTGGCGGATGTACGTTGCAGAGATATCAAGCAGGGGGGCCTCCACCATTTTAACGGTGCCATGACTCAGGATTTCAGATTTAGTTACGTTGGGTCGGGGGTAAACATACAAGCCGTATTGATTGAGTATTTGATCATGGTTCTTCCATTTTTCGAAGTTGATCAGATTATCTTCGCCAATCAGCACTTTAAAAGTGTGTTGGGGATTTTTCTCTGAGATTACTGCAAGTGTATCAATGGTGTAGCTGGGCTTTGGCAGGTGAAATTCAACATCCGATACCTCCAGTTTATAATTGTCCGCAATGGCTGCCTTGACCATATCATAGCGATCAAATTCATGAAGGAGACCTTTGGATTTCTTGAAGGGATTTTGAGGCGACACGACGAACCACACTTTGTTTAAGTCCGTATTTTCCGCCATGATGTTTGCAATAATCATGTGCCCCATGTGGATGGGGTTAAACGAGCCAAAGAAGAGGCCGATTTTTTGACCCGAATTCATATTACTATTGGGAGGAAGAAATACAATTAAGTGTCCTTAAACTGATCGTATAGTCTTTGAGCTTCCCTCAACGATTTTTCCAGATCTTCATTTTCGAGAATCTTGTCAAACTTGTCCTGAAAAGTCATTTCAAATTTGGCTTTGAAAAGTCTGCGTGACATGCTGTCGGGCGACTCCGTACTACGCAGGTGAAGGCGCTGCTCCAGCACTTCCAGCGAAGGCACCTTTACAAAAATGGCGAGTGCCTTATTGCCGAAATAATTTTTCAAACTAATGCCACCCTTCACATCCACATCAAATGCGACGTTTTTACCTTCCGCCCAGATTCGCTCTATTTCAGATTTCAGGGTGCCATAGAAATTCCCAGCATAAACTTCCTCCCACTCGATGAATTCGTCGTGATCGATTTTTTTTTTGAATTCCTCTGGTGTAAGAAAATGGTAGTCCTTACCATCCTCTTCTGTGCGACCTCGTTTGTCGCGAGTGGAGGCCGAGATCGAAAAACCAAGATCAGAATTTTTCTCAAGCAAGTGTTTCACCAGAGTCGTTTTGCCAGAACCAGAGGGTGCAGAAAAAATCAAGGCTTTTCCTGCCATTATTGGGTCTTTTGAGAAATTTGATTCTTGATCTTATGAATCAGCTCGGAAGGCGCGTCGCCTCCGCAACACCTTGTTTTTAACAATTCCTTTATGGTCATGTCAAGCTGATAAGACTTAAAGCAAGGCATGCATTGATTCATGTGCAACTTAAAATACTCCCGCTGATCCTGAGTGGACTCACCATCCAGGATGAATTGCAGCATTTCCATACAGGTTGCCTTTTTCCCATCAGGGGAGGTAAAGGGGTTGGCTGGTTGACTCATAACTCAGGTATTTTTATAGCCCATCGATTTGGCATATTCACTTAATTTTTCTTTGAGTAATTGACGTGCGCGGTGAAGGCGGCTCCTGACAGTGCCAATGGGAATATCCAGGATTTTTGCCATCTCCTCATATTTAAATCCTTCTAGGTCACACAAAATAATTACGGTTCTAAAGTCAACATCCAATGAATTTAAGGCATTGGATATTTCGTCTCCAATCATGTCTTTCAAGGCGTCCACTCGCAAATCAGGAGTGATCTGTCGGTCAACATCCTCTGAATTGTAGTAGGACTCTACTTCCTGATAGTCAACCTTATTAGGTTCCTTAATTTTCTTTCGATAATCATTGATGAAACTGTTTTTCAGAATGCGGAACAGCCAAGCCTTCGCGTTAGTTCCTTTTTGGAATGATTCTACAAAGCGGTAGGCCTTGAAATAGGTGTCTTGAACAAGGTCTTTGGCATCATCCCTGTCGAGGGTAAGGCGATATCCAAAATTATACATGGAGTGGATGTGGGGAAGAAATTCGAGCTCAAAAATCTCTTTCTTCTCTTTGTCTGTATAATGCTGTCGAATGGCTTCCTCCTCCATAGGTTTCAAAAGTAACTAAAATGAAAGAGGTGAAAGAAAATATTTTCAGATCATCCTGTAGTTCTGGTATTCTCCAATCCGGCGCCCAAGTAAGTGGCTTGCCAAGCGTTTTAATTTTTCTCTTGGAGCAAGTTTGTTTTTTGAAAGGTCGTGATCAAATTCCCAATTCAACCGCTTGATTCGATCTTGCATCACCATTGGGTGTGTTCCTTGAAAACGTTCTAATGAATCAATTTGAGAATAGTCGAACTCCCCGGCTTTTGCCAGATTTTCTTCTATCCATTTATCATCATGATAGAGTTGTCCAAACGCCTGCTGCTTATGCACCATCGCACGCGGATCGCGTACCCAGCCATAGTGATACATGAATGCCTCAATCAATTTGACCTTCAGTTTTTCATTGGGCTTTTTGCGAAATCCCTGAGCATCGAGATAAGAAAAAATATTCTTATTATTTCTAATGATTCTTATCTCTCTTCGGTACCAGTTCCAGGAATTTCCAATATAATTGTAGGAACCGTAGAAATGTTTGTAATTGAATAAAAGGCCCTCTACCTTCAAGTCATCCTTATATCGGTTCATGGCCTCTGCCACGACAGGATAATACTGCTCATGCAGAACTTCATCCGCCTGGACATAATAGCACCAATCGGCATCTGAAGGAATGGCTGCAAAAGCTTTATCGGTTTCAAGCGCCAGAGCTCGGCCTCCTTTCCGCTGACTGTCATCCCACGTCGTCTCAATAATTTTTATTTTCTCCGATTGAATACTTCTTACGAGCGCCAAGGTAGCATCATCGGAATTTCCCACCGCAACAATAAACATATCGCATAGTGGAAGTACGGACAGAATAGCTTCCGTGATCGGATAGTCTAACTTGATAGCGTTTCTAACAATGGTGAAGCCACAGACTCTCATAGACTTCAAGGTTGAATTCTATTAAGCATCCTACCATATAAATTAAAAAACTGTTTTGCCGTATTATTCCAGGAAAACTGTCTGGCATACTCCATTCTTGCCGATTTCATTTCCTGGCGCTCTTCTTTTAGTTTTCTCAGAATCATGTTGGACATTTGAACGGGTTCAAAATCTTCCCAATAAAACGCATGGTCGGTTCCCACTTCCGGCAAACTCCCGTAACGGCCACAGAATACGGGCTTACCATAATAAAAAGATTCAATCAGAGGTATGCCAAACCCCTCTGAGATCGATGGAAACACCAATGCCTCGCCCTGTTGATAGAGCCAAATTTTTTCTGATTCCGATATCTCACCGGGTAAGATGACCCTGGTTTGCAATCCAAGGCGAATGATTTCAGCTCGAATAAAGTCACCTTGAGGTCGATGATTATCGCCTGCTAAGATCAATTTAAAGTCTGGAAGGTAATTCATCATCGGAATGAGTACTCCTAGATTTTTTCTTTGAAAAAATGTGCCAATGGAGATGATGAACTTACCATCAGGAACCCAGTCGGGCCGTGTGGAAGATGCGGTAGTGAAAGAAATGCCGTTGTAGATTACTTCGATCTTCTTCTCTTTTAGATTCAACTTTTCCTTAGCAAGGTTTGCGGTAAAATGAGACACTGCCGTAATCACATTTGCCCTGTCCACCAATCTTTGGACTTTAGCTAAATCACGGTCCGTTGCGCCCTTTTTTTTTTCGTCCAGGAAATGAAGTCCGTGAAGAGTGAGTATGACCTTGGCGGATCGGGGAATTCCTGTCAAGCGTGTGTTTTCTGTCGTGATGTGCCAAAGATTACAACGTTGGTAAAGGAGTTGTTGAATCAACTCAGGGCTGTGCCTGCGTAAGAACGTCGCCTTTTCAATTTGAATGCCTGAAGGAACGAGGGATTGATAATTTGAGTGGACCAGGGCAAAGAGGTCAAAATCACTCCTCGCGATTTTCTCAAATTCATTCAGAAGGCAAAAAGAGAATTGACCAAGGCCAGTATGAAGGTATCGTAGCGGGGATGCATCAAAAATAATTTTTGCCCTGTCAATATTCGGCATACTTGCTACTAAGTGCCACGGGAAGATACATTTCAATACGTTCCTTCACCTGTTCAACGGTTATCTCGTTGACACAAGCGCATTCTTTCATCCTGCGGCAATTTTGACAGTTTTTGTTTATCACGAGATAGCTTGAATTTTTCCCAATGGGCATCCATCGGCCAGGATGTATGGGCTTCATGGGGGAGTAAAGACCTACCGTAAACTTGCCAAGCGCAGAGGCCAAATGAAGGACTCCCGTACTGCAAGCCACCAAACCATCTGCCTGGCTGATAAACGACATCAGGTCATCCAAACTCAGCTTTCCTGTCAAATCAACCACATTGGGCAGCTCAAACAATTCAGGCTTCTGCCTTCTCATGAGGTCTCCCTCATCTTTTAACCCGGTAATAAAAATCTTATACTGGTCGCATGGCAATGATTGGCCGAGCCGAAAATAATTTTCCAAATCCCATTCGCGGGCACTCCCTTTCGACTTAGGGTGAAAGATCAGGTTAAAATGGTTGCTGGATAAATGACCATTGTGATTTTGCAGAGGGGGTACCAGGCCATAGTAATCAGAAATCTCTTTCAGGTCAAAATCCCAATACATTTTAAAGGGAGCCAATAATTTAAAGTTCAGCTGACTTTCATGAAGCCGTGAACGTAGCCTGCTAAAATCAACTCTATAGTTACAATACAACCAGTTAAACCAACGATGGGCCGTTGCCACACGTCTTCGGATCCCTAACTTCATAGCAAGCTTTGCCAATTCTTTGTCAGGATAAATGAACAGAATTGAATCCGCATTGATTCTTTTCAGAATACTCGGGTCCTTCAATAATTCCTCACGATCCAACAATTCATCTACGTGTATGCACTTATCAATAACGGGATGTGTGTATTTCTTTCCCACAAAGTAAATTCTAATCTCCGGCACCGTTGCCTTTAAGTATCCTAATAAGGGCAATGTGAGAATAACGTCTCCGAGGTTATCAGTTCGACTGATGATGACGCGTGTCCCCAATGAAGCCTTCTTATTGACTTCATAAAGTTTGGCATACTTATAAAATACATGGTTGGCTTCTGCCCGTCCAACCATCAGGCCTTCATACCCGTCGAGAAAGCCCCTCTTAATTACAAAGCTCTTAAGAAATGCGAACGAGGTGTGTCCAAGGATTTTGAGAATTGAACTTGACTTCTGGCCTACATTTTCAATGGCAAATATTTCAGAATAGCGTTGGATCTTTTCGAGTGTTTCTTTTGAATCCTTATAAGCCCTGTGTAGAATATCCCCTTCAAGATGAACGGCGTGTGTGCCTCTTTTCAACACGACCCGGTCGTGAGGGTTTTCTCCTCCCCACAATCCAAAGCCTTTGTTCCATAACCTGATTTTTCGATCGGGATACCAAGAGCCATGCTTGATCCATTTGGTGCCATAACTTGAAAGCCGGTTCATTCGATACGCCTCGGCAGGCCAAGTTCTTTTTACTTCAAGAATGGATTGCGTCAGCTCGGGAGAAAGGTATTCGTCAGCATCCAAAGACAAAATATACTGGTAGGTCGTTCGGGTGATCGCAAAATTCTTCTGATCGATATGACTGCGAAAATGATGTTCAAGAAAAGTCACCCCCTTGGCGAGACAAATCTCTTTCGTCCTGTCTTTTGAATAGGAGTCAATCACAACAATTTCATCGGCAACAGCCGATACAGAATCAATACACCGGGCAATGTTCTTTTCTTCGTTATAGGTAATTATAACCGCACTGATCTTTACCATTAGACAAAAATAGATATAAAGATTGATTTCTGGCCTATAAATGGATAAAGCACTCTAATGATCCGGCCGGCAGTCATTTTTCTTTATTAAGGTTAAAACTTGAATCTTCTTCAGTTCGATCTTCAAGATTCCGATAGGTTCTTAGAAATCTCCAAGTCCTTAAATTTTATCAATACAATCCAAATTGCAGAAACCTGCGCGGTCTTTCCATTCGACTTATAAAAAAAATTACCTTGGAGCGTGTTTCTACGACAGGACCATCCAGAAAAAACAGATCACGAGTTACTTCACCTCTATCGAACGACGCATGAATTGGAATGGCTTAGCACCTTGTATCTGCGTTATGCTGCTTTAGTATTCGGGGTTTGTTTGAAATACTTGAAAGACCGTGAGGAGGCAAAGGACGCTGTCATGCAAATTCACGAAAAGCTGATTGAGAGTCTATTGCAGCATACTGTTACTAATTTCAGGGGCTGGTTATATGTCAATGCCCGAAATCACTGCCTGATGCAGCTTCGATCAAGAAAAGGCAAGCGGCTTGAAGAAATCTCGCCATTTCTTATGGAAAACAGTGCAGAATTGCATCTGGGAGAGGATATTGAACTGGAGCAAAGCATTGTAAAACTCGAAAAGTGCATTGACACCCTTGCAGGGGAACAGCAGTGGTGTGTGAAGCTGTTTTACCTTAGGGAAAAATGTTATAAAGATATTGTCGTTGAAACCGGCTTTGAACTGAACCAGGTGAAAAGTTATATTCAAAATGGAAAACGAAATCTAAAAATTTGCATGGAAGAGAATGGCGGATGAAAAAAACGATATCGAGCGCTATCACAACGGTTCTATGAGCCCCGCTGAAAGGCATGCGATGGAAAAGAAAGCCTTGAATGACCCTTTCCTATCTGATGCGATGGAGGGGGCCTCAACCATTTCGTCAAAAGAATTTTCGGCTGATCTTCAGGAGTTATCAAAAAAAATACGCACTCAATCACCAAGGGTGTGGTTTACTCCTCTCCGGATTGCGGCAAGCATAGTCTTCATGATAGCAGCAGGCGCTACATTCTATTTTCTAAACCCTCTACCTACAGCCCAACTTGCGCTTTTGCATGCTGCTCAACCTCTCAATACTGCAGACTCAATGGTGGTACCCCTTTCTGCCCCCACCCTACTCACAATGGCCAAGCCATTGGAGCCTTCTATTGATAAAAAGGAATCTGTTGCCCAATCTGTAACAAGTCAAGCCAATGCTGATAAGAACTCCTTGCCAAACAACGTAAACTCTGGAGGAGGGGTCACTGCAGAAATTCAAGGAAGCCAAGCTCAATCTCAACCGGCTTCCCTATCAACCCAAGAGGAAGAAAAATCAAAAATAGCCTCTTCGGAGACTTCTGATGACAATCTAAAGGTCGACGAACTTGCTCCAGCGGCTTCAGGAGCATCAGGATCAAACAAAAAAGAGAATCGGACTTTGCGCGCCGCAAAAATGACCACCGCCCAAAAGCCAAATGAAAAATTCCTGACTATAACAGGTAAGGTTAGTTCTGTCGAAGATGGCTCAGCTTTGCCTGGAGTCGATGTTATTCTGAAAGGCGCTGACGCAGGAACAATCACTGATGCGCAAGGGCAATATCAAGTGAGTACACAAGTCGCAAATCCTCAATTTGTTTTTTCATTGATCGGCAAGAAAACTATTGAAGCCACCGCTCAACAATTAATGATGGACGTCCAACTGAGTGAGGACGTCTCAAATCTCAGTGATGTGGTCGTGAAAAGAAAGGAGTCAGAAGGCAATGGTTTAGATGCATTGGGTCATGAGAACATTGTCAAGATGGCGCTTCCTGTTGGTGGCTTGAGTGCCTATCATAAATACCTGGCAGATAATCTCCGTTATCCTCCCGAGGTCTTGGCAAATAAAATTAAAGGGAAAGTCACCATACAATTTACGGTTACACCCAAAGGCAGCCTAACTGCTTTTATTGTGTTAACGGGATTAGGCCATGCTTGTGAAGACGAAGTGATGAGATTGGTACAAGAGGGCCCACTTTGGATTCCATCCACAGAAAATAATATTCCATTTGAAAGTGAAGTAAAAGTAATGATGCGGTTTGATCCGGAAAAAAGAAACCGGTGAGCGCACGCTTACACCACCTTCTTTCGTATCAATTTCGCGTACGTTCTACTGACGGGAAAACTTTTGCCACTTTGCATCTTCACAATCATCCCCCCATTGAAATGTCGTTCAATCTCCTTGAGATGATTTAAGTTGATAATGGTAGACCTGTGAACTCGAATAAACGTGTCTGGATCCATGATTTCCTCCAATTTCCCAATCCCTGAAGAACTTACAAATTGATCATTCTTGGTGGTGATCACCGTGTAGTCCCCCGAAGCCTCGAGGTACACAATTTCTTCCACAGGCAAATTGAAGAGCTTCTCCGATTTTTGAACGAAGATGTGAGATTCAAAGGTTTTGCTTTCTGCTTTAATGCTTCGAAGTAATTCCTCCATGTTGCCATGCTCAGAGGTTTTGCGTTTTAAGGCCCGGTTGACTGCCAACCTGAAACGCTCCTCATCCAATGGCTTTAGCAGGTAATCCACCGCATTCTTTTCAAAAGCCTTGATCGCATATTGATTGTAAGCGGTCGTGAAAATAATATAAGGCTCATGATCGATTTCTTCGAGGACATCAAATCCATTCATGCCTGGCATCTGAACATCCAGAAAGATGAGGTCCGGTTTTAGCTTATTGATTTTCTCCACTGCTTCAGTTCCTTTGGCACATTCTCCAATGATTTTAATTTGGGCGAAACCTTCCAGGTATTCATGCAAAAGTTCACGTGCCAATTTTTCATCATCGATAATCAGACAGGTAGTATCCATCACTTTAGATTTATATTATTTAATTTCATTTTGAACAAACAGAACTTCCTTTTTCTCGGTCGAATCATGCACTGGAATGGAGAAGCTTACTGAATATCCATCCTCTCTTGCCCGCACGACCAGACTGGCTGAAGGTCCATAATAACTTTTCAACCGGAGGTCCGTATTGCTCATGCCCACACCTCCCGCGCTGCCATCCATTACTTTTTTTGCGTGTACCCCAAGACCGTCATCTCTTACTTCAAAAAAAACGGCACCCGTCAAATGTTTTACAATTAAATTAATGGTACCTCCCTCCTCCTTGGGACCAATCCCATATTTCACTGAGTTTTCAACCAGCGGTTGAAGAATCATTGGGGGTATGCTTAGCTCAAGACATGATTCATCCACATTCTTTTGAAATTTTAAACGCTCTCCAAATCGCACTTGCTGAATAAGAATGTAGTTTTCGATGAAGTCAATTTCCTGAGCCAGCTTGACCATTTTGCCTGTGTGAGATTCGAGTGCGTAACGGAAAATGTCTGACAACTGTGTAATTACTTTGCGGGCCTGCTCCTTGCTGGAGCTGATCAAGGTAGAGATCGAGTTCAAAGTGTTGAACAAAAAATGAGGATTGATCTGCGACTTCAATAACGATATCTGCATCTCTTTGTTCTTAAGTGTCAACTCACTCTTCTCCTTTTCTTCATTTTGTAAGCCTTGAAAATAACTTATCACATAATAGACACCTACCGTAATAATATACTGATCATAAAACCGAAGCGCCTCCCAATTAAGCAGCTCGATCATAAACTCCTTCCAGTCGTCAAGGTGCGTGAGGCCATCGACGTAGTCAGTGAAGTAATAGGAGAGCGTTCCCATGATCATAAAAAACGACACAATGCCCAATGCATGACCGACCATTTGTACGACCGGACGAAATCGAAAAAGCCAATGTGCCCACAAAAAAATGAGTACGATTAAAATGCATAAGGCCTCCCAGAGCCATACACCATTCCATAGCACATAGGTAAATGGCCTCTTAAGCTTCCATTCAAAAAATGTACTCACTGCAAAATTGATCGCATACCAAAGGCAGATCAGGGCATAGGCCTGTTTCCAGATTTTTGGAATATTATCTATCAACTTCACTGGGATCTGGCTGGATAAGATTAGGACCTGTAAACTCCAGTATAAAATTAGAGAATTGAATGGATTGAGGTCAGATGGCTGTTTGCAGAGTTAAACTGCGGTTTTAGTCGATAAGCTGTTCTGAATCAATAAAACCAAACTTGTTAACTTTAGCTTTTCAGTATTTTAAAGAATTCAATGCGCCTTGGGCTTTTCTTATGGTTGGCTTACCTCATCTGCTTCCAGAGTCATGGGCAAAATTTGACGATTTCATCAAAAGCAGTTGACAAGGAAACAAAAGAAGCATTGCCTTTTGCCTCTGTCGCAATCAAGGGAAAGCCCATTGGCACCATCACCAATCTGAATGGTGAGTTTGATTTTCACTTCCCGATGAAGTATCGCAATGAAACATTTGTCATCAGCATGCTGGGTTATCAAAATTATGAGGCTCCCATCCAAACATTGCTTGAATCAAAAGTATCTGAAATCACATTGGTCAAGTCCACTACTTTACTAAATACGGTCGTCATATCCGATAGCTTGTTGGGTGGTGACATTTTGCGAATTGCCCTTACCCGCATCGGCGAAAACTACCCTGATCAGCCCTTTCTCCTGGATGGCTTTTATAGAGACGTTAAAAGAGTGGGGGGAAAGTATATTTCACTTCTGGAGGCTGCCATCAAAATCTATGATGAGGACTACCGCGAGCCAAGAAATAAATCAAAGCTCCGTGAACGGGTTGCCTTGCAAGAGGTGCGAAGAAGCATCGGCTATTCCAACCGATATACTAGTTACTTTGATCAGGACAATTTATTGGAAGTCCTGTTACTCAATAATGATGTGAAGTATCGGCTTTTTCCGAGCGAAGCAGCCTTCTTTGACAACTTACAACGCGAACAAGATTCACATTACAATGGACGTGAGATTTATATCGTATCCCACCTGAAAGACTTCCGGCTTAGAATATTTATTGATAAAAAGACCTATGGAATAATCCATCTCGAGTACGAGAACAATTTGCCCGAAGATCTTGGGAGACAAAATGGATTGATGCGCAGGGACGAAGGCATCAAACGGGTAGTCGATTTCAGATTCTTTGAGGGCAAATTGTTTCTCAATTATCTCAGTGTTGATTATAAAGTGAACTGGTATGATTTAAAAACCAATGAGCTACGACTGGAGACTGAACTTCAGCAACAACTATTGATCAATCATGTGTTTCCCCAAGCGGGAGAGGAAGTCAGGATTACTCAAAAAATGCGCAGTTATGGACTGCAATACCAGGACCAGCCCTATAACAAGAAGTTCTGGGATGATTATAATGTCATCAAAGAAACCCCACTTGATAAAAAGATTATCGCTGATCTTGAAAGTGAAGGACCACTGGAGAAGCAGTTTGAGAAGAATTGAAAGCGCTGCCAAATCTGAATGCAACCGATATTAAAGAATCATTGTCTCCAAGTCTTTCTTCCTAAAAATCAATACGATAGTAAAACAGTGGTAGAAATCCCAATTGATATTCCTCCCTTATAGGGCTTGCCGTCGGTTCAGTTGCGTCGGGAGAATAGGTCAGCTTTAATATATTCTTCGTATTTAGAATATTGACAAGGTCCACCGCCACTTCATGAGTTAAGCGTGGTCGATTCACTTTATAGCTAATCCTTAAGTCCGCCCTGAAGTACGGCCGAAACTGTAGTGAATTCCGAGTGGCGTCTACATACACTACATCTTTCTGGGCCTCCGATGCCACCATGTCTACTGGCCCGTATCTTCTTCCGCCTGCATTGGTCACCTTGCCCCCCAGCGAAAAGGTGTTGCGACTTTTCAATATCAATTCCTTTGAAAAAAGAGCATTAAGAATGTAGTTCCCGTTGAAGTCCGTATCGCGCCAGATTTTATCACTTCCCTGGTATTTCGATTCAAACAAAGAACTTGTGAAAAGAAACAGGTACCCTTTACTGAAAAACTTTTCGATGGTAAGCTCCGCTCCGTAATTCTTTCCTATTCCTTCATTCACCAGAGCGCCCGGAAAAAATCGCGAGAACCCAGCACCGGTATTCAGCAAAGAAAACGAAGAACTACTTTGCTCCACGGGCACATGGTACAAATCCTGATAATACACTTCTGATTTTAGTCGAATGTCGGGACCGAGAAACTTTTCGTAGTTCAGCACATAATGAACACTGCGCGTAAAATCCATATTTCTGTTTTCCGGAACCGGATTTCCATTGGCGTCGTTGGTTTGCCCGTAAAAATAGAGATAGGTGGACTGAATTTGACTGTGCATGCCAACACCAGCGCTGATCGTTTGCCTGTTATTCAACTTCCACCTCAACCCTGCGCGCGGTTCGGCAGGCACAAAACTTCTGGTCATGGAAAAGTATTGACTGTGAATCCCTAACAGGAGTTCTGTTTTTTCTGAAAGCATATATTTCCATTGTACAAAAGGCTGTAGCAGTAAACTCAGGGCTTTGGCATCCCAGCGTTTTCGCCATTTATAGTAATCGGGACTTGCCGTGTCAACATTTCGTGCACTGTCCTGGAGTTGAAAAAAATAAAGATCGCTGCTTAGACCCGCATTGAATGTGCCTGCCTTTGGCACTTTCTTTGAATAAAGCAAATATCCGGATATCTTACTTTGCCTGAAGGTGTATCTGAGAAGTGACTGCGTAGAATCAAGAATATACTGATTATTGCCGTCAAGGTGGCGATAAACAGAATTGTCCATGGCGTTCACATATTCACCTGAAACCGCTGCCGTCGCTGACAGAAAACTGGAAGCGTTGACAGGATATTTATACGAAACACCCAGCACTCCGGACTTGGTTTTGAAATATTGGTCTTTATCATTGTCGCCATAGATATTGCGATCGGGTTCTTTTTGGCTACTGATCAGTATATCTATGTCGCTCTTACCACCCAAACCAAAAACTGAAATCATGCTCCTGTTTTTCTGAGCAAAATTTAATTTGAAGGACATGTCCTGATACCGGGGGATGGCATTTGTACCGATGTCAATTCCCAGTTTATTGAATATGGCCAAAGTAGAATACCGATAGGATACCAGGTAGGATGATTTGTGATTCTTGGAAAGAGGCCCTTCCGCAAAAAATTCTGTTCCTAAGAATCCAAACTGGGCACTGGTTTCATGTTTTTCATTATTGCCATTCCGAAGTTTCAGGTCAAAAGATCCAGATACACTATTTCCATACTCAGCGGGAAAGGCACCTGTGAAAAAGTCTGAGTTGGCAAGGGTCTTGTTGTTAATCATGGATATCGGGCCTCCTGCAGTTCCTGGTATATTAAAATGATTTGGATTGGGGATGTTGATTCCTTCCATCCGCCACAATAGGGCTTGCGGAGAATTTCCCCGGATGACAATATCATTGCGTGAATCATCGGCGCCCTGCACGCCAGCAAAGTTGGAAGCCATCCGTGCCGGGTCACCACGGCTGCCGGCATAGCGTTCCGTCTCCTCCACGGTGAAAGACCTGGCGCTCACGGGTGCCATCTCATTGGATACATCGCCATCGCGTGTGGCATACACGATTACATCCGACAAGCCTACCGCCGATTCCTCCAGGGAAATTGTCAACATAACCTCCTTGGAGGAACTTACTTCCACATTCGAGAGAATCGCATCATAATAGCCTACGAACGAGACCTTAAATTTATGTCGCCCAACAGGTACCCTTTCAATCCGGAAGTTTCCCTCCAAATCTGTTGTTGTGCCATTCAGTTTTGATGAGTCGGATAAAAGAATCACCGTTGCCCCAATCAAAGGGTAGTGTGAATCTTTTTCGATTACTTTTCCTTTTGTGGTTTGTGTTATATTCTGCGAAACTCCCAGGAAGGGCAGCAGCAGGAAGATCAGGGAGGCTTCTTTTGTCATGCTGATTAGGGCAAAAAGGAAAACTAAGATTTTCTTGTTCATGGAATTTGGCGACAGCTTGTTTTACAGGTCAACTTATTTCTGATTTTGAAACTCTTTAGAAGCTAACCTTGCTTTCTCGAATGCCATCGGGTCACGGTTGATCCGAAACTTCTTTACGGATGCCTGGGAACCAATGATCGCCCCGGCAATACCTCCAACCAACATTCCTCCAAAAGCACCTACGATGACATCGCCAGTGTTACAAGGAATATTATCTAAACAATTGCACGCCGTGTGTTCTTCATAAGAAGCTTGAGTAATCATTCCTCCCAATAAACCGCCGGCAAAAGTCCCCAGAACGAATCCTCGACCGCCCGCTCCTTTTCTTTGAATCCTAATTGATTTAATTCCATACATATTAATTCTATAGACGCTTCGGATGCGGTCCGGACGATGAAACATAACCTGTTGACTGTCAATTCTTACGACTGAGCCCTTTAAACGTTGTCCATTGACCAACTTTATGATGTGCACATATTTGTCCTGTTTTGCTCTTTGTGGAATTTCTGACTGTCCGCTGGCTGCATTCATAAACGCCAACAACAGTATGGTGAGTGCAAGAAGGAAGACCGGGGGCTTTTTCATATTGCTTAGTCAGTTTTTTTTCCATATTCTTCTTCAAAAATTATAGACAATGTTGAGATAAAGGTTTACCGGCCTGACTTTGTGCTCATCTCTATGCACGAGCTTTGCCCCCTGAAAAATCATAATGGCTTCCGGACGCAGGACTAATTTTCTGGACAAGGGTATGGACACGGCTGTTTGCAACGTGTTGAAAATTTCCAGGGGTAGATCTTCCTCTTCTTCTTTGGCATTATTCCGTCCAAGGAAGAAGTTCATCATTCCATCAATGCAATGCGTTTCAATGAGCCCCATTCCGATGGACCACCGCAGTCCATTTTTCATTTTCCATTCTCCATCGACGAGTCCCATCGTGAGCATCCAAGGCATGACGTTCTGGTTCGACTGATCAAAAAGAAATGTTCCCTTTCGTTCAGGGTAGTAGATCATGCTCATACGGTACAAGAGTCTGAATTTCTTGTATTCATAAATATTCGCGGCAAGTTTTACGGCAGCCAAAGACAATGTCCCGGTAGTGCCACCTACGACACCCAGTGAGAATCGGCGACTAATGCCATAAGTGACATCACCAATCATTACAGGAGCCGGGACAGAACTGCCGCGGTAGGTTGTGATAAACCCTACACTAAATTTATGCCTGCCGGGAAAGTAAGGATCCTTTCCAGAGGCGGTTGGTGTCTGGGCTTTTGCTTCCTGGAAAAAAGATACGATCAGTAAAATGATCATGAACAGAATGAGCGCGAGGTTTTCATTCAGGTTGCGCACGGGTAGTTGATGTTGGTTGGCTTTCATGGCGTTTGTTTTTTGTTGTCCGAAAGGTATTTTTCATTCGTGCCGGCGCAACTCCAAAGTCTGCACCCTCAAAAAATGATTTTAGTATAAAATCATGCAGTCGGGGTCAGTCTGGCGGAAATTTGCAATAATTGCAAAATCTGGTTTTTTAAAGCGAAATTCGTTGCATAAACCACAACTACCGGATGACCCCGACCGATAGTATTCAGTCCGCCTTTCTGGAACAGCTCCGCAGCAAGATGGGTCCAAACCTTTCTTTTGTTGATGAACTTGCAGAGCTTCTCAACATCAGTCGCGACAGCGTCTACAGAAGGATTCGGGGCGAAACCATTCTTTCCCTCGATGAAGTGGCCGTCCTGACGAAACATTTTGGTGTTTCACTGGATGATTTCTTGATGCCTTCCAATGAACGTATATCCTTCCAGATCAAAGCTCTGAACGTTATTCAGATTTCAGTTGAGAAATGGTTTGCGGCCATTATTGGTACTTTGGAAATGATCAAAGGTTTTCCAGCGCAGGAAAAGGAATTGATTTATGACGCCAAAGACCTTCCAATCTTTCATTTTTTTCAATTTCCAAGACTTGCCACTTTCAAAATATATTTTTGGATGAGGACTTTCGCGCGCGATGAAAAACTTGGTGCCAAAAAGTACAATCCTAATGTTATAGACAGCAAGTTGATTTCGATGAGCGAAAAAATCTGGGGGATGTACGCCAATATTCCAAGTGTCGAAATTATCGGATACGAGATTCTGACGGTAACTTTGCGGCAAATCGAATATGCTTATGAATGTGGAATGTTCTCAGACAAACAGGATGCTTATAATTTATTTGATGACTGCTCCTTGCTGGCGACTCATCTTCAGCATCAGGCTGAATTGGGATCCAAACAGACTTATGGAGGTGCAGACCCTGGGGCCAAGCTTGATGTGTACCTTAATGATGTGCTGATTGGGGCCAACACCTTCTTCTGCAAATTGGATTCCCGGCGCATGACTTTTCTTACACCCAATGTCTTCAACTTAATGATGACCAGCCATGAGCATTTTTGCAACATTACACAAGATCATATAGCCAATATGATTGAAAAATCGGTTTTGATCAGCGTGACCGCAGAAAAAGAACGAAATAAATTCTTTAATAGAGTTGAAGAGAATATACAGAGGGCTAAAGCGAGAATTGCGTGATTTAGAGTGTTGAAGCTTCCTTTAGCAATTCTTCTCTATTGATCGGCACTACGCCCACATATTGGCAGACCAGGCCGCCTCCAAGATTCGAAAGCTTCGCGATCTTTTCCGGACCAAGATTGAGCCCTACACAAAGTGCAGCAATACTCACCACAGTATCTCCAGCCCCCGACACATCCGCAATCTCCCGTTTATGGGCCGCCACATTTACTTTTTGATTCTGGTGGTCGATATAGACACCTCGCTCTGACAAAGTCAACATGACACCCTCCACTTCAAGTTGTTCCTTCACCTTTTCAACAGCCCTGTTCACAGAAACCTGATCGTCGACTTCTATCTCCAACTTCAATCCCTCCCTCAGTTCCTTAAGGTTAGGCTTAAAGAGTGTCACGTTTTTATAGTGAAGAAAGTTTCTTTTTTTAGGATCCACGATGGTTGGGATGCCAAGCGATTTTGCAAGCTTGACCGTTTCTTCGATCAGTTTTTGTGTGATCACTCCTTTGTCATAGTCCTCAAAGATGACCGCATGGCACGTAGGCAACAATTTCTCAATTCTATTTAGAAGTTCTTTCTCCTCTGCTGGTGTCGCCACAGCCTCCGACTCATCGTCAATTCGAATGACATGTTGGTGGGCAGCAATCACACGTGCCTTCACCGTCGTGGGCCGCGAAGCACTGATCACAATCCCTTGCTGACTCATTCCGTTGTCTTCCATGAGTTGAAGAAGGCGGGTGCCTTGTGCATCCTGTCCGGCCAAAGCACACAGTACAGGTTTTGCTCCTAAGGATAGCACATTCAGCGCCACGTTGGCCGCGCCTCCCAACCGGAAGTCACGCTTCTTTACGCTGATAATAGGAACAGGTGCTTCCGGAGAAATTCTTTCCACAGATCCCCAGATATAGGCATCCACCATCACATCGCCGATGATGAGGACCTTGAGGTCTTTGAACTTTGAAAAAATATCAGGCCACGACTGCATGTGGCGAGTGTGTTGCTTTCAATCCTGCCAGCGTTTCCTTGAGTCTTTTGAGTGCCTCCCTAAGATCCTTTTCCGATGCCGCGTAAGAAATCCGCAAGCAATTGGGGTCGCCAAATGCTCCACCGGGCACCAGCGATACATGGGACTTATCCAAGAGGTATAAACAAAGATCATCGCCATCCTTGATGGTGTGCTGTCCATCTGTCTTACCAAAATAAAAACTAAAGTCGGGGAAAAAATAAAAAGCCCCCTGAGGATAGTTCGCTTTTACACCTGGAATTTCCTTCAGCAAGTTGTAGACGATTTCTCTCCGGTGACGGTATTCCTCCACCATTTTCATAGTAGGTGTCAAATCGCCAGTAATAGCAGCCAGTGCCGCGCGTTGAGAGATCGAACTGTTGGCAGAAGTAAGTTGGCCCTGCATTTTATTCGCACCGTCAGCAATCCATTTGGGGGCGGCAATGTAACCAACACGCCAGCCGGTCATGGCAAAGCCTTTCGCGAAACCATTCACGGTGATCGTGCGGTCAAGCATACCCGGAAAGGATGCGATGCTTACTTGTTCCCCACTGAAATTAATATGTTCATAAATTTCGTCGGCGATGATGAGCAAGCCCTGGTGCTTCATGACCACATTCGCGATCTCCAATAATTCCTTCTTTGAAAATACTGACCCGGTAGGGTTACAAGGTGAAGAAAAAATGATTGCTTTCGTTTTGGACGTGATGGCTTTCTCCAATTGTGTGGCGGTGACTTTGAAATCATTTTCAATCCCGCCCTTCACAAACACAGGGGTACCCTCCGCTAATCTCACAATGGCATCATAACTTACCCAGTATGGCGCAAATACAATGACTTCGTCTCCCGGGTTGATCAGTGAAAACATGACGTTGGCAATGGACTGCTTCGCACCATTGGAGATAACGATGTTTTCAGCCTTGTATGCAACCTGATTTTCTTTCTGGTACTTAGCGGCAATGGCTTCGCGCAAATCCTGATATCCTGCTACCGGAGGGTACGCAAAATACTTTCCGTCGTCAATGGCTTTTTTTGCGGCCTCACAAATGTGAAGGGGGGTCTTAAAATCGGGCTCACCCAAACTCAAGTTGATGACATCAATGCCCCTGGATTTATACTCACGGGCTTTGGAGGCCATTGCAAGGGTAGCAGATTCTTCGATGGATTCGATGCGGTTGGAGAGTCGATTCATAGCTGTCTTCTTAGTGACCGGTGACAACACCGACCATATGTAAATTGGCGTCAAAGAACGCAATTAAAATTGGAAGATAGAAGGTGAAAAGACTAAAGAATTATGCCCCAGCCTGGCGTTATGGAGGTGCGACAGACTGAGAAAGATGCAGCAGACTAGTCGGTGACAACACCACCGCATGACAGTGCTCTGTGATGAGATGTGAACAACCCGAAGACTTATCTTAACTGAAAAGAATCCGGGCTGTGATACTCCTTCCCAAAGTAATTTCATCGGCGTACTCAAGATCCCCACCCATGGGGATGCCTCGTGAAATAGAAGTAATCTTAACAGGAAATTCTTTCAACTTACGATGAATGTAGAAGGCCGTTGTATCACCCTCCAAGGTGGGGCTGAGCGCGAGGATGACCTCTTTGATTTCAAGTCCTTGATCTGAAACACGGACCATTAAAGACTCCACCTTTAGCTCCGATGGACCGACACCATGAATGGGGGAAATAAGTCCTCCCAACACGTGATAGACACCACGATATTGAGACGTATTTTCTATTGCCATCACATCTTTGCTGTCTTCCACCACACAAAGAATTGTGCGATCACGCCGATGACTTCTGCAAATGATGCACTCATCTTCATCGGAGATGGTGTGACATATTCTACAGAATTTGATGTTAGCCCGAAGTTTGTTGAGCGATTCTGTTAATGCGGCCGTCTTGTTTTCATTTTCTTTCACCAGGTGAAGGACGAGGCGCAAAGCAGTCTTCTTTCCAATGCCAGGCAGCCTGGCGATTTCATTGACAGCGTCTTCAATAAGTTTTGAGGGATATTCCACCGACGTTCAGCTAATAAATTAGAGCAAGGTCTGGGATCAAAGAATCTTCGCGTCAATGCCCACCTCGCAGATGCTGTCTTTCATAGGTTTGAGCTCTTCAAACATACCTGTCTTCACCGCACACTTTCCTTTATAGTGAATCAGCATCGCACATTGCTCGGCCTGCTCAGGAGTATGTTTGCACACCCGGATGAGGGTTTTGATGACATGGTCGAAGGTGTTAACATCGTCATTAAACACAACGAGGTCTTTCACATCAATTTCCTCCTCCAGTACCTCGACTGCTTGCTCTTCCTGATATAATGGTTTCGCCACTTTCTCCATCCTCGTTTATATAACAATTTGTTGCAATCTGGTTCCAAAAGTAAAAAAAATTATCAAGTTTGGCCTTTCATAACATTGTATGAGTCCCTACTTAGTCCTTGCCATCATCCTGATTTACTTCGCTGCGCTGATTATCATCTCGGTCATTACCTCCAAAGGGGCCACGACTGACACTTTTTTTACAGCCAATCGGCAATCGCCCTGGTATCTGGTTGCCTTCGGAATGATCGGATCTTCTATTTCAGGGATCACTTTTGTCTCCGTCCCCGGAAGCGTAGGAAAAGTTGGTTTTTCCTATTATCAAGTCGTGCTTGGCTACATCATGGGGTATGCAGTGATCATCACCGTACTCATGCCACTCTACTACCGCCTGAATCTGGTCTCCATCTACACGTACCTGGAACAGCGATTCGATAAGTGGTCTTATAAGACCGGCGCCTTCTTTTTTCTGCTTTCACGCACGATGGGATCTTCTTTGCGCCTATGCCTCTCTGCTACCGTTTTGCAGCTCTTTCTTTTTGATGCCTGGAACGTGCCGTTTTATGTGACGGTAGCCATTACCATTTTTTTGATTTGGGTTTACACTTTCAAAGGAGGCATCAAAACCATTGTCTGGACAGACGCCTTTCAAACAATCTTTCTCGTGTCAGCAGTGATCATCAGTGTTTACTTGATTTCTGACAGACTCGGCCTCAGCCTTTTCGGTATGATGCAGACCGTGCGGGACAGCGATTACTCGAAGATATTTTTCTTCGATGACGTGAACAGCACATTGTTTTTTCCAAAACAATTTTTTGGCGGCGCATTCATCGCCATTGCCATGACCGGCCTTGATCAGGACCTTATGCAAAAGAATCTCACATGCAAGAATTTACAGGAAGCACAGAAGAATATGTTTTGGTTGACGGTCTCCATCGTGATCATGAATCTGTTGTTTCTTACTTTGGGAGCCCTTCTTTATATCTACAGTCAAACCAAAGGAATCGCACTGCCTGCCTATAGCGATGAGTTGTATCCACGATTGGCACTCAATGAATTCGGACTGCTGGCGGGTGTTTTCTTTTTGCTTGGAATCATTGCCTCTTCCTATGCCAGCGCCGATTCTGCCCTGGCATCGCTGACCACATCTTTCTGTATCGATTTTCTGGATTTTAAAAGCAAGCCTGAAACCGTAAAGAAAAAACAGAAGAATATCGTCCACTTCAGTTTCTCCATTCTATTTCTGGTGATTATACTGATCTCAAAGGAACTTAATCAACGCTCATTGATTGATACCGTCTTGCTGGTGGCTGGCTATACCTACGGCCCGCTGCTTGGACTATTTACTTTTGGACTGTTCACGAGACGACAGCTAATGGGTATCGTAGTGCCTTTGATCTGCGTGGTCTCACCGCTGATTTCTTTTTGGATCAGCTCAAATTCCGCGGAGTGGTTTTCGGGTTATAAGATCGGCAATGAAGTTTTGATCTTAAACGGAGCCCTCACATTCATCGGACTTTGGTTTATCTCATCAAAAGAAATTCCCGGAAGTAAAAGGATTTAAAACCCCGCAGGACCTGTTAGGTTTTTGGAAACCTAACAGATCTAATGGTGAATTTTTATTCAAGCTCCTTAGCAGGATCCCATATAACTTTCTCAAAATCCTGCACGGCATCCTTCTTTACTTTAACGCCATCTTTTTCCAAGCGCTCCTGCATGGCTGACGGCGGGTTAAAATGATGTCTTCCTGTAAGCAGTCCCTGACTGTTGACAACACGGTGGGCTGGAATTTTTCCCCCGGGAGGCACGGCGTTCATGGCCCAACCTACCATTCGCGCGCTCATGGCAGTGCCGAGATACCGTGCGATGGCGCCATAACTCGTCACTCGACCCTTTGGAATGAGTTTAACTACTTCATATACATCTTCAAAAAAATTGGGCTTCTCTTTCTGGGTTTGTTTTTTGAGCGTCTTCATCCTTACAGTAACATGGTGGAAATTAAAGGTTTCAGCAAAAAAACAAATCTATCTGAAATCATCCGTTAATTTTACACCACTTTTGAGCTCGATGCGATTTACCATCTTCATTTTGTTATTGTTAATGGGTTCGGTGACAACGGCTCAGCAATTGGTGTTCCCAAGTCACGCCGACTTGACACATCTGAAAGAAGGAAAAACACTTTCATTTGTACTTTCTGTACGCGATCCTGAACAGCCTGCCCGATTTTCTTTGGAGGGAGGAAATGGATATGGAATGCAATTGGATTCGTTGGGGAATTTTACATGGACTCCCTCCTTTGATCTGGTGGATCGGTTAACAAAGGAAAAAGAGATTGGCGTAATTTTTCAAGCAGAATTAAAAGACAACAAGCGGCTGCGGCAGCCTGTGAATTTTATTGTGGCTCACGTCAACCGACCACCGATCGTGGCAGAGCTTCCCATTTTCTATGTGAAGCAAGGCTCGGCAAACAAATACCAGATCAGTTCAGATTATGCCCACGATCCTGATGGAGATCCCTTGATTTTCAAACCACATGAATCTCAGATGCCTGAAGGAGCTTTGCTTACTTCATTGGGTCAGTTCTCATGGGCGCCATCACGCAACCAGTTTCTTGGCCTGAAAAACAATCACCTTTCTATTGAATTCGTTGTGGAGGATCAGCCAGACAAAGCGGCTACCACGGGAAAAATTCACATTGCGCAAACCCAATTAGATTTACCTCCAGACCTGCTGTTGGTTCCGGGCGACAGTTTATGGAGCATCCGTGAAAATGAAAATATCTATCTTAAAATTTACGTCACTGACCCAAACGGAGATGAAAACATAGAGCAGGTAGATTTCCTGAGTTCTGACATTCGTGTGCCAAGGGCCGTGTTCAAAGAAAATTCGAAAGTGCAAAAAGAATTTACCTGGTCTCCGGGGTATGATTTTGTAGAGGAAAGTGAAAAGAAAAGGGAAGTCGTTCTTACTTTCTTTGCCATTGATAAAAGTAACAACCGGGTGCAGCGCAAAGTAAGGGTCACCATTATGGATACCGAGAATGTAGAAGAAAAAGACAAGCTCCTGCAGCACAAATACATTGGGTCAATGACCTCCACAAAAGGTCTGATTGACTTGCTGGATCAGAACAACGAGAAACTGGATGCCATTTACAAGCACGCCAGAAAGGGAAAGAAGAACAGGACCATCCTCACGGCAACGTTGGGAGGAGTGACCGGAATTTCTCCGCTCGTACTCCCTGCAGATCCTTCCAAGACCGTGTCGATTGTCGGGGGAACTTCTGTATTGACTTTGAACTCACTGGAAGCTGGGCAGGTGATCGGTCGCAATACCAATGACTATCAGAACAAAATCAAAACGAACCGTGACCTGCGCAATCAATTGCAGCTGAGAGGGAATTATTTTGCCCGAAAATATGCTTTGAAGTCTGCCAGAAGAAGTGCCGAATTTGAGCAAGACAGGGATGAACTGTCGAGGATGATGAACAGTGATGCGGTTTCTTCCCTGGAAATTCCTGCCAACCCGGCAACAGTCCCTACTTTGAAAGAAATCAAAAAGACCTTTCCTGATTTTAGCGAGGAATGATCTCTGCCAGGATTGTGTCCAAGTTTGAGAATAGAATGTTCTTTCTGCCACCAAGACCCCAAGGCACCATAAATACATGAAAAGTGCTTTGTGGCCTGGCATCCTAGTGGCAAGTGATTCGAATTACACCCAAACTGAGAGACCACTGTTTTTGCGGTTTGACACAAAGCATTATTTTTGCAGTCCTTTAGAATAATAACCGTATAAAGAGGAGTGCTAGAGCGGTTTTCCTGATAGCTATCGGGAGCCCCGGTCGAAACACTTGAAATTAAACAGAGGAGTGGTAGAGCGGTTTATTGCACCGGTCTTGAAAACCGGAGAACCTTCACGGGTTCCGGGGGTTCGAATCCCTCCTCCTCTGCTCATCAGTAATCAAGCAAAATCAAAACCTCGTAATCCTAATGGATACGAGGTTTTGTGTTTTAGGGCGAGTTCAAAATCAACCATATTTCTCTAATCCCTCAGCGCCATTTCCGGTGCCATTGTAAAAGTCGAAAAAACATGGCGCTAATGGCCTTTTGCACTGAGACGCTCAACTGGTTCATTAACTGAACATCTTGATTGTCGGGGTGATGATGAAGGAATTTTAACCTTTAAATCATTGGGATATGAGACAGACAATTTCAGTAAAATTTCACCTTCGCGCGGCGAGGGCGAACAAGGCAGGCCAGGCACCGATCTACATGCGCGTGATGCTCGGACCCAAGAAGTTCGACGTGATCACTAAGATTTACATTGATCAGAAGCAATGGTCAAGCGAGTACTGCCACATGCGTAACACCACCGAGGATGCCAGGAAGATCAATGACATTCTGGATGGATTCAAAATGAAAGCCTATGACTACCAGCGCGAGCTGATGGCAGAGAGCAAGCCGATAACCATCGATAATTTCAGACTGAAGTGGTATGGCAAGTCGATGGAGCGGCCACGGATGCTGATGGAGATTTTTGAGCAGCACAACAAGCAAATGAGTGCTTTAGGGAACCTCTAAATACTACTAATTTAAAAAAGCATTCTGAGAAATTCGGGGGTATTTACCTTGATTGAAATTTTTGTCCACTGTTTTTGTCGAATTG
>JAYVQY010000086.1:0-6632 GCA_043776715.1 Cyclobacteriaceae bacterium | reverse complement strand
GCTTCGTCAAAAAACAGCATGAACATAGAAGCCTTAGAAATGTGATGGATCCCCTCTCTGCTGCAATTTTTTATGCTAGAAAATAGCCAAACTCGAGACACAGGGCTTCACCCTGTGTTCAATATCAATACCCCTTCAGGGCTTTTCATAAGGTTGTTTTTCAGCAACATAAAATGTTAATTCATCCCTGAGGTCGTTGAGAAAAATGAGACTTAGAATTTCCGTTCACTTCATCTTCTGTATTTCTATCCTATCTGTTTATTCAGCCTTCGGGCAACAGAAGTCAGCGCAAGCCGCTTCTGGAAAACAATTTACCGTCAACTTTGTAAGTATTGGTGCCGGCATCGATGATAAAACCGAGCAAAGGTTCCTGGACTATCTCAGTCAGTTTCAAAAGGAAAATAAAGTGAAACTCCACCACAAAATTGAGCATTGGGGGAAAGAAGGAGAAACGAAATATTCGTTTGATTTGCAAAGCCTGACCAAAAAACAAAAGAAGCGATTGAAGGATACCCTGACAGATATCTTTAAAGGAAACAAATTGGTTCAAATTGGTGATGCCTCACCCTGACGATCAGGCCCGCTTCAATTCTATCATCGTCAGCTCGGGAGGAATGCCCACACGACCAGGGTAGCCAAGATAGCCAAAGCCGCGGTTCACGTAGATATATTGATCACCCTCCTGGTACAGGTCGGCCCATTGTTTGTAAACATACTGGACAGGGCTCCACTTGAAATTTCCTATCTCAACACCAAATTGAAAACCATGTGTATGCCCGGCAAAAGCTACATCTATGTCAGGATGATTGGGCCTTACTTGCGCGTCCCAATGCGTGGGGTCATGCGACAATAATAATTTGACGGCTGCTTCATCCGTTCCCTGGATTGCCTGATCCAATTTTCCATATTTTGAAAAACGTCCGGCACCCCAATTCTCGATACCAACGATGGCAATCTTCTCACCACCTTGTTCAAGAAACCGATGCTCGTTCATCAGGATATCAAAGCCCAGGATTTTATGTGCCTGAACAAGGTCTTTAAAGTTGCGTTGTTTTTCTTCAGGCGAGGCCCAGGTCTTATAATCCCCATAATCGTGGTTGCCGGTGACTGAGAATACACCAAGGGGCGCTCGTAGTTTATCGAAGATTGGAATAAATTCTTTCACCTCCGATGCCTCGTTGTTGACCAGGTCACCGGTAAAAAATATTACGTCGGGTTTCTCTTTTAATATGAGGTCTACCCCACCTTTTACAGCCGTCTTGTTCCAGAAACTGCCTGAATGGATATCCGAAAGTTGACCGATGCGAAGACCATCAAATGATTTTGGAAGATTTTTGAGTTTTACCGTCACCCGCTTTACACGATAATCATGGGCACCAGAAATAATACCATAGGCAAAAGCCGTAAACGGAACCGCTGTCGCGGCCAATGCGATCTTCGATAAAAATTCTGACCTCGGAATGATAGGGCCGGCCAGGTTTCTATCGGCTCCTTTACTAAAATAATTCACTGCCCACCGTATGCCCCGTTGAAGATCATCGGAGAAGAGAATGAGGATGCCCAGAATTTTGGAGAAATAGGTTGCAACAATGCCCGTGATAATAAAACTCCGCGTGTTGGCGCCGAAAGTATAAGGGTCGCCGAATGTCCACCAAAACACCGCCAGGATACACAATGCGGTGGGTATCCAAAAACCAATGCGCACTCCATTTCTCCACCCGTCTGACCAATTTTTGCTGGCCGAGAGTACGCCCTGAAAGAAATAATAATCAGTCAGGAGGAAAAAAATAATGAATAGAAATAAGGCCATGACACGGATTTTCATAAAGAAGAAAGTCGTCTTACATGCTAAGACGACTTTCTCATTCTTTTATTTTAATTCAAAGCCACAGAAGTATCTGGAGCGACATCAGACACATTCACTTTTACCTTAAACACACGTTCTTTCAACTTTGCCGCCAATAAATACATGACAGGTACAAGGAAGAGTGTGAGGAAGGTACCAAAGATCAACCCGAAGATCATGGTCCAGGATAACGGCCCCCAGAAGGCTACATTGTCTCCGCCCACAAAAATGTGAGGATTGAATTCAGTGAACAGTGTCACAAAGTTAATGTTCAGGCCAACTGCGAGGGGTATCAATCCCAATGTGGCAGCCATCGCTGTCAGCAACACGGGAGTCATACGTGTTTTGGAAGCCTCTGTTATGGCAGCACGCAATTCCATTCCTTGCGAGCGAAGCAAGTCGGTAAACTCAACCAAAAGAATTCCATTGCGCACCACAATTCCTGCCAACGCCATCACTCCTACACCAGACATCACAATAGATATCTCCATTTTGAATAAGGAGAAGCCGATCAGCACTCCGATGATACTAAAAACAATTTCTGAAAGAATGATCAATGGCTTGCTGGTGGAGTTGAACTGAATCACCAGGATCATGAAGATCAACCCAAAAGCTACCATGAAGGCAACACCAAGGAAATTTGATGTCTCCGCCTGATCCTCTTGCTCACCCGTCATTTTGATAGTGACGCCATCAGGCATGTTTAGCGTTGCAAGTCTGCTTTGTATTTCAGCCACCACATCATTGGGATTAAATCCTCCCAACAGATTCGACGACAGTGTGATCACACGCTTTTGATCAATTCTCCGAATACCCGCATAACTATTGGAGTATTCAATTTTAGCCACCGCTGACATGGGTACCTGACGCACAGCCCCACCCGATGCCATATCACGATAAGTAAGAGGTAAATTCATCAGGTTGTTGATATCATTTCTTAAATTCTCTTCTATCCGAAGGGTAATTTCATAATCATCATTGGTGTCGCGGAATTTTGACACCTCTCTACCGTTGATGGCTGTATTAAGGGCCATCCCAATTTGTGCCGTGGAAATTCCTTCCCGGTTGGCTTTCTCACGATCAATGGTAACGATGATCTCAGGCTTGTCGCTCTGAAAATCCGAATTGAGTTCTTCTACACCAGGTACCTGCAAAGAGTCAAGGAATCGTTTGGCACGGTTGGCGGTTTTCACCAATACATCAAAATCTTCTGCTGCAATTTCTATGTTCACAGGTTTCCCGGTTGGTGGACCATTGGCATCTTTCCCTACAGAGATTTCGGCACCCCTGATTCCTTTGACAGCCTCCCGTATCTTATCCAGATACTCGCTGGTGGATTTGCCGTTGCGATTTTCAAATCTCACAAAGGCAACACCCACTTTGCCAAGATGAGGCTGCGCATTAGAACCGGCAAATGGATCCTGAGAAGCACCAATGGCTACGTTGGTAATGATGGATTCAACGATCGGATTGTCCTTGCCTACTACGCCCACTACACGGCCTTCCACAATGCTGGTAATTGAATCCGTCACACGTTGATCCGTTCCAATCGGCATTGTTACATACGCGAAGATAAAATTTGGCTCGCCTGCAGGAAAAAATACGACAGGAGGTTTTCTGGCGATTGTAAATGCAATCGAGAATACAAATAGAACAAGCACTCCCGTGACCACCCAGAAAGGTCTGTAACGCTTCAATAAGTAGTTAAGGAGATTCTTATATCCCCCTTGGATGCGCGGCCAGAAATTAGTTTGAAAATTTGAGATCACGCGGCTGAGGTAGAAGTGGTGGAAGGAGTAGATTCCAAACATGAAAACCGAAAAATTCCCCATCCCGAACCAACCCACGATGTAGGACATCAGGGCCAGCGATCCAAAAACCACCCCAGTAATCTTATATCCTCGGGTAAATTTGCTTTTGCTATCATGATCATGGTCATGAACTTTCATAAAGTCAGCGGCAAACACCGGATTGATGATATAGGCCACCAGCAGAGAGGCGAGCAATGTTACAATCAATGTAATGGGCAAATAGACCATGAACTTACCAATCACCCCCGGCCAAAACGCCAAAGGAACAAACGGAGCTAACACCACCAGCGTACCAGATAAAACCGGGAGAAACACTTCGCCTGCCGCGATCTTGGCAGCTTTGCGGATTGGAACTTTACCGTTATCAAATACACGGTGTGTATTTTCAATCACTACAATTGCATCATCCACCACGATACCCAGGGCAAGCAAGAATGAAAACAGGGTCATCATATTCAGCGTGTATCCCAGGGTTGGGAAAATCAAAAAAGCGATGAAACTGGATAGCGGAACAGACAACCCCACAAAAATGGCGTTGGTGGCACCCATAAAAAACATAAGGATTAAGGTCACCAGGATAAAGCCAATGATAATTGTATTGACAAGATCCTTCAACGTTGTCCTTGTCCGTTCGGATTGGTCGCCGGTAATTGTCACTTCAACGCCAGCAGGAAGGATATTCTCCTTGTAATATTTTACGATCTCATTGATCTGATCAGAAGCAATAATCAGGTTTTCACCTCCTCGCTTGACCACATTGAGGGTAATGACGTTCTTCCCATCGAGTCTTGCATAGCTATCCTGCTCCTTATGAGAGTCGATCACCTGCGCGATGTCCTTTAAGTATAACTTCCCTCCTTTGGTTGATCCTATTATGGTATTGCCCAGCTGTTCTGCAGAAATATATTCCCCATTCACTGTAAGAGATCGCTTCATACCATCAATGGACAACTGGCCTCCTGGAATAATCACATTTTCACCACCCACCGTATTGGCGATGTCATCCAGGCTTACTCCGGCAGACCCAAGTTTGAACATGTCAACGTTGATTTGAATTTCACGGGTCAGTGCGCCTACAATATCCACGCGCCGTATTTCCCGAATTCCTTCAATGGCATCCTGCATCTGGTCAGCATATTTCTTTAACGACTGCAGGTCATAATCTCCGGAAAGATTAACGAACATGATCGGTTGCGCTGAAATATCAATGTCAATAACTTGTGGGTCCTTTTTCAAATCTGACGGGAGCTTTGATTTCGCCCGATCCACAGCATCTTTCACCTCCAGCTTGGCTTCGTCTACATCGATGTCTGTTTCAAATTCGATAATCACATTGGAAAAGCTTTGAACAGAGCTGCTCTTGATTTTCCTGACACCTGAAATCGACTTCACTTCCTTTTCAATTTCCTTGGTGATCAGGTTTTCAATATCCAGGGGTGAAGCACCAGGGTATACGGTCGCGACGAAAATCTGAGGAAACACAACCTCCGGAAAGTTTTCTTTCGGAAGGCTCATGTAGGTCATGATCCCCGCCAAACATATAAAGGCGGTTGCAACATAAATGCTTACTTTATTATCAATTGCCCAGCTGGTGGGCTTAAATTCCTTTTCTGTGTCTTTCATAGGAGTAGTTAGTTGAAAGCATTAAGCCGAAAGCTGGTCTTAAGTCTTAATACTTACGTCTTATGTCTTAAAGTCTTATATCTTAATCAATTCTCCATCATTTAAACCCTGGTAACCCACGTTGATCACTTTATCGCCGGCCTTTAGCCCAACCACTTGAACTAAATTTCCATAGATGCCTGCTACCTCCACCACTTTCCTTCGTGCCACCATTTTTCCACCGGATAACTCCGCGATGTAAACTACTTTCTCTCCATTGATTTCCTGAACGACATTTACCGGGACCGTGAGTGCATCGGGTACCGTTTGAAAAATGATTCGCAGTACGCCCGTCATGTTGGGGCGTAAGTCAGCATACGAAGGCAACGCTACCTCTACAGGAAATGTGCGTGACAGTTGATTGATGGTCTTTCCGACGAACGTTACCGTCGCCTCGACCTCTTTGTTGATGTCGGGGAATGTCAAGATCACCTTGTTGCCTTTCTTAACCGAGGTCACATAGGTCTCGGAAACGGCCGCACGCATCTTCAGTTTATCAAAACTAACGACGCGGAATGCCGGCATGCCGGGTCCTACGTTTTGTCCAATCTTGATCGCGACTTCGTCGATAGAACCATCGATCGGAGATTTGATGCGACTCATGTCAAGTTGTTCGTTGAGCGTTGCAAGTCTCTTCTCCAGACTCTCCTTTTGGTTTTTGGCTTGCAGGTACTGAACCTCGGTACCGATTTTCTGGTCCCACAGATTTTTCTGACGCTCATAAACCGTTTTGGCCAGATCAATGGAAGCTTTTAACTCGTCAATATTCCTTTGAGTGATAGAGTTGTCGATCTGTGCGAGGGTTTGCCCTTTGGTTACGACATCTCCTTCACGGGAAAACACCTGGGAAACATTGCCGGCGGTCCGTGAGCTTATCATGATGTTGTCGATGGCCTCCACGGCTCCCTGTGTTTGAATAAAATAATCAAATTTATGAGCGGCGATTGACACAACTCCGACCTCCTTTGATTTGGCCTTTACCGCTTCCGGATTCTCCTTGGCTATTTCCGCTTCCAGTTTTCGGATGTCAGACGTAAGTTTCGTTTGCTGGCTCTTTAATTTTTCAAGCTGCGCGTTTTTGTCAGTTTCGGGAGAGGCAGCGCTGCACGCGGCCATCAAGCCGGCGATCACAACAGCGCCAAGAATATGAATGTAAAATTTCGTTTTCATGTATTTATTTGTTTTTGGGGTTGATTGATTTATTCTCCTCAAAGTTGGAAGGCAGAAGCTTTCCGTAAGCTTTATCGAGATCAACCTTTGCCACCATGGCATCGAACAAGGCTGAATAATAATTTGTTTGGGCCGTGCGCAGG